>JAWLEO010000026.1:0-55954 GCA_041686075.1 Bacteroidales bacterium | reverse complement strand
GGAAAAGATAAAATATTGAAATACTAACAGATAGCATATGAAGTTAACTTATAATTGATTGAAATCATGTGCTTTGAAAACAAGTGCGAAACTTTAATTGTTAATTAAATAATCTTCAATTTTCTTTACAGCATGATGATATGATGCTTTCAGTGCCCCAACCGAGGTATTCAGCACCCTGCTCATATCATCGTATTTCATGTCTTCGTAATATTTAAGTGTAAAAACCAGCTTTTGTTTATCGGGCAGTTTAAGTATGGCATTTCTCAATTTTTTCTCTGCTTCATCTCCATCAAACCATTTATCACCTTCTTCCGATGTATTGAAATATTCTGACAGCTTGTCGAGAGGAAGCCCTGTCTCACTCTTTCTTTTTTTTACCATGGCTATAGCTTCATTTGATGCAATACGGTAGAGCCAGGTATAAAGTGAACTTTCCCTCCTGAACTTATCAAGGTTATTCCAGATCTTTATAAAAGTATTCTGGAGAGCATCATCGGCATCCTGGTGCAAGATCACAATACGTCTTATATGAAAGTAAACTCTTTCATGGTATTTATCAAACAGGAGCCTGAAGCCATCATTCCTGTTTTTTTTAAATTCCTCCAGGATAATCTGGTCTGATATATCTCTCCTCAATTTATAAACTTTTTATTATTTGAATCGCAAATATCATATAAGTTTAATCACTACCTCATAAAATCCGTAAAGGAGATGATTTTCCGGATTCTATTCTGAACTTCTTTTCTATGGTGTAATGGCTTGCTTTTGCATACATAGCCCGGTAAATTATCCGGTATGATCCTGGCAATAATACAAGGGGTGATGATCTTTCATGGGTGTCTATGGTATAGATCCATTGAAGACCGTCTTCATTTTCCTGAAAAAGCTCACATATGCCGGAATTATCAACCAGGACAGTTACGACACCTGGTTGAGGTATTGTGACAGTGGTAAGTTCACCGGCTTTTATCTCTACGTTGTTAATTTCAGTTACAGGTATAGTTGGTATTTCAATATCATAACTACCACTTATATATTTTTTCTCATCATTCATTTTCTGCCTGCAGAGGGTCTTCATCTCTCCGCTTTTTCGAACTATAAACTTATGTTCTTTATACTGGGAGCCCCTTTCCTGCTTTATTCTCAATCTTCCCTGGGGTGCATCAATAGCCACTATATTATGTTTTCCGGGAGCAAGCTGCAAACTGTCAAGCTCTACAGGTGGCATTGTATGGACCATTACATGGTAATCAAGAAGAGGATCTATTCTCAGGGTATCCGGAAGTCCCCTCTGGTTCATAGTATGGACGAAATTATATTTCAGTTCACCGGTCTTTAAATTATAAAACGACATTGGCACATCAGTTTCTGAAGGGAAACCATAACCATCAATAAGGTTTACCTGCAGTGATGTTTCGGTCAGGGCATGTGTGATAACTATTTCCAGAACTTCTTTGAAACGTTCTTCTGTATTGGCGTTATAGACATTGCCCAGGCACTTGAATGTTTCCTGGTATTCACGGGTCAGCCCAATGCCTATAATAAAGGGCTTGAGTATAATGCCCTGTTTTTGCAAATCAACAGCCACGGCGCAGGGATCACCATCACAGGCCTCAATGCCATCACTGATAAGAATTATAACATTTCTGCACCCTTCACATTCAGGGAAATCATTTATTGAGGCTGCCAGTGAATTTGCAATGGGGGTGGTTCCCCTGGGAGACAGGCCGAGCATTTTTCTTTTAATTCGGTAGGCATTATCAGGGCCGAAGGGCACTTCAAGCCTTGTATCGCTACAATCCTGGGGTGGAACAACACTCTGATGTCCATATACGCGAAGAGCCATTTCAACATTATCAAAGCTGCTGAGGCTGTCAACAGTCCTGGATAAAAACCTTCGGGCGATGTCTATTTTTTCGTCCTCTTCCCACCTGCCTGCCATACTCTGGGAGCAATCCAGAATAAATAATATCCTTGTTGTGGTCTTACTTTCGTCTGCCTGCTGCGCCTTTATAATGACGGGCGTTGCAAGTAGAAGAAATAAAATAATAGGAAAGGGAGATCTTTTAAAGATCTTTTTCCTGGTTTCTTCAAGCAACTTTATCTTCATAAAGCATTGTCTAAGTATTGAATTAATCGAATTTTCATAGTTAATAAACGTAAGTATAAAGATAATTATATAAGTCTTATAGGTCTTTTTGATAAATTTGCTTTTTCAAACACTAATATTTGGTATACATGTCACTTCAATGCGGTATTATAGGTATTGCTAATGTAGGGAAGACAACTATATTTAATTGTGTGTCTGACAATAAAGCTGAAGTGAGCCCTTTTGCTTTCAATGCCACACGGTCGAATATCGGTTCTGTAAAGGTACCGGATCCAAGGCTCCGGGAACTCGCAAAATTACAGCCAATGGAAAAAGTTACCCCTGCAAGCGTTGAATTTGTTGATATTCCGGGGCTGACGCGTGGGGCCAGCAGGGGAGAGGGTGTTGGTAATAAATTTCTGGGAGATATTAGAAATACCGATGCATTGATTCATGTTCTCAGGTGCTTTGAAGACGAAAGCCTGCCTCATATTGATGGTTCAGTTGATCCACTGCGTGATCTTGAAAATCTTGACTTTGAACTACAGATGAAGGATATTGACTCGGTGCAGAAGAAAATAGGCCGGTTGGAAAAGATAGCCAAATCGGGCGATGCTGATGCCAGAAAGGGCATTCAGGTGTTACAGAGATTAAATGATCATATTGAAGACCTAAATAATGTACGTGATTTTGAGATTAAGCCTGGCGAAGAAAAATATATTGACGATCTTTTCCTGCTTACCATAAAACCTCTTATATATGTATGTAATGTTGATGACAAATCAGCTGTCGGGGGTAATATTTTTGTTGACAGGGTGAAGGAAAGACTCTCTGAAAGCAATTCGGAAATTCTTGTTATTGCAGGTGCTCTTGAGGCGGAGATATCAGAACTTGATAATGATGAAGACAGGATGGAGTTTCTCAATGATATTGGCCTGTCAGAGCCCGGCGTGAATAAGCTTGTCAGAAGCGCATACAGGATGCTGGATTTACAGACTTTCTTCACCATGGGGCCTAAAGAATTAAGGGCATGGACAATAAGGAAAGGCATGACTGCAAGCGAGGCAGCAGGGATCATACATTCAGATATGGAAAGGGGATTTATCAGGGCCGAAGTAATGAAGTATGATGATTTTGTAAACCTGGGTTCAGAACA
Organism: Bacteroidales bacterium; assembly: GCA_041686075.1. Taxonomy (GTDB): domain Bacteria; phylum Bacteroidota; class Bacteroidia; order Bacteroidales; family VadinHA17; genus UBA9300. The sequence goes on along the minus strand of JAWLEO010000026.1, from coordinate 52,706 downwards.
GGCATGCAGAGTGGCCGGAAGGTTTTATGTTGAGGGGAGGAATTATATTGTTAATGACGGAGATATATTGCACATCAGGTTTAATGTATAAACAGGGCTATGACCTACTGCAAATACATAATGTTAATTTTTATCCTGGGTATATCGCTACAGCTAAAGTCCCAGGATATAAGCTATGAAGAACAGCTGTATGAGCAGGTCAGCAAATATGGTCAGGTCGAGGTTACTTTTAAATATCCCGGATTTAATGCCTTAACTGAGATAGGCAGATTTATTTCTGTATCAAATGTAAAAGACAATGTGGTTTACTGCGTTCTCTCTGAAAAAGATATAGAAACCTTCCTGTCATTGAACCTGCACTATAAGATTATAAAAGAGAAAGAAAGCAAATCTATTGAATCAGCCCTTTCAGTTGAGGAGGCAATGAACTGGGATCTGTATCCAACATACCAGCAATATGATACTATTGTGCATAAGCTGGCAGAAGAAAATCCTCTAATATGCAGAGTTGATACAATTGGAGAGAGTGTTGAAGGCAGGCTGATACTGGCCCTGAAGATATCCGATAATGTCCAGGAGGATGAAGATGAACCTGAAGTTTTTTACACTGCCAATATCCATGGCGATGAACTGCAGGGTTTTGTATTGATGCTGCGCCTGGCAGAGCACCTTCTCGTTAATGCCAATAACGGCGGACTCGAGCAGGCCCTGGTTGATAGCCTGGAAATATGGATAAACCCTCTTGCAAATCCTGACGGTACTTATCACGGGGGAGATACCATTGCTTCTCCGACGCGAGCCAATGCAAACGGTGTTGACCTGAACAGGAATTTTCCGGACCCGATGGATACTCTTATAGTGCCTGAGATTGAAAACATGGCAATGATTGATTTTATGAGGCCCAGAAATTTTGTGCTATCGGCTAATTTTCATTCAGGTGCGGAAGTCTTTAATTTCCCCTGGGACAGGTGGCTGTCAAAGATACATGCTGACAGTGTATGGTTCTATTATACCGGCAGGAGATATGCTGATACGGTGCATAATTACTCGGTTTCTTCATATATGAATGATTACCGCGACGGCGTGGTAAGAGGTGCTGTATGGTATGTCATTTACGGTGGCAGGCAGGATTTTGTAACATACGAACTACAGGGCAGGGAGGTAACCATTGAACTGGATATGACCAAGGAGACACCGGCTGCACAATTACCACTCCTGTGGGATTACAATTACAGGTCTTTCCTGGGTTACCTTGAAAATGCCTTTTATGGCATATATGGCAAGGTAATAGATAATGATACGGGTCAACCTGTTTCGGCGAAAATCTACATCGCCGGGCATGATAAGGACAGTTCGCATGTTTATTCTGACTCGCTTTACGGCAGCTTTGTGAGAATGCTCAGCCCCGGTACATGGGATTTGACCATATCAGCCGAAGGATATGAAACAAAGGTGGTCAGCGATATTATTCTTTATGAAAAAGAACAAAAATATATTACCGTAAAACTAACGGGTGCCCCCGGTAATGATGATCTTCGGTATGATACAGGGATAAAAGTATGGCCGGTACCTGCTAGCAACAGTATATTTATAGGCACGGGCAAATTTGAAGGTAGTAAAGTAAGGATGCGTATATCTAATCAGTCAGGCATCACTTTGTATGACAGGGATATATTTGTTGAAGGGGATAAAACAGAGATTGATATTTCAATGCTGACCCCGGGCTATTACATAATATCCATATTCGATTCCGGAGGTCGCAATTATAGTGGCAGCTTTATAAAGTATTGATTATTTTCATTTCATGTTAACTTATATATTCCAGCTTGCATGTAATTTAAAAACACTTAATTTTGCGAATTGATTTTCAGTAATGTTCTAAATGATATGCTGGTATTATTTTTATGAAACGGATACAACAAATTTCTTTATTCAGTACTCTTTTTTTTGTTCTTGTTCATCAGTCATATCCCCAGAATGCATATATTCCGCCGGAAAAACCCAGGTTGGTAATTGGTATTGTTATCGAACAGTTTCGTTATGATTTTATTGATAAATCATGGGACATGTTTTCCGAAGGGGGATTTAAAAGGTTGATTAATGAGGGCACCTTTTGCAAAAATGCATCATATGACTTTTTCCTGACCCAGTCGGCACCTGCCCATGCAACACTTGCTACAGGCACTGTGCCCAGGCATCATGGTATTGTTGCTGATAACTGGTACATTCCCTTAAGGGAAGAGATAATTTACTGTACTTCAGACCGGGGTGTTAATCCCGTAGGAGGGAGTTTTGAGAGAGGTTTACATTCTCCCGGTCATCTTTTGTCCAGTACATTTGGCGATGAACTCAAAATGGCTACCGGAGGCAGGGCAAAGGTCTATGGTATTGGACTCAAAGAGCATACCGCCATACTGGCATCAGGCCATTCTGCTGATGCCGCTTACTGGTATGATAATGTTACTGGTACGTGGATGTCAAGTACGCATTATTTGGATTCACTTCCAGCATGGCTTAATGATTTTAACAGTATGCTGCTGGCAGACACCTACCTGGATAAAACATGGAATCCCCTCTTTGATTTGGAGGAATATAAAGTATGTCTGCCCGATACAAACAAATACGAATCAGGAATAGATGGCAGGTCTGTTTTCCCTTACGATTTAAAAAAGATGAGTACCGAGGGAGGTATTTTCAGTAAGAGGAGAGACTATTCATTCCTGGGGAAGGTACCAGCATCGGATACTTACACGGCCGACCTGGCTATCAGACTTATAGAGGAGGAAGGTCTGGGAGAGGATGATATCACTGATTTACTAACACTGACATTCTCTGCAACAGATAATATAGGACATAATTTTGGGCCCAGCTCGGTTGAGATGGCTGATGCAATATTGAGACTCGACAGAAACCTGGAGCATTTCCTGGATTATGTAAATGAGAAGATAGGGAAAAAGAATGTACTTATTTATCTCACTTCAGCTCATGGATTGGCTGAAATACCGGATGTACTCAGGGATAAGAAGATCCCTGCCGGCTATTTCAGGCATAACCAGGCCATGGCTCTCCTGAAAAGTTATTTCAACGTAAAATATGGACAGGGTAACTGGGTCAAGGGATATTATGAAAAGCAGGTATACCTTAATCACACACTTATAGAAGACTCAGGCCTTGAACTGTCAGAAATTCAGCGAACGGCAGCCAGGTTCCTTACCCAGTTCACCGGTGTGTCAACAGCCGTATCGGGTTCGGTACTGGCTGATAATGAGTTTACCACAGGTCATTTTGCAAAGATGCGTAACAGCTTCGATCCTTTGCGCAGTGGGGATGTGATTATAAACCTGAAACCTGCCTGGGTTGAAAATGACATAAGGGTGACGAATCATAACTCTGTATATGAATATGATTCACATGTCCCCCTAATATGGTATGGATGGAAAGTTAACAGATCAAGCATAACAAGGAAAGTGAGCATGAATGACCTGGCCGCCACCTTATCAGCTCTTTGTAAGGTGCCCTTCCCAAATGCATGCACCGGAGAGCCTATGACTGAGCTTTACAGGTAATGGTATGCTTTTTGAATGTTTACTGTGGTGCACAGAGAAAAATAAATTTTTATGTTTTATTCATTTTTATATCTTTGCATGAATTTTTAAGCGTAACTTAAATAAAATCAAGTACTATGGGAGTATTATTCAGGAAAAGTCTAAATGTGCTGTTTCTTCTTGTAATTTTAGGCCTTACACAGTCCACTTATGGTCAGGTAACAATTAATGATGTAAAAGCATCGTTTAACCAGGCTGTACAGATGGAAAAGGTCAATCCAGAAGCCGCAGTCACTTCATACGAGAAAGTCATTGAACTGGCAGATGAAGTAGGAGGCATGGAGGCCGATCAGATCAAAGGACAGGCTATGACCCGTATTCCGAAAATGTATTATGAATCTGCAAAACAGTATGCCGGGGCAAAAAAATATGAAAAATCTGTTGAGATGCTTGATGCTTCAATAGAAGAATATAAGTCTATTGGTGATGCAAGAAGTGCATCAAGATCCCTCAGAACAATATTAAGCATCAGGAGTGTCCAGGGTGCTTCCGCACTCAATGAAGGTAATTATGAAGAGGCATTGGCTTTTTATAATGATGCCCTCCAGAGAGATCCTGACTATACTAAGGCTTATCTCGGTAAACTTCTGGTCTATGATAAGATGGAAAATGTTGAAAAAATGGAAGAAGTTGCCATGATGGGTCTGCAGGTTTGCGAGCAGGAGCGTGATAACGAGACTGCCGGCGACATAAGAAAGGTGATGCGTGCACATTACTTTAATGATGCACAATCAGCCATGGCTGAAAAGGATTATGTAAAAGCTGAAAACAACCTGATGAACACCTTCGAATATGGTAATAATAACGTTATTGTACATTACCAGATGGGACTGGCACAGAAAGGCCAGGAAAAATGGTCAGAAGCAGTGCAGTCATTCAATGAGGCGCTTGAACTGGAAACAGGTGGTGCCGAGGAAAAAGCTAAAATATATTTTGAACTGGGTGGTGCTTACCAGGCCCTTGGTCAGAAAAATGAAGCATGTGCAGCTTATAAGAATGCCCTTTATGGTGAATTTAAAGAAGCAGCACAGTACCAGATTGATAATGTCCTTGAATGCGATAAGTGATATATGAATTAGCGCGAATGATCCTCCTTTGGAAACTCAGGAGGATTTTTTTTTCGCTCATCCCTTATTCTGCTTGCTGTTTCAAGCAAGCCCGGGTCATCTTCACAGCCATTACCGAGAACCACCATATCAGCCCCGGCATCATATGCCCTCCTGATATCTTCAGCCTTACGTATTCCGCCCCCGACAATAAGTGGTAGAGAAATAGCATCCCTCACCGCCTTTATCATCAGTGGTGGTATGGGATAACTTGCACCACTTCCCCCCTCCAGGTAAATGAGTTTTAAACCAAGCATTTCACCCGCCAAGGCAGTAGCCACTGCAATATCTGTTTTTGAGGAAGGGATACCTTCACTCTGGCTCATGTATTCCACCGATGTTTTTGTGCCACAATTAACAAGGATATAGCCGGTGGGTATAATATCAATATCCATCTTTTTCAAATGGGGGGCTGCCATCACATGGTTGCCTATTAGCAGTTCGGGATTCCTGCCGGAGATGAGAGATAAAAGCAGTATAATATCGGCCTTGTCTGTTAATTGCAGGAGGCTTCCCGGGAAAAGGGCAACCGGTATATCAAAATTCTCTTTAATGCTGAGTATTAATTCATCAGGATGCACGCTGGTAAGGCTGCCACCAATAAAGATATAATCAGGAAGGTGGTGCGATTTTATTTCTTTAAGCTGCTTTATATCACCTGGCGCATACTTGTCAGGATCCATCAACAGGGCGATACATTTTTGCCTTTTCAGACTCTTTATCATCATATTCTTTTTTAGTCCAGACTATTGCATAGTTTTCATACCGGGTATATCGTAAATCAAATATCTCGTTTATAAGTTCTGATTGAACTTCCCCCCTCATATCACCTGACTGCTCAACCTCAAATGGATATATAGTAATATTTTTCTGCATATTGATACCTTCTTTGTCACATATTTTAAACAGGGCTTCCTTGGCACACCAGTGTAAGTAAAGGTGGTATTTCTTCAAGTCCCTGTTATTCGTAATCTTCTCGTTCTTGTTGATGAATTTCCGCGCTATCCCCGCGATATTTGCACCCATATATTCAAGGTCGAGACCTATTCTTTCCCGTGAGCTGAGCATTATGGCTGTTAACTTGTTTGAATGGGAAATACTAATAAAATGTGATCCGTCCATTAAAAAGGGCTTGTTATTTTTATTATACACAATCGTATACCCGGGCCCCAGAAGTTCTGACAGCAGTGCCCTTACACTAAGGAATTCCAGCTTTCTTGAGGTACTTTTAAAATTGGCAAATTTTTTCTTGTCTTCGGGATTAAGCTTCACCAGTGACAGCAACGTATTCAGGTCTTCCTCGATCTTCCAGACCCCGAGCATTGTGTATTCATTAAGGTGATGTTCTGATATACAAGCCATTTTCCCGTTTACTTATTATTTCCATTTAAGAGTCTCAATAAGGTGCACCACATCTTTCCTGAAAAAATTTATTACCGGTGCCAGAGAATCCTTGTTGGGTTGAGCATCAAAATATAGTGAGCCCCTAAGGTAATGACTTAAACTGTCAGTGACAAAAAACTGCACGGAAGAAGCCGCATCCCCACTGATAAGATAAATTATACCGTAAACATTCTCGTCATCATTTATCCATATTTTTTCTTCTATGGCATCGGCTTTGACCGAATGTTTATATGCAAGCTTATGGGCATCATCAGTCAGGGCCTTCAGGCTATTGTTTACTTCCATATAACTGAGGTGCAATTTTCCCTTATAATCGGGGAATACAATATTAAACCAGCAGTATTGATCCATTCCCGGTTCTTTTCTTATCTCACTGTAAACAGGATATTCAAAGGTAAAAGGACATATGGAATCAAACTCTGTATATTCTTTTTCAGGCAGGTCTATCCTGAAATATCCTTTGGGCCTGGGGACGGCGTTATTCCTGCATGAGCAAATTAGTACTGCAGGCAGTATAAGTATAAAAAAGATAAGTATTTCAGGTTTTTTTATCATCATCATAAGGTTTAATTTCCACCCTCAGTTTTTTTATCCTGCGTTTGTCAGCAGAGAGAATACGGAAACGGAATTGTTTATAGTCTATACTGAAACCCTGGGCAGGTATTTCCCCTGTGAGCTCGAGTATTAATCCGGCAAGGGTATCTGAGTCGCCTCTTACTTCTTCGAAAGGGTCACTTTCAATGTCCAAGACTTTAAAAAAATCGTTGAGCAGGGTCTTACCTTCGAAAATGTAAATATTATCTTCTATTTTTTCGAAGGATATTTCTTCTGATTCATGTTCATCGGGGATCTCACCTACTATTTCTTCAAGAATATCTTCCAGCGTTATTATTCCACTGGTTCCACCATACTCATCTATTACTATTGCAAGGTGTATCTTTTTTGTCTGGAATTCTTCAAGCAGGTCATTTATTCTTTTTGTTTCCGGAACAAAGTAGGGTGGTCGTAACAGCGATTGCCAGTTAAAGCTATTGGCTTTGTGATAGTGTGGAAGGATATCTTTGACATAGAGTATCCCCTGTACATTATCAAAGGTATCTGAAAATACGGGTATACGGGAATAGCCTGATTCAATAATCTGGGATATTACTTCCCTGAAGGGAGTTTTTATGTCTATTGCTGTAATATCAATCCTGGCCCTCATTATTTCTTTTGCCTCTATGTTTCCAAATTTGACTATCCCCTTCAGTATTTTTTCATCATCCTTATTTTTCCCGGATGCCAGGCTGATAGCTTCAGAGAGCTCTCCCTTGCTTATAATGTGCTTTCTCTGCCTTGCCCTTCTTTTTACCAGTGAGGTTGACCTTATTAAAAAAGCACTCAGCGGCCTGAAGATTTTTTCACATATATTAAGAGGTATTGCCATGATAAGGGTGAATCGTACGTTTGCCTTAGTAGCGTAAACCTTCGGTAGGATTTCACCGAAAAGCAAGAGGATAAAAGTTATTGTCACCACCTCAAGAAAAAAACCCAGGACCGGCCTGGAAAAAGTAAACAACTGTTCGCTGATGTAAGCCGCCAGTAAGACAATACCCACATTAACAAAATTATTGGCAATAAGTATTGTACTTAACAATTCTTCGGGCTTGCCCAGCAACTTCAGGGCAGTGGTAGAATTACGTGAGCGCTTATTTGTAAGTTTATCAATATTTGCAGGGCCCAGGGAGAAAAAGGCAACCTCAGAACCAGAGATAAAAGCAGAGCAGGCCAGTAATATTGCCAGTACAGCAAATTCAATAATCACCGGTGGAGTAATGGCAATATTATATAGGGCTAAAATTTGTTGAAAAGGGTCAATAGTATCCAATTGACATACTTTTGATTAACACTAAAATGGCAGATCATCAGGTTCATCACCGTCACCGGGAGTATCATTGCCGGTGTCGAAAGGATTTTCTGCCTGCGATGCCGAATCAGTATCTTCGGGAGTGGTACGTTCACTTCTTTCACTATACGAATAACCGTTATTGTCAGAGTCTGTTGATTGACTGTCGGGGCGGCGACCGAGCATTTGCATATTATCAGCAATAATTTCGGTGATATATCTTTTGTTTCCCTCCCTGTCATCATATGAGCGGGTACGTATTTTCCCCTCTATAAAAAGTTGTGATCCTTTTTTTACAAATTTCTCCGCAACCTCTGCCAGTCCTCTCCATAATACAACATTATGCCACTCAGTTGTGGTTATTTTTTCTCCATCCCTGCTCCTGTAAGTTTCACTGGTAGCAAAAGGAAACCTTGCTACAGCAACATTTGTGTCTATATAACGCACTTCAGGGTCCTTTCCTACATTACCCACTAAAATAACCTTGTTAACTGACATTTTTCACCTGGTTTAAAATACGATAATTCAGGTGGTAAAGGTAGTAAAAATAAAGCTAGTAACAATCAGGAAGGGGAAATGAATTTTTTTTGCAGAAAGTGAAGTAAGAGAAAAAAACAGACATGGGAATAGTGTTAAAAAGGGGCTTATTATCGCTTTTATAAGCTGACCGGTTAATATATTAACACAATTTCAACAAGTTATGCTATTAAAAATATAAAAAATAAAGCCTGGAGTTTCATTTATATGAAATAATATTTTACATTTGCAGAGTTAATTTTTAAAAAAATTATAACATATAAATTGTTGAATTAAAACTCATTAAAAATGACTAAAGCAGACATCGTTAACGAAATTGCCAAAAAAACTGGTATTGAGAAGGTGACCGTTCAAAGAACTGTTGAAGAGTTTATGGACTCGGTAAAAGATTCAATGGTTGCCGGTAATAACGTGTATCTAAGGGGCTTTGGCAGTTTCATAGTTAAGAAAAGGGCTAAGAAAACTGCAAGGAATATCTCAAAAAATACCACTATTATTATTCCTGAACATCACATTCCGGCTTTCAAACCTTCAAAAACATTCATCAATAAGGTTAAGAATAATATTAAGTAAGTGATTTATGCCCAGCGGAAAGAAAAGAAAAAGACATAAGATGGCCACTCACAAGCGCAAAAAGCGCTTGAGGAAGAACAGGCATAAGAAGAAGAAGTAAGGTTCTGTGCACGGGGCCAGTTCCCAATTTATATTAAACCTAAAGATTGTCTGATCTTTAGGTTTAGTATATTTATAAAACATATATACAAAAGATCTATACCTCCGTAATGTGATAAGCAAAGATTTAATAATAGACTCGGGAGCCAGGGAAATTGCCATCGCCTTGTTGGAACAGAAACAACTGGTTGAACTCAACAAGGAAAAGAAAGACATTAAATTTGCAGTTGGGGATATCTACCTTGGCAAAGTAAAGAAAATAATGCCGGGGCTGAATGCTGCCTTTGTTAATGTTGGCTATGAGCGTGATGCTTTCCTTCACTACCTCGACCTTGGTGCCCAGTTCAGGTCATTACATAAATATTATGACCTTGCCCTGAAAAGGAAAGGCAAGATGCTGCCCGTTCATAAATTCAAAAATGAACCCGATATAAATAAGGATGGGAAAATTTCTGATGTCTTAAAGACAGGTCAGACAGTCATTGTCCAGGTGACCAAAGAACCTATTTCAACAAAGGGGCCAAGGCTGGGTTCAGAAATATCCATCGCAGGGAGAAATTTAGTCCTCCTGCCTTTTTCTGACAAGGTGTCTGTATCAACGAAAATAGAAAGTGCTGAAGAGAAGAACAGGCTTAAAGCTCTTATTCAAAGCATAAAGCCCAAGAATTACGGGGTAATAATCAGGACAGTAGCTGAAGGTAAAAAGGTGGCAACCCTCGATGCGGAATTACGTGACCTGGTTGAACGATTCGAAACTGCTTTCAGGAACCTTCGCAAAGATATTTCGAAACCGAGACTTTTTATACGTGAACTGAATCTTACAAATGCAATAATAAGGGATATACTAAATGTGAGCTTTACAAGTATCACCGTCAACGACCAGTTAATGGCAGCTGATATAAAAAAGTATGTCCGTGAAATAGCACCGGGGAAGGAAAAAATAGTAAGGCTTTACAGGGGAGATGCCCCTATTTTTGATCATTTTGGTGTTACAAAACAGATAAAAGCCCTTTTTGGTAAAACTGTATCTTTCAAACATGGATCTTATCTTATCATAGAACATACCGAGGCATTGCACGTTATAGATGTCAATAGCGGAAACAGGTCGAAAGTTGATACCGACCAGGAAACAAATGCACTACAAGTAAATCTTGAAGCGGCAAAAGAAATAGCCAGGCAGCTCAGGTTAAGGGACCTGGGAGGTATTATAGTTATTGATTTCATAGATATGCAATCAAACGAACACAGGCAACAGCTCTTCGAGACCATGAAGGAGGTAATGGCTGAAGACCGTACAAAGCATAATATCTTGCCCCTGAGTAAATACGGATTGATGCAGATAACAAGACAAAGGGTGCGGCCGGAAATGGATATCAGCGTTGAAGAAAAATGTCCAACATGTAACGGTACAGGTAAAATAGGGCCTTCCTTGCTTTATATCGAAAAGATGGAGAGAAATCTGAAGGCAATACTAGAAAAAGTCAAGACAAAGAATTTCATACTTAAAGTGCATCCCTTCGTTGCTGCTTACCTTACAAAAGGGATTTACCCGGAATATCGTAAAATGGCAAAAAGAAATAATTGCAAGCTTGAAGTAAAAGCCATGCAGTCATACCACATGCTAGAATACAGGTTTACCGACAAATACGGGGACGAGATAGATTTGAGATAAGAGGTTTTGACTGCATCAACATAAAGCAGTTTTTTTTGTTTAATAAGTATTATTAAGATTTTTTTGGGTAAAATATAAAATACTATTAAATGATCAGGCTAATTTCGTTATTTCTAAGCTTGTTATTGTTTTCAATAAGTTCGTACTCCCAGATCTATGATCCCGTTGACTGGTCATTTTCCTATGAGGAGAAAGGAGATAATAGCTATGACCTGGTTTTTACGGCCACCATAGAAGATGGATCCCATTTGTATTCAATGCATCTGCCCGATGGAGGCCCCATACCTACCAGTTTTACTTTCGAAGAATCGGATAACTACGAGCCTGTTGGCGAAACCCGCGAGATGAACGAGGGGGAGATTGTTTTTGACCGGGCCTTCGAGATGGAAATAAAATATTTCAGGGGGGTGGCTGAATTCAGGCAAACTGCAAGCTCCAATCTGGACAGTTTCGATGTGAATGGTTACATCACGTACATGGCATGTGATGATGAACGATGTTCGCCTCCCCGGGACCAGGAATTCAAAATAAGTATAGCGGGCGGCGATAAAGAATTGGAACAGACTGCCACCGCTATCAATGACACCCCTGCAGACAAGAGGGGATTAATCGGCCTCTTCCTGGTTTCCTTCCTCCTGGGTATGGCCGCCATAGTTACACCCTGTGTCTTTCCCATGATACCCATGACAGTTGCTTTTTTCTCCCGGGGAACGGAAAATAAGGGAAAGTCATTTATCCAGGCCCTGATATTTGCACTGTCCATAGTGATTATATATTCATCGCTTGGAATTATTGTATCACTTACAAGTGCAGGTGCGGGTTTTGCAAATGCCCTCAGCACCCACTGGATCCCAAACATAATCTTCTTCCTGCTTTTTGTTGTTTTTGCCGCTTCGTTCTTTGGGGCCTATGAGATTATTTTACCGAACAAATGGGTGAGCAGTGCTGACGCCAGGGTTGACCGGGGTGGTATGATAGCAGCTTTTTTCCTTGGATTAACAACAGTGCTGGTTTCTTTTGCCTGTACCGGACCTATTGTCGGTGCCCTGCTTGTTGAAGCAGCTACCGGCCATGTCTTAAGACCCACGGTGGGCATGTCTGGCTTTGGCCTTGGCTTTGCACTTCCCTTCTTTCTTTTCGCCCTCTTCCCGGCGGTGATAAAGAAACTACCCAGATCAGGCGGCTGGCTAAATTCTGTTAAGGTGGTCCTTGCCTTTTTAATGCTCGCCTTCAGCATGAAATTTCTATCTACGATAGATGAGGTTTATGGCTTGAATATACTGACCAGGGATATATATCTGGCAATATGGATCGTACTCTTTACCCTGCTTGGGCTCTACCTTATGGGTAAGATTAAGTTTGCCCATGACAGTGAAGTGCCCCATATAGGTATCTTCAGGTTGCTGCTTATCATAGCTGTTTTTTCTTTTGCGGTATATCTCTTACCGGGACTCTTCGGAGCTCCCCTGAAAGGGATATCCGGTATGTTGCCTCCCAGATCCTCTGCAAAATTTGATCTTAGCCAGGAAGTCACAACAAAGCAAGTGGCCCCTGCTGCCATATATGACACGGCAGAAAGTGCTTTATGTTCAGAGCCCAGATATGCTGATAAATTTGAATTACCATATGGGCTTACTGGTTATTTCGACCTTGAACAGGGACTGGCCTGCGCGAAGGAAAAGAATATGCCTGTGTTTATTGATTTCAAGGGACATGCGTGCAGTAACTGCAAAGAGTTGGAGGCAAGGGTATGGTCTGACCCGGAGGTGCTGAAGCGACTCAGGAATAACTTTGTGATAATTGCCCTGTACTGTGATGACAGGACCAGGTTACCTGAAAGTGAGTGGATTGTCTCTGACATTGACGGGAAGGTGAAGAAAACAATAGGCCAGGCAAACACCAACCATGAGATTGAAATGTTCGGAACAAACACCCAGCCTTTGTATGCAATAACCGATGCTGAAGGCAATCCCCTGGTTGATCCAATGGCTTTTAACCTTGATGTGGATGAATATATTGAATGGCTTGATAAGGGACTGGAAAATTTCTAACTGTCATCCTGAGACACTTGTGCTGAGCTTGCCTGCACTGAGCAAGGTCAAAGTGTCGAAGCAAGCGAAGGATCTCTCAACTTACGTATCGGTGCTGCTATGAATGTTATCACAAGTATAAATATGCCAAAAATAGTGACATACCTTGATATAAAATCTCCGTTTGCCGAGTAAAAAGTAATTTCATTATTGAGATTAAGGGAATGTCTAAGAACACCTTCTTCCCACCAGCCTATTCGTTGTACTATATCTCCTCTGCGGTCAATAAAACAAGAGATACCTGTATTAGCCGCCCTGGCAACAGCCCTCCTGTTTTCAATAGCCCTGATCCTGGCAAACATAAGATGTTGCTTATAACCGGCGGTATCCTCCCACCATCCGTCATTGGTGATGATAACAATAACATTGGCGCCCTTCCTTACATATCCTGTGACGAAATCTCCGTAAACCGACTCATAGCAAATAACAGGTGCAAGTCTTGAAATGCTGTCAGGATGAAAAAACACAGTTCTTTTATCCTGTGAACCGTAACCGCTCATTGTACCTCCCAGGTCCGGGATTATTTTATCATTGATAAAATCAGGTAATGTCCTTATCCTTTTTTCTATGCCCGGTACCAGCTTTGATTTATGGTAAAAATGAACATCTGAATCCGGATTAACCTGCATAGCTGTATTATAAAGCTCGTAATACACCCTGCTGTTGTTGATTCTCACAGCATCCGGTGGCAGTTCTTCATCCAATTCATGGTATGACCTCATAGTAGTGGCACCCGTAATAAGGCTTAGCCCTTGATATTTATCCAGTAGAGAATCAATCATCAGGTAGTATTTATTTCCCAGCACGTTTTCTTCATAAAAGGGATCATCTACTGCTGTTTCAGGAAGGATGATCCAATCGGTGTTGTCAGTGATATTCTTTTCAGCAAGCTTTAGCATTTCCCTCAGCTGTAATTCAAAAGGGTAGTCACTGAATTTCTCACTGTAGGGATCGATATTGGGTTGTATTATTACAAAGCCCGCATCTGAACATTCGCGGGGCTTTTTGAAGTAGGTGTAAAAAGAGATACCCGAAGGGATGAGAAAGAGCAGCAAAAAGACAGTTAAATGCTTTAAAAGCTTTTTCCCTGTTTTACGGGGGCTGAAGATTATCGTGAAAATGGCCATGTTGCATAATAATATCCACAGGGTACCTCCTGTAATACCTGTGATATCGTACCATTGTATAAAGAGGGGATCATTGCCCAGCGTGTTTCCCAGATTGAGCCATGGGGTCAGTATGCTCACCCTGGTGTTCATATGTTCCAGGATTATCCAGAAAGTGATCAGGCTGGTATATCCAAGGAATGATGTTGATCTTTTGTATATAAGGCCCGCAATCCAGAATACCGAGGACATGAGAAAAGAATTGACGGCAACTGCATATATAGCACCCGCTACTGAAGCATTACGCAGCCATGATATGGTAAGGATGTTAAACAAAAGGAAGCCCGGAAGAACCCTCAGGAAGACAAGCTTAACCTCTTCCTTTTTATTTATGGTATACTGGAAAATATATACAAAAGGGACAAAGGCAATCAGCATTATCAGTCCGCTGGCATTATCATACCATGCCAGGCCACATAAAACACCACCCAATAAAGAAACCAGCCACAATCTGTTTTTCATCCAGCTCATTTAAGTAAGTTAGCCTGGTGTTTTTCTCCTTATTGTAAGATAGACACCGGCGAGAATGCAAATTACAGAAATAATCATAAATAAAGTAATATTCTCACCATCTGCAGATCCCCACATTGTTGAAACTATAGGAGCCAGGTAAGTTACCGAAACGGCATAAACAGGTGATGTCCTTAATATCAATATATTGAAAAGGATCACAGCTATACCTGAACCAAAAACTGAAAGTATGGAAATAAAGGCAAGATTACGAAGCCAGTGCTCGGTTTCGAGTGCCGGTCCAAAATCACTTAATAAAAGCGAAAGTCCCGCAAAAGGTCCTATTATGAAGAATGCCAATGCAGTAATAACAGCACCATTCATGTTTTTGATAAGAGTCACCTGGTTTGAGCTAATCCCGTAAAAAAAAGTAGCCAGAACGATAAACAAACCCAGGGGATCGAAAGAAAATGAACCCCTGTGCAATAAACCGGCGGCACCTACAAGTCCTAAAAGTATTCCAACAACCTGGCTCAACCTTGCCTTGCGCCTGTAAAGAAGTATACCTGTTAATAAAGTGAAAAGAGGCGTTAGTGCATTCAGCATGCCTGCAACGGAGCTGTCTACCTCACGCTGGGCAAAAGGATATAAAAATGCTGGAAAGGCATTACCTATCAGGCCTATTATAATGAGGCTTAACAGGTTATCCCTGTTTATCCTGCGAATATTAGGTATAGCCAGGGGTAAAAGAAAAAGATAACTGATAAATATCCTTAACGATGCAATCTGAATTGGATCAAATGATCTCAGGCCTTTCTTCATCAGGATAAAGGATGATCCCCAGGTGAGGGACAGGAAGAGAAGTATCGACCAGTTAATTAATTTATCCCTTAGCATAGTGATGGCAAAAATAGCATTTTCATGCTTTAAGTTCATATGACTAATATTTATACATGCCACTTCTATACATTATTTACACTGTTTCACCACCACTTATGATATTTTGGTGTAAAAAAAATGGGCATTGATTGATTTAAATTTTCATTAATTGCTTTTTGGGTCTTTTTTTCATACTTTTATCCTGGTTACATGATGTTATACCTTTCTCATGAAAAGCCTTGTAAGCATCCTATCAATCCTGTTCCTGTTTTCCGGCCTTAATGCCCAGGACGTTAAACAACAGGTGGTATCAAGCGCAGGGGGGTATGATCTTTCAAGCGATAAGACCATGTCACTCAGTTGGACCCTGGGTGAACTTGTTATTTCCACAACTGAAGCGGCAGGAGGGGGCCTGATACTTACACAGGGTTTTCAGCAATCAAAACTCCTTGTGGCAGGAGTGCATTTAAGTCCTGAACTTAAGATTGATGTGATACTCTTTCCAAATCCCGCGGATGATATACTTAACATAAGATTTTCAGAACCACTGAATGGTGAAACAATAATATTTATATCAGGACCCGATGGAAGGCTTATTGATACTGAAATAATAAAAGCCGGCGTCCTGTTTAAGGAGATAAACATGCAAAAATACCCTGCAGGTAACTATTTCATCAGGATAAAGAATGGTGATAAACATAGTGTTTATAAAATTATTAAGCTTTAGGCTTAAATGATGCTTTTACTGTCCAAAAGCAATTTTTCCATTCTTTTCATGGCTGCCCCTGACAATCACGTCAGGGGCTTTTGTATTGTTAAATTTCATTAAAAGCTGTTTTAGAATAGCTTAATTTTTTCTTTACTGAATTGCTTTTTATCTAATTTTGAGCCACTGTAATAAATAAAAATGTTATGAAAAGAAATCTCTTAGTTGGTTTTATTCTTCTATTATCATTAGCATTTACATCATGTGGTGATGAGGAAGCACGAATAGAAAAAAGGGCCGAACGAATTCACAAGGCCATACTAACCGTTGATACACATTGCGATACACCTATGAGGCTTATGCGGTCTGATTATGATCTAGGTGTATGGAATGAGGATGGATGTGTCGATTTCCCGAGGATGAAGGCGGGAGGACTGGATGCCGAATTCTTTGCAATATATATTGGCCAGGGACCCAGGACACCTGAAGCTTACCAGGAAGCATATAAGAGGACAATACAGACTTTCGAAAAGATATACGATAATGTGGAGAAAAACTCAGATATGGCTGAGCTGGCTTTTACTGTTGACGATGCCTATCGTATAAAAAAGACAGGGAAACGTATAGCTTTCATAGGCATAGAGAATGGGTATCCCATAGGTAAAGACCTTTTCAAAGTGGAAGAATTTTATGATCGTGGGGCAAGATATATTACGCTGTCACACTCCCGCAATAACGATATATGTGATTCATCCACAGATGATCGTGGCCCTGAACATAATGGTTTATCTGATTTTGGGGTGGATGTAGTGAAAGAAATGAACAGGCTGGGGATGATGGTTGATGTATCCCATATCTCTGATGAGGCATTTTATGATGTCTTAGAAACAACTACTTCACCTGTCATTGCCTCTCATTCATCATGTCGCGCCCTGTGTGAAAGTCCTCGCAACCTTGATGATAATATGTTACTGGCCCTTAAGGATAATGGTGGGGTCATACAGATATGCATCCTGAGCAGTTATCTTAAACAACCCGAGCCAAATCCCGTTCTTGAGGAAAAACTCGCAGAGGTAAGGGATAAATATAATGATTTCGAAGATCTGTCGGAAGAGGAGTTTGAAAAGGCCAGGAGGGAATATTACCAGGTGAGAAATAAGTACCGTAAACTTGCCACAGTGAAAGACGCTGTCGATCATATTGTCCATGTTGTACAGTTAGTAGGTATTGACCATGTGGGTATAGGAACAGATTTTGACGGGGGAGGGGGTATTGAAGGTGTAATGGATGTTTCCCAGATGAAGAATATCACTTATGAGCTTTTACGGCGAGGTTATTCCAGGAAAGAGATCGAAAAGATTTGGAGTGCTAACATAATGCGTGTTCTGAGTGAGAACGAAAAGAACGCAGGCTGACTTAGCTTTTATCCTTTATCTTTGAGTATTTCAATACTTTGATGATCCATGCAGGGAGGTTCTTTTCGGGATGGCGTTTACTCAGGTTTATATACCATCCCAGTTTCTTACTGATTGGTATTTTGAGTGTTTCAACAAATTCGATAAGCGTACCGTCGGGATCTTCAATATAGGCGAAATGTCCTGCCGCTTCACCCATGTCAAATCCTTTAATGTCATGGCTTGCCTTACTGTCAACCGTAAAGGCATGACCTTCCTGCAGGCAGTGTTCTTTGAGGGCATCCATGCCCTTAATATCATAGCACAGGTGTATAAAACCCGGGTCGCCCCAGTAACGGTCTTCAAATATCCTGGAGGGCTTCCTGCCTTTGACACTGATAAGTTCTATTACGCTATCACCAAATAACCTGCTGAAAGCGCCCCTGAAAGGTTTACTCTGCCTGAGTAACATCCTCCTGAAAGTATGATCACCACCGGGCAGATTGCTGAAATCATCAAACACTCCTGATTTGTCATACAGGACCTCGTCGTAGCCCAGTATGTCTGAATATACCTTGAGTGATTTTTCAATATCACTAACACCTATAACTGCCCCGTAAGCCCCGCCGTTTACCTTTTTCTCATTGAGGAACCAGTCTGAAGCTTCAACAAATTGAAAGAGATTGTTATAAGGATCTTTTATGAAAAATGTCTTTCTCTCCAGAGGATCTTTGGCCGGGTTGCCCAGCACTTTTGCACCTTTTTCTTTATAATGGTTCAGCGCATCTGCAATATTCTTGACTTTCATCTTACATGCGAAAATACCCAGGTCACCTGCCAGTATTTCATTCTCCACTTCCTTGGGTTGCCTGCCCTTATACTGCCAGATCTCAAATCCCCCCCCGCTCTGCAAATTCATGGCAAGGACAGCATGGCGGCGCCGGGGCTTACCTCCCGTATAAGGGAGCATAAGTTTCGCTTCGGCTTCCTCTTCGAAGATGGGCACATCCATGCCGAAAAACTTCCTGTACCATTCCCATGCTTCGTGAAGGTTTTTAACCCCAACACCCATCTGCTGAATGCCACTGATAAGATAATTTTTCATTTTGTAAACCTATTCTCTTTAAAGTATGTATCTGCTCAAAAACAAAACCTCAGTGAGGATTAATCCTGCCTGCAAAATTAAAGAAAATTGATGGAAAAAACTTCCTTATGTATAACATAATTAATTCTCTTCCACCAACAAGCACTTCTCTTTTATTGCGGGCTAAGCCCCTTAGTATCATCTTTGCGGCTTTTTCGGGAGAGATGCCCCGTGCCTGCCCGGCATCCATTTTACCGTGTTCCTCGCCCGTGGCTGTCAATGCATTAAATGAAATATTTGTTTTCACTCTTCCCGGGATGATTACTGAGGCTTTAACATTATTAACCTTGTTTTCAATATGCAGGGTTTCAAAAAAGCCATGCAGGGCTTGCTTGGAGGCAGAATAAGCAGAGCGAAGAGGGAAGCCGAAGCGTTCCGAAATACTGCTTGTGGCCATTATATGGCCTGAACCCTGGGTAATCATATAAGGGAGCACTGCCTTGCTCAGTGCAATGGTACCAAAATAATTTATCTCCATTATTTTCCTGTCAAGCCATAGAGGTGTCTCCGTTATCTTTGATCTCTGGCTTACACCACCAAGGTTGATAAGCACGTCTATGCGACCATGTTTTTCAACCTGTTCTGCTACTATAGAGTCAATATCGCTCATTTCAGCCAGGTCAAATACCACTGTGCTGAGCAGATGCATCTTTTCACGCAGGCTCTTTTTCAAGGCTTCCAGATCATCAGCTTTATTAGATGAGGCAATGACGGTGGCTCCCCGGTTCAGAAGTTCGCAAACAAGTGCTCTGCCTATACCCGATGAAGCACCTGTAAGCCAGAATACTTTATTGGTGTATTTCATTCTTTTAACTTGCTAATGTCATCCAGGAGGTGTGAATATTCCTCCTTGAGCTGCCTGTATTTTTTATTATTCCTGTTCTCGTATTTCCTGACCCTTATCCCTTCACGTAACTTATTCCACATAAGAACGTAATTCCATGCAAATATCCCTGCCGGTATAATTAACAGTAAAACAATAAGGGCCAACCACCAATGAGGTATAAGCAAGAAAGCAATAAGGGCATAAACGGGTAAAAATATTAAGGCCAGCACAAGCGATATTACGTATCTTATTGAGCCATGAAACATAATATCCTTAACGTTTTTTAATGGAAGTTTTGGTATAATATAAAATATATAATTTAAAACCCATCCGGCTATGAAAAGTGGCAATAAGGCAATCAGCCCCGTAATTGCAAGAGCCTGGAATACCAGCCGCGGTTTATTCCTGTTAAGATGATAATACCCTATGTTAAGCTTATCAGCCAGATCCCGTATCTTAATTGCCCTACTGCAAATCTTCTCGTATAAGGGGGATTTTTTTTTCTGCAATAATTCCATTTGTCTTATCAGTTGCTTATCCCTGGTAACTTTAGGGTACTTTGTCCGGGTGGAATATTTCCCGTTCACTATCTCCCTGAGCTCATTCAGGGCTTCATAGTCTTCCTCTGAACTAATGTGAACCATATATCTCTTCAGTTCAGATGATAACTTATCCCTGAGCTTATTATATGCCACATTCGGATTCATTTCGTATAATTGCCTGTACTCCGATACATCAATAGGCTTACCGTAAATTACTGTTAACACTGAGCGGAAGCGGTGATAATCAGAAAAATCAAGCCCGACGGGAATAATCTTTAATCCCATGGAAAAATTCTCAGATTCCTCGGTCTGTAATGCTATCCTGAAAATACCCTTTTTGAGTTGTCTTAACCTCCTGAAGCCGGCATGGTTACCTTCTGCCAGTATGACTAAGGGCTTATTATTTTTAAGTACATCAATTGTTTTTTCGAATATTTCATCGTTATGCTTGAGGTTGTCATACCCATCTCTTATACGGTAAACAGGTAAGATTTTTAGAGAGTAAAGTATGGAAGCGATAAACTTCTTTTTAAAAATATCGGCCCGGGCAAGGTATACCTGATGACCCCTGGTTGAAGATACTATTGCCAGTGCATCCATAAGTGCATTCTGATGATTTGGGGCAAGGATCTTGGGCATATTATTGTGGAGGTTATCCCTGCCAATCACAATTACTTTCTTGTAATAGATAATATTATGCCAGAATTTGACAATTAATTTCAACAGTGCATATCCTGCAGAATATTTTTCAATATTAGTCTTACCCATATACGCCGTTTTCTGTCTTTTTACGCTTCCCGGCCTGCCACCTTGCTTACAGAGACTGAGCCTGATAATCTTTTATTATTTCTGTCGTTACAATATACTAAATAATTAAGTGATTACTTAAATATCCATCAGCTTATCAAAGTCACGTCTTTCTTTCTTTGTGGGTCGCCCTGAGCCCTTATATCTATAAGTGGCTCTTGTTTTTTGCTTAATATCCAGTTTTATTTTTTCTTCTGCGGGCGTCAGGTCTTCAATATAGTCATCCACCAGCTTGGCCGCGATCCTGGACGGAGGTATTTTCTTTATTCTGTAGGTATATAAGACGGGTGGTTTTTTAACTTTAATTACCTCATCGATTGTTACCTGTCTGGCAGGTTTAACCTGCATATCGTTAATAATTATCCTTCCTTTCTTACATGCCTCGGTGGCCATGCTCCTTGTTTTATATATCCTTACCGACCACAGGAATTTGTCAATCCTTTGATCTTCCGCTGCTTGCTTCTTCATCATCCAGTGATTTTGCCTCCTTATTATACCTTGTCATTGTCAGTTCAATACCAATGGTAGCGAAGGACTGAATTATTTCAAAGGCCAGGTCAAGTCTTTTGTTTAATATATTTTCTTCTTTTTCGCTTAGTTTACCCAGCACATAATTAACCTGACCACCGGTCATAAAGTCGGTTCCGATCCCAAATCTCAGTCTTGCATAGTTTCCATGCCCCAGTATCATGTTGATATGTGCAAGGCCATTATGTCCACCGGCTCCTCCTTTGGCTCTCAACCTTATTGAACCGAAAGGAATGGACAGATCATCCACAATCACGAGCAGGTTTTCTTCCGGGATCTTTTCTTTTTTTAGCCAGTACCTTACCGCATTTCCGCTCCTGTTAACAAATGTTGATGGTTTTAGGAGGACCAATGTGCGACCCCTTAATTTTACGGAAACAACAGAACCATAACGCCTGTCTGTAAAAGAAACATTTAACTTTCTTGCCCAGGCATCCAGTATTATGAACCCAATATTATGGCGGGTATTGATATATTCCTCACCAATATTTCCCAAGCCTGCAATTAAGTATTTCAAGGTATGGGATTTTTGTGGTTAAACAGATAGTGTTATGAGCTTTCGGTCTCTTCCTTTCCCTCTTCTTTAGCTTCAGCGCCTTCAGCTTCTGCTTCTGGCTCTTCACCTTCAACTTCACCTTCAACTTCTTCTTCAACAACTTCAGGTTCAGGAATCTCCATCCCTTTCATTGCAAGGCGGGATGAAATAACAGCTACAACCATGGCCCTTGGGGGATCAAGAATTTCGATGCCTTCATAGGAGAGCTCATGTACCTTTATGGTCTGGCCTATATCCAGGTTCGTAATGTCAATATCCAGCTTATCAGGCAGTTTATCAATATGCCCCCTGACGGTCAGTCGCCTTCTCTTAAGCCTTAATTTACCACCTCCTTTCAGTCCGACTGATTCACCGACAAGATTAACGGGAACTATAATAGTCACCGGCTGGCCTTCAAAGACCTCCATGAAGTCGATGTGTGTAATTTTGTCAGTGACAGGGTGAAACTGGATGTCCTTAAGCACGCCTCTATACTTTTCACCATTTATATTAATGGTTACAATATATACATTGGGCGTATATATCAGTTCGTTAAAATTATTCTCGTGTGAATGAAAATGTATTACTTTATCACCTCCATACAATACACATGGTACCTTACCTTCCTTCCTGATTTTCCTTGTTTCCTTTTTCCCTGTTTGCTTTCGTTCCTCGGCACTAATTTCGAGAGTTCTCATTTGTCTACTTTTGTTGTGCTACTCAAGATTATCTTATGATGATCTCCCATCACACGTTTGACAATAAATATTTAAGTATAAATTTGGCGTGCAAATATAGGATAAATACTGTTAAAAAACAAAGCCTGTGCTTATGGATTCATTATGATACACTGCATCTATTGTTTCAGCAAAAAGCTTTGCCACAGACAGCACTTCGATCTTGGATGAGGGCCTTACATTTGGTATTGAATCGGTGACAACCAGTTTTTCTATGGGTGATTTTTCTATTCTTTCGTAAGCCGGCCCCGACAGGACGGGGTGGGTGGCAAAGGCATGAATGCTTTTTGCCCCGTTGTCTTTTATTACCTGTGCAGCCAGGGTCATGGTTCCTGCAGTGTCAACCATGTCATCAATAATAATAACGTTTCTGTCTTTGACCTCACCTATAATCGATATTTCTTCTATTACATTTGGTTTTTTTCTGAGTTTATAGCTAAGCACCATTTCAGACTGCAGGTGTCTTGAATATGCATTAGCTCTTTTTGAACCACCCATGTCGGGAGCAGAGATAGTAATATTGTTCAGGTTCATCTCCTTAATGTAATTGGCAAAGAGGAATGAAGCATAGAGGTGATCTACCGGAACGCTGAAAAATCCCTGTATCTGGTCGGCATGAAGATCAAGTGTCATTACCCTGTCCACTCCCACTGATTCCAGTAAATCAGCGACCACTTTGGCCCCTATTGACACCCTCGGCCTGTCTTTCCTGTCCTGACGTGCCAGTCCAAAATAAGGCATTACGGCTATTACCTTGTATGCAGAGGCCCTTTTGGCTGCATCAATCATCAGTAAAAGTTCCATCAGGTTTTCGGCCGGTGGGAAGGTAGACTGAACTATGAATACAGAGCACCCCCTTACTGATTCGTCAATACGTGGTTGAAATTCACCGTCACTGAACTCTGTTACGCTGCTCTCACCAAGTCTTACTCCAAGGTGCTTGGCAATATTTTCAGCTATGTATCGTGAGGCCCTGCAGGAGAATATCTTCAAAGGTGATTTTCCGTTCATGGAGGTTTTCGGTTTAAGTAACAGGCTTTATGATATCTGCAAAACTACAAAAATCATGTTTACCTTAATGTAGCTTTTTAAAAAAAGTTAATGTTTCTTCAATATATTTTAATATTTCTTCACGCCCCTTTTTGGTGACAGCTGAACTGATGAAGGCAGGGGGAAGGCTTTCCCATGTTTCGAGCATATGCTTATCATGAGCAGACCTGATTTTATCTAACCTGCTGTTGCTTATTTTATCTGACTTGGTGAACACCCTGGCAAATGGAATACCGTTAAGACCAAGGAACTCCATAAACTCATAATCCGACCTCAGTGGTTCATGCCTTGAATCAATAAGGACAAACAAGGACACCAGATTCTCCCTTTTTGTGATATAGTCAGCAATAAATCCTGACCATTGCTTCCGTGATGATTTGGAAGCCTTTGCATATCCGTAGCCCGGCAGGTCGGCAAGGTACCATTCGTCATTAATGATAAAATGGTTTATTGTCTGGGTTTTACCGGGCGTAGATGATATTTTAGCCAGCTTTTTTCTTCCGGCAAGCATATTAAGAAGTGACGACTTACCAACATTAGACCTGCCTATAAAAGCATATTCAGCTTTGTCAGCCACAGGGCAGTCAATTAGCTTTGTACTGCTTTTTATGAATCTGGCCGACCGGATAATCATCACCTTATTTTATTTTCGAGAGAAACCGCTTTTCTTCAATAATATATCTTTTATGTATCCCTTCACCCACCAGGTCTTCCCCCCTAAATACTTTTACTTCAAAAGTGAGTTGGCTACCCTCACTGTTCTTGAATATGCTGATACATTTTATTCTTTCTCCAACAGGTATAGCTTTCATGTGCCTGATATCCAGTGATATACCTACAGTGCCATAACCCTTGTCGAGATATGGCTGTACAAGTTCCATAGATGCTTTTTCCATGAATGCCACCATTGCCGGTGTTGAGTAGACATCCAGCAGGCCGGACCCATGGGCTCTTGCAGTATCATTTTCTCTTACTCTCGTTCTGAGGTCAATTTTTTTACCCTCTTTAACCGGAATGTTCATCAGTACAAATTATTATAGGGTAATTCTATTCTTTTGTTTAATATCTTTTTATTTCTGAACCTGGTTATGTATACCGCAATGATGTCAACATATCCTTTACCTTTTTCATTATCGGGCTTGAGTTCAACAAAGCCCATTCCTGATGAGGTTGTGATATCTTTGCATTTCTCAGGATCAAAAGTTCCGTTAACGAATGAGCCCCTGTAAAATCTTACATTTGCTGATTCATTGCTGAGCCGGGTGAATACTCTTACAGCATTTGCCTGGGTATCTGTAAGGTCCCTTATCCTATATTCAATGGAGGGGTATGAATCCACTTCCCTTCCATCGGGAAGATACTCCTTGAGTCCCTGGGTTCTGAGCCCGTTTTTATAGGGTAGGGTGGCCTGCACACGGCCCGACTTATAGTATTTGGTTTGCACTCCGTGTATCTTATCGTTCTTATAGGGGGTGGCGCGGTATACCATGCCCTCCCGGTAATACCATTTAGCGGTGTCTTCCTTAAGTCCGTCCTCATACCATATCGTCCTTTTCAACCTGCCGTCTTCATAATAATTACTGCAGAGGCCGTTTCTTATGCTATCCTTAAAAGTCACTTCTTTAGCAAGCCTGCCTTCGTTATAGTATTTAACTACCTGTACACCATCGTCGGCTTTTCCTTCATCTGGCTGCTTCTTATCATTTCCCGTGTCCCAGCAACCGGTCGCCATTGTCATTGTCAGGGCGAAAAGAAAAATTCTATTAATCATTATTATATTGTTTTATTATTTATTTATATCGGTTTTCTGATGTATACCTCAAGAATCCTGGCTGATGGCTCGGGATCTATGCCTACTCTTTCCATCAATGCCGGTATAAGAACCGTTTCACCTTTATCCAGGCTCATATCCTGGTTTTCCCACTTCAGTTTAGCTTTTCCGTCAACACAAATGTATATAACAAAGCTATCAATGAGTGAATAATCCTTGATAATGTTTTTATCAAGTTCAATTACATTAGTTGTGAAATATTTGCAGTCGATTATATTGACGGTTTTATTAAGTTCGGGTTCCACTCTTGTTTTATACGATTCATAGGTATTGTAATCAATGGCATCCACTGCCAGTTCAGTGTGCAACTCACGCGGTTTGCCATCAAGGCCATTCCTGTTCCAGTCCCATATCCGGTAAGTGATATCGGATGTCTGTTGTATTTCGGTGAGCACCACCCCTTTGCCAATTGCATGTACACGTCCGGCAGGTATAAAGAAAACATCACCAGCTTGCGGTTTCTCTTTATTCAGTATATCAACGACCTTCCCCTCTTCCAGGCTTTTTAAATATAATTCTCTTGTCATTTCCCTGTTAAAGCCGGTGTATATCACTGCATCGTCACTTGCTTCCAGGACGTACCACATTTCCGTTTTTCCATAGGCGTGGTGCCTTTCTTTTGCCAGTTCATCGGGCGGATGAACTTGGATTGAAAGGTCTTCGTTGGCATCTATTATCTTAATGAGCAGGGGAAATTCCCTGCCGTATTTTTCAAAGATATCTTCCCCAACCAGATCGCCCATATATACCTCGGTTATCTCTTCAAGGTTATTACCTTCAAGAAAACCGTTTGCCACAAGGGAAATATCACCCTGCACAGCAGACAGCTCCCAGCTTTCACCTATTTTAGATCCTTCCTTTGCCTTTTTCCCGTACTCAGCAGAAAGCCTCTTGCCTCCCCAGACTCTTTCTTTCAGGATTGGGAAGAACTTCAAAGGATATAAATTCGTCATAAAATAATGCTGTATTTAATCATTAACAGAAATTAGTATTTTTGACTAAATTATTGAAGACAAAAGTAATAAAATATGTTGATTGTAGGAATTGCCGGTGGCACGGGCTCAGGGAAAACAACCGTCACAAGAAAGGTAATAGACCTTCTGGGCAATGAAAACGTAATAATGATACCCCAGGATGCTTATTACAGGGATAACAGGCACCTGCCTCTTGAGGAAAGACAAAAAATTAATTTTGATCACCCGGCCTCCATCGAATTCAGCCTCCTTAATAAACATATTGATGATCTGGCCCTGGGAAATACGGTGCAAATGCCACAGTATTCATATATTACATGCACGAGGTCAGATGAACACATCGCTGTTAAACCAGCCAGGGTAGTAATAATTGAAGGGATACTGGTTCTTACTAATGCAGAACTGAGGGAGAAGATGCGTATAAAAGCCTTTGTGGATGCCGACGCCGATGACCGCCTTGCCAGGGTTGTCAGGAGGGATATAGAAGAGCGTGGTCGCAATATAAAGATGGTCCTTGACAGATATTATGACACGGTCAAGCCTTCGCATCTGCAATTTATTGAACCAACTAAAAGATATGCAGATATAATTATTCCGCGTGGGGGGGAGAATGAAGTTGCCATAGATATGCTGGTGTCTGCAGTCGAGAAATATTTGAATACAAAAGCATGAATCCTGGCTTAATAAATTTTTAAAATCATGAAATTACTTAAAGACATCAATCCGGCAAGAATACTCTTTTTGGATATTGAAACTGTTCCTATGGCTTCCTCATATGAAGAGCTGAGTCCCGAACTACAGTTGCTCTGGGAAAAGAAATCCTTGTATTTCAGAACTGGAGAACAGAGTGCCAGCGATGTTTATGCAAGGGCTGGTATATATGCTGAATTTGGAAAAATAATATGTATCTCGGTGGGCTTTATTGCAGGGCAGGAAAATAATACGTCATTGAGGCTTAAATCATTTTTCGGGCATAATGAAAAAGAAGTACTGGATGACTTTTCGGTGATGCTCAATAATTTCAGTACAAACAAGGATGCAATGCTGTGTGCCCATAACGGGAAGGAATTTGATTATCCCTATATAGCAAGGCGTATGATCATTAATGGTATGAAGATACCCTCCCTCCTCGATAATGCAGGCAAGAAGCCATGGGAGATTAATCTCCTGGACACCATGGAACTGTGGAAATTTGGTGATCATAAAAGTTATACCTCTCTTGAACTCCTGGCAAGCATCTTAAATGTTCCCACCCCAAAGGATGACATTGATGGTTCAATGGTTGCCGATACTTACTGGAAGGAAGATGACCTTGCAAGGATAGCAAGGTATTGTGAAAAGGATGTAATTGCTCTTGTGCAGGTCTTCCTGAAATTCAGGAATTGTGAGCCTATACCACCGGGGAAAATAGAATCTGTTACACAATTTGGTGCTTAAGAAGGGAAATTTTCCTTAAAGAGTTTAATTATGACTTCAGGTTTTTCTGCATGTATCCAGTGGCTGGAACCTGGCACCTCGATTATTTCGGCTGCCGGGAAAACTTCCTTTATTGGCCCATAATCCTCATCACTGATATAATCCGACTCCATAGCCCTGAGAAAATAAACCGGGAAGCCGGTGACAGGATCAACATTGCCGCTTACGTTTTTTTCAAATCCGCCAAAAATATTTTCCAGGTTGTCATAAAGATTATGTGGGTTAATCTTCCACTCAAAATTACCCTTATTGTCTCTGTGGAGGTTCTTTAATATGAAATTTCTCACTTTCACCGAGGATATAATATCCTTGAAAATATTATGAGCCTCTTCCCGGTTTTTTATTAATGATAGATCAGTTTTTGTCATTCTTCTCAACAGGCGCTCGTGTATGCTGTTCGATATATTATCTTCCGGTCCCGTTTTGAAGGGGGATATATCAATTATTACCAATCCTGAAAGCATGCCGGGCCATCGCCTGGCGAAGAATGAGGCTGTTTTTCCACCCATACTGTGCCCCGCCAGGATAAATTTGTCTATATCAAGACCGATCACCAGCTCATGAAGGTCTTCGCTCATTGCTTTATAGTTATGAACCGGATCATGGGGCGATTGACCATGATTCCTCTGGTCAGGTAATATTAGCCTGTAGGTTTCTGAAAGTTCCCTGGCGATGGAAAGCCAGTTGTCTGATGAACCATATAAACCATGAAGTATCAGGAGGGGAATCCCTTCACCGTATTCGCGGTAAAATAACTCCATAGAAAATATTGTGATTTTATTCTTTTACCAGTAATCTCTTGTACATACCGATAGCATTCTGCAATCCATAATACAGGGCATCTGATATAAGCGCATGGCCTATTGAAACTTCTTTCAACCATGGGATCTTCTCCGAGAAATATTTCAGGTTGTCCAGGTTAAGGTCATGGCCCGCATTCAGGTCGAGACCCAGTTCCCTGGCTGCAGTGGCTGCCGTGATAAAAGGAGCAATAGCTTTTTCAGGATCAGAAGGGTAGGCTGAGGCGTATGACTCAGTATAAAGTTCAAGCCTGTCACATCCTATATTCAATGCTGCCTCTATCATGTAAATATCAGGGTCGATAAATATTGAAGTGCGTATGCCCTTGTTTTTAAAAATTCTGACAACATCTTTTAAGAAATCACTATGCTTGATAGTATCCCATCCTGCATTTGAAGTGATGGCATCCGGAGGATCAGGAACAAGTGTTACCTGGTGAGGCACAACCTCACATACCAGGTCAATGAACTTATCTGAAGGATTTCCTTCAATATTGAATTCAGTTTTTATGTCGGGTCTTATAGTCCTGACATCGTTATAGGTTATATGTCTTTCGTCGGGCCTGGGATGGACTGTTATCCCATCAGCACCATATCTTTCACATTCTATTGCTGCCTTGTGCACATCGGGGATGTTTCCTCCCCTGGCATTCCTTATTGTGGCTATTTTATTAATATTAACGCTTAACTTTGTCATAATTTTTCCTTTTATACAAATTTTCATATAACAAATGAATAAAACAACAATAAATATTTTTTTCCGTACTTTAGATGTATTATATTAATCAATCGCAAAAGAAAAAGAGAAGGAAAAGTAACAATGCTGGCAAAAGAACTTATATCGGAAGTAGTAACTGCATTAAAAACCTCGGATACCGGTCAAACAGCTCTCAACTGGATGGAAGTATTCCGGATATCCCATTTACCCATAGTTAATAACCTTGAGTTTCTTGGCCTTATTTCCGACACTGATATTTATGATCTTAATGATCCCGACCAGCCTATCGGTAATCACAAGCTTTCGCTAATCAAGCCCTATGTAAGGCTCGATCAGCATATTTTTGATGTCATAAGCCTGGCTGCCAAACTAAAGCTGTCTGTCGTTCCGGTGCTTGATGACCATAGCCACTACAAGGGTGTAATTATGGTTAGTGACCTGATTTCGGAGCTGGCAAAGATGTCATCACTCACTGAGCCGGGCGGTTTGATAGTTCTTGATATATTACAGAATGATTACAGTCTCTCGCAGATAGCACAGATAATTGAAAGTAATGATGCAAAGATTCTGAACCTCTATATATCTTCACCTCCTGATTCCACAAGGATGGAGGTTACCATTAAACTCAACACAAATAATCTGATGCCTATAATAAGGACATTTGAGCGTTTTGAGTACGAAGTAGCGGCATGGCATGGTCATGAAGACGATATGGATAACTTTTATTCTGACCGCTTTGATTCCTTCATGAGGTATCTTGATATTTAAAATCATTATCAATGCTTAAAGAGATTGCAATTTTTGGATCTGACAATGGTAGAACTACTGCTACTTGTGTAAGGAATATCATGTCAGTTCTGAAATCTCATAATTTGAGTGTACTGCTGCACGAAAACCTGGTAAGACTTGTTGATGGAGATTCTTTTAAGATTTTCAGGGACCTATATAAAGAGGAGCTCAAACCCGACCTTGTTCTCAGCGTGGGAGGTGATGGCACCTTCCTTGAGTCGGTCTTACAGGTAAGGGATTCGGGTATTCCCATTGCGGGTGTAAATGCCGGCAGGATGGGCTTTTTGGCTAATATACATGATGATATAACCGGATCACTGGAAAAAATCATAGGACGGCAATATACCCTCATTGACCGCCATTTGATTGAGCTCGTCGAACCCTTCGGTATTCTTGGCAAGTCAAATGTCGCTCTCAATGATATTACAATTCAGAAAGCCGACCTTAATATGATAATGGTTAAAGTATTCGTGGATGACCTCTACCTGAATGCCTACTGGGCTGATGGTGTGATAGTATCTACAGCTACCGGATCAACTGCTTATAATATGAGCACGGGCGGTCCTATACTGTCACCCTCTGATGAAAGCATTATTATATCAGCTCTTTCACCACATACACTTAGTGTCAGGCCTATAGTTCTTCCCGGCACCAGCAGGCTGCGGTTGGAAGTTGAAGGAAGAAGCCCCGAATACCTGGTGACATGTGACTTCAGATCAGTCCGCCT
Organism: Bacteroidales bacterium; assembly: GCA_041686075.1. Taxonomy (GTDB): domain Bacteria; phylum Bacteroidota; class Bacteroidia; order Bacteroidales; family VadinHA17; genus UBA9300. Next base: position 21,656 of record JAWLEO010000026.1, on the reverse strand, counting down.
GCCCTTCTTCAGGGAACTGATTATATCCGCGGCTCCTTATATGATAAAAACTATCAATGTGGAGGGACAGGACTTCTTCAGTACGCTGCGAAATAAATTGATGTGGGGAGCCGACCACAGAAATTGATTATCTTTTTAATACATTCTTTTAGGATTGTTATTCTTGGATTATTATATTTGTATCAGTAATAATCCATACACATTATTATGAAACGGGTTTTCCTGCTACTGTTATTGTTCATTTTCTTATACCCGGTTGCTAATGCTCAGTTATGGAAGCTGAGAAGATATGAAATATATGGAGGGACAGGGGCAGCCCAGGTTTTTGGCGATATTGGAGGTTTTAGCCTCGGTGAGAATGCTTTGGGGTTTAAGGATATTCTTATCCAACAAACCCGCTTTAACCTGAAAGCAGGTATGAGGTACAGAATAGAAGAAAGGATAGGAATTACCTTTGACATTAATTTTGGAGCAATGCATGCATCAGATGTTAAAGGCAGCAATGAAACCCGGGACTATGAATCATCCATAACTTTATTTGAACCCCTGGTAAAGGGTGAATATTATTTTCTTAAAAATAATGCCGAGAGCAGCTACAGGTTCATTAAAGGTGACAAAATCATCACTTCCGTTCTGGCCAAACTGGATGGATATATCTATACAGGATTAGCCCCCGCTTTTTATAGTGCAAAGCCCAATGATGCCCTGGATCAACGTGATATAAAAAATTCGGGTGTGGCTCTTGCGGTGCCGGTAGGCCTGGGATTAAATTACCTTGTCAGGCCTAATTCAATGATTGGATTTGATTTCGGATTAAGATACACCACGTCAGATTATATTGACGGTTATACCTCGCAATATTCAACTCATAATGACGTTTATTATTTTATGACCTTTGTTTATACTCACAAACTGAAAACATCGGAGAGAGGATTACCGACTTTTAGAAAGTAATAAAGTAATAAATTCAGAATATTGTTTACATGAAGAGGTGCTTTTGGCTTGTTTTGATGTTTATTTTTTTTATTCCTCTGAATGCTCAACGAAAAGCAGATTATGGTGTTTTCGGAGGGCTTTCTTATTATATGGGTGATATTAATCCCGAAAGATACTTTTACGGATCATCACCCGCCCTGGGAATAATGTACCGGTATAATTTTCACCCCAGGCATTCACTGAAAACAAATATTTCCTATGGAATAATCAGGGCAAATGACCTTGACTTCAATAATAACTTTCAACAGTCACGCGCTGAATCCTTTCAAACTTCAATATTCGAATGGTCAGCCCAGTTTGAATTCAACTTTTTGCCCTATACAACAACAGGAAAATGGTGGGATTATTCCCCGTATTTTGCTGTGGGAGGGGGAGTGTGCTTCTTGAATAATGCAGACCTTACCTATACTCCCGTTATCCCAATTTCTGTTGGAATCAAAGTAAATATTTATAAAAATTTGGGATTAGAGCTCGAATATGGCGCTCGTAAAACATTTTATGATAACTTTGACGGCTTAACTGACAATATTGACCCTGATCATCATGTATGGACGCATAATAATGATTGGTATATGTTTTCAGGGGTGACATTCACATGGAAAATGTTCCATAATATGCTGAGTTGCCCTGCCTATGGTGATTATTGGGATGATAAATATAAGAAGCGCAAATAATGTCTCTTAAAGACAACATAAACTTAAAAAACCTGCCAAAACACGTTGCCATCATAATGGATGGTAATGGAAGATGGGCTCTGCAAAGGGGAGAAGATCGTAATTATGGACATAAGAAGGGTGTCGATGCGGTGAGGAAAATTATTGAAGCAGCGGCTGAAATAAAAATTGAATATCTGACATTATATGCTTTTTCAACCGAGAACTGGAATCGCCCGTGGGAAGAAGTAGAAGCTCTTATGGAGCTGATGGTTAATTCATTAAATAATGAAACCAGGAAACTTGTAGATAATGATATCGTTCTGAAAGTAATTGGTGATATTGATAGGCTTACCAGCCAGGTGAGAAAAAGCCTCGATGATACCCTGGAGCAAACCTCCCGGTGCAATGGAATGACCCTGGTTGTCGCTCTCAGCTATAGCTCCCGGTGGGAAATGGTGAAAGCGGTCAGGGATATAGCCTATAAAGTAAAAGAAGGGAAGATGGATCCGGCAAATATTGATGATAAAATGTTTGAGAATTATCTCACAACAAAGGATATACCTGATCCAGAATTACTTATCAGGACAAGCGGTGAATTACGTATCAGTAACTTTCTGCTATGGCAGATAGCTTACAGTGAATTATATTTCACAGAAACACTTTGGCCTGATTTTGGTAAAGAAGAACTATATAAGGCCTTGATTGAATATCAGAAAAGAGAGAGAAGATTTGGAAAAACCAGCGAACAGTTGCATGAAAACAAGGACTGATATGTTGAGAAGATTTTCGATAGTATTGACAACAATTATAATACTTTTATTCCCGGTGAAAATTCTGGCCCAGGATGTTACGGAAATAATGGACTATATGGATCCGGGTGAATATGTGGTCGGGGATATAACGGTGTCAGGGGTAAAATATCTTGATACAAACGCTATTGTGGGGCTGTCAGGAATAAGGAAATATTCAAGAATACTGGTGCCGGGCGAAGTGATAACCCAGGCTGTTCAGAAACTCTGGGATCAGGGCCTCTTTTCTGAAGTGAAAATAACCGCAACAGACATTAAATCGGATACAATATTCCTTGATATTTACCTGGGTGAGAGAGCACGTATATCTTCAGTTGAATATTTCGGGGTCAAGCAAAATGAAACACAGGATATCATTGACAAGGTTAACCTGACGAGCGGAAGCCAGGTTACTGACCATGTGCTTTCAAATACAAGATCTATAATCAAGGATCATTTTATCGAAAAGGGATTTCTGAATACCGAAGTGCGAATAATCCAGAAAGATGATCCCGAAAACCCCAACGGCATTAAGCTGAATGTGCATATTGATAAAAATGAAAGGGTGAAAATCAGCGATATAGTCTTCGAAGGTAATGAGGTATTTTCTGATGGTAGGCTCAGGAGGGTAATGAAAAATACGAAGAAGAAAAACCTGAATATTTTTAAAGCTTCCAAGTACGTAGACGATCTGTATGAAGAAGATAAGGAAAGCCTTATCACTTTTTATAATGAAAATGGGTATCGCGATTTCCGGATTCTGAATGATACCCTTATGGATGTATCTGAAGATCGTGTGCTGATGGCTATAATGGTAGATGAAGGTGATCAGTACTATTTTGGTGATATTGAATGGGTTGGTAATAGTGTATACCCTAAGGGATTGCTATCGGGAGTACTTAACATAAATAAGGGGGATGTTTATAACCAGATCCTTCTCGATGACAGGCTGAACCTTGATGAAGATGCGGTGTCCTCCCTCTACCTTAACAACGGCTATCTTTTCTCGAATCTTATGCCCGTTGAAACAGAGGTGCAGAATGATACCATAGATTTGGAAATAAGGATACAGGAAGGCGACCAGGCCACCCTTGACGAGGTTATCATAAAAGGTAATACCCGCACTAATGAACACGTTGTAAGGCGTGAGTTATATACCCTGCCGGGGGATCTTTTCAGTAAGGATGCTATTATGCGCTCCGCACGCCAGATAGCGGTACTTGGGCATTTTGACCCTGAAAAGATAAACCCCCAACCTTTGATGAATCCGGCCGAGGGCACTGTCGACCTTGAATATGACCTGGAAGAAAGGGCTAATGACCAGTTTGAAATATCGGGTGGCTGGGGCGCCAGTATGTTGGTAGGAACCGTGGGCGTGAGATTCAATAACTTTGCAATGAAAAATTTCTTCAAGCCTTCGCAGTGGAGGCCCTACCCCAGTGGCGACGGACAATCATTGAGCATCAGGGCACAGTCAAACGGGCGTGTTTACCAGTCATATAATGTCTCCTTCGTGGAGCCCTGGCTGGGTGGGAAAAAACCCAATACGTTTACCGTCTCGGCTTACCGCTCCGTTATGACCAATGGCGACAGGAAAGGGGTGGAAAGCAGGCAGTCAATGATCATTGATGGTTTAACAACAGGCCTCGGTAAAAGACTCGAATGGCCTGATAATTACTTTAGCCTCTTTGCCGAACTGGGGTACCAGAGATACAACCTTGATAATTATTCATATTATAATTTCTTGTTCAGGAACGGCGAGGCTAACATGCTGTCGCTCACAACAAGGCTCACAAGATTCTCAACAGCACCGAGCCTTATATATCCGCGCAGGGGATCCTCTTTCAGCCTTTCATTACAAATGACACCCCCTTATTCATTAATTAACGGTAAAGACTATTCTAATGCCACCGACCAGGAGAAGTACAGGTGGATAGAATTCCATAAATGGTTGTTTAAAGGAGATTATTATTATGAGCTCTTTAATAAGTTTGTACTCAATACAAGGGTATCATTCGGCTACCTGGGATATTATAACAAGGATATTGGACCCTCTCCTTTTGAGAATTTCTACCTTGGTGGAGACGGCATGACAGGCTATAGCTTTTACGGACGTGATGTCATAGCACTGAGGGGATATGAAAATGGAAGCCTTACCCCGACAGTAGTAAAAGATAATAAAACTGTATACGCGGGTAATGTTTATTCAAAACTTACCTTTGAACTCAGGTATCCACTGACACTCAATCCACAGGCGACAATCTATATGCTTGCATTTCTTGAAGCGGGAAAAGCCTGGTATGAACTTAAAGAATTTAACCCATTCAAAATGCACAGGTCAGCAGGAGTTGGTTTGCGTGCAAACCTGCCAATGTTTGGCCTGCTGGGGATTGACTGGGCTTACGGTTTTGACGCCATACCCGGAAGGGATGTGGCCGGTTCACAATTCCATTTTGTAATGGGACAACAATTTTAGAAAATTAAAACTATCAGACATGAAAAAAATAACGTTACTTTTTACAGCTATTATATTTCTGACTGGTACAGCCTCAGCACAGAAATATGCTTTTGTAGATACGGAATATATCCTTAATAACATCCCATCATATAAGGCAGCAGAGGAAAAACTCGATGAGCTGTCAAAAGGATGGGAACAGGAAATAGCCGAAGCTTATGACCTGGTGGAAGAAATGTATAAAAACTACCAGAATGAAGTGGTTCTGCTTTCACGTGAAGCAAAAATAAAGCGTGAAGAAGAAATCATCAAAAAAGAACAGGAAGCCAAGGAACTTCAGGATAAATATTTTGGTGTTGAAGGGGAACTCTACCAAAAACGCCAGGAACTCATACAACCTATACAGGATGAGATCTATAGTGCAGTGAAAGAAATTGCAGCCGACGGTAATTACGCAGTTATATTTGATACCTCGGCAGGAATGAATATGCTGTATACAGACCCAAGGTATGATGTTAGTGATGAAGTACTTGAAAAATTAGGTTATAAGAATTAATTAATTACATTTGCAGGGATAAAATCAAATATTAAAAAAAGAACAATGAAAAAACTAATTGGATTAATGCTGCTGGCAATGCTTGCATCTTTCGGCCAGAATATATCAGCACAGAATTATAAATTCGGACATATTAATTCTGATGAATTATTCTCATTAATGCCTGAAAGGGATACAATCATCTCTCAAATGGAAACACTGCGGACCGAACTGCAGAATACACTGGAAATAATGCAGGTTGAATACAATAATAAGCTCAACGAGTATACCAATGAAGCTGATAAACTATCTGATCTTGTACGTCAGACAAAAGAAGAAGAGTTGATGGGTTTGCAGCAGCGAATAACAAATTTTCAACAGAATGCCGACCAGCAGCTCCAGGATAAGCAAATGGAGCTCATGCAACCGGTTATTCAAAAAGCTGAAAAAGCTATCGAAGATGTAGCCATGGAAGGCGGTTTTACTTACATTTTCGATCTTGCACGTGGGCCGATCATTTATTTTGATGAAACAAAAAGTGAAAATATTCTTGATCGGGTTAAGGCCAGGCTTGGAATAGAGTAAATATTGTGAATCAAATACAGGTGACCATTCGCAGAGAATGGTCATTTTTTTCATTATGAGAAGCCTCAATGATAAGCCCATTGGAGTATTTGACTCCGGAGTAGGGGGATTAACCGTGGCTCATGCCATTAAACAGATTCTCCCTGATGAGGAACTCGTATATTTTGGAGATACCGCCCATCTCCCATACGGAGATAAATCAGAAGGGGCAATAATAAACTATAGCAGGAAAATTACCGAATTCCTTATGGGCCACGGTGCTAAACTTGTTCTTATAGCATGTAACTCCGCTTCTGCTTCGGCTTATTCAGTCTTGAAGAAAGAATATGGAAAAGAGGTTTTATTGCTTGATGTTATAAGCCCTGTAATAGACTACATTGCAACTAAAGATTATTCAAGGGTGGGCGTGATAGGTACAAAAAGAACAATAAGCTCAGGGACATATGAATCTGGTTTTAAAGAAAAAGCCCCGGAGTGTGAGATTGTTTCACTTTCTACACCCTTGCTTGTACCTATGATAGAGGAGGGCTTTATTTTTGATGATATTTCAAATGCCATAATAAGAACTTACCTCTCTGATGAAAATCTCACCGGTTTACAGGCACTGGTTCTGGGTTGCACTCACTACCCCCTGATAAGGAACCAGATAAGCAAGTTCTATAATTTTAATATAGAAGTGGTCGATTCGGCAAGGGTGGTCGCCATGAAATTGAGGGAAATGCTGGAAGAAAATCATCTTCTCAATCCCGGGAGTAAAAAAGCAAATGATAAATTCTTCGTTTCTGATTATACAACTTACTTTGAAAGAATTGCAAATATGTTCTTTGAAGGTGGCGATATTAACCTCCAAGTGGCCGATATCTGGAACTGAAAATGCCGATTGAGGCACTTGGATGCAGATTCTTACAACTGTTAAAACATGACCAAAATCATGTTTAAAAAAGTGATAAATGTTTAATATTCACAAATGAAATTACTTAATTTTGCATTATAGATAAATGCAACCTTTTAGAGTATCGAAAATTATAGAAAACGCATACTTAAAGCTTCCCGATGCATATGAAAACCAAAGGTCTTCGTATGCATTTATTTTTAGACCTGATTGAACTGTTCTTTTGTAGTGAATATATAAATCATAAATATGAATAAGAGTGAGCGTGTCATCGAACGAGAAGATGTTGTAATACGTTTTTCTGGTGATTCAGGTGACGGAATGCAGCTTACCGGTACTTTATTTTCCAACACATCAGCCCTTTTTGGTAATGACCTGTCTACTTTCCCGGATTATCCGGCTGAGATAAGGGCTCCACAGGGAACTGTGGGAGGAGTGTCAGGCTTCCAGGTGCACGTGGGGCATTCGGAAGTAAATACACCGGGTGATTATGCAGATATACTCGTTGCCATGAACCCAGCGGCAGTAAAGGCGAACGCTAAAAATATCCGCAAGGGAGGTATAATTATCATTGATGAAGATAATTTCACCGAGAAAAATATTAAGAAAGCTGGCTATACACGTAATCCTATAGTTGAGGATAAACTTGATAATTATAATGTGATCTCTGCACCGATCACTTCTATGGTGAAGGAAACCCTTAAGGATCACGGTCTTGATCCTAAAACGGTTATACGTACCAAAAATATGTTCGCCCTGGGTATGGTTTACTTCCTGTTTGGGCGTGACCTGAAGTATACAGAGGAATATTTCAAACATAAGTTCAATAAGAGACCAAAGATAATAGAAGCCAACAGAGCAGTACTCAAGGCAGGTTATAATTATGCCGAGACTATAGAAGTAATGGCGCCGATTTATAAGGTAAGGCCCGCAAGCATTGAAAAAGGAATATACCGTACTATTGACGGTAATACCGCTACAGCATGGGGTTTGCTTGCCGCAGCAGAGAAGGCAGGTCTGGGACTATTTATAGGATCCTACCCCATAACTCCTGCTACCGGCATACTGGAAGCCCTGGCTGCAAGAAAAGACCTGGGTGTAAAAAGCTTCCAGGCTGAAGATGAGATTGCCGGTATCTGTACTTCTTTAGGGGCAAGCTTCGCAGGTAACCTGGCTGTTACAACAACCTCCGGACCCGGGCTGGCACTTAAATCAGAAGCACTGGGCCTGGCCGTTATGACTGAATTACCAATAGTGATTATTGATGTTCAGCGGGGAGGTCCTTCCACAGGACTGCCAACCAAGACAGAACAGGCTGACCTTTTGCAGGCATTATACGGCCGGAATGGGGAATGCCCTTTGGTAGTCATTGCGGCAAGTACACCATCCAATTGCTTTCAATATGCATTTGAGGCGGCCAGGATAGCCCTTGAACATATGGTTCCCGTGATTTTGCTCTCAGACGGCTTTCTTGCCAATGGCTCTGAACCGTGGAAGATACCCTCAATGGATTCACTGCCCGAAATTAAACCACCATTGGTCGGAGAAGGGGATGACGAATTTATACCCTACGAACGGGATGAAAAGAAACTCAGCAGGAAGTGGGCTGTACCCGGAACCCGGGGAAGGGAACACAGGATAGGAGGACTGGAAAAAACAGTGAAGGGGACAGTGTCATATATTCCTGAGAACCATGAATATATGGTAAAGATAAGGGCCGAAAAAGTGGCACGGGTGGTAACTAAGGTGCCTCACCTCAAAACTTATGGCGATGATGAAGGTGATATGCTGCTTATAGGCTGGGGAGGAACCTATGGCCACCTGCTCACTGCTGTACGGGCACTTAGAAAGGAAGGTAGAAAAGTAAGCCTTGCTCATTTTAATCACATAAACCCGTTGCCGGCCAATACCGCTGACGTCTTTTCAAGATTTAAAAAACTGGTAGTGGCCGAACTCAATGCCGGGCAATTCGTTAGATACCTGAGAATGGAATTCGAAGAATTTAAGTTTAAACAAATAAATAAAGTCCAGGGATTGCCCTTTATTTGTGCCGAGGTAAAAGAAGAATGCATCAAGATACTGGAGGAATAAATTATGGCTGAAGAAGAAATACATTATAGTCCGAAGGATTTTAAAAGTGACCAGGAAGTAAGATGGTGTCCCGGTTGTGGTAATCATGCCATACTGGCCGCCGTTACCAGGACCCTGGCCGAACTTAAGATACCGAAAGAGAAGTTTGCCTTTATCTCCGGTATCGGCTGCTCCTCGAGATTCCCTTATTATATGAACACTTACGGATTCCATGGTATCCATGGCCGTGCTTCAGCTCTGGCAACAGGAGTAAAAGTGGCTAATCCTGACCTCAGTGTGTGGCAGATAACCGGCGACGGCGATGCAATGGCCATCGGAGGCAACCATTTTATTCATGCTATAAGGAGAAATATAGATATCAATATCATCCTCTTCAATAACGAGATATATGGACTTACTAAAGGACAGTACTCACCAACTTCAGAGAGAGGGGCCGTTACAAAAACATCACCCTTTGGCACAGTTGAAGAGCCCTTTTCTGTAGGTGAGCTGGTGATAGGAGCCAAAGGAAAGTTTTTTGCACGTACCATAGATTCCAATGTGCAACTTTCAACAGAAGTATATAAGCAGGCTGCCATGCATGAAGGGACATCGGTCGTAGAAGTATTACAGAATTGCGTGATTTTTAATGACGGGGTGCATAAACAACTGGCTGACAGGGAAACAAGGGAAGAAAATACCATTATCCTTAAACAGGGTGAGCCCATGTTATTCGGTAAAAACATGGATAAAGGACTTAAACTCGACGGATTGAAACTTAAGGTGGTAAAGCTGGGTAAGGGAATCACTGAAAAAGATATCCTTGTGCATGATTGTGAAGAAAATAATCCGGGCATTCATACCATGCTAGCTAATATGAGATACCCCGGTTACCCTGTGGCTATGGGAGTTATACGATGCGTTTCAGCCCCGACCTATGAAATGTCTATAAAAGGGCAGATAACTAAAGTGCAGAAAAACAGGGAAATAAAGAATGTTGACGAACTGCTGCGCAGTGGGTCAACCTGGGAATCAAAATAGGGAAAAATTCACTTTTTTATTAATAGGTGTCCCGGTGGACACCTTTTTTTTTATTTGATAAAGAGGTATCTTTAAATGCTTTAAAATATGCTTACGTATGGGGAAAATTCAGGATAAAAGGTATAAACAACTGTTGCTTGACCAGCAAGAACGGCTTAAAGAACTGGCCTGTATAAACCGTACTACTGCTATCCTTAAAGAAGGGAAGTCAATTGATGAAACAATGCAAAAAATGGTTCATACACTGCCACCGGCATGGCAGTATCCTGAGTTTACCGTTGCCAGGATAAAATATGGCAATAAAGTATTTGTTACAACAAATTTCGAGGAGACCAAGTGGGGACTGATACAGGAATTTAAGACCATAAATAATGTCAGGGGATCAATAGAAGTATTCTATACCCGGGAATTCGAACCAAGCGATTACGGAGTATTCCTTGAAGAGGAAAAAGATCTTATTGAAAACCTGGCAAGCCTGATCACGGGCTTTATAAACAGTTCGCTTGCAAGGGAAATGATGAATATCCCTGAAGCGGTCATCGTGGATGATACAGCAAAGCCCGGAACTTCATCCCGTCAGCTCCTTCAACGCTTCCTGGAAAGATATAACGCCGAGCGTGATATCTTCCATGACCTCATGCCCTTTAAAGTGAAGGAAATATTGCTGGTGGCAAACCTGTATGATGCTTACTCAATAGAAGGCGAAGGAAGGTTCTCCGAGTATATTTTTGGCGAATATCACCAGCTTAACCTCACCTCAATGCCGAGGGTAACAGGTGTATCCGGGCTCGAAGAAGCAATGGAACGACTAAGATCGAAGCATTTTGACCTTATTATAGTTATGCTGGGTGTGGAAAAGGAAAATCCCATGAAACTATGCCTCAAAATAAAACAGAAGTATCCCTACATACCTACTTTTCTATTGCTTAGCAGCCAGGATGATGTGGGCTATGTGAAGAAAAAAAGAGACACGGGATACCCCTTTGACGAATATTTTGTATGGACAGGTGAAACGCGGGTGTTCTTTGCCATGGTTAAGCTTCTTGAAGACAGGGTGAATGTCGAAAATGATACCAGGAAGGGCCTGACAAGAGTTATCATGCTGGTGGAAGACTCGGCTGAATACTATTCCAGTTACCTGCCTACACTGTATACCCTGGTGATGGAACAAACAAGACATCTTATAGAAGATGTGAGTACCGATGAGTTGTATAAGGTGCTTAAAATGAGGGCCAGGCCTAAAATATTGCTGGCAACAACCTACGAAGATGCCCTGGCTATAATCGACAGGTACAAGAACAACATGCTGTGCGTGATATCTGACATGAGATTCCCGAAAAATAATAAATTGAACGACAAAGCAGGCTACGAGCTTATCAAGTATGTCAAAAATGAACTGCCTAACCTGCCGACCGTGCTTCAATCATCCGATCCGGAAAATTCAAAATACGCACATTCACTAAAATCAAACTTTATAAACAAAAATTCCCAGAGCCTCCTTCAGGACCTCAGATCATTCATTAATTATTACCTCGGCTTTGGCCATTTTGTATACCGGGATAATATGGGAAGGCAGATTGCAGTGGCCAAATCGATGAATGAATTTGAACAATACCTCAAAACAATACCTGAAGATTCACTTGTCTACCATGCAATGAAGAACCATTTCTCGCTATGGCTTATGGCCAGGGGCGAGGTTAAGATTGCCAAGATCATTAACCCCATGAAGATAAGTGATTTTTCCAGCCTTTCAGAACTCAGGAATTTTTTGCTTGAACTTATATCAAAGCGTCGGCGTGAGCTCGATAAGGGGAAGGTGGTAAACTACGTGGAATCAGCAGCCTTAGATGAAACCAACGTTGTAAGCCTTACGAGCGGTTCACTGGGCGGGAAGGGCAGAGGCCTGGCCTTTATTAATACCCTGATATACGGCTTTGAACTGGGTAAGCTCACCCCGGGGATAAACATAAAAAGCCCTGTAACAGTAATAATCGGAACAGATGAATTTGACCTTTTTATAGAAACAAACAAGCTGCGGCCGGTTATTAAGGAGGAAAAGGACTATGAACAACTTAAAAGAAAATTCCTTAACAGCAACCTTTCCTATAATCTCGAAAAAAAGCTGAGATCCTTCCTTAAACTGATGGACAGGCCGATAGCAATTCGCTCATCAAGCCTTTTTGAAGACTCACTGAGCCAGCCCTTTTCCGGGGTATTTGGAACATACCTCCTGCCGAATAATAATCCTGATTTTGAAGTCAGACTTAAAATTATCATGAATGCCATTAAGCTTGTCTTCGCATCTATATATTCAAAAAGTGCCCGTACATATTTCGAGGCAATAAACTATATGATCGAACAGGAAAAAATGGCAATTGTTTTGCAGGAAGTTGTCGGTAACAGGTTTGAAGATGCCTTCTACCCACATATAAGCGGTACGGCCCAATCATATAACTTTTACCCTGTTGCTCATATGAAACCCGACGAAGGATTTGCTGTTGCTGCAGTGGGACTGGGACAATATGTTGTTGAAGGTGAAAAAGCATACAGGTTTTCACCAAGTTACCCCTCACTTGAAATAGTATCCCAGAAGGATGTATCCAAAGATACACAGGTTTATTTTTATGCCGTAGATATGAAAAAGGAAGAAATAAACTTGCTTGAAGGGGAAAGTGCAGGACTGGTAAAACTTGATATATCTGATGCTGAGAGACACGGTACATTGAAACATTGTGCCTCAGTATATAACCCTGATAATGATACCATTGAACCCGGGATAGATACTTACGGCCCGAGGGTGGTGAATTTTGCCAATATATTGAAGTATGATTATATACCCTTTGCCCAGACTATAGCCACAGTACTGGATGTGGTGAAGGAAGCATTCGGTGCCCCGGTGGAGATTGAATATGCTGTTGACCTTAATCTGGATAAGAGTGGTAAGGCCGACTTTTACCTGCTGCAGGTAAAACCAATGGTTGGCAGCGGTGCAGGATATAATATTAATCTGGATAAAATTAGCAAGGATGATTGTTTGCTGATATCACGTAGAAGTATGGGGAATGGCAAAGTGGATGACATCACCGATGTTATATATATCGATCCTGATAAATTTGATAATACTCATACCGATGCAATGGCTGAGGAAATAGACTCTATAAATGATAAAATGATAGCAGAGGGTAAGAAGTATATATTAATAGGACCCGGACGCTGGGGTACCAGAGACAGGTTTATCGGTGTTCCAGTAGCCTGGCCCCAAATATCACAGGCCAAAGTTATTGTGGAAGTAAGCCTGCCAGATTTCCCACTGGATGCTTCCCTTGGCTCACATTTCTTCCATAATGTTACATCAATGAATGTTGGCTATTTCTCTATCGATCAGGAATCATCCGACGAGTTTGTAAAGTGGGACAGGCTGAAAAAGGAAAAAGTGATATATAAAGGGAAATTCTTTAAGCACGTAAGGTTCAAATCACCGCTTGCAGTAAGGATGGACGGTAAAAAACGAATTTCTACTATCGAATGTACTGAATGTAGTTAATATGGCACTTATTGAAGGTATAATGGAATTGCAGAAGTATGACTTCAGTGATACTTCTTTTGACCTTTTGATGCAGAAACGTATTCATAAGGTGTTGATTATATGCAGCAATTATGATAATTATATGCTCGAAGAAGATGGACGTATCGATGAACAGATATTTAATGAGTATGTATCGCTTAACCTGAGATACCCTCCCTCCTTTGTGCAGACTGACAGTGAAGAAGAAGCAATGAAGATCCTGAACGAGGAAAAAATAGACCTCGTTATTTCTATGCTTAACTTCAGGGACAAAGATGTTTTTGCTATTGCACGCAGGATAAAGGGAAAATCCCCCTCAATCCCAATAGTTGCCCTTACCTATTTTTCCCGTGAAGTATCCTTGAGGCTCCAGAGGGAAGATCTTAGTGCCGTTGATTATATTTTCTGCTGGCTGGGTGAGGCCAGCCTTCTGCTGGCTATTATCAAACTGCTGGAAGACAGTATGAATGCTGAACATGATATTGAGGTAGTTGGTGTCCAGGCCATAATTCTCGTGGAGGATTCAGTACGTTATATATCTTCTTACCTGCCAAACCTTTATAAAATAGTTCTTAAACAATCACGGGATTTTCAGCAGGAAGCACTTAATCCTCACCAGAAAATGCTGAAAATGAGAGGTCGGCCCAAGATATTACTGGCTACCAATTATGAGGATGCTATTGCCCTGTATCAGAAATATAAATACAATTTGCTGGGAGTAATCTCCGATATCTCATATAAGAAAAAGGGTGAATATAAGGACGATGCCGGGATTGACCTTATCAAACTAATTAAGGAGGATGACAGTAATATGCCATTACTCCTCCAATCATCGAATATTGAATCAAAAAAAATAGCCGATGAACTGGGAGTGGGATTTCTGAATAAGTATTCCAAGAACCTATCAATAGAACTGAGAAATTTTATTATCCAGAACCTGGCATTTGGACCTTTTATTTTCAGAGATCCCGATACCATGGAAACAATAGGTATTGCCACCGACCTGCATAGTTTACAGCAAAAACTATTAACCCTGCCCCATAAATCTCTTTTCTATCATGCTGAACGGGATCATTTTTCTAAGTGGCTGAATGCTAGGGCATTATTTCCTGTAGCCCAGCTTTTCAAGTTCATCAGGATGGAAGATTTTGATTCCATGGAAGACATGAGAAGATTTATCTATGTAGCAATATCGAGTTTCAGGCTGGGGAAGGGTAGGGGTGTGATTGCTAAATTTGACCGCAATACCTTTGATGAATATCAGATTTTCAGCAGGATAGGTGAAGGTTCCATAGGGGGTAAGGCACGCGGTCTTGCCTTTATTAACAGCCTTATTAAGAAACAAAAATTATTTCATAAATATCCTGGGACGCTTATTACCATACCCCGTACCATTGTGCTCAGCACCGATGTTTTCGATGAGTTTATGGAGAGGAACAACCTGCACTCGGTCGGAATAAGTGACCTTCCCGATGAAGAAATACTGAAAAAATTCGTGGATGCTGAACTGCCGGGCTGGGTGTACCAGGACCTGTATGCCTTCTTATCGGTTTCACGGTCACACCCGTTGGCCGTGAGATCGTCCAGTAAACTCGAAGACAGCCACTACCAACCATTCGCAGGTATTTACTCAACTTATATGATACCAAGGGCCGCCGACAACCCTGTTATGGTGAAGATGGTCTCGGATGCCATAAAAGAAGTATATGCCTCGGTATATTATAAGAGCAGTAAAGCTTATATGACTGCCACTGCAAATGTAATTGACGAGGAAAAAATGGGGATTATTATCCAGGAGGTATGTGGTAACAGGCATGGTAATATTTATTATCCTACTCTATCAGGTGTGGCGCGGTCAATCAATTTTTATCCCATAGGATCGGAAAAAGCCGAGGATGGGATAGCCAATATTGCGATGGGGCTCGGAAAACTTATAGTTGATGGCGGGGTCTCATTGCGTTTCTCTCCTAAATACCCTTCAAAAGTATTACAACTAAGTTCACCGGCCACGGCTCTTAAAGAAAGCCAGAAACTTTATTATGCCCTCGATCTCGATATAGATAGCTTTGTTCCATCAGTTGATGACGGTGTAAATATCAAAAAGCTAAAAATAAACGATGATATAAGTAAAAGCACGCTTAAGAAAGTAGCTTCAACATACGATATGCATAATAATATCATAAGGCCCGGTATCTCACACGAGGGTAAACGGATAATAACATTTGATAATATCCTCAAGCATAGTTCATTTCCCCTGGCTGAAGTGCTCGATTACCTCCTTGAGCTAGGGCAGAAGGAAATGGGTAACCCTGTTGAGATTGAATTTGCGGCTAACCTCGAAACCGAATCAAGCCTTCCCAACATTTTTAACTTCCTGCAGATAAGACCTACTGTGGAAAGTGACCAGTCAGGTAAAATAGACCTGGAAAATATAAATAAAGAAGATACCATTATCATGTCAGATTCCGCACTGGGCAACGGCAGGATAAGAGGTATCTATGACCTTATCTATGTTAAACCTGAAACATTCAAAGCAGTCAGGAATGAAAAGATAGTTGATGTGATTGATAAGATCAACAGGGAATTTATTAAGAATGCTAAAAATTATGTTCTTATAGGGCCTGGCCGCTGGGGATCAACAGATCCCTGGCTTGGTATACCTATCAAGTGGCCACATATATCACAGGCCAGGGTGATAGTTGAATCAGGATTGCCCGATTACCGCATAGATCCAAGTCAGGGCACACATTTCTTTCAGAATATAACATCTTTCAGGGTAGGTTACTTTACGGTAAATCCCTTTATGAATGATGGTTATTATGATGTTGATTTCCTGAATAATACCCCTCATGTTTACCAGGATGAATATATAAGGCATGTCAGGTTTGATAAAGCCTTAAATATAATGATCGATGGCAGGGTACATAAGGGTGTCATAGTTAAGCCAGGGAAGGATGAAGGTAATGATAAAGCAAATTCTTATAATTCTTAAACAAATTTACTGGCAGAATCTACTGTTACAAGCCTGTCAGTTTTCTTTATTAATCCCTGCAGCACATTTCCGGGTCCTACCTCAGTGAAGTGGTCAGCGCCGTCCCTTATCATATTGAGTATGGTCTGCGTCCATTTCACCGGGGAAGTGAGCTGTGCCACCAGGTTGGCCCTGATCTCACCGGGATCAATTACCGATTTAGCAGTAACATTCTGGTAAACGGGGCATGAAGGCTCAGAGAAGCGGGTTCTGTTGATAGCCTCTTCCAGTTCAAGCCTGGCCGGCTCCATTAACTGGGTGTGAAAAGCACCGCCCACTGCAAGTTTAACCGTCATACGTGCACCCTTGTGCTTCAATATTTCTATTGCCCGGTCTACCCCTTCAACAGATCCTGAAATTACAATCTGGCCGGGTGAATTATAATTGGCAGGTATTACTATATCATCTATTGATTCACACACTTCTTCCACTGTGTTATCCTCGAGGCCTATGATTGCAGCCATGGTCGACGGTCTTGTCTCACAAGCTTTCTGCATCGCATGTGCCCGCTGGGCCACCAGCCTCAGTCCGTCTTCAAACCTGAGGGTGCCGTTGGTCACCAGTGCTGAAAACTCACCCAGGGAATGGCCGGCAACCATGTCAGGCACAAATTTATCCCCCAGGGCTTCGGCCAGTATTGTGGAATGGAGAAATATGGCCGGCTGTGTCACCCTGGTTTGCTTAAGGTCATCGTCAGTACCGTTGAACATTATATCAGTAATATCGAAACCGAGAATATCATTCCCCTCGTTAAACATTTCCCTGCATTTATCATCTGACTCGTACAGGTCTTTTCCCATACCGCTGAATTGTGCTCCCTGCCCGGGGAAAACATATGCTTTCATACTAATGTAAATTAGATCCTATTAAATGAATAAATTCTTCACGCGTTGGCATGTGTTTTAAGAAACAACCGGTAAAAGCAGAAGTTGTAGTAACGGAGTGTTGTTTTTGTACACCCCTGATTTGCATACACATATGCTGGGCTTCAATTACAACGGCCACGCCCAGCGGATCAAGTGTCTCCTGTATGCAGTCCCTGATTTGATTGGTTAGCCTCTCCTGCACCTGAAGGCGCCTGGCATAGGCATCGGTAACCCTGGCCAGCTTGCTTAAACCGGTAATGTATTTATCCGGTATATAGGCTACGTGAGCCTTCCCGTAAAAGGGTAGCATATGATGCTCACAAAGTGAAAAAAGTTCAATGTCTTTAACAATAACCATTTGCCTGTAATCCTCACGGAACATTGCTTTCCTTAGAATCTCATGGGGGTCGTGGTTATAACCCTGGGTTAGAAACTGAATGGCTTTTGCCACCCTTAAAGGTGTGTCCTGTAAACC
The DNA here is from genome assembly GCA_041686075.1 of Bacteroidales bacterium. Taxonomy (GTDB): domain Bacteria; phylum Bacteroidota; class Bacteroidia; order Bacteroidales; family VadinHA17; genus UBA9300. The sequence continues at coordinate 3,701 of JAWLEO010000026.1, read as the reverse complement.
CTCCCTCTGGGCATCCTCCCCGATTAAATGTAATACTTCCCGGTACAGGTCAGCCATTTTGCCGGTTTTTTCATCCTCCCAGGTTTCAATCTTATTATAACCTCCGTTATCTTTTAGTCCCGATCCGTTATTTATTATTTCCATTGTTTGGTATTTTTTTAACCGTAGTACTCGATGTAATTATTTTCTGTTTCAGTGATCTTAACGCAATGCAATTCTACACCTTCTTTCCTTATCTTGGGTTCCAGTATTTCCCATATAGCTATTGCAATATTCTCGGTGGATGCCAGCTTTCCCTTCATGAAATCAACCTCGGTGTTGATATTCTTATGATCAAGAGGCTCGATGACATTTTCAATAATTATCCTTTTGAGCTTTTTAAGGTTAATGGCATAGCCGAGTTCTTTGTTCATTTCGCCCCTGACAGTAACAAAAAGTTCATAATTATGACCATGCCATTCCGGGTTTGAACACGGACCGTACACTTCTTCATTCTTTTCATCACTGAAATCAGGCCTGTACATCCTGTGTGCAGCACTGAACCTTTCCCTCCTGGTTAGATAGATCATATATACTTGCCGTTTTAGTTCGATTCAAATTTGCCCCTTTTTATCCGGAAAAACAATATCTTTATTCATTACTTGACAATTAAACATGCCGGATGATCAAAAATATTTTAATAACAGCAGCTACCGCAAGGGAGATCGAATGTTTGAATAAAGTAGAAAAAGAATACCCTGATACATTGTCGTCCATGTTAATAAGTGGTATAGGCCCGGTGTCAACAGTATATGCAATAATGAAATATCTTGCAGTTAATGGCAAACCTGACCTGCTGATAAATATCGGCATAGCTGGCAGTTACAATGAAAATCTACCTCCCGGTACCGTTGTTGTTCCGGTGACAGACAGTTTTGCTGATCTTGGAGTGTGCGACGGTAAAGGATTCATACCGGTCAGCAGGGCAGGTATCGAAACTGCCGGTGATGAGTACACCCCTTCCGGTACCTTCTATGCCAGTGAGGACATAGTGCAAAAGCTGGTGTCTGGCTACATAGCCGTTAAGGCGGTAACATTGAGTGTTTCAACAGGATCGGCCGAAGGTCGCGATGCGATCCGCTCAGAGTATGATCCTGATATAGAAAGCATGGAAGGCGCTGCAGCCTATTATGTGTGTAATAAACAAGGAATACCATGCATCGGGATAAGATCGGTTTCAAATATGGTCGGACCCAGGAATAAAGCTTTATGGGATATAAACCTTGCACTTGAGCAGCTTGGTAATAAGTTTGAAAAATACTTTAAGGATATAGTGAAATGAAAGCGTACAGTCTTGGAATATCAACCTGCCCGAATGATACATTCATTTTTGATGCAATGTTGAACGGTAAGGTTGATACTTTTAATATGGACTTTGAGTGTGAACTCACTGATGTTGAAGAGTTGAACAAAAAAGCTTTCAATGCCGAGCTTGATATAACAAAACTTAGCTATCATGCCTATGCTTATGTATCTGACAATTACGTTTTGCTTAATTCGGGATCGGCACTGGGCTACAATAACGGACCCCTGCTGGTAGCAGCCGATAAAGTATCCCCTGGCCATCTTGCAGGTCAGCCAATAGCTATACCGGGCAGGTTCACCACGGCAAATTTGCTTATGAGTGTTATATACCCGGAATTGAAAGAGAAACATGAGGTTCTCTTCTCTGACATAGAAGATATTGTTTTAAAAGGAGAAGCGGCTGCAGGTCTTCTTATCCATGAAAACAGATTCACTTACCGGGCTAAAGGACTGTACAAGATTGCTGACCTGGGCGAAGTGTGGAAGAAACAAACGGGAATGCCCATACCGCTGGGAGGCATAGCTATTAAAAGGGCACTGGGGGAGAAGGTAGCCCTTAAGGTGCAAAGAGTACTTGCCTCGAGCATCAATTTTGCCTGCAACAATCCCGGATCATCATATGACTTTGTAAAAAAATATGCAGCATCTATGAAAGCTGGTGTTATGCAAAAACATATTGAGTTATATGTAAATGACTTTAGCCGGGAGCTGGGTAAAGCGGGTCGTGATGCAGTAATGACTCTCTATGAAAAGGCTGAAGCCCTCAATGTTATACCACATGTAAGAAAGGATATCTTTGCCGGCTTCCATTATTCCGGATAACTAAATCCTCCCTTTTTATTTGGTAAAAAATTGCTTATTTTTATAATAAATAACTTTAAAAATATTAAAACCATGAATCACCAATTACCAAAACTGCCATTTGAGCGAGATGCTCTTAAGCCTTACATAAGTGAAGAAACAATTGATTACCACTATGGTAAGCATCACCAGAAATATGTAGATACATTGAATTCCCTTATTCGCGGGTCGCAGTTCGAAGATGCCAGCCTGGAATCAATAATTAAAAATGCCGACGGTGCTATTTTCAATAATGGGGCCCAGGTATGGAATCATACTTTTTATTTCGAAGGTTTTTCGAAAGATGGCCGTAGGGAGCCTAAAGATGAGCTGGCTGAAGCTATTGAAGCATCATTTGGCTCCTTTGATGAATTTAAGAACAAGTTCGGTGAAGAAGCTGCCAGCCTCTTTGGCTCGGGATGGGCATGGCTTGTAAAAAACAATAACGGGAGTCTTTCTATTGTCCGGAAATCAAATGCTGAAAATCCTCTGCGCGACGGGCTCAAACCCATCCTGACATGTGATGTGTGGGAACATGCTTATTATATCGATTACAGGAATAAACGGCCCGACTATATAAAATCTTTCTGGGAGATAGTCGACTGGGATATTATTGCCTCACGATATTAGTATGGATCTGCATAAACTTGTATTGAAAAACAGAAGCTGCCGTCGTTTTTACCAGGATAAGAAAATTTCAAGGGAAGAACTTCTTCAAATTGTAAACCTGGCCCGTTTATCAGCTTCAGGATCGAATAAACAGGCTCTTAAATTTATTGTTGTGAATGATCCGTTCACATGTGATACCGTCTTCCCGTCGACAAAATGGGCTGGGTATCTGGAAGACTGGGAAGGACCGGAAAAAGGAGAACAACCCTCAGCTTATATAATTATTCTCGGAGATAAAACCATAAGTGATTCTTTTGGAGTTGATCATGGAGTAGCGGCACAGAGTATAACACTGGGAGCTACTGAGAAAGGATACGGGGGGTGTATAATAGCATCTATTGACAGGGATAAGCTCAGATTTGATCTCAAGATACCTGCCCGTTATGAAATATTACTTATTATAGCATTGGGTAAACCAAAGGAGAAGGTTGTTATTGATGAAGTAAAGGAAGGTGATATTAAATACTGGAGAGACAAAGAAGGTGTTCATCACGTTCCAAAAAGAAACCTTGATGACCTGGTGATTGATTTATGACACCAGGATGATCAGGAAAATAAATATGGTATTTCTTTGTCGCTCCGGTTCAAATTTCAGGCATCTAAGCCGTCCTAAATGTGCCGCCTGTGAAACTCAACTCATATTCCATCTTTCGCCTCTTCCCTCAGCCTCAGCCCCAGCCTTAGCCTCAGCCTCAGCCTCAGCCTCAGCCCCAGCCTTAGCCTCAGCCTCAGCCTCAGCCTCAGCCTCAGCCTTAGCCTCAGCCTTAGCCTCAGCCTCAGCCTTAGCCTCAGCCTCAGCCTCAGCCTCAGCCTTAGCCTTAGCCTTAGCCTCAGCCTTAGCCTCAGCC
>JAWLEO010000025.1:0-56795 GCA_041686075.1 Bacteroidales bacterium | reverse complement strand
TGAGTTTTGAGCTGCCAGACTCAACCGGACTGCCGGAAGGCAGTCAGCTCAACACTACTCAACAGGGCGTAGCCCGCTCAACTCTAATGGGAAGTTGAGGGAAGTTGAGGGAAGTTGAGTAGGGTTGAGTAGGGTTGAGAGGGTTGAGTTTTGAGCTGCCAGACTCAACCGGACTGCCGGAAGGCAGTCAGCTCAACACTACTCAACAGGGCGAAGCCCGCTCAACATTTCTTCAGCAAATATTCCTCAGCCTCTACCGACCATAATCCCTTATTATTTGCTGTTATTTCAGCCAGTTCGGCATAAAGTCTGTTTTTAGACCCCAGCTCTTCAAAATCTTCAATGGCAATTAGAGGCATATCTATATGGGTATATATCAATTTTTTACCTCCAGGTATCGAGGGCAAATCGAGCGTTGTATCAATAACCGCGTTAAGTCCCCCTATGTGGGTAATCAGACCGGCAGGGTCGAGTCCCGCCTCCATAATTTCCAGGGCTTCTTTCATATCATTGTTATTGCCTCCCGAAGTTCCGGCAATATGGGTGTAATTATAATGTGCATTGTAGAAATTGAAAGGTGCTTTGAAATCCGGATCAGAGGGACCGGCAAAAAAGTTAAGACAACCATCGAAAGCCAGTATGGCATCCCCCTGTTCAATAACTGAAGCCACGGGGGCAAAAATGAAAACGTCATTAAAGCCGTGCCCGCCTGAAAGCCTTTTCAGGTGTTCAACAGGTTGATCAACAGCGCCGGTGTTAAGATATTTTAGTTCGACACCCTTGCTTGCTGCATATTCAGGCGTATAGAGTCTTTCTGCCCTTTCCAGTCTTACCCTGTCAATGTCGGTTACCACCAACAGGGAAGGCCTGCGGTCTTTACGCTCAAGAACATAATTAATCGCAGCCAGCCCCATTGGCCCGGCACCGGCAAGGATAGCCATCCTGCCACCGTCAACGATACCCATATTGTGAATATATGAACCCGGTTTTGTATGGTAGCTCGCATGCATGGCTCCTATAACGCATGATAAAGGCTCCGAGAGGGAAGCAGGATAATAAGCCGGTCCCTTATAATTAAGCAGGCAATCCTTTTTCATCACTTCCCGGGGTATGATAACATAGCTTGCATCGCCACCGATATAGGGATATGAATATCCGGGTGCGCTGAGGATGCCCATCGGCCCATCTTCGTAATTGATAGCCGGCTGTATCGAGAACTTATCACCAGGGCTGAACTTATTTTTCCACTCCTTTCCCACCTCCACAATTTCACCTGCAAACTCATGACCTATCATAACCGGATTTGAAGATATATTGGCAGGCACTCTCTTATGTTCTTCCCCCTGTACAGCTGCCTTATGGGTAGACATGCAAATACTGTCGGTGATTACCCTTGCCAGTATTTCATCACTGCTTATCGGCGGAAGTTCAAATTCTTCGAGTCGCAGGTCTTTTTTACCATATAATCGTACTGCCCTGGTTTTCATTTCTTTTATTTTAACATTACCTGTCCACCCGTAACCGGTATAGCCTGGCCGGTTTCATATTCCTGATCTATTACATAATTAATGGCCTTTACCAGATCCGAAACACGGCAACCACGGCCCATGGGCACCTGTTGTTCATAGTGTGCCCTGACATCTTCTATTGTTTTGGCACCGGGCACCTTGCCGGCATCAAGGTACTGCCTGAACAAACCCTTTTCCGGATCGGCCCACAGTGGACCTTCAAAATAGTTCCCCGGGCAGATAGAATTCACTTTTATGTTAAAAGGAAGCAACTCAAGGGCAAATGACTGTGTGAGTCCTATCCCTCCAAATTTACTGCCGGAATATGCAAAATTCTTAAGGCTGCCCTGGAGCCCTGATTTCGAATTCACCTGGATGATATCCATGAACCTTCCCGGGTCCTCCTTATGTTGCTTCTTCATATAGGGACTTATCGCTTTTACACAGTTAAAATAGCCCATGTAATTTACTCTGGCAACCATTTCAAAGGTTTCAAAATCCATTTCTTCAAGGCTGCCGGCATGGAGGATACCTGCATTACTTATGAGAACATCTATGCTGCCAAAATCTTCCGCTACAGATGCTGCCATTTTTTTCACAGAATGAAAATCCGATACATCACAGGTATAAAACACTGCCTTGTTGCCATGGTTGTTATTATTGAATTCATCAGCGAGCCTGGCGCCTGCATCCTCATTAATATCAGCCAGTGCAATATCGGCACCCTGCTTAAATAACTCACGCGCAATTCCTTCACCAAAGCCCTGTGCCCCTCCGGTTATTATGACTGTCGTGTTTTTCATACGTTTAAGTAGTATTATGTTTGCTTTTTATTATTCCTTTGTCATCCTTATTATTCTCTTGCCTAATTCAATGAACCCTTTCCTGTCTGATATCTTCGGCAGGCCCTTTTCACCGAGATAGCCGGATCCCTTTGTTGCAACAAGGTACTGGTGTGCCGCCAATATGCATGCCCCTTCATAGTTCACCCGGAGCAAAAAATCATCCAGTTCGTGACTCCCGGCTGCTTTCACTTCCAGGGGCTTAAGACCGGGTGAATTATGCTCTGTACCAAACGTAATAATAAATCCCCTCTCGTATAAGAAGGCAACATAATCCCTTAATTTCCGGTAATCATTCCTTGCCGGGATAAATTCCACACTGTAAAATCCTTCTTCAATAAGTGATGATGCTGCCCCTTCACTGTCAGCTTCAAAATCAGTGTACCTGCCGTCTGCAAAATCAGCAAGGAAAGGATAGGTGGGTATACCTCCCGCATTGAGAATCAAATCACGGATTTCTCCGGGTTCAATAAATATTTCCGGGTCTTCCTCAACAAAGGCTGCTCCCCCGGCTTTCAGGAGTTTAGATCGTATTAAGTTTTCAAGCTGAGCCTTATCCTCAGCATTGATACCATGAAAGTCATCGCCGAGCAGCTTTAAGAAAATATTCTCACGCCTTTTACCGGAATATTTATTTTCGATGTTCTTCCTTATCATACCTGCCAGGTGACGCTCTCTTGCCATACCCAATGTATGGTCTTTAAGCATTCTATTGAAATCGATTTTTATATCATCAACAATTTCTGCCAGTAGTTTATTTACTTTTTGAGTCATAACACGTACATGGTCATTCGACAGGTCCCTGACATGCTTAAGCCTTGCTTGATTAGCAGGTGAAATTTTGAGGGGATATGCCAGGGCTTTACCGCTTATATAAGTGCGGCCAGGATTATTGGGGTCATTAATCCTGTGGCCCTTTTTCAATTCATTACGATTTAAACCGATCATTTCAATATTAAAAAGAGGGAATATGCCTGCTTTATAACATTTCAGTGCCCATTCCTGATAACCATCAACAGTGTTAAAATCGTTAATACCGAGAACCCTGATATCCTCTTTCCGGGCCTCTGCAATAATACTATCAATAGAATCAAATGAACTGAATGAATAGGGAGTATGTATATGGGCATTCACCTTAACGTATTCTTGCTGATCCTGGCAAGAGCTTGTCCCACTTCTTAGTTTCTGCGATATTTCCGTCCATACATTCATATACCTCGATTTGCTTTTTCAATCCTGCCCTCATAGGAAAAGTCATTTCTAACTTTATGTCCGTCAAGGGGCAAAATACACGTATGAATGGCATCAATTATCCATTCAGGCTGGGGGAAGAAGGCATCTTCAAGTTCATAAGCCGGGGTGATCCAGTTACGTGATCCAACCACCACGGCCGGGGCATCAAGAAAATCAAAGGCAAGTTCGGTAATAGTTCTTGCCATATCGTTCATAAAAGAACCACGCTCTGTGGCATCACCTGTGATCACTATCCTGCCTGTCTTTTTCACTGATTCCAGGACCGGTTTATAATTGAATGGCACCAGCGAACGGGCATCAATGATCTCAGTGCTTATACCGTATTTATCCTTCAGTATATCAGCTGCTTCCATAACCCTGTACAGTGTAGCCCCTATGGTAAGTATAGTGACATCTGATCCTTCCCTTTTGATATCAGGCTCACCCAGTGGTATCTCATAGTATCCTTCTGGTACTCCTTCCTTGTGAAACTGCTCGCCAATATCATATATTCTCTGGCTTTCAAAGAAAACCACCGGGTCGGTTCCCTGCAATGCTGCATTCATCATACCCTTTGCATCATAAGGAGTTGCCGGGAATACAACTTTCAGGCCGGGGATATGAGCCACTAGCGATGTCCAGTCCTGTGAGTGCTGGGCTCCATACTTTGAACCTACAGACACTCTGAGTACAACAGGCATTTTTATTATATTACCGCTCATTGCCTGCCATTTCGGCAACTGGTTAAAGACCTCATCCCCTGCTCGCCCCAGGAAGTCACAGTACATAATTTCCGGGATTACCCTTCCTCCGCACATAGCGTAGCCCACTGCCACTCCCACAATAGCTCCTTCAGAAATAGGGGAATTAAAAAGCCTGTTGTAAGGCAGGGCTTCAGTTAGTCCCCGGTAAACGGCAAAGGCACCACCCCAGTCACGGTTCTCCTCTCCAAAAGCTATCAGTGTAGGATCTTTATAGAACCTGTCGATCACTGCCTCAAAAATGCCATCCCTGAGCTGGTATTGTTTCATCTTTGAATGAGGTTTGCCCTCTTTGTCGAAGGCATACCTTTCTTTCCTTGCTATCTGCTTCACCCTGGGATTTTCTTTAACAGGCATTAATACTTCAGGTTTTCCCTTCTCCATGGCATCGAGCGAACCATCGGAAAACATTAATTCACCTATAATATCCGGTTCTCTTTCCATATCCATCCTGGGTGATATTTCCTCGTCAATAACCATTTTGAATATATCGAGCACCAGGTCATTAATCTTCCTGTCAATATCGTTCAAAGAATCTTTGTCGGTGATATTATTTTCAATAAGTTCTCTTCGATAATTATATATACAATCATGTTTCTGCCATGCCTCCATCTCTTCTTTTGAGCGATAGGAAGAAGCATCGGATGGTGAATGGCCGCTGTATCGGTAAGTTACTGTATCGAGTAGTACGGGACCTCTTCCATTCTCCAGGACGGCCATTTTTCTTTTAAATGCATCAATAACAGCCAGGGGATTCATGCCGTCAATCCTCTCTGCATGCATCTGGTCCGTGTTGACTCCGGCACCTATGCGTGCGGCAATACCATAACCCATAGTCTCGCCTGCAGTCTGCCCTCCCATACCGTAATGGTTGTTTATTATATTTATTATCAGTGGCAATCCGCCCTTCATATCACCTTCCCACAGCTCGGTGAACTGGTCCATGGTGGCAAAGGAGATTCCTTCCCACACCGGGCCGCAGGCCATGGAAGCATCTCCTATATTGGCTACGACTATCCCTTTTTTACGATTTACCTTTTTATAGAGCGCAGCTCCTACCGATATGTCTCCGCTACCACCTACAATCGCATTATTAGGATATACCCCAAAAGGAGTAAAGAAGGCATGCATGCTGCCCCCCAGTCCCTTATTAAATCCTGTTATTCGTGCGAATATTTCTGCCAGGGTGCCATAAACCAGAAACTTCTCTGCAAGTTCCGTGATAGAGCCATTATGATTTTTTACCACAACATTATAAATAGTCCCGTTAAAATAGGACTTCATTATTTTTTCCAGTATGAGCCTGTCGCTTTTATGAATAACGGATAATCCTTTTGCCAGTATCTCTCCATGACTCCTGTGCGAGCCGAAAATATAATCGTCGGCATCCAGCTTATATGCCATGCCCACTGCAGCTGCTTCCTGGCCTATCGAAAGGTGTGCCGGTCCAGGATGCTCATAAGGTATACCCTGGTATTCACCTTTCGTTTTGATAAGGTTCAGCATATTCTCAAATTCTCTTATCAACATCATATCATGATAAATGAGCACAAGTTCTTCGTCAGTGAAGCTTTCTCTTTCTTCATTTAATGATTTACTGTACTGGTTTATCGGGATTGGCTGAAACCGTATCTCCGCTCTCTGTCTGATCCTGTCAGGGTCAATAAACTGGTTCTTTGGCATATGTAACTATTTTATTTCAATATTTTCAATTTCTTCCGCCACCTGTTTTAAAAAACGGCTAGCCTCACCACCGTCAATGGCACGGTGATCGTATGTCAGGCTCAGACCTATATAAGGGACAAAACCATAAATTCCGTCACCCAGGTCTGCCGGACGTGGCACTATGGCATTAACACCCAGTATAGCTGTCTGAGGCAGGTTAATTACAGGGGTAAACATTTCCACACCGTAATTGCCCAGGTTGGTAACCGTGAATGATGCTGCTTCGGGATTAAGCATGTCTGGATCAACTGCTCCCGAACGGCACCTGGCAGATAATGCTGCAGCCTCCTTTGATAATGTCCCGAGGCTTAATTTATCAGCCCGCCTTATTACAGGAACCATAAGGCCACGGTCGGTATCGACAGCAATTCCCAGGTTAACATTACTGAACAACCTCATGGTTTCACCATGCAATTGTGAATTTATGCGCGGATGTTTAGCAAGTGCCTTTATTACCGCAAAACAAACCATATCATTGATTGTAATATTGACATAGCCCTCTTTTTCTTTTCCTTCCTTAATCTTATCCCTTGCTGCCAGCAGTTTCCTCGCATCTGCCCCCAGGTGATGGGTAAGCTGGGCCGAATTCTGCAATGATCTTAACATTGACTTTGCAATTATTTTCCTGATGTTTGCCAGTGGTTCATCAATATATTCTTCCGTATCAGCAGGGGTGGGAACGACTTTTTTTTCTGTTTTTTCAGCCTCTTCCAAATCGCGGACAATAATTCTACCACGCGTTCCTGATCCTTTTATCGTTGAAATGTCAATCCCCTTTTCTTCAGCCATTTTCCTGGCTCTCGGCGATATCCTTGCTCCCCCTTCCAGGTGGGAAAGGACCACAGGGCCAGGGGGATGTGATCGTTTATTCCGGCTATCATCGTCCCTGGCATGGATTTCCTCCTCATCAACATCTTCTCCTTCCTCCCCTATAATACATACCGCCTCCAGCACCGGCACCTCATCACCTTCCTTGAAAAGCCACTTAAGCAGTATTCCATCTTGCTCCGACTCATATTCAAAAGAGGCCTTATCGGTTTCATACGCAAACAGTAAATCTCCTTTTATAACTTCGCTGCCTTCTTCCACATAACGTTTTGTTATGATGCAGGACTCTACAGACTGTCCCTGCCTGGGCATTTTAATATGTGTAGCCATAGTTCTTACTTGTAAATACAAGTACAAATATAAACATGATTTTCAATTTTACCAGCAATATCAATAATATATTTTGTTACACTTAAACTATTGTTTTTCTGATATATAACGCAGAATAAAAATATTTACCAGAATAATTTAACAAAAACACATATTTACATGTTGTTATTTATTTTCAGGATTTTTCTTTTGAGCTAAAAGATTTTGTTCTTATGTTTGCATTAAATATTACAGAAATGAGTCCCGGGAAAACGCCCCAATACCGACACTTATATGAAATTCTGCGAAGGCATATTGCAGACGGATTATACAGGGAAGGCGATCTTCTTCCTTCGGAGAATGAGTTATGCAAACTGCATAATCTTACAAGGCCTACGGTAAGGAAGGCCCTTGACCTGCTGAGCAATGAGGGATTTATCAAGAGGCACCAGGGATTGGGAAGTGTGGTCCATAAGCTTCCAAAAGGTATAGGGATATTATCAATTTCCGGTACCACAACTGCTGTCGGGAAGGAGAACCTTGAGACAAGGACCATCATCAAGCCCTCTTTAACGCCCTGGCCCGATGACTTTCCTTTCACCCTGGGTGATCACGAAAGGGAAGTGGGCGCCATGCATTTCACCCGCCTGAGGCTGGTTAATGGTAAGCCTGTAATATATGATATTTCCTATTTGCCAAATATAAATTTACCCAGGTTTTCAGCAAGGAACCTGGACAATAAGTCGCTTTTCAATATTCTGAGAACAGCATACAGGATAGAGGTTAAGGGGGGCGAACAATATATCAAGGCTATCAATGCACCAGATCCTGAAATCTGCCGCATACTGGACATAAAGGCTGACACGCCCGTGCTCCACATGCAGAGGCGTATCGACACCAACAGGCTGAACTTTTTTATTTACTCTATCTTATACTGCAACACCAGCGACCATAGCCTGTATGGGATATTTTAACTAAAAGGTTGAGCGGGCTTCGCCCTGTTGAATAGTGTTTAGCTGACTGCCTTCCGGCAGTCCGGTTGAGTCTGGTAGCTCAAAACTCAACCCTACTCAACCCTACTCAACCCTACTCAACCCTACTCAACCCTACTCAACCTCCTTATGCAGCTTGTATAAAAGATTTTAATTTAGTAAATTGCACGTACTGTTCTGATAAATTTTAAAAATCTAGCGATCAATTGCCATGGCCAGACAAATCAAGCAGGAGAATAATTACCAGTCGCGTCTCCTGAAGCTAATCCCCAGCGAGATAATCGCTGCCTACCTGGTAATCATCGGGTTTATACCCCCCGGTTATGAACACAGTAAAATACTGCTGACAATAATCACAGCGGTACTGCTTATTATGATTCCCTTTTATCTTGTTAGCTTCATGAATGTAAAGGGTCCATTCCAGATAATTTTTACCTCACTCTCATTCCTTGTGTGGGTATACTCCATGGGCGGACCCTTTGTTTATTACGGTATACACGAGGCCGTTATCGGTTCAACATTGCTGGTCTTATGGACCCTGCTGATACCTTTTTTTGTTAAACCTGAAAATGCACAATTGTCTCAGGATAACAGTTAGCGTATTATTCTGTGGCGGAACCTCAGTGTAATTTCTTTTTCTTCATCTCCTCTTCTGAGGACAGCTTTTGCATCACATTCACCGTTTCCATAGTCAAGCTCGAAGGGTTCTGTCCCCTCGCGGCTTATCTCTATCACACCGCTGACAAAGAAGCGGCATACCCTTTTCCAGTGCAGTGCATTCTTGATGGTATTCTCGTATGCAAAGCCTTTATATGTTGTTCCGGAAGCATAACCGGTAACAAAGCACTCGTCATCCCAGATACTACGGCTATCATATCCGGCCACCCATTCCCTCTCACGGTAAAACTCACGTGTAACCACGGTATCATTGGGAAAGGTAAGTTTTCCTTCTGCTAGCGTGGCGCTGAATACCACATTGCCATAATCGTTCACTCCGATGTTTTCAGTGACCTTGGTTCCTTCTACTTTTATGCCATTAAAATAATAATCTTCGAAAGTAAGAGTGCGGGATGAGCCTTCGACCCTACGGAATCCGTTAACCGTAATAATTATTTTACCGGCACGTGTCTGGTCCCATAATCCGGTGCAACCATCACCATAATCGATTGTGACGATCCTGTGGCCTTCGTCTATTAATTCGACAGTTACAGCCGGGCAGGAGTCAGCCACAATCACCACGTTGCCTTTGGCACCGGGGTTCTTGGCTATAAATGTTTCGACTATCTGCATTGCGTTATCAGCAGTACTGAATATATCGTCAAAGATGGCCTCGCTCACCGCATCATCATCGGCCAGGTTAATATCATCAGTATTAAGTGGATTGGAGCTTTTCTCGCATGCCACTATCACAATACTGAATAAGGCTATTGAAAAGAAAAATTTTAAGATTTTCATAATTCTTGTTTTTTCGTTTATAATCGTTGTACAACCGTATAGATTGCAAATACCCCTCAGGGTTTAATCTCTAAACGGAAAAATTTACAGAAGGACTCATTTCTTTCTCTGGTAAGTAACATATGACCAGGAAAAGTCACCATCATCGGTTTTATCATGATCTTCCCTGTCAATTTCCTGCCACACTTCCGGGTTGATGTCCGGGAAGAAGGTGTCGGCTTCAAAATCCTTATGCACATGTGTGAGGTAGAGGCGGTCGGCAATATCGAAAAATTGCCTGTAAACCGATCCTCCACCGATAATAAATATTTCCTTACCCTCTTCGCATTTTTCAAGGGCATCTTCTACGGAATAAGCTGTTACACATCCTCCCTCAATGCATTCGGTCGGTATATCTGTAAGCACTATATTATTACGACCTGGCAAAGGCCTCCGAGGTAGTGAGTACCATGTGTTTTTGCCCATTATGATATTATGACCATAGGTCAGTTTTTTAAATCTTTTCAGGTCATCGGGTATATGCCATAGAAGTTCATTATTCCTTCCAATGGCATTATTTGATGCAACAGCTACTATTATGGAAATCATTTTGATCAGCTTATTGTTATATCGAAATTGCCCCTTTTATATGTGGGTGCGCCTTATAATTAACTAGTTCAAAATCTTCATACCTGAAATCAAAAATATTTTTTATATCCCTGTTCATTTTCATTTCCGGCAGATCATAGGGTTTTCTTTTCAGTTGTTCTTTTACCTGTTCAATATGATTGAGGTAAATATGTGCATCGCCGAAGGTATGTACAAATTCACCTGCCTGCAGTCCTGTAACCTGTGCCATCATCATAAGCAGCATTGAATAGGATGCAATATTAAAAGGCACTCCGAGGAAAATATCTGCGCTTCGCTGGTACAGTTGGCATGAGAGTTTACCCTTTGCCACGTAGAACTGGAATAATATATGGCAGGGTGGCAGTGCCATATTATCAATCTCACCCACATTCCAGGCACTCACCAGGTGACGCCTGGAATCTGGTTCTGATTTTATCGATTCAATTACCCGGCTTATCTGGTCGATCTTTCGTCCATCTGCAGCCGGCCATGAACGCCACTGGCAGCCGTAAATAAGGCCGAGGTCACCATTTTCATCAGCCCATGCATTCCATATTTTAACACCTCTCTCCTGCAGGTATTTCACATTTGTATCCCCTTTCAGGAACCATAAGAGTTCATGAATTATTGACTTAAGGTGTAGTTTTTTCGTTGTCAGAACCGGGAAACCCTGTTCAAGGTCAAATCTCATCTGGTAAGCGAACACGCTGATGGTACCCGTCCCGGTACGGTCAGTTTTCTTTACACCCTTTTCCAGTACGTGATCGAGCAGATCGAGATATTGTTTCATGATACCATTATTTTTTTATCCTTGCCATGAAGCCACCTCCGGGGGCCATTGTAATTTTTATTGTATCCTCTTTTGAAACAGTTTTCTCAGTTTTATCATAATCCTCCGCAAATCGATCGGCATTTATACCATCACTGAAGATCACCGCCTTATATTCTCCTTCGCCAAGGAATGAAAGATCCAATCCAAACTCCCGCTCAGACCAGTCAGTCATTGCACCAAGGTACCAGTCTTCTCCTTTGCGTCTTGCCATCACCAGGTATTTTCCCACTTCTGCCTCGACTACCCTTGTCTCATCCCAGGTAACAGGCACGCCTGCGATAAAGCCGGTGCACTCTTTCTCTTTCCTGTAATTTGAAGGGCTGTCGGCCAGCATCTGGAGGGGACTTTCATACAAGACATACATCGCCATCTGGTGAACCCTCGTTCCCATGCTGGCAGGCCTGTCCCAGGAAGGCCTGAAATTGATGCTGTCAAAATTAACCATTGCCCCCGGTGTATAATCCATCGGGCCGGCCACCATCCTGATGAAAGGAATAGTCAGGTCATGGGCAGGAGTAATATCATAGCTCCACTTGGTGTTTTCTAGTCCCTTCACCCCTTCCCTGGTAAGAACATTTGGCCATGTACGCCTGAGGCCTGCAGGTTTATATGCTCCGTGAAAATCGACCAATAGTTTATATGCAGCAGCTTTCTCGGCTATTTTCCAGTAATAATTAACCACTTTCTGGTCGTCACGTTGCATAAAATCGACCTTTATGCCTTTCACACCCCATGCAGCATATTGTGGCAGGGCTGCATACAGTTTATCATCGAGCGTGTTCCATATCACCCATAATATAATGCCCACCCCCTTGCTTTTTGCATAATTACAAAGGTGCTCAATATCTATATCGGGATTCACATCCAGCACATCGCCCAGGCGGTACCATCCCTCATCGAGAATAACATATTCAATGCCATATTCCGCAGCAAAATCAATATAGTGCTCATATGTTTTCGTATTTATGCCTGCCCTGAAATCAACACCATGTATATTCCGGTTATTCCACCAGTCCCATGCCACCTTACCCGGCTTTATCCAGCCGGTATCTTCCATTCTGCACTTATCGGCCAGCAGGAAGGTCAGATTGGTCTCTACTAATCCGGCATCGTTGTCAGAAATAATAAAAATCCTCCAGGGAAATGACCTTTCTCCTTTTGTTTCTGCCATAAAATCCCTGCGTGACATAACCCTTATATTACGATCGCCAAATAAACGCTCTTCATCAGGGTAATAAGGGAATACTCCCTTTAATGCATTACTGCCATTACCTCTGAGCCACATGCCGGGGTAATCTTCAAGGGCTGATTCCGTTGCAAGGATATTCACACCCTCGCTTTTAAAAAGTACCGGGAGGCTTGCCAGGTGTTCTTCTTCAATTGTATCCAGCCTGGTCGGGATATAGGTCCTTTCATTGTGAGACATGAATGACTCTTCAAGGGGATACCAGGCCATGGATCCCTGCGGCAGGTTTAATTCTACCTGTTCATTCATTACAATGACATTGCCTTTGATATCTGTTTTGAACCGGTAGACCACACCGTCATTGTAAACCCTGAAAATAAGGGAGAAGCCCGATTTGAAATCTATTGTCATTTCGTTACACTCATCCTTTATTTCAGAATCTTTATGTGCCACCACGGGCCGGACAATTTCATTAATCTTTATTGTCTCAGTTTTTCTTATTCTATCTTTTTCAGAGGGAAACTTCTCATTGGTCAGCTCCATACTGATTTCCGATGGAAGGACCAGTTGCTTGTCGCCCATTTTCACTTCCCATCTTAGCTGGGTTTCATAGGCTACGCTAAGTTCAATTTTACCATCCGGTGAATTTAATTTGTTTATCTGCGCACCTGCAAGTAAGCTAAGCTGCATCAGGATGATAATAAGAATTGTATTACGCATTTTTATTTGTTTTTATATTATTAGCCAAGTATCATTCCTATTATTGTTGCCGACATAAGTGAGGCCAGTGTGCCGGCAAGCAGTGCACGGATGCCGAACTTAGCCAGCAGCACTCTTTTGTTAGGAGCCAATGATCCAATACCTCCTATCTGTATTCCAATGGATGCAAAGTTGGCAAATCCGGCAAGCATGTATGTGGCCATTATGATTGATTTATTATGAACGAACTCCCCGGCCGTTTTCAGATCAGCCAGGCTTATATAACCTACGAACTCTGTCATGATAACCTTTTCCCCAAGCAGGCGTCCCAGTAAGGTGATATCTTCTCCACCAACACCTATAAGCCACATCACCGGTGCAAAGATATAGCCCAGGATAAATTGTAGTGACAGTTCATTATAGTTACCGTTAGTGGCCACGGATATCATATCATTGAGATTAGTCCATTGCCCAATTTTCAGGAAGATAAAATTAAAGAATGCAATAAAAGCTATGAAAGACAATAGCATGGCAGCTACATTGGCAGCCAGTTTCAGTCCCTGTATTGTACCGTTTGAAATGGCATCAAGAATATTATTCCCAACCTTTTCCTTTGTTATCTCTATATCTTTTATTACTTCATCGGTCTGGGGAACGAGTATTTTCGATATCACCACCGCTCCCGGTGCCGCCATCACGGAAGCTGCCAGGAGGTGTTTTGCGAAAATCAGCCGTTGGACGGCATCTCCTCCACCGAGAAAACCGATATACGCTGCCAGTACTCCCCCGGCAAGTGTGGCCATGCCGCCGGTCATTACAAGCATTATTTCAGATGGGTTCATTCGTGACAGGTATTCTTTAACCAGCAGGGGTGATTCTGTCTGGCCCACGAAGATATTGCCTGCAACGGAAAGACTCTCTGCTCCGCTAAGACGCATCGATTTGGTCATAAGCCAGGCAAGGCCATATACCACCTTCTGGACTATCCCGAGGTAAAAAAGAAGTGACATAAGGGCAGAAAAGAAAATTATTGTGGGCAAGATCTGGAATGCGAATATTGAGCCAATCTTCTCTTCATCCATCAATGGGCCAAAGAGAAAGGTACTTCCCTCTTTGGTGAAGTCGAGTATCTTGACAAATATTTTACCCACAAATTCAAATGATACTCTGACAAAGGGTATATAGAGTATGCCCACCGCAAGTATAAACTGTATTGCAAGCCCTATGATCACTGTCCGCCAGACTATTGCACTGCGGTTTTTGCTGAATATCCATGCAATGAGTATCAGTACCAGCATACCCAGTAAACCCCTCATTAAGGTTACCAGGCCAAATCCGCCGCTCATGGAGGGGTCTATGACATTACCCTCCTGCAATATTCCCTGGCTTTCGGGACCCTGTGGCAACGAAATTATTTTATCGCTGTCGGATTCTCCGGTAACAATTAGCGTATCCTGAGTTTGAATTTGTTCCTGTGGTATAGCTGAAGCATAAGACAAGGATATGACAAGAAGAAATACAATTGCGAAAGGCTTTTTCATGTCAGTGATTAAAAGTGTGCTATAAAATTAGGAACAATATTAAGCCATATCGTAATATTTTACACGATCAGTGGCTCATAAATTTTCAACAAAGTATAAATGGTGACCAGCTATTTTTTTCTTTCCCTCTTATCTATTTCGTCTTTAATGAAAGCTGCCCTTTCATAATCTTCGGCCTTAACAGCTTCATCAAGTTTAACCTTAAGCTCACTGATGCTCAGCTCGGATAATTCAGGTGGCGAAGATTTACGTGGCCCGGCTTCCTGGCTTTTTGCACCTTCCACATCTTCGTATTCGGTGTCTTTTATCACAATACCTGCCTTATCCATTATCTCCTCAGCAATAAATATGGGACAATTGAATCTCAGTGCCAGGGCAACTGCATCAGATGTCCGGGAGTCCATTATGATCTCCTTACCGTCTTTGTTAATGATAAGTTGTGAGTAAAAAACACCTTCTTCAAGCTTGTGGATAAAGACTTCTTTCAGATCAGCCTTCATTAATTTGCTGAAATTTCTGAATAGATCATGGGTCAGGGGGCGCGGGGGGTTCAGGTTCTCCAGCTTTATAACTATTGCCTGGGCTTCGAAACCTCCTATAATTATCGGTAATCTTCTATCGCCATTTTCTTCAGATAAAACCAGGGCATAAGCACCAGATTGAGTCTGACTGTATGATATCCCCAGTACGCTAAGTTTTATTTTCTTCATAACTCCACTTTAATCCCTGTATCATAGCCTTCATACAAATATAAAGATATTATTTAGCATTGCCAGTGTATCGAGAAAAAATGGGTGGCGGGTGCCCACCTTCGCTGGCGCGGATCTCCAGATCCGTGACTGGCTACGGTGGGCGGTGCTGGGTAGCTGGGTATGTATATTTTTATATATAATAAATTACGCGACCAACGGGAGCAAATTACTTTTTCTCCCGGTGCTTGCATTTTACACTTTTTTCTTATCTTTGCAGTCCGAATTTCATAATAATCCGCCGGGGCAGTGGTAAAGTGGCATTTAGCCCGCCTCACGGAGTAATATAAAAGGTTAAAAGGATGTACGCTATTGTAGATATTGCAGGTCAACAGTTCAAAGTCGAAAAAGGAAAAAAAATATTTGTCCACAGGCTTGAGGAAAAAGAAGGCAATAAGGTGGATTTCGACAGGGTATTGCTGATTGATAATGACAGTAAAGTGCTTGTGGGTGAACCACATATCAAGGGAGCTTATATTGAAGGCAAGGTCCTGAATCATACCAGGGGAGATAAGGTTATTGTCTTTAAAAAGAAAAGAAGAAAAGGATATAAAGTAAAAAAAGGACACAGGCAGGAATATAGCCAGGTTGAAATAATATCAATCAACGAGAAGGGCTATGTAAAGAAAGAGACAAAAGCGGAGCTTAGCAAAGAAGAAAAACCTAAAGCTGCAGAAAAACCTGCAGCCAAAAAAACAGCAGAACCCAAAAAAGCCCCTGCAGCCAAGAAAGAAACAGAGAAGAAGCCGGCAGCTAAAAAAACAGCAGAACCCAAAAAAGCCCCTGCAGCCAAGAAAGAAACAGAGAAAAAACCGGCAGCTAAAAAAACTGATGCAGCCAAGAAAGAAACAGAGAAAAAGCCGGCAGCTAAAAAAACAACTCAAAAGAAAACTACTTCTGCCGGTAAGACTGCAACAGCTAAAAAATCATCGGCTGCTAAGAAAAAAGATACAGCAAAGCCCAAAACCGACAAAAAGGGTGGTACGGGTAAAAAAGAGGACAAAAAATAAGAAGAAAAACTATAAAATTACTATACCATGGCACACAAGAAAGGAGCAGGTAGTTCAAGGAATGGTCGCGAATCGGAAAGCAAGCGACTCGGGGTGAAATTATATGGTGGCCAGCTGGCAAAAGCAGGCAACATTATTGTACGCCAGAGGGGAACAAAACATAATCCCGGTGATAACGTGGGTATAGGTAAAGACCATACACTTTTTGCACTGATAGACGGGGTGATTGAATTCCGGAAGAAAAAGAATAATAAATCATATGTCTCAGTGAAGCCACGGGAAAATTAGTATTATATCTTTATAATTTCAGCTCCTGATGTACTTTCCTTTAAAGAAAGTTATGTTGGGAGTTTTTTTTTATCTTTAAACGCCATTGTCATCCTGAACAAAGCGAAGGGAGCGAAGAATGACAAAAAAAATGAAAATATGCTGACCCTTAATTTTATCAGAGAAAACAAAGAGCTCATAATTGAACGCCTCAAAGTTAAGAATTTCGATGCCTCGGATATTGTTGACAGCATCATAAAACTGGATAACGAGAGAAGGGAAACCCAGAAAAATACTGACAGCTTGCAGGCTGAGATGAACAGAATATCCAAAGAGATAGGCGTCCTTTTTCAACAGGGGCGACGTGACGAAGCTGAAACAGCCAAAGCAAAAACAGGTGAGATAAAAAGCAAGATAAAAGAGTTGAGCAGTACCCTTGCCGGCCTGGAGAAAAAGCTTAACGAGGAGCTGGTAACAGTACCGAATATACCCAATGAACTGGTAACGCCGGGTCAGGGTGAAGAGGATAATGTGAAAATAAAAGAAGGAGGTAAAACACCCTTACTTCCGGATAAAGCACTGCCACACTGGGAGCTGGCAAAGAAATATGATATCATAGATTTTGAACTGGGTTCAAAACTGACCGGTGCCGGTTTTCCTGTATATAAAGGGAAGGGTGCCAAGCTCCAGAGAGCTCTTATCAGTTTCTTTCTCGATGAGGCAGAAGCGGCAGGATTCATTGAAGTGCTTCCTCCTGCAATGGTAAATGAAGAATCGGGTTTCGGCACAGGTCAGCTACCCGACAAGGAAGGAATGATGTATCAGGTGCCAATTGATAATTATTACCTTATACCTACAGCTGAAGTGCCTGTAACAAACATATACCGTGATGTAATACTCGATTCAGACAGTTTACCAATTAAGAATATGGCTTATACACCCTGCTTCAGGAGGGAGGCCGGCTCCTGGGGAGCACATGTACGGGGACTGAACCGCCTGCACCAGTTTGATAAGGTTGAGATCGTGATAATTGCACATCCAAACAGGTCTTACGAAGCCCTGGAGATAATGCTAAACCATATTGAAGGCTTAATAAACAAACTCGATCTTCCCTACCGCATAATGAGGCTCTGTGGTGGTGAGATGTCATTCACTTCGGCACTTACCTATGACTTTGAAGTCTTCTCCGCAGCACAGGAACGCTGGCTGGAAGTAAGCTCCGCATCTAATTTCGAATCTTTTCAGTCGAACAGGCTGAAATGCCGTTTCCGTGAAAAAGGCGAAAAGCAAAACAAACTGGTGCATACCCTCAATGGCTCGGCATTGGCCCTGCCACGCATCCTGGCAGCTATCATTGAAAACAACCAGACCCCGGATAAGATAAAAATACCCGATGCACTGGTAAAATATACCGGATTCAATTCAATCTGAGTCCCGGGCGATAAATGACTGATAAAACCAAATCATATGTGCTGGCATCACTGGCTGTCCTATTCTGGTCAACCATTGCCACAGCTTTCAAGATTGCATTCAGGGAACTGAGTCCCGCCCAGCTATTATTCATTGCCTCGTCTACGGCAGTAATAATATTGACTATAATAAGTATCATAGAAGGCAAGCTGAAGATAATCTTTAAACCAAGCCTGCACGGCATATTAATGTCAGCCTTGCTGGGCCTCCTGAACCCCTTTGTCTATTACCTCGTATTACTCAAGGCATATTCCCTTCTGCCAGCACAGGTGGCACAACCTCTAAATATGATATGGCCCATAGTACTTGTCTTCCTCTCGGTGCCAATGCTAAAACAAAAAATACCGGCAAGGAGCTTCCTTGCACTATTGATATCCTTTGCCGGTGTCTACCTGGTATCATCGCAGGGACAAGTTTTGAATCCCGGAAAATCAGACTGGCTCGGTGTATTGCTGGCCACAGGAAGCTCTGTATTCTGGTCCCTGTATTTCATCCTGAACCTAAAGGACAAAAGGGATGAGTCAAATAAATTATTACTTAACTTCCTTATTTCAACAATATATATATTAATATACTTACTTGCCACCGGGGGCTTCGGACACATAAGCATAAAAGGCCTGCTGGCCGGGGTATATACTGGCATTTTCGAGATGGGTCTGACTTTTTATCTATGGCTTAAGGCTTTAAAACTGGCAGAGACAACGGACAAAATATCGAACCTTGTTTTTCTTGCGCCTTTTATTTCCCTGATTTTTATTTCAATTTTCCTGGGAGAACATATTTATTATACAACATTTATCGGCCTGGTGCTTATTATCGGCGGGATAGTATATCAGAAAACGGGAAAGGCAAGGAAGGTTTGAACGATTTTACAATTCAACAATTCAACATTATCTAATCTTTCCAGTATCTTTGTTCCAGGAGGTATAATATGGATTATGACAGGATAATACTGGGTATTGACCCTGGTACCAACATAACGGGTTACGGGGTCATAGGCATAATAAAGAATGAGCCTGAGATAATAAGCCTGGGAGTAATTGAGCTTAAGAAATATACCAATCATTACCTGAAGCTGAAGCATATTTTTGAACGCACTCTGGGTCTCGTCGACGAATACAAGCCTGACGAGATGGCCATAGAGGCTCCCTTTTACGGTAAGAACGTACAATCGATGCTAAAGCTCGGCAGGGCCCAGGGAGCATCCATTGCTGCGGCCTTACATCGCTCAGTCCCCATATTTGAATATGCTCCCAGGAAGATTAAGATGTCTATAACAGGGGTGGGTGCAGCCTCAAAAGAACAGGTGGCTGCAATGTTGATGAATATCCTCAAGTTCAAAGACAGGGATATAATACTTGATGCCACAGATGGGCTGGCGGCAGCCCTCTGCCATTTCTACCAGATTAAACGACCAGTATCTGACAAGGCCTATAACTCATGGAAGGACTATCTGCGTAAGAATGCCGGGCGAGTGAAGTAAATTATTCATCATTCCACGCTTGCTATAGCAGCAACAGAGACCCTTACCCCAATAATTTTCAGCAGTTCAGTTGCACAGGCTTCGATGGTTGAACCTGTGGTGATGACGTCGTCAACAAGAAGCACATGTTTTCCTTCAATCTTTCCCTTTTGCATCACACTGAATATTCCCTCTACGTTTTTCCACCTGTCGTACCTGTGTTTGGTGGTCTGGGTTCCGGAAGCCTTTGTCCTCACCAGTATATTTTCATAAAAAGGAATACCAAGAGATGATGACATGCCTTCAGCTATCAGCCCGCTCTGGTTGAATCCTCTCTTTCTTTGTTTTGACGGATGCAATGGAACAGCTACAATGCAATCCAGTTGATCGCCAAAACCAGATTTCTTAAGTACACTGCCATATATCCTTCCAAGGAAATGCCCTATTGGCTTCACCCCGCCGTATTTAAGCCTGTGTATCAATTTTTGTGATATGCCTCCCTCCCTGTAGAAAGTCCATGAGGCAGCTTTTTCTAAATAACACCGCCCGTAGAAACTTTTTTCAAGCCGGTTTTCCCTTTCCCGATGGTAATTTGTAAGTGGTAAATCAAGCATGCAGGCTGTACAGATAATATTTTCATTCCTCACCAGTGGCCTGTCGCATGCCTGGCAAAGCCTGGGGAAAAGCAGGGATATAAAATCATCAGCAGCTAAAACAATCTTATTACAGCGAGACATCTATTTTATACGGCCAATATATTTATGACCTATTTGATTTCTTTCCTAATTCTTTCAGCTATATCCCTGAACTCATCCTCGCTGAGTTTCACCCTGGGATTTGAAAATCTTACATCAGCCTCTGAATCAATAGGTATGAGATGTATATGTGCATGGGGCACCTCCAGTCCCAAAACCACCACGCCTATCCTGTTGCAGGGTATTACCTTTTCTATAGCAAGGGCCACCTTCTGAGAAAAGACCATCATACCCGCAAGTAGATCACGGTCCATGTCGAAGATATAATCCACTTCCTTTTTGGGAATAACAAGGGTGTGCCCTTTTTTCAGGGGGTTAATATCAAGGAAGGCAAAGAAGTTATCATCTTCAGTAATCTTATAGGAGGGTATTTCACCCCTTACTATTTTTGTGAAAATGCTTGCCATGTTACAAAACTGATTATAACGAAATATTAATTATTTCAAATGAAATTATGCCTGAAGGTACTTTAACATCAACCACTTCTCCAACCTTTTTGCCCAGTAATCCCTTGGCTATCGGGGAGTTTACTGCCAGTTTACCTTCCTTCAGGTTAGCTTCTGATTCAGGAACCAGGGTGTATTCCATCACTGTACCGTTATTCTTATTTCTAATCTTGATCTTATTAAGAACCTGTACAGAAGACGTATCTATCCTTGACTCATCGATAAGTCTGGAATTAGCAATTTTATCTTCCAGTGCAGCTATTTTTAGTTCAAGCATGCCCTGTGCTTCTTTTGCAGCGGCATACTCCGCATTCTCAGCCAGATCACCCTTATCCCTGGCATCGGCTATCTGTTTTGATATTTGAGGCCTCTGGACACTTCTCAGTTCTTCCAGCTCCTGTCTCAACTTATGCAATCCTTCCTCTGTCAAATATACTTTATCCGACATTTTATTACCTCCTAAACGTTAAAAAAATAAAAGAATCCCGTGTCTTGCGGAACTCTTTATGAAGCAAATATACAATTTTTTCTAATAAAGAGTAATCGCAGGGAGAAAAAAGCTCTTAATTAATTGTTAAACAAAGTCTTTTCGCTTAAGTATCTCTGAATAGATTATTGCGCTGGGCAAATCAAATTCATCTGTAAGTTCGTGTGCCCATGAATTTTCTTTCTCCAGTAAAAACTCACTTTCTTTTCCCAGTTCAAACTGTGAAATCGACACATCAGTAATCGGAGTTTCCTCAGAAGCCGCTTCCCCTGCCATTGGTTCGGAATAGGAACCCTCATATTCTGCCCTCTTCTTTAAAGCTTGTTCCTCTGAACCTTTAAAGACGGTATCCTCAAAACCTGTTCCTTCTGTCTCCAAAGAACCCTGGTCTATCATCTCGTACTGTGTGGTAGCCCCCCTTGCTTCAGCTTCCGGATATGATATTTCCTCATCCCTTTGGGAATAATCTGTTTCTTCTTCCTCTTCCGGCAAACCTGCCTGGGTCATCTCCCGCTCTGCCTGTTTTTTCTTCTTATTGGCAATGACTCCTATAATCGCAATAACAGCCGCGATCACATAAAATAATATATCCCCAAAATCTTCCATTATTCTATTTTTTTCGATATTTTTTCCTTGCCTCCCTGCCTGCTTTTCTTATTGCTTTACGCCTGGCTTTCTCTCTTGCTTTTATTTCCTTTTCATTTTGCTTCATTCTCTCCTGTACCTCCTCTGACTGTATATTAATATGTCTTTCCTTATTTTCATTAAGAGTCTTTTTATATGCCTTCCTGATTTCAGCCTCTCTTTTTTCCTGTTCCCGTTTGGCTCTAATAACAGATCTTGGCTCCTTTATCTTTTTCTCTTTGCTCACCTTGCGTTTCTCGCCATTCATCTTTCTCTCTATCCTTCTTGCTTTCCACCTGTCAAAAATAGACGTCTGTGACATGGCAATATTTTCACCCCCCAGGAGGATAACAATTATAAAAATAAGCAATTTCCAGATATTTTTCATATGCAGCCTATTTAAAATAATGTTTGTTTTAATCTGTTAAAACTAATGTTTGTATATTTGAATTCCAAATACTTAAATATGCCAGTTTTAAATTCGAATTTAAAGATTTTTTTACTTATATGCATCTTTTTTCTATCATATAATTCATGTAACAATGAAGAAAATGATGTAATACCTGATGTGCTGGTAGATTTTTACATTGATCTCAATGACCCGGAGTTTTTTGCCCTCAACGCCATTGGCAATTTTGTTCTGGTAAACAGCAGCACAAACAATATGGGGTACAAAGCCGCGGGTTATGACGATAATGGCATTATAATATACCGTGCCCAGGTTGACGAATTCATTGCACTCGACCGTACCTGCCCTCATGATTATGCACTTGACGGAAACAGTGTTGCCGTTGATGTTGAGGGTATTTATGCCGAATGTCCCGTTTGTGAAAGCACTTATGCCCTCCCCAGCTATGGCACACCCACCTCAGGTCCCTCAAGATATCCACTTAAGATGTACAGAACAAGCTATACCGGACAGTTTGTACATGTAACGAACTATTGAGAGCAGGGAGCCCACCTACGTCCTACGGACTACGGCGGGCGGAGCAGGGAGCCAGGCTCAGAGCGACAGAGGTATTAATACCTGTAATGATCAGACTTATAGGGACCTTCCGGCTTTACACCCAGGTATTTACACTGCTTTTCTGTAAGTTTGGTAAGTTTAACCCCCAGTTGTCCAAGATGCAATCGGGCTACTTCTTCATCGAGGTACTTGGGCAAGGTGTAAACACCTATTTCATGATGATTGTTCCAGAGGTCCATCTGGGCCAGTGCCTGGTTGCTGAATGAATTACTCATCACAAATGAAGAATGACCTGTTGCACAACCGAGGTTTACCAGTCTTCCTTCGGCAAGCATAAATATTGAATGGCCATCGGGGAATTTAAATTCATCAACCTGTGGTTTGATATTAATTTTTTCAACACCAGGGGTAGATTCCAGGAGGTCAACCTGTATCTCATTATCAAAATGACCGATATTACATACAATTGCCTGGTCTCTCATTTTTGACATATGTTCAACCGTTATGACATCGGTATTGCCGGTTGCAGTGACATATATGTTGCCGACTCCATAGGTGTCTTCAATGGTCTTCACTTCAAAGCCTTCCATTGCTGCCTGCAGGGCACATATAGGATCAATCTCGGTTATTATAACACGTGCGCCGTATGATCTCATCGACTGTGCGCAGCCTTTACCCACATCTCCATATCCACATACCACTACCACCTTACCTGCGATCATAACATCAGTGGCTCTTTTTATGCCATCGGCAAGAGATTCCCGGCAACCATAGAGGTTATCGAATTTTGATTTGGTAACCGAGTCGTTAACATTTATTGCGGGTGCCAGCAGGCGTCCTTCCTTCTTCATCTGGTATAACCTGTTCACACCTGTGGTTGTTTCCTCCGAAATACCCTTCAGGTCTTTAACTGCGCGGTGCCATTTCTCAGGATCCTGGCTCT
Source organism: Bacteroidales bacterium (assembly GCA_041686075.1). GTDB lineage: Bacteria > Bacteroidota > Bacteroidia > Bacteroidales > VadinHA17 > UBA9300. The sequence continues at coordinate 33,095 of JAWLEO010000025.1, read as the reverse complement.
GGATGCTTTTTAATGTTTCAAGCACAATGCCTTCTTCCCTGCTTGAAGGTTTTAAATCGAGCCTTTCGGGGTTTTCCTCGGCATAATATCCTTTATGCACCAGGAGTGTAGCATCACCGCCATCATCAACAATAAGGTTTGGACCCTTGCCATCAGGAAAAGAAAGTGCATGAGCAGTGCACCACCAGTATTCTTCCAGTGTTTCCCCCTTCCATGCAAATACAGGTATACCCCGTTCCGCCATGGCCGCAGCAGCATGATCCTGTGTGGAAAAAATATTACAGCTCGACCACCGTATATCTGCTCCCAGTTCAGCCAGTGTCTCCATCAACACAGCCGTCTGTATTGTCATATGAAGCGATCCTGTTATGCGAGCACCGGCAAGTGGTTTTTCCGGCGCATATTTCCTGCGAATGGCCATCAGGCCCGGCATCTCCTTTTCAGCTATCTCAATTTCTTTTCTCCCATATCCTGCAAGGTTTATATCCTTTACTTTATACGGTAGGGTTTCAATTAATACTGACATAATCTCGTGTTTTTTTAAGATAAGCAAAGGTACGAAAAATACAAATACCCGGCAAAACTAACTTGCCAGTAAGCGCATAGCTTCGGCCTTATCTTTAATTATCTGCCTTAGCAACTCTTCCCTGGAAAAGAATTTCCTATCACCTCTCAGTCGGTGCATAAACCTTACGGTAATATCCTTATCGTATATATCATCATCAAAATCAAAGATATTTACTTCGATAGTACGCTTACCCCTATTTCTTTCTATGGTAGGACGGGGACCGATATATAGCATAGCCTTATAATTCCCCGTGTCAAGCTCTACCTCTACGGCATATACACCATCGGCAGGTATGAGCTTATAGGGGTAGTCAGGGGCGATATTTGCCGTAGGGTAGCCCAGCAGCCTGCCTATCTTTTTGCCTTCCACCACCCTACCCCTTAAAAAGTAGGGATACCCCAGGAAATTGTTGGCTTTTTGCAGCGATCCCCCGGAAATTAATTTCCGTATGAGGGTTGAGCTAATGACTTCACCCCCCTCTTTTAAGGCATCTACCCTGTCAACACCAAAACCATGCTTGCCGGCACATTCACTAATGCTAACATCTTCGCTACACTTTCGATAACCGAAATGATGATCAAAACCGATAATAAGATGTTTAACCCCAATGATGTCCACCAGGTATTTCTTTGTAAATTCACATGCCGACAGCCTGCTGAATTCCCTGGAAAAAGGCAGGATAAGAAGTTTGTCGATACCTATTTCTTCTAATAATTCAATCTTCTCACCTATACTTGTGAGAACACGGATTGAGCTGCCATTCCCGCCCAGCACAATTCGCGGATGTGGCTCAAGAGTCAAAACAACAGATTCTGCACCAAGTCCTTTTGCCTTTTTTCTCAAAAGATCGAGTAGGACACGATGTCCCTTGTGAACACCATCGAACATGCCCAGTGTTACAACAGGCATATGCGACTTAAAACCACTATGTCCGAAATAAGTTTCCAAGAAATAATATTTTACGAGGGCAAAAATAGTAAAGGCAGGGATATCATGAAATTAATTAGGCAGATCTGTTTATAAATTCTTATCTTTAAATATGTTTAGCAAGAAGTTTTGCAAATATATATGGCTGTAAAACAATTATTTATCATATCATGAAAATCAAATCACTTTACCTTATACTGCTTGTCTATCTGCCGGCCCTCGCATACACACAGGAAGCCGAGATAAGCGAGTTGACAGAAGGGCTTATAATACAAAATGGTGTAGTATATGGAAGACATAACTTTGTCAAAGACCCCCAGGCTTATGATATCCTTAATGATTTGTTTGAAAGACCCCGGGCAGGTATGGTCGCAGGGAAGACCCCCGAAGGGGAAGATGCTGAATGGACAATGATAAAAGCAGGGGAAGACGGGTATTTCAGATCAGAAGATTTAAGGGGCGGAGCGCTTTATATTGAATACAGGAGTCCCGTTGAAAAGATTATGTTATTAAATGCCAGCGGGCATACTATGGCGTTCATAAATGGCGAACCAAGGGAAGGAGATCATTATGATTTCAACTTTTCTGTACATCCCGTATTAATAAAAAAAGGACTCAACCAGTTTTATTTTACCAACGGTCGCTACCCGCGAATCAGGGCATCCCTTGAAAAGCCCTCTGCAGAAATACTTATTAAAAAGAAAGACCTCACGCTTCCGGATCTCATAATAGAAGAGTCAGGATTCAACTGGGCCGGTGTAACAATTATAAATGCCAGTAATAAGTATACAAAGGACCTTAAGATAAAATGCACGGTAAAAGATATCAGGATGATAAGCGGTATTCCAGGCATTCAGAAGCTATCTTCCAGGAGAGTGAATTTCAGGATACCTGTACCTGACGGGCTTGAAGCGGGTGAAACAGATGTATTGATAGAGATATTATCACAGGATAATGTGTATGACAGTTATCAGTTTAAGGTCAAGGTTAAACATTTCGCCGTCAATCATGACCGTACATTTATAAGTAATATAGACGGCAGCGTGCAGTATTACAGTGTCACTCCCGGCACCAATCCCAGGAAAGAAGGACAGGCTCTCTTTCTCTCGGTGCATGGTGCCGGCGTGCAGGCCAGGAACCAGGCATGGACATACGATCCCAAAGACTGGGGTCACATTGTTGCACCAACCAACAGGGGTCCTTTTGGCTTTGCCTGGGAAGACTGGGGCAGGCTTGATGCACTGGAGGTCCTGGAGGAAGGCAAGAAGCTGTTTGAAACATATAATGAAAAAACTTTTCTCACCGGCCACTCAATGGGTGGGCACGGCACGTGGTACCTCGGGGCAACATACCCTGATAAATTTGCAGCAATAGCACCCTGTGCAGGCTACCCTGACCTGCTTAATTATGCCTTACGGGAGCCCGCAGATGAGGAGGAGGGGGAAATGGCACAAATATTTAAGAGGGCTGGCAATACAAGCCGCACCCTTAAAATTGCACGTAACTATGCCCACCATGGTGTATATGTCTATCACGGAGATGCCGATCCCACGGTGAGTGTTGAACAGGCACGCAGAATGCGACGGGTATTGGGCGAATTCCATCCTGATTTCACATACTATGAATATCCCGGAGGAACACACTGGTTTGGAGATATATCTATGGACTGGCCTCCCATATTTGATTTTTTAAAACTCCACACCATCCCTCTTTCCATCGGAGTGAAAAACCTGGAGTTTTTTACTGCAAGCCCCGGTGTCTCAGCTTTTTCTCACTGGTTGGCCATACATCAACAGGTAAAACCATTTGAGATATCAAGCGTGGAAGCACGGATTATTAACGACTCCTCACAGGTAATAATAAATACCGAAAATATTGCCACCCTGGCCCTCAAACCAGCCGATATGCCTGCGAAATATCCTCTATCCCTAATAATTGATGACCATAATCTTAGCCTCACTGAAATGGAGCATAATGAAGCTCATTACTTTGAGTTAAATAATGGTCAGTGGCTACATTCCTCAAAACCGGGTACAGAAGAAAAAGGACCACACAGGTATGGAGGGTTCAAAGATGCCTTCAGAAAGAATATGGTTTTCGTTTACGGCACAGATGGAAGCAAGGAAGAGACCCGGTGGAACTACCTCAAGGCAAGGTTTGATGCAGAAACATTTTCATACAGGGGAAACGGCTCAGTTGAAATTGTAACAGACAGGGAATTTAGGAATGGAAATTACCAGGGCAGAAATATTATCCTGTATGGTAATGCCGATAATAACCTTGCATGGGAAACACTGCTTTCTGAAAGTCCCGTAAAAGTATTTAACAAAAGGATGGTCATTGGTAATAATACTATTGAGGGTAATGATATTGCATGCTATTTTATCAGGCCCCTCGAAGGTTCTGATAATAATTCTGTCGGAGTAGTTGCAGGTACCGGACTGGAGGGGATGAAGGCTGCTTATCCTAACCAGTATTTCATTGCAGGCTCTTCATTTCCTGATCTCACTGTTTTCAGAATACCCACAGAAAGCAAAGAGAAAGAGTATGAAGCAGTGGAATGTGCCGGTTTTTTTGGAAATGACTGGAGCGTGGAAAAAGGCGATTTTATATGGAATAGCAAATAAAACCAATAATGATGAATGCAGGTGAATATTTTCTCTCTGATCCATGGCTCGAACCATATTATGGTATTCTGAGGGACAGGCACAGGGCATATAAGCAGAAGCTGGAAAAAATAACCGGTGGAGAAAGTCTTTTATCCTTTGCCTCAGGGCATCATTATTATGGCATGCACACCCTTAATAATTCACTTGTTTTCAGGGAGTGGGCACCAAATGCCACTTCCATTTACCTCATCGGCAATTTCAATAACTGGGAAGAAAAACAGGAGTATGCAATGAAACGCCTTAATAGTGAAGGCGACTGGGAAATAAGAATGCCGAAAGATGCAATAAAGCATGGTGACCTGTATAAGCTCTCTATCCATTGGGAGGGAGGATCAGGTGAGAGAATACCTTCATACGCAAAAAGCCTTATTCAGGATGATATAACAAAAATTTTTTCATGCAAGCACTGGCAACCGCCTGCGGACTATAAATGGAAACATGCTGACTTCGCCCCTACCTTCCATCACCCCCTTATTTATGAATGCCATGTGGGCATGTCTTCTGAAGAGGAAAAAATAGCCTCATTCGACGAATTCAGGAAAGATGTGCTGCCTCGCATAGGAGAAAACGGTTACAACACCATCCAGCTCATGGCCATACAGGAGCATCCCTATTACGGTTCATTTGGTTACCATGTTTCGAACTTCTTTGCTGTTTCATCAAGATTTGGAAGTCCTGATGACCTGAAGGCCCTTGTTGACGAAGCCCACGGCATGGGTATAGCAGTAATCATGGACCTTGTACATTCACATTCTGTAAGTAATATAAATGAAGGACTGGGTTTATTTGACGGGAACCCGGGACAGTATTTCCACTCAAATGAAAGGAGGATTCATGTTGCGTGGAATTCTCTATGTTTTGACTACGGAAAAGATCACGTTATACACTTCCTCTTATCCAATATCAGGTACTGGATGGAAGAATATAAAATTGACGGTTTCAGGTTTGATGGCGTTACTAGTATGATATACTATGACCACGGCCTGGGACGTAACTTTACCTCATATGATATGTATTATGATGGGGGACAGGATAATGATGCACTCATATACCTTAAGCTGGCCAATAAGCTTGTCCACGATATCAAGCCCTCGGCTATCAGTATAGCAGAAGAAATGAGCGGAATGCCCGGTATGGCCTGTGACATTGAATCAGGAGGTACGGGTTTTGACCTGAGGCTTGCAATGGGCATCCCCGACTACTGGATTAAAATCATAAAGGAGCAGAAAGATGAAGAATGGAATATGGACGGGCTGTTTCACGAACTGACAAGTCACAGGCTGGAAGAAAAGACCGTTTCTTACTGCGAATCACACGACCAGGCACTGGTGGGCGATAAGACATTGATATTCAGGCTCGCAGATGCAGAGATGTACTTTAACATGAGCAAAAACATTGAAAGCCTGAATATTGACAGGGCCGTAGCCCTTCATAAGATGATAAGGCTTATAACTATTTCGACGGCCAATGGTGCCTATCTTAATTTCATGGGGAATGAATTCGGACATCCCGAATGGATAGATTTCCCCAGGGAAGGTAATAACTGGAGCTTTAAATATGCAAGGAGACAATGGAGCCTGGCTGAACGGAGCGACCTGAAATATCATTACCTGCATGATTTTGATAAAGAAATGATTGGATTCATAAAGGACAACGACATCCTGTCAAATGAAATGACCGTGAAAGTACACAGCAATAATAATAACAATATACTGGCTTTCACAAGGGGCGAGTACCTCTTTGTTTTTAATTTCCACCCCTCCAATTCCTTCCCTGATTACAGGATACCGGTTACCGGCAGATATATAATAGTTTTTGACACTGACCGTAAAGAATTTGGAGGTTATGACCGCATAGACAGAAGTATGATTTATATCTCATCCAGGGCATCCGGTGAGAAACTGAATGCACCCCTCAATGTAAGTCTTTACCTGCCTTCCCGGACAGCTATTGTATTTAAGGTGGCTCCTGTCAGGCGTATTAATCAATCCATTTGACAAGGTAAAAATCCTGACGATGAGGCAGGTCTTCACTTTTCGGATATAACCTTAGACCGTAAAAGAAAGTGCCGGCTTTTTCGGGCACCATTTCGAGTCTATAGAGTGACCGTCCCCCCTTGGAGCTTATGTAATCCATATCATATTTGGCAATGAATTCATAACTGCCACTCTGCTTCATTTGTGTTATAATAAATTCAACGCCAATATTTTCGGGAGGTATCCCATTAACATTGAGTACAACCTCACCTTTATATGTAACACCGGCACGGTAAATATTCTCACCCGGTTTTTCAAAACTGTATGAAAGTATTTCAAGATCATTCCACTCTGAAGCCATCCAGTTCTTCCATGCCGTCAGTGCTATTACCCTGGCATAATTATCTTCTTTAAGGGCTTTGGTTCTTTCCCATAGCTTCATATAATAGCTGTCATAATAATCATCTATCATCCTTTTGGTGGTAAATTTGGGAGCTACCTGCACCATTGAATTCTTTATATAGCTTATCCATTCAACCGGAACTCCCTCTTCATTCCTGTTATAATAAGCAGGTATTATTTCATATTCCAGCATATTATAAATGGTTTCGGCATCGACATCATCCTGAAGGTCCTGGTTTTCAAAGGTCCGGTTCATTGCAAGTGCAAAGCCGGCATAAGCCCTGTAGCCTTCTGCCCACCATCCATCAAGGACACTGAAATGTATGGTACCATTCATCACTCCTTTCTCACCACTGGTCCCGGATGCTTCAAGTGGCCTTGTAGGCGTGTTCATCCAGACATCGACCCCGCTTACCAGTTGTTTTGCCATTTCCATATCATAGTTCTCGAGGAATATGATCTTACCTTCAAACTCCGGCATGTGCGACACTTCAACTATTTTCTCAATAAGCTCCTGTCCCCCTCCGTCACGCGGATGTGCCTTACCTGCAAAAATAAACTGCACAGGCTTGTCCGGGTCATTGACTATTGCATCAAGGCGTTCGAGGTCTTTAAATATAAGCGTGGCTCTCTTATAGGTGGCAAACCTGCGTGCAAAGCCAATGGTAAGTGCATCTGGATTAAGCTCGTTACTTATATTGAGAAGACGCCTCGGGCTCACTCTTTTATGCATCATCTCAGTCTGGATCCTTTTTCTTATATATTCAAAAAGATTCTGCTTCAGGCTATGTTTTATTTTATAGATATCTTTATCGGGGACTGAATATATCCTTTCCCATTCTTCTTTATCCGTCTGGTTAAAATGTCTTTTCCCCGTTAGTTCACGATACAATTTTTTCCACTTCCTGTTGAGCCACGTGGGATAATGCACCCCGTTTGTTACATGCCCGATAAATAGTTCTTCATCGAGGTAGCCGGGCCATAATACATTAAGCATCTTACGGCTCACTTCACCATGTATGCGGCTAACCCCATTCACTTCCTGTGACATGCGTGTGGCCAGGTAACTCATATTGAATTTACCTGTCTGATCATTATAAGCCCTGCCCAGGCTCATCAGCCTTTCCCAGGTTATTTTGAGCCTTGCCGGGTAATGTGGTATATACTTCCTTAATAGATCTTCTTCAAATAAATCATGACCTGCAGGTACCGGTGTATGGGTGGTAAACAGTGTTGAAGCTCTTATGGCCTCCATAGCTTCATCAAAGGTAAGATGACGTTTATCCATGAGATACCTCAGCCTTTCAAGACCTATGAAAGCCGAATGACCCTCATTGCTGTGGTATATATCAGGTTTAAATCCTACGGCCCTGAGGGCTCTTATTCCTCCTATGCCCAGTATCAGCTCCTGTTTAAGCCTGTTTTCATTATCACCCCCATATAGTTGATGGGTAACATGCTTATCTTCAGGGTTATTTTCCTCAAAATCGGTATCCAGGAGAAATAAACTAACCTTACCCACTTTAGCTTCCCATACCCTTGCTTTAACGGTACGTCCGGGCCATACCAGGGATATCTTAACCTGGTTGCCATCCTCATCATCCACCGGGATGACAGGGAGTTGTGAAAAATCTTCTGCTTCGTATACAGCCATCTGTCGCCCTTTCGGACCTATCTGCTGCTTGAAATAACCAAACCTGTAAAGAAGGCCAACACCTACTATGTTATAGTTTGAGTCACTGGCTTCCTTGAGATAATCCCCTGCCAGTACACCCAGTCCACCCGAATATGTTTTCAGCGAGTGATGGATTCCGAATTCCATGCTGAAATATGCTATCTTCGGTGAATCAGCATCATCAGGCCTGTCCATATATTCCCTGAATTCGGAATAAACACTGTCGAGATCGCCAAGAAATTCCTCGTCTTCGGACAGTACCTTCAATCTTTTGTAATCAACCCTCTCAATCAGTATGGCCGGATTGTGCTTCGTTTCTTCCCAGAGTGAAGGATCTATCCTCCTGAAAAGATCCTGTGCTTCATCATTCCATGACCACCACAGGTTAATTGCCAGTTCTTTCAGAACGGACAAGCTATCAGGAACATCAGACTGTATGTATATATCCTTCCATATAGGTACTTCGTGCGGTTTGCGGGCAACAATATCCTTCCTGAGCAATATCTCTGACAGTTCCCTGGGCTGGTCCCTCCTGGGTTCAGACTTCTCAAGGGCTATCCTGTAAGCTTCATAGTAATATTCGACTAATTTATCCCAATTGGCAATCCTGGATACCTTGTAAGCCTCTTCACGTACTTTCTCAATATGCTCTTTATCAAACTCATACAACTTCCTGATAAATGCACTTATGCTTGATACGGTCTGTTCATAATTAGTATCATCCCTCTCAACAATACAAATGCCGTCATTATGATCAGGATAATGATTCTGCACCCACAAACCGAAGCCGGTAAGTGTTGTGGTAACGGTGGGTATGGAAAACATCAGGCTCTCCAGCGGGGTGTACCCCCAGGGTTCATAATAAGAAGGAAAAACTGAAAGGTCAAAGCCTATCAGCAACTCATAATAAGTCTTATTGAAAATGCCATCGTTACCATTCAGGTAAGAAGGCACGAAAATCGTAATGACCCTATTATCTTCATTATTGGTCAGATTATTTTCGTTCAGTGCCTGAATTACAGGGTCACCTTCACGGTCGTGTAGGCCATGTGACAATACATTTTCACCTGAGGGTGTATCGCTGGATACCCCATTAAGATAGTCAGCAAGATCCTTCCTTGGTCCCTTATGATATGCCGGAACCATAATGAAAGCAACAATATTCTTTTCTGATTGTATCGCCCTGTCAACCTCGGCCAGGGAATTAATAAAAACATCAATGCCCTTATTATAATATTCATACCTGCCTGAGGTGACCACCAGGAAGGTATCATCGTCAAGTTCCCTTCCTGATATTATGCTGGCTGCCTTAATCAAGCTATCTCTTGCTTCCTGGCGCCGGGCCTCAAATTCATCTTTCAGAGGAACAAATATATCTTCAAAGCCATTTGGTGTTACAATATCAACATCCTTTCCCAGGAAGGCCGAACATTCCTTTGAAGTTATTTCGCTCACTGTGGTGAACACGTCAGCAGTGTTTGCTGCTGTTTTTTCCAGTGAACGTTTGGCCACGACATTGAATTCGCGTGCTACCTGCTGTGAATTATAGTCTTTGAGTTTGCTGTAAAGCGGCCTTTGATTACCTGCGATTGCTCTGCCAAGAACGGTTGCATGTGTGGTAAAGGCCGTGCTTACCCAGGGGGCATTTTCTCTTAAATAGAGTACACCTGCTCCGGTCATCCATTCATGAAACTGGGCTACTATATCCTGGTATTCCTGGTAGAAACCGGTAAAGCTCTCAATCACCTTGCCTGCAGCATATCCGAAAAGAGCAGGTTCAATGTAATCCCATTCCCCCGAAAGGCTATCCAGCTTATACTGTTCCCACAGACGTGCAAATATTTCGTTCTTCTCATTGAAATAAGGTGTAAAATCAACAAGTATGACAATTGGATGGCCTGATATTTTCCACCTGCCCGTACGCACTCTCAAACCTTCGCCTCCGGCTTTTTCCTTCCAGTCGGCAAAAAGGCTATCATCGTGAGTAAACTCGGGATTCTCATCTTCGTCCCTCCATACATCGGGACCTATCAATACATAATTATCTCCCAGCTCATTCACAAGATTAAGTGCCTTGGTAGAAATAACGGTATGAATTCCTCCGACCTTATTACAAATTTCCCAGCTTGTTTCAAATAGCAGATCAAGCATTCCTTGGTCCTTCATTGCTTTATTTATTTATTTTCAGAACTTTTTTTCCTCTTTGTTTTTGCTTTTGCAGATCCCCCTGTGCCCTCTTTCGTTTTGGTCTGCGTCTTACCTGTTCTTGAAACACCCGAGGTGGTGCTTAGGGTTATGGATTTAATCTTAGCACGTAGCTTACGTATTTCCGTCTCTCTCTCATTCAGCTTTTCTTCTTTCTCCATGACCTTATTTCTCAAATCAATTATTTCCTGGTTTTCAGCAGTCTCAGGGTATACCGATCCCAGTCGTATCTCAAAATCACTTAGCACGTTCATATAATTCATGAAGGCATCATAGGGAGACTCATAAGGATTAAAATATTGATGTACGGCACCATCTGAAAAGAATTTAGTGCACATATAGTAAAAATGGTCACTTATCTGTAGAAATTCCCAGTCTTTCTTTATACCATCATCATTGCAACGGTCAACCCTATTGGCCAGTGAATACAGTTTATTGAAAGCTGCATCCTGCAGGTCATTACCCAGCCAGGCTGTAAGGTCTCTTTCCTCATCAGCCCAGGATATTGGATTAGGCACTTTAACAGCTGACACGGGTTGAAATTTTTTTGCCACTTCTGCAGGGGTCACAAAGCTGAAGTCTGTATTTTTCATTACAGCGCCAGGTAAGGCTTCAAGGAATTTTAAAATGCCGGTTTCAGCCTTTTGATGTTCACCAAAAGTTTCATAATCAATGAAAATATTGATAAGTTCAGCGTCTTTACCTCTTTTCTTCAGCCACGAAGTATATTTTTCGGCTGTGAGGGGCCATTCACTCCAATCCCTGTTACCAAACCTGAATGCAATATCATCACTGAGCTGAAAATTTCTGAGTAAGACCTTCAGTTTGGGATTGATATTATTGCAATAGAGGAAATCAGGGCTTCTCCAGCCCAGTATATGCTTTGCCCCTTCGGTCAGTAAGGCTGAGAATCCCATTTCTGCCACCCAGCTTCCTATTTCATCTGAATACACCATTTCTGTATTCCTGAATGAAACAGGCTTAAGCCCGAAATATTCTTCAATTCTCTGCCTGTGTTTGTTTACCTGCTTGATAAATTCATTCTTTCCTCCCATACAGGCCAGTGAATGAGAATAAGTTTCAGCAAGGAATTCAACCTGCCCTGTTGCAGCCAGGTCCCTGAATGAATCAAGCACTTCCGGTGCATATGTCTCAAGTTGCTCAATTAGCACCCCCGTAAGTGAAAAGGATACTTTGAACTTATCTTTATATTTTTTTATAAGCTCGAGTATCACCTGGTTGGCAGGAAGATAACATTTTTCAGCAACATTCCTTAATATTGCTTCGTTAGTATAATCATCGTAATAATAATGGTCATTCCCAATATCAAAAAAACGGTACCTTCTTATTCGCAGGGGCTGATGTAATTCAAAAAACAGACATACTCCTTTCATATCTACACTTGTTTGGTTTCTTAGTTCAACACATTAAGATATACATTCCTGACATGCTTTGCCGAGTTTTCCCATTTAAGGGTTTCCACTTCTTCCTTGCCTTTTTCAATAAACATTTTTGACAGGGCAGGATATGTTAGTATCCCGTGTATGGCATCAGCCATGGCATCTATATCCCAGAAGTCAACCTTAACGGCGTGGGTAAGTATCTCGGCCACACCTGATTGTTTGCTTATTATGACAGGCACATTTGATTGCATTGCTTCCAGCGGTGATATGCCAAATGGCTCTGATACGGAGGGCATTATATAAACGTCGCTCAGCCTGAGCATCCAGTATACATCCATACCTCTCAGAAAACCGGTAAAATGGAATCTGTCAGTTATATTAAGCTCGGCCGCCCTCTTTATCATCCTCTCCATCATATCTCCACTTCCGGCCATTACGAATCTTACATCTTTCATGACCTTCAGAACACGATAAGCTGCTTCAATAAAATATTCCGGACCTTTCTGCATTGTTATCCTGCCCAGGAAAGTTACCACCTTATCATTAATACCTCCTGGATCATATTTATCATACACTCCACCCACCGGTTCCACTGCATTATAGACCGTTGTAACCTTCGCAGGATCAATATTATAATTATAAATAACTGTCTCCCTGGTTAGATTACTCACCGTGATGATCCTGTCAGCAGCCTCCATTCCTGATTTTTCAATATTATAAACCACCGGGTTAACGCTTCCTCCGCTCCGGTCAAAATCCGTTGCATGTACATGAATAACAAGCGGTTTACCTGAAACTTTCTTTGCTGCTATACCGGCAGGATAAGCCAACCAATCGTGGGCATGAATAAGGTCAAATTCATTTTCATCTGCAATTATTGACGCCACCACTGCATATTTATCAATTTCCTGTATGAGGCTTGATCCGTACCCGCCTGTAAATTCGATCATGCCCTGATCATTGGCTTCAATAAAAAGATTGGTGGTTGAGTCCTTTTCCCGCGTCATTTTCCAGAAATCATCGGGATCAGTATATGGCACTATGCGTGATTCAACCTCTATTTTGTCAAAGGTCCTTGTTTCCCCCTTATAAAAGATCTTTTTATAGGCAACCTTTACATTATTGGCACCAATGAGTTTAAGACCGTACTGATCTTCATCACCGTACACTTTGGGAACGACGAATAATATATCCACATCGGGGATTGAGGTCATTCCTCTGGTTAATCCATAGCTGGCTGTTCCAAGTCCTCCGCTTATATGGGGAGGAAACTCCCATCCAAACATCAATACTTTCATCCTTCAGTCTTTTTTTTCAAGGTTAGCTGGTCATTAATATCCATGATCCTCAAAATCTCGGCAACACTCCATGCCTGGGAAATTGCACCACCCGGCAGATGGGGAGGATCACCATCATACACCTCTGAAATAGTACTTACTCCATGATCGTCCATGACATTCTCGAACTCCCTTATCAACTTACTGATCTTTTTAACTCCCTTTTCACCATATAATCTGAGGTATGCTTCAGCGTAAGGCCCTATAAGCCATGGCCATACCGTTCCCTGGTGATATGCTGCATCCCTTTGCTCCTGGTTCCCCCTGTAAACACCTTTGTAATCGGGATTTTTGGGCGAAAGTGTTCGCAGGCCACGATCTGTTAGCAATTCACTTTCGGCAATATCAAGGATACTCTTGATCATGTTATTGTCGAGCATAGTATAAGGGAGAGAGGCTGCTATGAGCATATTGGGCCGTACATACATATTCCTGCTACCATCTGCCTCAACATAATCAGCCAGATACTCCATTTCTTCATCCCAGAAATATGCCAGGAAGCTATCCTTCACTTTTTCTGGCAGATCATTCAGCGATACACCCAGCTCCTTATCAACCGTTTTACCAGCATTTTTCCGTGCAAAACAGAGTGCATTATACCATAGAGCATTAATCTCTACATTATAACCAGCCCTTGGAGTAACGGGTCCTGATTCAATAAGGGCATCCATCCATGTTAATGCTGTATCTTTTGAACCTGCAAAGATGAGCCCGTTTTCATGCATGGCTATGTTGTATGCCGTCCCTCTTATATAAGCTTTAATTACCTGCATCACTGCCTTACCATACCTGATCCATCCGTCCTTGCCACCGGCATTCATATACTGTTGTATATCCCAGATGAACCATAAGGGTGCATCTACTGAATTAAAAGCATAATCTCCTGCCTCGCCCATATTAGGGAAGAGTCCCTCCTTCATTTTTCGTATCTGGGTGTCAAGAACCTCCCGGCATGTTTTCAGATCTCCCCTGCTGAGGGTAAGCCCCGGAAGGGAGATAAAAGTATCCCTGCCCCAGGATCCAAACCAATGATAACCGGCTATTACATTGGTGTCACTTCCCCTCTTTACTATAAACTGTTGAGCAGCGTTAAGCAGGCAGTTCCTGAAATTATCACGTGGCACTTTAGTCTTTAGTTCGTTGGAAAACCTTGCTTTCAGCCCCATGGGATTAATCTCTTCGGTTGATGCTGAAAAAACAATGCTCTCACCTGCGGTGAGGTTTAATTCAAAATAACCGGGGATAAATAGATCTTCTTTGAAGTCATAACCCCTTCTTTGCTCCTCAAGATATTCAACACCATATACCCAATCGGACACTTTAACAAATTCAGGCTGTTTTGAAAATTGCATACTCAGGAAGGGGAAACCATCATAGAGCCTCATCTTAATGCCGTTCTTTATGTATTTTACCCTCGTATTGGCTGCCAGGTTCGACACAGTTAATTTGTGTATATTCCTGAAAGCCAGCAATGGCCTGAATTGTAGCGTGATAGGCTCCTGGGCCTCCTCAATCGTGTAACGAATCATTAGCTGATCACTCTTTTCAGACAATATTCTTTCCTGCCTGAGCTTAACGGTTCCCACCTCGTATGACATAGAGGGTGTAAACTCCGCTAAATAATCCTTAAGATATTTGTGGCCTTTGGGATTGAAATAGTCACCGGCAAACTTGTGGATACCCAGGTTGAAAACTTTACCTGCCTCAACAACAGAAACATCCAGTGAAGAGAGGAGAACATGCCTTTCTCCCCCGAAGCTGTCAATTGGAGATACCAGTAAGCCATGATATTTGCGGGTATTGCATCCAACAATGGTGGTGGATGAATAGGAGCCTTTTCGACTTGTCCTGAGAATTTCCCTGCTTAGTGAATATTCAAGATTCACAAGCATACTTTTGTCAAAATTTATGTAGGCCATAGTACAATGATATTAATCTTGTTAACCGGATTTGTTTCTTCCCCTAATAATCTGGTAGTTACTCAAAAACCGGACTACAAAGTTAATTATAACTTCTTTTGTATAAACATTTAATTTTAAAAAATGATATTGCCGCTGTTTTATCATGCAAAAGTATAACTTTGCAGCTGCATAGATATTTATTTTTGGCAATAATTTTTAAAGATTAAAATATGATGATTAGAAAAATTACAATGTTATTTATCCTTGCTCTACTGTTTGCAGGCTGTGGTGATAATACATTTAAAATAAGTGGCAAACTTGATGGGGCAAGCCCCGATACTTACATTTACATTGATAGGCTGGGAGGGATGAATCTTGAGCCTTACGACTCTGTAATGCTCGGTGAAAAAGGGTCCTTTGAATTTTCAGGTGAGATTGAATATCCCGAATTTTTCCTGCTCAAGATAACTGAATCAAATTTTCTCACCGTCCTCCTTGAACCCGGTGAGCATATGACCCTGAATGCTGATGCCGATTCACTGGGCTACACTGCCGAGGTGAAAGGTTCTCCGGGCACCAGCAAAATGATAGAGTATGACAGGAGGTTACAGGAAGCCATGGTCGAATTACAGGAACTGGGTAAGATTTATGAGGAAAATATCAACAGCCCTGACCTGCAACAGATAATGAATGAACTTGACAATAAAGCCCAGGCTATATTAAGTGATATGAATGAATATACCAGGAATTTTATTGATGAGAATATCGAATCCATGGTTAGCCTGATTGCCCTTTACAAACAGATCACTCCCCAGGTTTATATTTTGAACATCGATAAGGATCTTGACTATTATAAGCGGGTTGATTCCTCTCTTTATGAACTCTACCCCGAGTCTGAACCTGTTCAAACCCTGCATAGCCAGATGGAGACACTTATGGCCAACATGGAGACTGAAGCTTCGAGAAAAGAAAAAACGGGCATTGGCTCCGTAGCTCCTGAAATAGCCCTGCCAAATCCTGACGGAGATACCATAAGGCTTTCCTCCACAAGAGGAGATTATGTATTATTGGATTTCTGGGCTGCATGGTGTGCCCCCTGCCGAACTGAAAATCCAAACCTGGTAGAAGCGTATGACAAATACAAGGACAAAGGCTTTGAGATATACCAGGTGTCACTCGACCAGACCCGGGAAGCCTGGTTAAATGGCATAGAGGAAGACAAAATAGGTGACTGGATACATGTGAGCGACCTAAAATACTATAGTTCATCGGTGGTTCCCCTCTATGGCATTGAGCAAATACCCACAAACTACCTGCTTGATACCGAAGGAAGGATAATCGCTAATGATATAAGAGGAGAAGCACTCTCTGAAAAACTTGCTGAAATATTTGAATAAAGGGCTTAGTAATAAGGAGTGGTATGAAAAAAGCATGTTTTCTTATTCTGTTAACGGTAATCACTCTTGCCTGTAATAATGAGAATAACATAATAATATCAGGTAACCACCCGGATTCCACACAGGAATATTTATACGTAAACAGCTTAAATCTCAATAAGCCTGTACTGGTGGATTCTGTAAAGATAAAACCATCCGGAAAATTCAAAATCGAAATAAAAAATACTGAACCCTCTTTATATACACTCGGCTATGATAATAATGAATTTGTTACACTTGTTGCAGAGCCGGGTGACAGGATAAAGCTACAGTTTAAGAGTAAAAAGTTGCAGAATGACTATACAGTTGAAGGCTCGGAAGAATCTGAAAAAGTAAGAATACTTGATAAAAAGCTTGGCCGCACCATCATCATACTGGATTCATTGACAACTGAATATGAGGCAATAAGTGAGAAAGAAGGTAATCCTGGGCTGGCCGCCGAAATTGAGGAAGAATATGCAAATATCCTTACTGAACAGAGAAAATACAATATTGGATTTATACTTGATAACCTGAGCAAGCTTTCGGCTGTCAAAGCCCTTTACCAGAAAATAAATGAGAACACCTTTGTTTTATACCAGCAGCGCGACCTGCAATATCTCAAACTGGTATCCGACAGCCTTAGCAAATACTACCCCGGCATTTCTCTTACAAAATCACTGAAAGAAAACCTTGATGATGAAATAAACCGGATGTATGTAGACAGGATAACAAAGGCTGCCGAGAACCTTACGCCTGTAAACCTTGATGCCAACCTGAAGGATTTAAGCGGTAAAAGGGTAAGGCTATCTGAGCTGACAAAAAATAATTATGTATTGCTCAGTTTCTGGTCGGCTGAATCAAAGGAATGCATCTCCAATAACCTGTTCCTGAAGCAAATGTACAGGCTGTATCATAAGCAGGGCTTTGAAATTTACCAGGTGAATCTTGACAGTGATGAAGCATTATGGAAAAGCTCGGTGAAGTTCGATGAACTACCGTGGGTCAACGTAAGGGAAGATGACCCCTCTGATCCTGTCACAGCACGAATGTTCAATGTAAGCAGTCTTCCTGCCAACTACCTCCTGGACACCAATGGCGAGATCATAGGTAAAGACCTGTTTGGAAGATCTTTGAAAATAAAGCTGGGACAGATTTTTGATTGATAAATGGTGGCGGCACAAAAGAAAATATATTTTGCATCCGATTTTCATCTTGGGCTGGAAGCTGTGATGGATCCCAAGGCCAGGGAGAAGCACGTTGTTAAATGGCTCGGATCAATCGCAGACTCAGCTGCGGCAATATACCTTGTTGGAGATATTTTTGATTTCTGGTGGGAATATAAATCCGTTGTGCCAAAAGGCTTCACCAGATTTTTGGGTACCGTCTCCGAACTAACAGACAATGGTATCGATATCCATTTCTTTACAGGTAACCACGATATGTGGATTGGCGACTACCTGTCAAAAGAATGCGGTATGATATTGCATACGAGTGCATTATATACTGAACTACTGGGCAAAAAATTTTATATAGCCCATGGAGAGGGTCTGGGCATCACAGATAGATCATATAAGATATTGTTGTGGATCTTCAGGAACAAGTTCCTCAGGAAGATGTATTCTTTTCTTCATCCTCGCATAGGCATTGCCATAGCACACAGATGGACAAGCCACAGCCGGCTGACAAAAAATTATGCTGAAAAATTTAAGGGTGAGGAAAAGGAAAGCCTGGTAAGACATGCCAGGGATATTCTTAAGTCAAAAAAGGTAGATTATTTCATATTCGGTCACAGGCATATATCCTTTGAATACGCGTTAGGCACCGGCGGGCCTAAAATTTTCTTCCTGGGGAACTGGTTCAATGCCCCTGGATATGTTAGTTGGGATGGGAAAGAAGCTATTCTGAACAATTTCAGCTACTATTGATGCCAACAAGAACACTCAGTACATAGTAGGAATAGTCGTCACTTACTTTTTCAAAATCATAATTCAATTTATGGCCTGATTTACGAGCAATATCGATAAGCCCCAGGATACCTGTCTGCTCCGGTTTTATCTCATCCCCCGCAAGAGAAATCCTGTATAATTCGGTCAGCCCTTTTTTATCATATTTGTTAACCGTACTGAGCTTATCCCTGAGTGAAGGTATATTATTGTTCCTGATAATATTGCCTGTGGTAAGCCGTACACCGTCATCCTCTGAGGCAATCATTGCTACAGGCATCCCCAGCTCTTCTTCTACCTCAAAGCCCGGATTATACTTGGAAATGTTCTGGAGACATTCCACCATTATGTTGAAAATTTTACGTTTCATCCTGGCTTCAAGTTCCTCCTCATGCATTTTTGTTTCAGCAAACGAGAGTACCTGCCCTTCTATATCAGAAGAAAGATGACCTGACCAGAGCATTATTATCCTGTTATCAGCCATCATCTTCTCCAGCTTCATAATATTATCCCCCCTGAAAATTGATTTTTGTTGACCTGTATTTATGCTTTGTCCCCTGTCGTTAAACGATTTACTCAGTATGAAATATTGCAAGTCCTTGTTTATCCTTATAAAGTCAAAATCGAGCTTGCTTTTAGTATTCTTCGCCATTTCTATCAATCCCAGGCCTGCTCCTCCTTTATCGCTGAGCGAGGTGGTGCTCAAACGCTCACGGTACAAAGCCCTGATGCCGTCGGTTTCAAGTGAATTGAGCAGGACAAGCTGCTTTCTTAGCTCAGATTCATCTTCACTGCTTATTACATTGCCGGTGGTCACTGTATATCCTGAATCATTTTTTGAGTAAACCACGAGCGACATGGATGCATGCTCCAAATCGTCTATATGCCTGATGACATTCTGCAAACTTTCAAGGACAAACATGAACAATCGTTTCCTATCGGTAAATCCAAATTCTGATTGCTCCAACTCCTTCTCAAGTAACATCAATAAGGCTTCGGAATTCTGGCTGGTCACAACACCACGGTAAACAAAAATCAGGTGTTCTCCCATTATGATATTTCTGACCTCTTTTACAAGCTCCATGGTGTTTGCCGTCTTATAGGCTCAAAATAATGTGAGCTCTACAGGAATTTTTTAAAGGAATAAAAGTAAAAAAAAATCAATATTGATCACAGCAAAGGGGAAAAATTAAAACATCCTGACAGCGGAGGAATTAATTGAATCAATTTTTAACCTTTAAACCCAAAACATGATAAAACGCGGCCTCCGTGTCAGGATGTTCGATTAAATAACATAGCTGACAGGTGCTTTGTTCAAAAATTCTTATATTGGCGCTTAAAATCTAATCTATAGCCTTATTGATAAAGTCCGCATCGATACTGTCCTTCTTAATTAACCACCATTCCATGAATTAACTAAAAGCCTGAAATTATGAGTATCCAGATTATTCTTATGATAGCCTTTTTTCTTTTAGCCCCGGTGATTGTATTAATCCTCGAAGGGAAATATTCAGCAGTGAAAAAGGTTGGGGCTGTACTGATATGTTATGTTCTTGGTGCTATTGTGGGCAATATCGGCATATTGCCCGAAGGCGCTTATGAATACCAGGATTGGTTTACACAACTCACCGTGCCTATTGCCCTGCCCTTAATCCTTTTCTCCATGGACGTAAAGAAATGGCTGGCATATGCCGGCTCAGCTATCAAATCCTTATTGTTGGGCCTTTTCACAGTGATTGCCATGATTTTCCTGGGCTTCTGGATCTTCAAAGGCAGCATTGACGAAATATGGAAGGTGGCAGGTATGCTAACAGGCATATATACGGGGGGCACACCCAATATGGCTGCCATGAAAACAGCTCTTAATGTTGACACGGAGATATACCTCATGACACATACCTATGAAGTGGCCCTGGGAGCCATATACCTGATATTCATTCTTTCGATTGGCCAGCGGGTATTCCTCCTCTTCCTGAAGCCTTTTAAAAAAGCCGAGACCGGTGACATAAAAGTAGGGAAACTGGACCTTGAAGAGGAATATGAATCATTTGAAGGAATTTTTAAGAAAAAGACTTTCCTCCCCGTACTGGCCGCCATGGGCCTGTCGCTGCTTATCTTTGCCGTGAGCTACGGTTTAAGTACATTATTTCCCCAGGAGTTTTCAACGGCTGCCATAATACTGCTGATAACAACATTTGGAATAGCTGCCTCCTTTGTAAATAAAATCAACAGAATAAAGAAGACCTTCCAGACAGGAATGTATATCATCCTGATTTTCTGTGTTGTTGTATCTTCTATGGCCGATGTAAGGCAGCTGGTCGATATATCATTCGACCTCTTCTGGTATGTTGCCCTTGCAATGTATGGATCTCACCTCCTGCACGCCTTCCTGGCAAGGTTCCTTAAGATTGATGCTGACACGGTAATCATTTCCGGGAGTGCACTTATTTGTTCACCTCCTTTCGTCCCCGTTGTGGCGGGAGCCCTGAAAAACAGGGATGTGATACTTACAGGACTGGTGGTGGGAATAGCCGGATATGCAGTCGGTAACTACCTGGGTGTTTTGATTGCTTATTTACTGCGATGAGTATTACCTATTTTCCATTAAGGTAATCTGCCAGTTCAATAATATCTTCTTCCCTCCTGGCCTTAAGCCTCTTATCCTTTATGTAGTCTTTAATACGGCTGCTTTCGCCGGGTACCAGATCAGCAAAGTCTTTCAGTTTGTTGAAAAACATTATGTTGCCGTCTCCGAGCTCGATAAAATAGTCCGGGCTTCGTGAACTGAATGTTGGTGGCTTGGCTTCCACATAACCTGAGGTCGGTTGAGGCTCGGTGTAGATCACCCTGTGTTTTTTAAAGAACCTGTAATCACCATCTGCAATAAGTTCGAGATAACCCCTTATTTTTGCTGAATTATAAGTATAGGTCCTGTAATAAAACTTTCTTTGGTTAATACTTATATATTTCACAATATTATTGTTTCCAAGGGCATAACTTACACCATCCATCATAAACTCAAAATCATCATTATAAATATTATAATTCATGGGTATGCCCTCATATCCCCTCTCTTCTTTGAGAATAATATTGGCCCCTGTAAATTTATCAAAGAGATATGGGGTGCCATCGTATTCAGGTCTTGTTTTCTCATCAAATGACCGGGCGAGATTGAAATCCATCTGGAACCTCTTAAACTCTATATCACTTACTGCTCTTAACTGAGATAAAACAGTTCCTCCCAGGGTAAATATCATAACCGCCATCAGGTAAATTTTTCTTCCCATATCATGTAATTTTTATTTACATAAAGATACAAAATTTTATCCTGCCCATCCTTCCCTGTCCAGGTTCCTGTAACCTATTGCCTCCGATATATGAGAAGGCGCAATATCATCGCTTTGCTCCAGGTCGGCAATGGTGCGTGACACTTTCAATATACGATCGTATGCCCTGGCCGAGAGACCTAAAAGATCCATGGCATTTTTCAGTATGGCCGCACTCTCATTATCCAAATGGCAGAAATCAGGTATCATAGCTGATGTCATCTGGGCATTGCAATGTACTTTCTCAAGATTTATGAAGCGCTCTGATTGCTTCTTACGGGCTTTTACTACCCGCTGCCTTATTACTTCCGAAGACTCCGATGTATTTATTTCTGTAAGGCTGTCTACTGCCACCGGCACCACTTCGATATGTATGTCTATCCTGTCCAGCAGTGGCCCTGATATTTTGTTCAGGTATTTCTGCACCATTCCCGGTGAACATACACATTCTTTTTCCGGGTGGTTATAAAAGCCACAGGGACAGGGATTCATCGAGGCCACCATCATGAAGCTTGCAGGGTAATCCACGGTGAACCTGGCACGTGAAATGGTTATTGTACGGTCTTCAAGCGGCTGGCGCATTACTTCAAGCACAGTCCTTTTAAACTCGGGCAGTTCATCCATAAAAAGCACACCGTTATTAGCAAGGGATATCTCTCCCGGTTGTGGGTTGGAGCCACCACCTACCAGGGCTATGTCACTTATTGTATGATGAGGCGACCTGAATGGTCGCCTGATCATAAGAGATGTTTTATGTCCCAGTTTCCCTGCCACAGAATGAATTTTAGTTGTCTCAAGAGCCTCTGCCAGTGACAGCGGCGGCACAATTGAAGGCAAGCGTCTTGCCAGCATCGTCTTCCCCGAACCGGGAGGTCCCACCATTATAACATTATGTCCTCCGGCAGCAGCTACCTCGAGGGCACGTTTGACCCTTTCCTGGCCCTTGACATCACTGAAGTCAATATCATACTTATTGGCGGTAGTCCTGAATAATTCTTCTATATCGGCTTTCACCGGCTTAAACTGCCTCATCCCGTTAAAAAAATCTATAACATCGCCCAGGTGATTCATGCCATATACCTCAATGCCATCGACCACCGCTGCTTCCATGGCATTTGCCGAGGGCACAATAAGGCCCTGGAAGCCTTCGGCCCTAGCATTAAGTGCAACCGGAAGAATACCTTTTACGGGTTTAAGTGTTCCGTCAAGTGATAACTCTCCCAGCATGACAAATGATTCAAGTTCCTTATGGATTATATTTTCATTTGCTGCCATTATGCCTGTAGCCAGTGGCAGATCAAAGGAAGATCCTTCCTTTCTTACATCTGCCGGCGCCATATTTATAAGCACCTGTTTGCCGGGCCAGCGTAAACCCACGGCCCTGAGGGCCGATTCAATCCTTTGCTGACTCTCTTTAACGGCAACATCGGGTAAGCCCACAAGAAAGAAACGTACACCCCGCGATACGTTAACCTCTATTGTGACCGTAGCTGCATCAATGCCGAAGATGGCACTGGAAAAAGTCTTTACTAACATATAATGATTTTTAGCGAAACATTTTATCGTATCTAATTTAAGATATAAGATATTAAAATGCAAAAAGTCATTTCAGAGATTTTCATACATGGAAGCCAATAAGGGTGTGGGATCCTGATTAAACGCGGTACGAAGAGCTTCTTCAAAGATCTGTATCTTGATCTTTCCAATGTCGCGTGACTTCCACTGGTCAAAGACTGCGCAGAGAAATGCCCCATACTCCTCAGGAGGTACTGTATATTCAGCTATGCTTGATATATTCTTCCAGGATATCTTCACCCATGCAAATCGCTGACTGACTACCGGACAGATTTTTCTTGTCGAGGTAATAACAGTAAGCGCAGGACATATTACACCTTGCCCCCACGGGCTTTACAAGTACCTGGAATTCCCTGTTTGCTGGTTTCATATATCTAAGATAAGATGCTTTACCCAGACATAAAAATCAAGTTCCGGGAATATTTGCTATTTAACATTTGTCTTATATTTATACAACATGTCATAAGATATTGGCAAGCAGCTTAATTTTAATATATTGCGCTTTCTTTTGAAATTAGGTACAAGGATGAAAAACAATTTCATTTATATAGTTCTTTCCTTCGCCTTTGTAATGCTAGTACCTGTACTTAAAGCACAGGAAAGGACAATTGCTGACAGCCTCAGGCAAAACGCGGTAAAGGTTTTTATTGATTGCTGGCGGTGCGATATGGATTATATAAGGAGGGAAATCCCTTACGTTAACTATGTGAGGGACGTGAAGGAGGCACAGGTGTATGTTCTCAGGACAACACAATCAACAGGAAGCGGGGGAACAGAATATACCTTTACCTTTATAGGCCAGGAAGACTTTAAAGGGATGAATGACACCCTTGTTTATCACAGCAATCCGGATGATACAGGTGACCAGACCAGGGAAGGTACCACGAAAATGCTGAGCATAGGTCTAATGAGATATGTTGCAAGGACACTCCTGTTCAAGGAAATAGAAATAAACCACCTTGGCGTAACTGAGGAGACTGAGGTTGAAGACAGGTGGAATTACTGGGTCTTCGAACTTGAAATGGATCCCGATTTTGAAGTGCAGGAATCACTGAAATCATTCAACTGGGATAATTCATTCCGGGCATCAAGGATAACCCATGCCCTGAAATATGAGTTTGATGCAGATATGCGATTCAGGGAAACAAAATACACCTATGAAGATACCACCTATGTCAAGGACAGAAGCTCATGGTCAATTGACAACCTTATCGTAGCTAGTATTTCCGATCACTGGTCGGCAGGAGCAAGGACAGACCTGTCTTCATCAACATACAGCAACTTAAGAAGAAGTTTTGAGTTCGTACCATCCGTGGAATATAATATCTTTCCATATTCACAGTCAACCAGAAGACAGCTAAGATTACTCTATGGAATTGGTTATACATACAATGATTATATAGACACCACGATATATAACAAAACTAAAGAGAATCTTTACGAGCAAAGCCTTGATATAGCATACCAGGTGCAGGATCAGTGGGGCTCCGTTAATGTTTCACTCGGTGCTTCCAGCTATTTACACGATTTCTCTAAAAACAGGATACAACTGAATGGATTCGTCAGAATCAGAATTGTCAAAGGACTGTCCTTTACAATGAGGGGAAGGCTGGCCAGGATCAATAACCAGCTGACCCTGCCAAAGGGAGATATGGATGAAGCCGAAATACTGCTTGAACTACAGGAATTAAGAACTTCCTACAGTATTAATGGAGGGATCGGGCTTTCGTACACCTTTGGATCAATCTACAGTAATGTGGTGAACCCCCGCTTCGGAAGCCGTCGCCGCTTCTAGACTATGTGATATTTAATGGAACAATGGATTAATGGATTATTGGATTACTGGAACCGGCCAGGATGGGGGTGTTATTCCAAAAAAAACTTGCATAATAAAAAAATTTACCATATATTTGACCAATTGGTTAAACTATTTAGTTTATCTTTATAATTAAACCAAACATTTAAATCCATGACAAAGGCAGACAAACAGACAGAGGAAAAGATATTTGATGCAGCCACGAAAATATTCGAAGAGAAGGGGCTGGCAGCTGCCCGTATGCAGGATATTGCCAACAGGGCTAAGATAAACAAAGCCCTCCTGCACTATTATTTCAGGAGTAAGGAAAAACTCTTTATGGCAGTTTTTGATAAGCTGGCAGATAAGATCTTTAAAAAATTTTCCGGCATTTTTGAAGAAGACATGCCCTTCGAAGAAAAAATCAGGTATTTCTTCAAGGAACATATGAAATTTCTTCAGAAGAACCCTAAATTGCCCATGTTCATACTTGCAGAAGTAAACAGGAATCCTGAACTGCTTGATAAATTTCTCAGTAAGATAAATATTAGCAATATAAAAGCTAAAATATCAGATGATGTATCAACCAGCCTTCCGGAAGAAGCCATACCCCACCTGATGGTAAGCATAGTCTCCCTTTCTGTTTTCCCCATAGCTGCAAAACCAATATTGAAAGGTATATTGCAGGAAGCAGGCATTGATTACAATCAGTTTATTAAAGAAAGAATGGAAGTGGCTCCAGAGTTTATACTGAGTGCCCTCAAACAATATAATGTTGAATCAAAAAACAGGCCGGAGCAATGAAAAAATATATCCTTATCCCCGTACTTATGATATTCACATGTGGTGTGACAATTACAGCACAGGATGTGATCACCCTGGCATTATGCTATGATAATGCTGTGAAGAACCATCCACAGGCAGGCGCAAAACAGATGCATCAGAACCTGTGGCAGCTTAAACAGGATAATCTCACGGCAGCATGGTATCCTGAAATTGAAGCTGGCGCAAATGCCCTTTATAATTCAAATGTTGTTGACATGAGTGAGGCATTTGAATCTATCCCGGTACCCGGTATAACAGACAATATACCCCTTATGCCCCATGATCAGTATAAACTGACAATAGAAATAAACCAGGTTATTTATGACGGTGGCGCCGTAAAAGGTAAGCGGCAAGTCGAAGATGCCGGCCTGGAATTAGATCAAGAAGAAACCGAGGTTGAATTGTACAAGACCAGGCAGCAGGTGAATGATTACTATTTTACATTCATTCTGCTTCACAAGCACAAAGAGCAATTAAGCATCTATCTTCAAACCATTACAGAACAGATATTAAGCCTTGAATCAGGTATACGCAACGGTGTTTTGCTTCCTTCTGACAGGGATGTCCTGAAAGCAGAAAAAATCGGGCTCGAACAAGAGATAGCCGACACTGAGATCAGGATAAGCTCAACAGCTGCTGTCCTTTCTGACCTCACAGGTATTGAAATCAAACATGATACGAAAGCACGCGTCCCGGAGCCTGTCATCAGTCGAAGCACACAGCTTTCACGCCCCGAACTGAATGTTATGGATCTTAAGAAAGAGCAGATGGAGGCAGGTAAAGCACTGATAAAAAGTGAAAAAAAGCCCCGGGTCTTTGCCTTTGCCACCCTGGGCTACGGGAGACCCCCGGGCAATGATTTCTTTACAGAGACTTTTGGCCCCTACTATGTTGTAGGAGCGGGAATAAAATGGAAGCTCATTGACTGGAAGAAAAGTAAGAGGGAGGAGAAGATCATTGATATTAACAAGTCAATTATCAACACTTATAAGAAACGCCTGGAAGAAAACCTCAGTCGTGCACTTGAAATGAAAGAGGCAGAGATCAGGAGCCTTGAGTCAGCACTTAAAAGTGATAAAGAACTTATTTCAACACTTAAGGCTGTGCGTAAGACAGCCCAATCCCAATATAATAACGGCACTATAACAGCTTCTGAATACCTCGTGGAATGGAATAAGGAGAAACAGGCAGTGATAAAGCGTGAAATGCATGCAGTAAACCTGGCAAAGGCACAGGTTGAATACCTGAATATCGCAGGAAAAGAAATTGAATAAATATAAATATCATTAAAATGAGAAACTTATTATACCTCTTTACCCTGATTATCATATCAGCCTCCTGCGGGGGGAATAAGAATGAACCTGATGCATGGGGAAATTTTGAATCCCGCGAGGTCATGGTTTCTTCCGAGACCGGTGGCCGGATTCTTTCCATGCCGGTACAGCAGGGCGATGTTCTCAAAAGCAGCGCCTTGATAGCTGTCACAGACACCACCATCATTAAATTGCAACTTGAAGAACTGGATGCAAGCCGCAGGAGCGTCATGACAAAACTCCGCTCAATTAATGCACAGAATGAGATTATTGACCAGCAGATGAAAAACCTGAAGGTAAATATCGAAAGGGTCGAAAGTATGCTCCGCGACAAGGCCGCTACGCAAAAGCAGCTTGATGACCTTGCAGGGCAGATGGAGGTCCTGGAAATGCAAAAAGAGTCTAACAATACACAGAAATTAACCGTAAGAAGTGAGCTTAACGTATTCGACTCCAAAGAAGCCCTGCTTATCGAACAGCTTAAAAGATGCTATGTCAGAAGTCCGATGGATGGAACGATACTTGAAAAATATGGAGAAGCCGGTGAGGTTGCAAGCCCGGCCAAGCCCCTTGTGAAGCTCGCCGATCTAAAAAATATGGAATTAAAAGTCTATATAAGCGGTGGGCAGCTCGGGCAGGTTAAGCTGGGACAGGAATGTAAAATCAGGATCGACAGGGGAGAAAAAGAATATACTGAATTTACGGGCAGGGTGGTTCACATCTCAGACAGGGCAGAGTTTACACCTAAAATAATTCAGACAAAGGAAGAAAGAGTCCATATGGTTTACGCAGTTAAAATAATGGTGGAAAATGACGGTACCTTGAAAAACGGTATGCCGGCCGAGGCATTCTTTGGTTTTTCCGATCCAACAAAAAAATGATAGTATCCGAGAATATAAGTAAAAAATACGATGGCATAAGAGCTCTGGATAATGTCACCCTGAGGATCGGCAGGTCTGAAATCTTCGGACTCATAGGACCGGACGGCGCAGGGAAGACCACCTTTTTCAGGATTGTAACCACCCTCTTGCTTCCCGATACAGGTACGATGACCGTTATGGGCCATAATACAGTTAAGGATTACCGCCAACTGAGAAAAAATATAGGTTACATGCCGGGAAGGTTCAGCCTTTACCAGGACCTGACAGTGGAGGAGAACCTGAATTTTTATGCCAGGGTATTCGGAACAACGGTAAAAGAAAATTATCACCTTATAAAAGATATCTATTCACATATAGAACCTTTTAAGAAGAGGCCCGCGGGTAAGTTGTCAGGGGGTATGAAACAAAAGCTTGCCCTCTGTTGCGCACTGATCCACGCCCCGGACCTAATTGTACTCGATGAGCCAACAACGGGTGTTGATGCCGTGTCAAGGACTGAATTCTGGGAAATGCTCAAGGCACTTCAAGATGAAGGTATTACCATACTCGTTTCTACTCCTTACATGGACGAAGCCAGGATGTGTGATAGGGTGGCCCTGATACAGAAAGGCCATATACTCGATATAGACAAACCCGGCAGTATTATCAAGGGCTTCGGTAAAAAACTATATGCCGTTAGCAGCAGGGATAAATTCAAACTGATACAAAACCTGCGTTCTTTACCTTCTGTTGAAAGTGTTTATCCATTTGGTGATTCCGTGCATATAACCTTTGCCGGTGACAGGTACGACAGCACAATAAGCAAACAACTGGAAAAAGAGGAACATCATGACCTGAAAATTGAACAAGTCGAGCCCGGTATCGAAGATGTTTTTCTTGAACTAATGACCGCAAGAGGAAATGACAAATGAAAAAGTAATAGAAGTTAAAAACCTGGTTAAGAAGTTCGGCTCTTTTGTTGCCAATGATAATCTTAGCTTTGATGTTTATAGGGGAGAGATTTTCGGATTTTTGGGAGCAAACGGTGCCGGTAAGACCACTGCACTGAGGATACTTTCCGGTCTTTCAAAGCCAAGCTCCGGGGAGGTGAAGGTTGCCGGTTATGATATATACCGCCATGCTGAAAAAGTGAAAAGACAAATAGGCTATATGTGCCAAAAGTTTTCACTTTACGAGGACCTTACGGTTGCCGAAAATATAATGCTTTACGGTGGTATTTATGGCCTTCCCAAAAGCCTCATCGAGTCTAAAACCACGGAATTGCTTGAAGCACTTAATTTCACAGCCTACCGTAAACGTATCATAGGTGACCTGCCACTGGGCATGAGACAGAAACTTGCATTTTCCGTTGCCATATTGCACGATCCCAATATTGTTTTTCTTGATGAACCCACGGGTGGTGTCGATCCCATTACCCGGAGGCAGTTCTGGGAAATGATATATAAAGCTGCAGCAGAGGGGATCACTGTATTTGTTACCACTCATTACATGGACGAGGCTGAATATTGCGACAGGGTAAGCATCATGAGCGAAGGTAAAATAGTGGCCATTGACAGCCCGGCCGGGCTGAAGAGCAGTTATCAATCCGGGTCTGTTCAGGAAGTATTTGTAAAAATAGCCAGACCGTCAAATAATAATTAAGGTATGAGAAGATTTTTAGGATTCGTCGGAAAGGAATTTATGCACATTTTCAGGGATGTGCGTACACTGATCATCCTTTTCGGTATACCTGCGGCACAAATCCTTATTTTTGGCTATGCGGTAAGAACAGATATCAGAAATGCAGGCATTGCAGTACTCGACCGGTCGAAGGATGAAGTAAGCACCGGGCTGGTATCCAAGCTTGAATCATCTGACTTTTTCGTACTTAGAAAGAACCTGGAAACAGGAAAGCAAATTGACAGATCATTCAAAGCAGGAGACATCAAGGCAGTACTGGTATTTGAGAACGACTTTGGTAAAAAACTGTTAAGTGAAGGATCAGCTGATGTGGAAATAATAGCAGACGGTTCGGAACCTAATGTTGCCAACCTGGTAACCAATTATACCAGGGCTATCATCAATGATTACATGACAGAGCTTAACAAGTCACAAACCGGGGGAATTAAGGCCCTTGTGCCTGAAGTCAGGATGTATTATAACCCCAACCTGGAGAGCCAGTATATGTTTGTTCCCGGTGTTATTACAATTATACTCATTCTTATATGTACTCTCATGACCTCTGTGACAATAAGCCGTGAAAAGGAATTCGGGACAATGGAGGTGCTGCTGGTAAGCCCTTTGAAACCAATACATATAATACTGGGCAAGGTGACACCTTATTTCATCCTGTCACTAGTCGATGTCATTGTGATTCTTTTCCTGTCATGGCTGGTTTTTGATATCCCGGTGAAAGGAAGCCTGGTCTTATTGATGCTTGAAAGCATGCTTTATATAATGCTTGGGCTGTCACTGGGTATAATGATATCCACCATGTCAAAAACAATGCAGCAGGCAATGTTCATTTCACTGGTAGGACTCACACTACCCACCATCATACTGTCGGGTTTTATTTTCCCTGTTGAATATATGCCGGAAGTATACAGGTGGTTAAGTCTGGTCATCCCTCCCAGCTGGTTTATTACCATAGTGAAAAATATTATGATTAAGGGAACCGGTTTCGCCTTTGTCTGGAAAGAGACAATTGTTCTTTTAGTTATGACCCTTACCTTCATAATAATCAGCACCCTCAAATTCAAAAAGAGACTGGAATAGCATGAAAACAATATTATACCTGATAAGAAAAGAGTTTATACAAATATTCAGGAATAAATTTCTGTCCAGGGCAATATTTGGAATGCCGGTAGTGCAGATGTTGATCCTTGTACCTGCTCTCACTTTTGAGATTAATAATATTGAATTGCTTGTTGTGGATAGGGATATGTCATCAGAATCCAGGCAGCTTATCTCCAGTTTGCAGGGTTCTGAATTTTTCCTGCTTAAGCATACCACCTTCAGTGAGAAAGAAGCTGACGATATGCTACACTCGGATAAATGCGACATGGTATTGCACATACCCCCGGGTTTCGGCCGGAATATCATAAGGGAAGGAGATGAAAAGATAATGCTTGCCATAAATGCAATAAATGCAAGCTCCGCACAGCTTGCATGGGCATATATGAGGGGAGTGTTAGAGGATTATAATTCAGACCTCATAATTCATAACCTGAACTCAGGTAAACTTGCCCGAATGCCGGTCATAGATACCACAAACCGCTTCTGGTATAATCCTTCACTGGACTATAAATATTACATGTTACCGGGTATACTGGTGATACTTGTAACGGCCATAGGTCTTTTACTGGCAGGTCTGAACGTGGTCAGGGAAAAAGAGATCGGAACAATTGAGCAGCTTAATGTGACACCAATAAGGAAATACCAGTTTATCACGGCCAAGCTGATACCCTTCCTCCTGATTGGCCTTGTTGACCTGGCTTTTGGTCTTGTACTTGGGATTATTGTTTTTAACGTACCATTAAACGGCAGCATAGCCATGCTCTTTCTTTATGCAAGCTTCTACCTGGCGGCCGTCCTGGGCCTGGCACTGTTCCTGTCGACCATGTCATCCACCCAGCAGCAATATCTCTTCGTTGTATTTTTTGTATGGATGGTATTCATATTAATGAGCGGTATTTTCACTCCTGCTGAGAGTATGCCAGGGTGGGCCCAGAAGTTCAACCTGATAAATCCTGTTGCCTACTTCATGAGGGTTATCAGGATGATCATGCTTAAAGGTTCTGGCTTCACTGATGTTCTGCCCGACCTCAGGGGTGTCATACTGATAGCTGCAGGCACCATCTCACTTGCCATCTGGCGCTACCGTAAAACCGTGTAACGCAGTTTCACGGTCGCCTCAACCGGCCAATGGTCCGAAAGGAATAACTCACCCTGCCTTACCTGAGGTATCCGGTAGTTTAGCACTTCTGCCCTGCTGTCTACAAAAATATAGTCTATTCTCCCTTCCCCTTTTTCATCGCTGAAGCCATTATATGTATAATCAAGACCTGAAGTTTCTGTTTTGCTTATTAAATATGCATCTATAATTAACACACTTCCCCGGCCTCCGCCTGTGAGGGTGGTATATGCCTTACTGCCCGGGAGCATATTAAAATCACCTGTAATGACAAAAGGAGAATCGCCGGCTATTTTTCCTACTTCGTCAAGAATGATATGCGAGCTCATAAGCCTGGCTGAATCAGACATATGGCTGTAATGAGTGTTGAAAAAGTAAAAACTGCCTTTTGAATGACTGTCCTCCAGCCTGACCCAGGTCACTATCCTTGGCAGTACGGCACCCCACCCTTTACTGCCGGGCACATCAGGTCTTTCTGACAACCAGAATGTACCTGAATCAAGAGCCTGGAACCGATCTTTCCTGTAAAATACGGGGGCCATCTCCCCTTTGCGCTTACCATCGTCCCTGCCCACACCTATTGATTCATAGGAGTCGAGTGCTGAATCCAGAAAGTGGTACTGGTGCCAGAGAGCCTCCTGCAGACCAAAGATATCCGGGCTCTTAGCTTCAAGGAATGACAACACAAAATTTTTCCTTGAGGGCCAGTCATTGGGTGCATCACCAGGGTTGTCATAGCGGATGTTAAGACTGAGTACTTCTAGCTTTATACCCTGATCCGGATTGCAGGAAAATAAAAATGTAAGAAGTAAAATACAAGTTAGTGCTACTTTCATCTTGAGTGATTTTAGCAAAGGTAGTAAATAATTAGAGGCTAAGGCTAAGGCTAAGGCTGAGGCTGAGGCTGAGTCCGCTTCGCTTCGGTTCGAAGGGGGAGCCTTAGCCTTAGCCTCAGCCTCAGCCTTTTTCCTGTTTTCAGCGTTGCAACACCCTAAAAGTTCCTTTGGATAATATCGAATAGTTCTTGCTGCTCCTCATCCATCTTAAGAAGGTGGGTTTCTGTG
>JAWLEO010000024.1:0-57872 GCA_041686075.1 Bacteroidales bacterium | reverse complement strand
GAAGATATAAACCCCAAAATACCTTGGCTATATGATTATAAAATTGATTTTATATTTAAATAAATGTAATTTAATCTCCTTTAAAAAAATCCTTGAGTCATCGGGACGAAGGTGGAGCCTTAGCCTATTTTCTATTCCCTGTGCCCTGTGCCCTGTGCTCTGTGCTCTGCGCTTCAACAATAATAATGCAACCATTGCATGTTATTATTAGTCATCCCTATATGAAAAAGATCTTTTTCATATCATTATATATATGCCTGCATGCCAGCCTTAATGCGGGCGGATTGGTTACAAATACCAACCAGAGTGCCATGTTCACACGGTTCCAATGCCGGGATGCTACTATAGATATCGATGCTGCATACTATAATCCGGCCGGACTGGTCCATTTCAGCGACGGTTTCTTTCTTTCCCTTAATAATATGTCACTGGGAGAAGCCTGGATCGTGGAAAGCGATTATGAGTATTATTCAAAACAAAACAAACAATTTAACGGCAGGGTGCTCACCCCCTTTTATCCCTCTGTATATGCGGTGTACAAAACAGGAAGATTCGCTTTTTCAGGGAGTGTAAACATTGTTTCGGGCAGCGGTAATGTTAAATATGATAATGGCCTGCCCTCATTTGAACGACAGGTGGCTAACCTGGTGCCGGATCTGACGTCAAACCTTGACGCCTCAATAACGGGTGATGTTGAAGATTATGAACTTGATGCAGAGTTCAGTATGAAATCCTTCTTCCCCGGAATCCAACTAAATATGGCTTATATGGTAAATAAATACTTATCGGTGGCTACTGGCATCAGGATTGTCAGGGGTAAAAATCTTTATAAAGGAAGCATCGAAAGCATAAGCATCAGCGGAACAAATACCGAAGGCTCATTCAAAGAAGATCCTGTGGATTACCTGAGGTCATTGGCTGCGGAGTCACCGGACACTACGGCAGATGAACTAAATAATATGGCTGATGAAATAGAACAGAAAATAGTAAATGATATAGAAGCAGTTCAACTGGGTTATGGATTGGCACCTATTTTAAGCCTTAACTATGCCCCTTCAATGTATACAAACTGGGCAGTGAAATATGAATTCAAGACGCCTTTGAGGCTGACAACCGACATTCCTGATAATATGAAAAATGTAGTGGTCATCGATGGCGATACTACCTTTATCGACGGGGCGGAAGTTATTGCAGATATCCCTGCCATGCTATCATTGGGCCTGACACGCAGAACCTCAAACAGGTTCATGTATTATGCAGGAATCCATTATTATTTTGATAAACCTATCGATTTTGATGGCAGCAAAGACGAAATTATTGATATGATAGATAAGAATTCATACGAGATTGCCTTTGGCGCTGAATATAAATTTGGTAACTCTATCAGGGTAAGCGCCGGGTGGCTTCTTACAAGGCCAGGGGTCAATAAGGAATTCCAGGGGGAAACCCGTTATAGCCTGCCTTCGAATACAATAGGAGGAGGGGTGGGCATCCGTGTCTCTGAGCTGATTGATCTTAACTTCGGACTTTCATATACCCTGTATAAACGGGATGAAATAGAATACACTTACACCTCCGAATCACTGCCAACAGAAACAGAAGTAAGAGAATACTACGATAAAAGAACCTTCGTTCTGGCTGTGGGAGTAGACTTCCTCTTCGGGGAAAACTAACATTCGCGATAATTAGTCATTATTCGCATTAATTCGTAATTTTACATAAAACTCATAATTCATAAGCCATCACTCATAACTGTATTGGTCATGAAACACTTATTCCTTACAACCATCATGTTGGCAATACTGATAACCACATCCTGCTCACAGGAAAAAGATTACAATTATTATACGGGCCAGGGCCCTGAAGCCATGGGTGAACCCGTAACTGCCCCGGTGAAGATCCATGTTATATACGATAACTATGTGTATAAAGAAGGGACACAGGCCGACTGGGGATTTTCAATACTCATCGAAGGCCTTGATAAGTGCATACTATTTGACACGGGAACAAAACCTGAGATCTTTGATGCCAACTTCAAAGAAATGGGCCTTGATGCTTCCGAAATTGATGAAGTGTTTATCTCACATGAACACAGGGATCATTTTGGGGGACTTGAAGCATTGTTGAAAATGAATCCTGATGTTAAAGTTGTTGTGCCTGAAACATTCGGCAAAAACTTTTTCAAAATACCTGAAAAAACAGGTACGGTTACCGAGCTGATAAGCAAACCTGTGCAGGTATGCAGGGGACTTTACACCACTGGTGTCCTTGGCAGGTCAATACCTGAACAATCACTGGTATTAAATACAGATCAGGGCCTGGTGGTAATGACCGGCTGTTCCCATCCGGGTATCATTAATATACTTGAAAAGGTAAAAAAGGACTTTGGCAGAGAGATATTTATGGTCTTTGGAGGATTTCATCTTATGAATAGCACAGAGAAGGAAATAAACGAAATAATTGAGCAAATGCATCAGATGGGAGTGCAGAAATGCGGCGCTACGCATTGCACGGGCGAGCAACAGATAAATTGGTTCAGGCACGATTTCGGGGAGAATTTTGTAGAAATGGGTACGGGGAACGTAATTACAATATTATAAGTGGAGTAAAAATTATGTACAGGGTAAAAGCACTCTTGTTAGCAGGCATAATGCTTCCTACCTTCTTATTTGCCAGGGCACAGGAGATCATTCAACCAAATTACGGGCTTAAAAATCCCGAAACAATAGAAGTAATAAGAGTTAGGATCACCGCTGCACAGACATTGGTGGATATGAGTATACAAAACCAGGTGAGTGGAGGCTATTTCTGCATCGATGAAAATACTTACCTGGAATATGGAAGAGGGAATAAACTGAAAATGAAAAGTGTAAGCGGCCTGCCATTGTGCCCGTCTAAATATGAATTTGCCTCAATAGGCGAAAAGGTGTATTTCACAATTGTCTTCGATAAACTGCCGGAGGGGATTGACTGGTTTGATATCGTTGAATATTGTGGTGATGACTGCTTCTCAATTCTCGCAATTAACCTGGATGAAGATATCAATAAAAAAATCAATGCAGCCTTTAATTCTATGGACAGACTTGAAGCGGGAAAGGCTATCGAGATTTTCAGGGAATTGCTGCCCTCACTGCAATCATCAGGACACGGACTTACTGGCTCCATATACCTTAACCTGGTTGAACTGCTGGCTGCTAATAACCGTGATGACGAGCTCAGGCAACTTGTCAACGACTTCAAAAATGCCGCCATGCCTCATAAACAGCGCTACCTGGAAATCCTCCGTAACCTCGGCTATTAAGGCATGGAGCAAGGGGCATGGAGCAGGGTCTCTTTCGCATCAATATGATATTTCGCATAAAAAATCCCAGATCAACTTTTTCTCACTATATTCGCAACCTGAGAAAGAGAATAAACCAGAAATTAAATAAGAAGAATCATGATGAAAAGAATATTTATTTTTGCAGTTATCGCAGCTCTATTCGCTGCATGCGGAAATAATGCAGGGGAAAAAACTACTGCCGCTGAAGCCGGTGAAGGAATTGAGCAGGTAACTTTTACCAGTATTACAGAGAACCCCGCTGAATACCTTGGTAAAGAAATCACCCTTGAAGGTAAGGTGGTACATGTGTGCATGCATAGTGGTAAGAAGATGTTTATCGTTGGCGAAGATCCTGATATCAGACTCTTCGTATCGGCGGGTGAAGAAGTTCCTAAATTCCCCATGGAACTGCTGGGCAGTGAAATATCTGTTACCGGCGTATTCCAGAAAATTGAGACAGGTGCAGAAATGGAAAAAGAACATACAGATGCCGGGGAAGGTGAGGACTGTGAAACCGAAGCTGCTATTGCCAAACAACCTGTCCTTGCTGACATGGTGCTTAATTATGTGGATCATACGGTGAAATAAAAAAGAATATTTATATTTTTGTGAAGGTCAGGCCCCGCCTGGCCTTTTTTAATATTAAAATATGAAATTACGTAAGCTTAACAGGGTAACGCACAGGGATATAGGCTATCTTATTGCAGGCATGACAATTATCTATGCCATATCAGGTATTGCCCTTAACCATAAAAATGACTGGA
Organism: Bacteroidales bacterium; assembly: GCA_041686075.1. Classification (GTDB taxonomy): domain Bacteria; phylum Bacteroidota; class Bacteroidia; order Bacteroidales; family VadinHA17; genus UBA9300. The sequence goes on along the minus strand of JAWLEO010000024.1, from coordinate 53,786 downwards.
ATTCAAACTATATAATAGACCAGCGGAATTTCACTACTGATATACAATTTACGCGTGATTCCACCAATGAGGCAAAAGTGCACCAGCTGCTTGGAGAGCTGGGGGAGACAAAAAACTTCAAGACCTCCTATTATCCTACCGGCAATCAACTCACTGTTTTTCTGGAAGGGGGATCGGCTATCGTGAACACCGAAACAGGAGAAGGTTACGTGGAAAGGATTAGTAAAAGGCCGGTTCTTTACCAGTTTAATTTCCTGCATTATAATCCTGGAAAATGGTGGAAATGGTTCAGCGATATCTTCTGCGTGTCATTGATCCTGGTGACAATAACAGGCTTGTTTATCATCAAGGGGAAAAATGGCATCACCCGCCGCGGTGCAATACTCACAGCTATAGGCATAATCCTTCCACTCATCTTCCTTTTTATTTATTAATCAGCACATCAGCGTAATCTGCGTTTTTCTCATGTTCACCAATTACAAGCCTCAGGCTGATGATCAGGCCTGCCACTGCAAACTTCTGTACCAGAGGGCATAAGGGTGAGCCGAAGGCATAAAGGAAAGCATAGGGCAGTACCGTTCCCTGTAATATGAGGTGGAAAAGATATATCCTCACCCTGTTGGAATAACGGAACAGGTCGTGCAACAGTATAACTGTAAGAAGCCATAATGATCCTATAACCAAGGCTCCTCCGATTGAATGTATTTTATGTAATATGTCGCACGGGACAATAAGTAAAATGTATCCGATGGCAGCCAGCCTGAAAAGGTTATGACTTGTATTGTCCTCTGACAGATTACTCAACCTGAAACATATGAGAGAACTCATTATCATCCCTATGCCATATATGAAAAGAGACAATGTATTTGGACTTCCGTCCTGGGTCCGTATGCGGCCAAAATGACTGATTGCATGTTCCTTGAAAGAAAAAGGCTGGCCATAAGTCAGCATACCGAGTATAAATACCACTATGGTTACATAAATAAGATAATTTGAATACCTCGTGAGTTTATGGTATATACTCAGTACTTCCTCATGCGTGTGTGTTTCAGTATGAGCAAGCATTTCCCATAAAATGTTTTCACTTAATTAAGTTACAAAAATTTGCGAAATATTCCAAGTCCGTCAATATTCAATACCCTTCCTGGCTTTTACTCCCTTTGTATAGTAATGCTTTACTTCTTTCATTTCTGTAACTAGATCAGCCATGTCGATCAATTCCTGTGGTGCGTACCTCCCGGTGATAACTATCTCTGTCCCTTCTTTTTTCTTTTTCAGTATCTCTTTCAATTCATTCCATGTAAACAGCTTGTAATAGAGCGCAATATTAGCCTCATCCAGCACCACTATGTCATATTTCCCTCCTGTGATTATTTTTTCAGCCTCGGCAAGTCCCCTGCGTGCAGCTTTTATATCTTCCTCATCCGGCTCTTTTACAATAAAACACTCCCTGCCATACTGTTTTAAGGTTATCTGAGGCAAATAAGCGCTGAATGCATCTGTCTCGGCATAATCCCTGCCCTTTACAAATTGGGCAATAAATACTTTTTTACCTGCACCGGCTGCCCTGAGCGCCAGTCCGAAAGCTGCCGTTGTTTTGCCCTTGCCATTACCTGTATAAACCTGTATATATCCTTTCATAATAAATGGAATTTGCTAACGACTTATTTTCATTCACTGCCAGATTCTCTGACTTATCCCGGTTTGTGTTGCCTTACTTTTATAGTATCGCCAGGCCAATGAATACCCAAAAATAGTGAAATATTAATAATGGGTGAATATATTAAATTAAAATTATGATTATTTAAAATATGAATTAAGTATATTTGTATAAATAATTAAACAAACTTAAATTTACTTATATGTCAGCTTCCAAAGAAAATTTTATCAAAAAGGTTTATGAGCTTGATAATGATATTAAAAAAAGTGTAAAGCCGGGTTTGCTGGCCGGTGAACTGGGTATATCAAATGCTGCGGTAACAGATATGGCACGTAAACTCTCAGCAAAGAAACTAATTCATTATGAACGTTATGGTCAGATAAAATTAACTCCTGAAGGAACTAAAATGGCTATGGATATAATTCGTAAGCATCGTTTGTGGGAAACATTTCTATACAGAACATTGGATATGACGCTTCATGAAATTCACCGTGAGGCTGAGATGCTGGAACACCAGACATCTGACTATCTGGTTGAAAAAATAAGTGAATTTTTGGGAAATCCTTCTTTCGATCCGCATGGTGACCCAATCCCTGGCAAAAATGGTATACTTAAACCTGACAAAAAAAGGCTTATTCTGAGCGATGCAGAAGCAGGTAATTATTATAAAGTATGTCGCTTATCTGGATCTGACAAAGAGTTTTTTGAATTCTGCAGATCGGTAGATATTAAGATTGGCTCAAAAATGAGAATTGAAAAGCAGTATGAAAAAAATAAGATAACCGAAATTTTTTATAATGATGCCAGGCTTATGCTTGGGGTAAATATCACAGATAAAATTTTTGTTGAACAGATAACAAGTACTAAATCCTAACAAGATGAACAGGTATGTTTCTTTTCTCATATTATTTTTCTTATTTACTTCTTCCAATGCTGTGCGGGCACAGCAAAAGCATACAGACGCAAATATCTTCGGTCACGTCAAATCATCATCGGATGGAGAGCATATACCTTTCGCGACAGTATTTATTGAAGGGACTACCACAGGTACTACTACAGATGAAACAGGTCACTATATGCTTATAGATCTTAAGCCGGGTACTCATATATTAGTTGCCAAATCCATGGGTTATACAACAGTGAAAGATACCGTGGAGGCTGTTACAGGCGAATCACGCGAGGTTAATTTCATACTGGACGAACTGATCATGGATTTGAAAGAGGTGGTGATAACCGGCACAAAAACATTTAAGAGACAAACCGAATCGGCGGTAATAGTGAATGTTCTGGAAAGTAAGGCACTTGATATCACACAGTCTTGTAATATCTCGGAAGGATTGCGTTTCCAGCCCGGCTTGAGGGTGGAAACCGACTGCCAGACCTGTAATTACACACAGCTGAGAATGAACGGACTGGGTGGTGGATATTCACAGATCCTTATTAACGGCCGTCCAATATTCAGTCCTCTCGTTGGCCTCTATGGCATGGAACAGATACCTGCAAATATGGTTGAAAGAATAGAAGTGGTACGTGGAGGAGGATCTGCACTTTATGGTTCAAGTGCCATCGGCGGAACAGTTAATATAATCACGAAAATACCCCAGACCGACAGCTATGATTTTTCTGTTAGCCCACAGCTAATCAATGGTGAGGCTACCGATGTTATTTTGAATGGGAACCTTAATGTTCTTACAAATAAAAGGAATGCAGGGGGATCAATATTCATTAACAGGCGTAACAGAGAAGCATATGACCATAATAATGATAATTTCTCTGAATTACCCGAACTTAAAAATAATTCCTTCGGGGCTAACCTCTTCTTCAAACCTGATCCTAATCAGAAAATTGAGATTAATCTTACCAGCCTGAATGAATATCGTTATGGGGGTGAAGTAATAAAAGACCCGGCTTATCTTGCATTGCAATCTGAGGAGCGTACCCATAATGTGCTGATGGGTGGTATAGATTACCAGGTCAATTTCAATGAAGATAATAGCTCTTTTATTTCCTATCTGGCCGGACAAAATACTGACAGGGATCACTATACTGGCATATACCCTGATGATCCAATCGATATATCAAAACACTTATCTGATCCGCCATATGGTTATACAACAAATACAACCCTCCAGGCAGGAATACAGTTTAATCACCGTTTGCAAGATTTCCTGCCAGGTAATAATGTAATAACCATGGGTATTGAATATATATTTGACGATGTGCTCGATACAATTCCAGCATATAATTATGTAACTGATCAGGAGACTCAAAACTTTGGCGGCTTTCTGCAAAGCGACTGGCAAATAACATCCTCTTTGAACTTGTTGACTGGTTTGCGTATCGATAAACATAATTTGGTCGACAGGATTATTGCCAGCCCCAGGGTGTCACTATTGTACCGGCTTAAAAATTATACCCAGTTAAGGCTAACATGGAGTACCGGATTCCGGGCACCACAGGCCTTCGATGCAGATATGCATATTGCTTTTGCAGGAGGGGGAGTATCAAGGATATCACTCGATTCCGATCTTAAGGAGGAGAGGTCTAACAGTATAAGCGGGTCAGTTAACTATAATAAAGCAAGTAAAAAATTTATTGCAGGATTTACCCTGGAAGGATTCCTTACCAGGCTGAACGATGCTTTTTACCTTCAACCGATTGGGAAAGATGTATATGGCGATCTTTTTGAAAAACGCAATGGTATAGGTGCTACAGTAAGTGGGGGAATCCTGGAATTAAGGGGTAATTATAACCGAATATTACAGCTTGAAGCGGGCTTTACATACCAGGTAAACTTGTATGACAGGGCTGTCGAAACAATAGAAGGATTGGAACCAAAACGTGAATTCCTCAGAACACCAAGAGATTATGGCTATTTTACATTGATGTTTACTCCTGGTGACAGGTTTGAAGCTTCCCTGAGCACTCTCTATACCGGTTCAATGATTCTTGCACATTATTCCGGTGCGCCAGGACAGGCTATAGATGAGTATGTTGAATCGGAACCCTTCACCGAGATTAACCTCAGGCTGGCTTTCCTGTTCGAATTCCCGGCTGTTGACTCAGCTATTGAAATTTTTAGCGGAGTAAGGAACCTTTTCAATGCCTACCAGTCAGATTTCGACTCGGGTAAGAACCGCGACAGCGGGTACGTCTATGGACCTGCCGCACCCCGTACAATCTTTGTCGGCCTCCGCTTGAAATCACGCTGATCATCGAGGCTCGCAGTGATAGGTTCTATAAAATACGTGTTAATTAGCATCGCGATATCGTGTTCCGGGTATTTCTTAAATTTGTAGTATGTTGTGTTGTTGAATTTATTGAAACGAATATGAAAAGAATTTGTTTATTTTTAAGCGTATTTTTGCTGCTTCTGAGTTCTGATTTTACTTTTTGCCAGGAAGAAAAAACAGACGCCAACGTATTTGGTCATGTGACATCCGGAGGTGAACATATACCCTATGCCACCGTGATAGTTAAAGGAACAGCTATAGGTGTAACCTGCGATGAATCAGGTCATTATCGACTCATCAACCTGCCTGTCGGCGAACTCACTCTCAAAGCCAGCATGATGGGGTATAAATCAAAAGAGATTGTTATTCTTGCAGAAAAGAATAAGACTTTGGAGGTGAATTTTGAACTGGAAGAAGATATACTTACTCTTGATGAAGTGGTGGTTACTGCTAACCGCACCGAACAAAAGCGCACCGAAGCACCTCTGATTGTGCATACCATACAACCGGCCATATTCAACACTTCCCAGTCGGTCACACTGGCTGAAGTCCTTAATTTTTCTCCCGGCTTACGTGTTGAGAATAATTGCCAGAATTGTGGCTTTTCACAGGTCCGGATAAATGGTATGGACGGGGCATATTCACAAATACTGATAAACAACATGCCTATCTTCAGCGGACTGGCCGGTGTCTACGGACTGGAATTAATTCCTGCTAATATGATAGAGAAAATAGAGGTGGTACGTGGAGGAGGATCTTCTCTATTTGGCAGCAATGCCATTGCCGGAACTATTAATATCAGGCTTAAAGATCCAATGACTGATAGCTATGAGGTGGGTGTCAATTACAACCTTACTGGCCTTGGTGTGGATGGATCAGGTGGAAATGCTCCTGATCTGCAGGCACAATTCAATACTTCTGTTGTTTCTGATAACAATAAATCAGGTGTTTCATTGTTCGGCTTCACAAGGGACCGTAAAATGTTTGACGCTAATGGTGATGATTATTCTGAATTAGCTCCTTTGAAAAACATCAATATCGGGACAAGATTATTCCATCGCTTTGGCAATCGTGATAAGCTTACATTGGATTTTTTTGCTATCAATGAAAAAAGGGATGGAGGCAATATGCAGGATTATCCTGTTCATGAAAGGGATATCGCTGAAGCCCTCGAACACGATTTTAAAACTGCTGCTCTAACCTTCGATAAGTTTATCCGTGACCAGGACCTTCTGTCTGTTTATGCCTCAGGGCAATTTATTGAAAGAGATTCTTATTATGGAGCAGAACAGTCACTGAAAGACTATGGTAATACAGAGGATCGCACATATAATATTGGAGCACAATATAAAGCACTGTTTGATAATTCGACAATTGTTGCCGGTATTGAAAATAAGGGAGGCTCCCTTGTCGATAAGAAACTGGGATATCCCGATTATGATAATGCGGTCATTACAGATAGTGTAATAGTAGATGTACCTCATACTGATAATGTAGTTATTTCTGACCAGGCTTCATTGACAACCGGTCTTTTTCTCCAGTACGAGATTGAACTTGGTAAGACTAAAATAGCTCTTGGAGGAAGATATGATCATTATACGGTACAGAATAAAGCTCAGCCCGGCCAGGAAGAAAACACCGGCAATGTATTCAGTCCAAGGATTAACCTCATGTATGAACTGACCGGGGCACTCAAGACCAGGATAAGCTATTCGAAGGCTTACCGTGCTCCCCAGATTTTCGATGAAGACCTCCATATTGAAAGCTCCGGATTAAGGCAGGTTATTCACCGGAATGACCCCAGCCTGAAGCAGGAAACCAGTCATACTATTCTGGGATCACTTGATTTTAATGGGACTATAGGCTCTGCTTATGTAGGCTTGCTGGTTGAAGGATTCTATATACGCTTAATAAATCCGTTCTCAAACCAGTTCGGTGAGCCCGATGAAGAAGGTACTGTTATTTATACAAGGGTAAATTCTGAAAATGGGGCAACAGTTAATGGCGTGAACCTGGAGTTCAGGCTCAGGCATGCCGGTTCATTTGTGCTTACATCCGGCTTTACATTTCAGTCAGGTAAGTATGACGATGTACAGGAGTTCAACACAAAGAAATTTTTCCGTTCACCGGCCAGCTATGGCTTTCTTACTGTTGATTGGGATTTCGCTGAAGACTTCAGCCTTGCTGTTTCAGGTACTTATACAGGTAAAATGCAGATTCCGTATTTTGGTCCCGACACAGACCCTGATACAGGTGAACTCAGGGAATCAGGCACTTTCTTTGATCTGGGTTCTAAACTGCAATATAATATTCATTTCAATGGCACTCATCTACAGCTTTTTGGAGGTGTGAAGAATATATTTAATTCTTACCAGTCGGATTTTGACACGGGTATCAATCGAGATCCTTCATATATTTACGGCCCGCTCTTCCCCCGCACAATTTATTTCGGTATCAAATTCGGTAACCTGTCCATGTAATAAAGATTCACCTTTGAAGGGGTAAAACCGGATAGCGTATTTATGATGGTGTGGTTCTACCTCCACCCTCCGTATTTCCTCGCTACCAGCTACCAGTTCATAAATCATCATTCATAAATAATACTTCCTTTCGCCTTTCGCATTTGCTCGTTCCCACTGGCCACAATCACTATCCATCCCGAAAAAGCTTGCTTTTTCGAGGATCCTCGAATCAAAGATTCGGGACTCGCGAGCTCGCAGCACTCGCTTGCCTGCGGCAAACTCCCGCTGCTCGGTTCGCATCTCGCCTCTCATCTTACCCCCTCCAATCCTTGCTACCACCTACCAGTTCATAAATCATAACTCATAATTAATACTTCCCTGCTCCCTGCCCCCTGCTCCCTGCTCTTTCGCCTCTCGCCTCTCATACTCAGCGTTTCTCATTATACCTCACGTGGCTGAACTTTGCAAAAGCTACGAAAACAACGCCTCCTATGAGATTTCCCAGTGTCGACCACGTTTGTACATGCAGGTAGTCGACCATACCTATCGCCTTGCTTGTAAGTACAGCAGTAAATATTTCTATGGATCCTACTATGCAATGATGAAGTCCACCAATGCCTATGACAGTGGTTATAAGTGCTATAATTAATATCCTGCTTATTGTTTCCTGCGAGGCAGTGACGAGCCAGGAAAGAAGACCCATGAGCCAGCCGGCCAGTATGCCACTGCCGGCAATGATGTACCATGGATGGTCCATAAGTTTTAATGAAAGAGCTTCGAAGGATCCTGCCTCTACGGCACCCAGTTGTTCGGGTATTATGGCCATTATGGCCCCGAAAATATACCCACCAACCAGGTTGCCTGCATATATCACTAACCAGAGTATAAGCAGGCTTTTTATTGTAGCGTTTCTATTCAATACCGGCAAAACTGCCAGGGTAGTATGCTCGGTAAAAAGCTCGGATCGTCCTATGACCACGAAAATAAAACCCAGGGGGTATGACATTGCCAGTAATACGTCAAGGATAGACGGGTCTACTATACCATTGAACTTGGTATATACGGCAGCCATCAGAAAAACAGTGAATCCGATTTCCAGGCCTGCTGAAACAGCCGACATAAAAAGATCACGATTTGAGCGTCTGTGTTCATGAAGGGCCATCTCAATTTGCTCATCAAAGATGTCAATTGCCTTTTTGGGCTTATTTAGAGCCTCCTTAAACGCCCTTGATGTCTTAGCCATAATTTAAAATTACTTAGTAATCAAACTTTTTCTCTTTGCATCAAATGGTCCACTAGTCACTTCGTCCTTCTTCATCATCAGAGGCTTCCTTATCCTCCTTAGCCTTAACGGAGGCGGCGGTGTCAGCCTTCTTTTTATGTCTCTTTCTGTAATGCCAGTAGATCACAAATAACAGGATGGGTCCTCCTATAAATATCAGTATGTTGATCAGGGTAGGAGGTATAGGTTCATGTTCGTCCGGGTAATGGGTAGGTTGTTGTGCCAGGGCAAGCACAGTTTGGCTTATGAACAGAATTAGAAAACCAATACTCCTGTAAAATATTTTAGATATTTTATCCATACTTCTTCATTTTTATGTAAAGCAATTCAAATAAGTATAATGTTCATCAGACATCTTCTTTTTTTCTGTCTTCCTTTCTCTCTTTTTCAACTATGGCTTCCTGTTCTTTTATCATTTTGTCATGGGCCTTGTCACCACGACTTGTCTGCGTTCGTTTCTCGAGGTTGCTCATTGCTTTAGTCCTGCCATAGATTGTCAGAATATCATATTTGTGTATTTCGGTATCGGCCTGGGGCGCTCCGATGTATGTTCCGTCCGACCTTGTTATTCCAAGAACTATCATTCCTTCATCCCTGAGCTTGCAGTTTCTTAATGTTTTACCCAGAAGCCAGTGTTTTTCGTCTATGCCAATCTCTGCAATTCTGTAATCTCCCGATAAGTGCAGCAAGCTGGCATAATCGCTGATATCCAACCTTGTGTATTTTTTGAGAAATTTATTTATAATTACAGATAACTTTTTATCCACCCAGTTGCTCTGTGCAAGGGTCCATAGCAGGGAGAGTCCGGCAGCCAGTACTATGACCCTCACCCACATTTTGCTTTCTTCGGCACCACTTGTAAATCCCACGATTAACGAAGCTATACCTGTAACTATACCGGCATTGCCCAGTAGCATCAAGCCAAGCAATATCCTCCTCCTTACCGGGTTGCTCACTACTTTTTCCGATTCGCTGGTGGTGAAACCAACACCGGTAAAAGCTGACCGCGCCTGGAACTTAGCCGACTGCCTCGAAAGGCCAGTGTGTGTCAGTGCTATTGTTGCTATTCTCGTTATAAGAAGAGAAACAGCAAGTATTATTACCAGTGTTATTATTCCTACCATAGGCATCTATTTATCTTAGACATTTTCCTCTGTACTCACCGTAACGATCCCCCGTCATTACAAATAAGACCATAACCCCTCCTATTACTCTTCCTTCCTTGCTACCAGCTACCAGTTCATAAATCATCATTCATAAATAATACTTCCTTTCGCATATCGCCTCTCATCTTTCGCATCTCGCATCTCATCTTACCCCCTCCAATCCTTGCTACCAGCTACCAACTCATAACTCCTCGCCTTCCTCTTCTCTTTTCCTGGTAAGTAGCACCCATGTCACATACAACCTCGTTATTCCGTACAATACGGCATAAACAGCTATAATGATTGTTGCCAGAACAGCTCCTTCGAAAGGATTAAAGAGCAGGATGCCACCCACAAGAACGGATATTATCCCTGTAATGAGGGTTAACGGCCTGGCAGGCATCATCTCTCTCAGCCTCGTATAGGCCGATATCTGCATTATTCCCATGATCACTATAAACAAACCGATCAGGAATATCAGGAAACTGGCTGTTAATTTAGGGTATGTAACTATCAGCAGGCCTATCAGTGCGTATATAACGCCCTGGCCAAAAGTAAACTGCCAGAACCCGGATCTCTTCGATAATGACATGATAATAAGCACTATCCCTGCAATTATTGCCAGGGCCCCTATGTAAGTGGCTATTGCCACCAGTGCATCAGCCGGGTTCATAAATATTATAATAGCCAGCGCCAGGGCTATCACTCCCTTTAACAGCTCCCATCCCCATCTCCCTCGTAATGTTTTGTCCATGATATTTTATTTTGTTTCAACTTATCATAAAGATAGGCAATTATTGAAATATGGGAAAAATGGCTTCATGCAATGATGATATAAACACTGATCGGTTCATCACTATTATCTCACTATAACTTAAACAGAAAATAACTAGGGTATTAGGGGGGTGAATTTCGAATATTGAATACCGAATTTCGAAGGCAGCTACCACTTCATAATTGCTCGTTCCCACTGGCCACAATCACTGGCCACTCGCGAGCTCGCAGCACTCGCTTGCCTTCAGCAAACTCGCACTGCTCGGTTCATAAATCATAAATCATAATTAATACTTCCCTGCTCCCTGCCCCTTGCCCCCTGCCCTTTCGCATTTGCTCGTTCCCACTGGCCACAATCACTATCCATCCCGAAAAAGCTTTGCTTTTTCGGGACCTCAGCCTCAGCCTCAGCCTCAGCCTCAGCCTTAGCCTCAGCCTTCCTTTTATCTTTTGTCTTTAAAAATCCTGAACCCTCCAATCCTTGTACTGTAATTCTCAGCCCCTTCCTTGAGATAATCACCCACATACCAGATAGTACAATCGTCACTGGGATCAACAGCCGTCTGCGCATAATCCATCCACCTCATGGTATTGGTCTGTGACGCTTCACCCTCAATCAGTACAGCCTCTCTCAGCGTAAGCAAGCCCGGCGGGTCACCTGCCTTCCTGCCAGCAAAACGCTGACCGGGAAAATGATCGGCACCACCGAAGGAGTAACCAATGCCTATATTACCATATTTATCCATTGCAGGGCTTCCCATCCAGCGATAATTTTCATCGGGTGCATATGTTCCCTGCTGGTAAAGCTCTACATCCCTGCTGTCATCGATCCTGAATTCATACCACCTTACACCGCCACCGCCGGCCGAGGTATTTACCGAATGAACAGCCACCACCGATTCCTGGTCACCGATCCTTCGGTATACCATCCTCGACATTATCTTGTCGCCCTGCGAATCCAGCTTCATATCAGTGCCCGGCTGTGGTACAGTCTCTTGCAATTGACCATTACCGAGATAATGATATTCAGCTACCTTTATCTTATGGGGACCGTCAAGTTCCGACCTGGAAGGTTCTTCCCAGTCAACACTGAATTTCCAATAATATATGCCATCATCGGAGAACACATCATTCAACTGGGCTCCTCCTGTAGCCATCATTATATTGGGCTCTCCTTCGGGGGGCAGCTGGTAGCCGTCCAGGTCTGCATTATTCAAGAAGCCCACACTGTCGATCACAAAACATATTTCACGGGCAGGCTTGCCTTCAAGCATCTTTTGACGCTCCACCACGCAGGCATGCTTTTGTATCACATGGTCACCTGTACTGGTAGGTACATAATAGCCATCGGGCCAGACCGCCGGCCTGGGATAGTCGGGGAACAGGGGTCTTACAAACTCGTAACGGTAATACTGTCCAAAAGGATCATGACCCTTACTTATGGCATAGCACATACAGTATGATCCTTCCTCTCTCCTGGGTCTTTTCCTCCATTCTGCACTCCTGACGGAATCTGCAAATGCCTTTTCTTCAGGACTTAATTTTTCAGGGATGAACAATTTCTCAGCCTTGCCTGGCTGTCCTTTATTACCGGCCATGCTTGTTTTTGCCGGCTCTCCATCTTGAGGTGGTTCTGGCTCATTATCCCTCGGAGGAAGTCTCCTGAAGATAGGCATCACTATGAGCCACCTCCCGGCAATCTGGTCATAACGCACCACGGCATCGCCATTGTTTATCTCTTCGCACGGACCGCCAAAACCCCTGAAGACATTGTTCGTGTTCACCGGTCCGTATAGTACCATACCGGTACTGTCATATTTTTCACCCTTCTTTGTGAATATTGCCATTTTAGAGTTAACGGTCTGTATAATATGATCCGGACCTACAGCAAGAGAATTATCAGAAGGGTTCCTGTGCCTCGATGTTCCCTGCGGACCCTCAAAACCATTGCCAAGACCGTCGAAACTGGAAACTATCTCTGCCGATGGTCTTCTACCTTCTTCTGTCTGCTCCACCGAGGAAGCAGATTGAATAATTGGCGCCCTGTAATCTGTGTCACCTTTCTTCGCTTCTTTATTTTGTACCAGTGCAGAAGATATATCGTTCCTCTTTGATTTTCTTACTGTCATCTCTCCCTGCCCACTTAGCGAGAGGCTTATCATTCCTGTAATAATAATCCAGATAAATCTTTTCATAATCAAATATTTTTCTCGTTCCCTAAAGATAAAAAAATATCCCTCCATCTGTGTAACCAGCGATAATCTGAGTAATCAGCACCCTTTCGCATATATTTCGCATACCAGGTTCGCATTCATTCGCATCTTTCTTTATATTTGTAGACTTATAGTATTACGATTTTAGTAAAACGTAACACGATGAAGCATAGCTGCGCCGTTCATAAGCATAAGCTCACGGGACTACTGCCACTGCCGCTAACAATAATAGTGATTGCTCTGCTAATCTCATCATGCCTTGGTGCTGACACTTATAATAATAGCGGACGTATAATAGAAGATTCAGAGGGAAGAAAAGTGAATGTCCCCGACACAATAAGATCAGTGATAGCCCTCCGTTCGGGTGCGCTGCGACTGGTATGCTATATGGACATGGCCGACAGGGTAGGGTACATAGAGGGGAATGAGAAAAGACGCAATGTACCATACCTGATGGCAAACCCCGGCTTGAAGGAAAGGGAAATTATTGGTGCCGGTAATAATTATGATACTGAACTGCTGGCAGCAAGCAATGCCGGACTTATAATAGCCACTTACATGAACCGGGCCGAAGCAGATGACTTGCAGAAAGCCATCGGTAAACCGGTCTTTGTCCTGGATTATGGCGATATGAAAGGGAAGCTTGGGGAACTTTTCAATAGCATTTACCTCCTGGGCGACTTATTCTACCGGGAAACCAGGGCAGATAGCCTGGTGCAGTACATTAAGAAGACCATCGATGATTATAAAGGGAGGTCAGAAGGCAATGACAGTGTAAGTGCTTATACAGGCGGGGTGGCTTACAGGGGTGCACACGGAATATCCTCAACGGAACCGGGCTATCCCCCTTACCGGTTTTTATCAGTTCATAATGTGGCAGGATCACTCGGGGAGGTTGTCAGTTCACCATTGTCAAACCAGGAGAATGCCTTCATAGATATGGAGCAATTATTGATATGGGATCCTGATTTCATCTTTCTTGATGCTGCTGGTGAATCAATTTGGCAGGTCGAAATAGATAAGCCGGTGCTCAGGGAAACGCTCACCTCCTTCAGCTCAAAGGATGTCTATTCGGTTTTGCCCTATAACTGGTATACCACTAATTATGAAAATATCCTGTGTAATACATGGTTTATCGGTAAGACGGTATACCCTGCGAACTTTAGCGATATAGAGGTTGAAGATAAGTGCCGCGAAATATACACTTTCTTCCTGGGGAAGGATGTATATGACGAGATGAATGAACTGTACAGGCCATTCCGGCGGGTCTTAAGAAAAGACGGGGGGACAGGATGAAAGAAAAGAAGTTACTCTATCAATACGGCCGGTTCACGCGTAGGAAGAACACCTTTCTGGTAGTATTTGTGATACTTATCATTATTATTGCATTCATCAGCATGCTCCTCGGCCCCAGCAACATAGGATTTAAGGATATTATGAATACTTTTGCAGGGAGAGGGGAGGGAGCTGATCCTCAGATACTGTTCCGGCTACGCCTGCCAAGGGTGTTGGCAGCTATTTTGGCCGGACTGGCACTGTCGGTTTCAGGTGCTGTGATGCAGAGTATCCTGAGGAACCCCCTGGGATCACCCTTTACACTGGGTATATCCAATGCCGCTGCCTTTGGTGCTGCCTTTGCTGTCATCATACTGGGAGCTGGAAGTATGCAAAGCGGAGGCTCCGATTCTGTTCTGATAAATAACCCTTATCTTATCACACTCTCGGCTTTTTTATGGTCCCTGGTGGCCTGTTTTCTTATATTACTGGTGGCCCGCAGAAGGGGCGCCACACCGGAGAATATGATCCTTACAGGTATTATTGCCAGTTCACTTTTCACGGCACTCACCACCGGACTCCAATATATTGCCGATGATATAGAACTGGCTGCAATAGTGTTCTGGACCTTCGGCGACCTTTCCAAGGGAGGATGGCGGGAACTGGGTATCCAGACCATAATACTGGTGCCGGTACTGGTTTATTTTTTTCGTAACAGCTGGAATTATAATGCCCTTGATTCAGGCGACGAGACGGCACAGAGCATGGGCGTAAATATCTACAGGCTCAGGATGAGGGGTATGATAATAGCATCACTGGCTACGGCGAGCGTGGTCTCATTTTATGGCATTATAGCTTTCATCGGCCTGGTGGTGCCACATATAGTCAGGAGGCTGATAGGCACTGACGAGAGATACCTCCTGCCTGGCTCGGCTCTCACAGGGGCAGCCTTTCTCCTTGTATGTGACATACTGGCGCGAACGATTATCAGTCCGCTCGTGCTTCCGGTGGGTATCCTTACCTCAATAGTGGGAGCCCCGCTGTTTATTTTCTTACTGATAAGAGGAATAGGTTCATCACAATGGAAATGATAAGGTTAAATAACATAAGTTTTTCATATAACGGTAACCTGGTGCTTACCGGTATAAGCCATGACTTTAAGCGTGGTTCCTTTACTGCCGTCATGGGACCTAACGGCTCGGGCAAGACGACACTTATCAGGCTTATGAACGGTATACTGAAGCCGCAGGATGGTAGCATAGAACTGGACGACAAAGAGCTCACCAGGATAAGGCCTGATGTGCTGGCCCGGGAAATGGCATATGTCCCGCAGGTGCAGATGAATGTATTCCCTGCTACAGTCTTTGATACCGTTTTGCTGGGCCGAAAACCATATATACGATGGTCCCCGGCAAACAGGGATAAAGAATTTACCTCTTCGGTGCTGGTCAGGCTGGGCCTCGAGGATATAGCCCTAAAGGATATCAACAGGCTCAGCAGCGGGCAACGGCAAAGGGTCTTTATTGCTCGCGCACTGGCCCAGGAACCTGGCATTATACTGCTGGATGAGCCTACAGCTAACCTCGACCTCCAGCATCAGCATGAGGTGATGTCCCTACTCCAACACCTAAGTCATACAGGCATAACAATAATAATAGCCATACACGACCTTAACCTGGCACTTAAATACTGCTCTGAATTTATGCTGCTGGATGAAGGCAGGCAGGTGGCTAATGGTGGGCATGAAATTATAAACCAGGAGCTCATTGAAGATATATACAAGGTGAAAGTCCTCCTTATCAAAGAAGAAGGCCAAACCTTCATAATCCCCCTCGAACCTGTGTAATACTATGGACCTCAACATCAAAATCATCGGACACATTCGTAATGACTGGAACGAAGGCAAGCCCAGCCAGGCCGACAGCATCATGCGTTCGGTATCAACCATCGAAGTGAAAGAAGAGTACGCTGATGGTTTATATAAGATAGAGAAGTACCGTGAGCTGAACATACTCTGGTATTTCGACCGCTCTGATGGTTATGAACTGCAAACCACAACACGCTCGGGTGATTACCGCGGTGTCTTTGCCTGTTGCTCACCACGCCGGCCCAGCGCTATCGGGCTTACCCGTGTTACTCTCCTCGAATGCAAGGGTAACATCCTTAAAGTCACTGGGCTGGATGCCCTGAACGGCACTCCTGTCCTCGACATAAAACCCTGTGTATCCTTTGATCCACCATCTGCGTAATCAGTGCCAATCAGCGTAATCTGTGTCAATCCTCAAGGAACTGCACAAGAAGACTGTTAAACTCTTCGGGATGTTCAAGCATTGGCAGGTGTCCGCAGTGATCAAAGATATGGGAAGTGACATTTTTAATTTTTTTCTCTGCCGTCTGTACATGTGACACCGGGATAATTTTGTCCTGTCGACCCCATAGAACCATAACAGGCGCCTTCAGAAGGTTTAGCTTATCCCTTATGGGTCTGAAAGACTCTTCTCTCATTCCGAACAAGTTAATCATTTCCCTTGTGGTCGATAGATAGGCTTCCTGGCCACCGGGCGATGAAATCATTTGATAACCCAGTTCCACCATATCTCCTGTAATTACTGATTTATCATATACCATTGATTTATAAAGAGTGGATATCCCCTTCAGGCTGGGTTTTGCGATCATGTTGCCTATGACAGGAAGGGAAGTGAATCTGTGGATTGGGGAAATCTCTTTTCCCAGCCCTGATCCTGAGATAAGCACCAGTTTCTTTACTTTTTCAGGATATTTTAGGGCAAATTTCAATACGATTCCTCCACCGAGGGAATGACCAGCCAGGTGAGCCTTCTCGATATTCAGCGCTCCCATAAAGTCTTTGATAAAATCTGTAAAGTAATCATAGGTATATGGTGCATCAGGTTTATCGCTTTTCCCGAAGCCAACCAGGTCTACTGTATATACCCTGAAATGTTTGGATAAAACATCAACATTATGCATCCAGTTTTCTGCGTATCCTCCCAGTCCGTGTACTAAAATTATTGGGTCTCCCTTCTTACCGCTTAACCAATATCGTGTATTTATAGAATCGACTTTAATAAATTGATCTTCGGGCAATTGTGGAATATCCATACAAAACCTCCTCTTTTATTTAACCAAACTCAAAATTTTTGTTCCGCCTCTCATCTTTCCCTCTCCATTCCTTGCTACCACCTCCTAATTCATAACTCATAAATCATAATTAATACTTCCCTGCTCCCTGCTCCCTGCTCCCTGCTCTTTCGCATCTCGCATTTCGCCTTTCGCATCTCGCATCTCTGCTTCCTCCTTCATGGCCCTGCTCAAAAGCGGCAGCTTAATGCAGCAGGGTACGATTTTCATCAATACCCAGTTCAGCCGGTTGGCAAAGTTTGATATTATCAGAGAATCCTTTTTAAAGAGACGTCTGATAGCTTTCTCCGCAACTTTTTCAGGCGACTGCAAACCAAACCGGCCTATAAAAGTCTGGTTTTCTATCCGTCTAATGGTATCGGCATTGGTTTTCATAGGGCCGGGGCACACCACGCTCACAAATATGTTTGTTTTGCGGAATTCCTGGCACAGACCCCTTGAGAAATACCGTATAAAAGCCTTGGAGGCAGGGTAGACCGTCTTGTAGCCCATCGGGCTAAAAGCAGCCATGCTCGATACATTGAGTATATAAGCCTTATCCTGTCTTTTCAGGTTGGGGATAAGCTGGTGGGCCATAAGGGATGTGGCCATCACATTTAACTGTATCATCCTGTTGATATAATCAACACCCACACTGTCAAATAACTCTGCACCCCCTGTCCCAACGTTGTTTATCAGCATGAAAATATCATATTCATTATTTATCTCCTCAGTGAATTCAACGATATTATCCTTCAGGCTAAGATCCTGCTCGAAACATACGGAGTCGGTACCGGATTCCTTTCTTATTTCTTTGCATAGCTCACCCAGTCCTGTCTCCGGCAGGTCAATTAGTATGGTGTTAATACCTCGCTTTGACAGTTCACATGCAAAGGCTTTACCCAGGCCATTGGCCGCACCGGTTATTATTGAATATTGTTTTTTCATCACTCCAATTTAATCATTTCTCTCCCGGTAAACAACCGTTTATTTATACTATTCGCGTTCATTCGCCAAAATTCGCAATAATTCGCATCCCCCATTTAAAATATATTCATTACATTTAATGCTAACGATATAGTAATTCAGATACAAACTAGTTTAAGCCATGATCAAAGAAATACAAGCGGATTCATTGGACACAGAAAAATTTATCACAGAGAAAGTCAATGATATAAGGAAAACAGTGGGAGAGGGCCTGGCTATAAATGCCCTTTCGGGGGGAGTGGATTCCTCGGTGGTCACACTGCTCGGTCACCGGGCCCTGGGTTCCAGGCTCAGGACCGTTTTTATACAGAATGGGCTCATGCGTGAAAAAGAACCACAGAAGGTGGCTTCCTTTTTTAAAGACCTTGGCGTTAAAGTGGAAATCATTGACGCGGAAGAGGCCTTCCTGTCAGCCCTCAAAGGGATAAGCGATCCGGAAGAGAAAAGGGAGGCTATAACACAGACCTTTTATAAAGAAGTCTTCGGTAAGCTGGTAAGGGAAAGCAAAGCTAAATATTTACTACAGGGCACTATCCTCACCGATGTGGATGAGACCGTTGCGGGTATCAAACGCCAGCATAATGTGTTTGAGCAGCTGGGGATTGACACTCAGGAGGCTTTCGGTTATGGGATCATCGAACCACTGATCCAGCTCAGGAAAGACGGTGTGAGAAAGGTTGGTAAGGCACTTGGATTGACGGATGAATATTATAACCGTATCCCCTTTCCCGGACCTGCACTGGCAGCACGCATAATAGGTGAGGTGACTCGCGAAAAGCTGGAACTGGTCAGGAAAGCTACCTGGATCACTGAAAACAAGCTCAGTGAAACCGGGGCCTTCCAGTATATGGCAATATTGCACAAGGATCGGGTTACCGGCATGCGTGATGGGAAAAGGGATTTCGGCTACCAGGTGGAAATAAGGTGCTGGGACAGCGTGGATGCACGCACCGCAACACCAACGGAGTTACCTTATAAGACACTGAAAGACCTCGCAGGCAAGATCCTGGACCAGGTGCCAGGCGTGGTAAGCATTACTTACAACATCGCCCCAAAACCACCCTCAACCATCGAAGCCGTCTGACAACAAATTAATCTACTTGCACCTGCTTCATCCGCCGTAAGTACTTAGGACGCAGGCGGGTCTCCTGCTTGCTTTTAAGCCAAGATTTGCCTACATTTACATGAACAAACCAACTACCGGCCATATGGCTGATCAATCAGACAAATCCACCAGCTTCTGGCAGGAACTGAAGCGAAGAAGGGTCATCCGTATTATTCCCGTATATGCAGCAGCTGCTTTTGTTATCCTTGAACTGGTTGATATCATAGCTGAACCACTGGGCTTGCCGGATTGGACTTTGAACCTGGTTCTGGTACTTCTCGTTATTGGCTTTATTATCTCCATCATCCTTTCCTGGATCTATGATTTCACACCCGAAGGTATTCAAAGAACGAAAGCTGTATCAGGTGTTAAAGCAGGAAAAAAAGAGAAAATATCTACTGGATGGAAGATATCAACTTATGTAAGTGTACTAATAATTATCGCTTTTTTGCTTTTTTATATCCTTGGTAACATCAAAAAATCATCGGACATATCAACCCTGGAGAAATCCATAGCTGTTTTGCCTTTTGAAAACTGGAACAGCGATGAAGAGTTTATTCACCTGGGAGATGCCATTACCGATGAGATTATTATGCAGTTGCAGTATATTAAAGAATTTGACCGTGTCCTTTCAAGATCATCCACAATGCAATATAAAAATAACCGGCCTTCCGTGACGGAAATTGGAAAGGAACTGGATGTGAATTATATTGTTGAGGGAAGTATTCAAAGACAGGAGGATAACGTCAGCATTCATGTGCAGGTTCTCAGGACAATAGAAGAAGATCACATATGGGCTGAAAAATATAATGGTAAGTGGTCCGATATATATGATATACAGAATGATATAGCAAGTAATGTGGCGAAGGAATTACAGATTGCCTTAACGGAGGATGAAATTGAAGAGATTGAAAAAAAGCCGACGGAAAATCTTGAAGCCTATAATTATTACCTTCAGGGCAATAATTATTACTGGCGCAGTTATGAAGAGCGCGACTGGACCCTGGCTATTAATATGTATCAAAAAGCCATTGAATTAGATTCAAATTTTGTAGAGGCATATACAAAGCTGGCAGACTCACATCTTTCATTATACTGGTGGCATTTTGACCGGTCGGAGGAACGACTGGATAAAGCCAGGAAAGCCATTGACGCAGCATTTAATATCGATCCTGATTTTCCGGATGCATACCTCGTACTGGGATTATATTATTATAATGGATTTCTGGATTATAATAAAGCATTGAAGCACCTTGAAAAAGCCCTGAAGCTAAACCCGAATAATGCTCAATGCATTCATTATATTGCTGCTGTTCATAGACGTATGGGTAACTGGGAAAAAGCAGAAGAAGGATTTCTTCAGGCCTGGAGAAATGACCCCAGGAACTCAAGAATCCTGTCTAATTTAGCTGAAACTTATTATTTGCTTAATAAGTATACTGAAGCTTTAGATTTTATAGAAAAGGCTATTAATATTAATCCTGAGTTTACAAATTTATACAGGCGAAAAATTGTTATATACCTTAAATGGAAAGGTGACATAAAGGAAGGCAGAAAAGTACTGGAGCAGGCATCATATATTGTCTATCCTTCATCAAGCAATGTTCTTGCTGAACAAGCTATATTGATGGATATCTATGAAGGCAAATACGCTCATGCAATAAATTACCTAAATAATTTAAATTTTGAAGCTTTTGAAACACAGTTTAATTTTTTTCCTAAATACCTCTATTATGCTCTTATCTATGACTATATAGACGACTTTTTGAAAACCGAACATTATTATAATTTGTCACGGCTCATCCTGGAAGATAAAATAAATGATGCACCTGATGATTCTCGATTCTATAGTTCCCTGGGTATTTGCTATGCCGGCCTTGGACAAAAAGACAAAGCAATAAAAGCCGGCAAAAAAGGTGTTGAACTTATGCCATTAGAAAAAGACGCGTATAAAGGCTATTGGCGCCTGATGGATCTGGCACAGATATATGTAATGTTAGGTGAATACCAGGATGCTATTGATTGGCTTGATTTCCTCCTCTCTGTCCCTGGGGAACTCTCACCCCAATTAATACAGCTCGAAACCAGGTGGAAACCTCTTTGGAACCTGCCGGCTTTCCGTGAATTAATAGATAAATATTCCACCGACTAGCCACAGGTTCTCAATCCTCGCCCCCTTTCCATTCGCGTTAATTCGTTAAAATTTGCGATAATTCGCATATCCGGTTCGCATGTATTATATTTCGGATTAAAATAATTAGACATGAAGACAATACTATCGACACTTACCCTTTTTATTCTTACTATTAGCATTGCCGGCGCTCAGGACATCAAATTTCCACAACCCGATCGTGAAGGCGGCATGCCTTTGATGAAGACACTTAACCTGAGACATACCTCGCGTGAATTCTCACCCAGGGATCTTCCTGTTGAGCTCATGGGAAACCTCTTCTGGGCCGCATGCGGCACTACACGTGGTACATACAGGACTGCTCCTTCGGCTGTCAACTGGCAGGAAGTAAGGGCATATGCCGTAACGAAGGAAGGCATATACCTCTACCACGACCGGGGCCATTACCTTGAAAAGCTTATCGACGGCGATTTCAGGGAATATACCGGTACCCAGTCATTCGTGAAGGATGCTCCCCTGACTGTAGTCCTTGTAGCCGATTATTCCAAAATGCGCAGTGGTATGACCGAGGAGGATAGGTTGAAGTATTCCTGGGCCGATGCTGCTTATATCTCCCAGAATATTTACCTTTTCTGCACCTCGGAAAATCTGAACACCGGTGTCAGGGCACTGATCGACAGGCAAGTATTGAGGGAAAAGATGCAGCTACCCGAGACCCACAGGATCGTCTTTGCCCAGTGCGTGAGCTACCCGGTGGAATAGGGTGCTGACTTGCCGGTTGGTGTATTTGTGAATGGCGGGCAAAGAGCCACCGCTTCAGTCAAATACGATGACTCCCCGCAGATGCTTGCCTGCCAGTAGGTTAGCATAGGCCTCGTTAATCTCATCAAGGCTGTATACATTGGATATCAGCATATCCAGGTCCAGGTCTTTATTCTTGTACATCACCTCATACCCGTTCAGGTCCTTCTCGGTGTTGTTGGTCCCGTAATAGCATCCCCTTATGGTCTTCTCCTTGCGTGTTACCGAGGCGGCATTGATACGGGTGTGGGAATGGACGGGAGGTATGCCTATCAGTGATATCATACCCCCGGGACGGGCACACTCGATTGCTACTTCCTGGGAGCGGGTGTCACCGGCTGCTTCAAAAACATAATCAACCTTCACTTCTTCACAGAGCCTTTTTATTTCAGGTATATTTTCGTTGTTAAAAACGAAAAAGTCTGTTGCTCCCAGCTTCCTTGCTACTTCCTCCTTACCGGCATACCTGTCTACTGCTATGACCCTCCCGGCCTTCCGGAGCTGCAGGCCCATCAGCACGTTGGCACCCACACCGCCGATGCCGAATACCAGGGCGTTAGCATGTTCGCGCACATAGGCCGTGTTTATCACTGCCCCTACACCCGTAGTTACGGCACAGCCCAGTATGGCCCCCACCTCGTATGGGGTGGTGTCCATAAGAGGCACTGCACAGTCTTCGGGAAGGATGATATGCTCGGCAAAGCAGCCGACAGAAGATAGCTGGTATATCTTTTCCCCTTTTGCATTGCTTAGCCTTGTGGTGCCGTCGAACATAAGCCCTTCCCAGGTGGGACCGGTGTATGTCTCGCATATGCTGGGCCTGTCATGGGTGCAATCGAAACAGGTGCCGCAGTTGGGTGCCGAATTGAAGACTACGCGGTCGCCCTTTTTGAATTTGGTCGTACCGGGACCGGTCTCAAGAACTATACCCGCCCCCTCGTGCCCCAGCACAACAGGCATATTGAAAAGGGAATCACCTGTCACAAAGTTCCAGTCACTGTGGCATATGCCAGCTACCATCACCTTGATATATAACTCCTTTTCCTTTGGTGGCTCTATATTTAACTCCTCTATTTTAAATCCTTTGTTTGTTTCGTATACAACAGCAGCCCTTGTTTTCATATTAGATGTTTTTGTTTGATGACTAAGCTGTGAATATACATAATCCTGCCGTAAATATTATTATAGCATGCACCCTGGTTGATAATCATATTTATCTAGCTGAACAGTTTGTTTCATTTCGGGATCACCGGTTTCATTATTGCTCGCTCCCACAAGCCACAATCACCAGCCGTCCCGAAAAACCCTGTTTTTCGAGGATCCTCGAATCAAAGATTCGGGACTCGCGAGCTCGCAGCACTCGTCCCGACAGTATCGTCGGGACTCGGTTCCATCATTCCAAATAATATACATACATTTATACCTGAAAAAAAACACTCCACCATGAAAACCAAAACACTAATACTACTCATATTTATGTCACTCTTCGCATCCACAGTATCCTGTTCACAACCAAAGATCATCTTCGATACCGACATAGGAGGTGATGCCGATGACCTGGGAGCCCTGGTCATGCTTAACCATTTCATCGACCGCGGGGAATGTGACCTGCTGGCTGTCATGTGCTGGTCGACCGAGAAGTATGCTGTATCGGCTATCGACGCCGTGAACAGGTTTTACGGGCACCCGGATATACCTCTAGGTGCCAGGAAAGATGGTACCTATCATGCCGCATGGAACTACACTAAAGCGATAAGTGACCACTTCCCCCATGAGCTGAACCATGACAATGTACCTGATGCCGTGGTGCTGTACAGGAAGATATTGGCTGGGAGTCCTGACAGCAGCATTGTCATAGTCACCGTAGGACCGCTGAAGAACATTGAGGACCTACTGCGATCGGGCAGCGATACAATATCGGGACTGACAGGCAAGGAGCTTATTGACTGCAAGGTTAAGGAGTTTGTGATGATGGGAGGTCAGTATCCAGAAGGTGATAACGAATGGAACTTTAATGGTGATATGCCTGGGGTTACTGAATACGTTATTTCCAACCTCAGTGTGCCGCTTACCTTTTCCGGTTATGAGCTTGGGGAAGCTATTAAGACAGGGGAGGTCTTCAATGATATTGATCCGGACACGCCCCTCTATGTCGGCTTCATGCATTTCAGCAAAAACGCCCCCTGGATGAAGTATAGGTTCAGGGGTAGGATACTTGATAATTCAACTTTCGACCAGACGGCAGTTCTCTATGCCGTAAGGGGTGGGGTGAACACCTACTGGGACAGGGTGAGCGGTGGCAGGTGTGTACCCGACGATAAGGGAGGCAACAAATGGGTCAAAGACAGCGACTCCAACCATTCCTACCTCGTCCTGAAAATGGATAGCGAAAAGATAGCAAAACATATCGAACGCTTCATGCTCGGCAACTTTTAGGATGCATCTCTCTGCCCTGCGCTCAACCCCTCAACTCCTCAACCACTCAAGGCCTAAACTTCCTCCTTAGCCTCTCTCACCGCCGGAGGCGGGTGAATAATTATGGATTTCCCGCCTCCGGCGGTGATGGTTTGCTCACTGACTCAGTCCCGGGGTGTAACCCGGGCTATTATTATTAACCCACTCCGTGGGTATTAGGTATTTAGCGAATATCCCACCCCTTAGATTAAAACCGGCTTCAAAGTTTGTTTATCATAAGTTCTGACTTTTCGGAGTAGACTCATTATTCCATCATTCCATTATTCCAAATAATAAATACATTTGTAAATGGAAACCACATCACTTTAACAAAAGCATAAAATGAAAACCATCACAACATCCATTTCCATCGCGGCTGCACTTCTCTTCCTGGCAGCCTGTACGTCCAATACGCCTCAGACACCCACCGACCTTACTCAGACAAGCTTTATTCCCCGTCCTGCAAGTGTCAATGCCACCGGTGATGCTTTTACAGTATCTTCGTCCACAGTGGTTTATTACCAGGCAGGGGCTCAAGGATTGCAAGAAACTGCTGCCTACCTGGCAGAACAACTGGTCGGTATCTCAGGGATGGATATAAGCTCTGAATCTGCAGAAAAGGAACCGTCCAGGGGTATTTACCTGGAAATAGCCGGTAACGACCCTGACCTGGGTAAAGAAGGTTATGAACTGAACATAGACAAAAAGCTGCTTACCATTAAAGCGGCTTCAGCAGCCGGGTGTTTCTATGGCTGCCAGACCTTCCTGCAGACCCTGCCGGTAAAAGCCGGTGGCGACGAAGTGCTGGCTATCGCCACGGGAACGGTCCGCGATTTCCCGGAATACGCTTATCGCGGCTTCATGCTCGATGTGGCGCGACATTTTTTTAATGTCGAGGATGTGAAGAGGGTGATTGATTACCTGGCTATGTATAAAATTAACGTTCTGCATCTCCACCTTACCGACGACCAGGGCTGGCGCATTGAGATCAAGTCGTGGCCCGCCCTCACCGAGATTGGTGGCAGCACCGAAGTGGGAGGGGGCGATGGTGGATACTATACCCAGGAAGAATATACCGATATTGTAGAATATGCCAAGGAGAGGCATATTACCGTTGTTCCGGAAATCGATATGCCGGGACACACCAATGCTGCGCTGGCATCCTATGGTGAATTGAACTGCGACGGGAAGGTGAGGGAACTGTACACAGGCATCGAAGTGGGCTTCAGTACCCTTTGTACCGACAAGGAAATAACCTACCAGTTTATCGATGATGTGGTGCGGGAAGTTGCAGCGCTAACGCCCGGACCCTGGTTTCATATCGGGGGCGACGAATCCCATGTGACGGCACACGACGACTATGTTTATTTTATCGACCGTGCACAGGACATTGTGGTAAAATACGGTAAGAAAGTGATTGGCTGGGACGAGATAGCCAATGCCACCCCGGTGGAAGGTACCACTGTCCAGTTCTGGGCCGATGTGGAAAATACAACCATGGGAGTGGCCAAAGGAGCCAGGGTGCTGATGTCTCCGGCAGACCGGGCTTACCTCGATATGCAGTACGACTCCACCACCCATCTTGGTTTGCACTGGGCGGGTTACATTGAGGTGGACCATGCCTATACCTGGGATCCTGAAGTGCTGGTCGAAGGAGTCACCAGGGAAGATATCCTGGGCGTGGAAGCACCGCTGTGGACAGAGACCATCACCAACATTGACGAACTGGAATTTATGGTCTTCCCCAGGCTGCCCGGCTACGCCGAGATAGGATGGACGTCACCGGCACTGAGGGAATGGGATACTTACAGGCTACGCCTGGCCAACCATGGCAAACGCTTCGAAGACCACGGGATCGACTTCTACCGATCCCCAGTCGTCCCCTGGAACTAGCTGTTTGCATCAATTCGCATCAATCATAATTCATAATTAATACTTAATACTTAATACTTAATACTTCACTTAATACTTCCCTGCTCCGTCCGCCGTAGTCCTTAGGATGAAGGCGGGCTCCCCTCTTGCTTTTAACCCAGGATTTGCCTACATTTATAATCACTAACCATTAACCTAGCCTATGGCTGACCAATCAGAAAAGCCCGGCAGCTTCTGGCAGGAACTGAAGCGAAGAAGGGTCATCCGTATTATACCCATATATGCAGCAGCTGCTTTTGTTATCCTTGAACTGGTGGATATTATCGCTATACCGCTGGGTCTGCCGGATTGGACTTTGAACCTGGTTCTGGTGCTTCTCGTTATTGGTTTTATTATCTCCATTATCCTTAGCTGGGTCTATGATTTCACCCCCGAAGGTATTCAAAGGACGAAACCCGTATCAGGAGTTAAAGCAGAAAAAAAAGAGAAAATATCCACAGGATGGAAGATATCAACTTATGTAAGTATACTCATAATTATCGCTTTTATCCTTTTTTATGTCATACATAACATAAAAAAATCATCGGAAATATCCACCCTGGAGAAATCCATAGCTGTTCTTCCCTTTGAAAACTGGAATAGTGATGAAGAGTATATACACCTGGGAGATGCCATCACCGATGAGATCATTATGCAGATCCAGTATATTAAGGAATTTGACCGTGTCCTTTCCCGGTCATCCACAATGCAATATAAAAGCAACCGTCCTTCTATTACTGAAATTGGAGAAGAGCTTGGGGTTAATTACATTATTGAAGGAAGTATCCAGAGACAGGATGATAACGTAAGCATCCGTGTACAGGTCCTTAGGGCAAGAGAAGAAGATCACGTGTGGGCTGAAAAATATAATGGTAAGTGGTCCGATATATATGATATACAGAACGATATAGCAAAAAATGTAGCGAAGGAATTACAGATTGCCTTAACGGAGGATGAAATTGAAGAGATTGAAAAAAAGCCGACGGAAAATCTTGAAGCCTATAATTATTACCTGCAGGGTAATACTTTTTACTGGCGAAGCTACCAGGAGAGAGACTGGACCCTTGCAATTAATATGTACCGGAAGGCCATTGATCTGGATCCTGGCTTTGCATATGCCTATACAATGCTTGCCCGTTCACACCTGCAACTCTACTGGTTTCATTATGACCATACTAAAGAACGTTTGGCCATGGCCAAAAAAGCTATTGACGAAGCTTTTAGTATTGACCCCGATTTTGCTGATGCTCATCTTGCCCTGGGAACATATTATTACAATGCATACCTGGATTATGAAAAAGCCCTGGAACATCTTTATATAGCATTGACTGCAAATCCTGATAATTCTGAATGCCTGTATGTTATTGCCTCCGTTTATAGACGAAAGGGAGATTTCAAAAAAGCACTTGAAGAATATAAAAATGGATTAATCCCCGATCCTGATAATTCAAGGCTTCTTCTTAATACAGCGGAAACTTGCTATTTGCTTGAACAATATCAGGAGGCAATCGAACTTATCAATAAGGCACTTAATCTAAGCCCTGAGTTTATCAATGCTTACTGGGTTAAGATCAATATTTATCTCAAATGGAAGGGGGATACTAAAAATAGCAGGGAAGTACTCAGCGAAGCATCAATAATTGTTAATCCACTATCAAAATCCGATTTGGCCAAGTCTGCTATTGATATTGATATCTATGATGGGAATTACATCAAAGCTTTGGAAAATCTGAATAACATAAATTTTGAGGTCTTTCAACGACAGTTTTATTATTACCCTAAATTACTATATTATGCTTTTCTGTACGATTATCTCAATGATTACGAGAGGGCTAAACATTATTATGACCTGTCACGAATTTTGATTGAGGATAGGATTAAGGATTTTCCGGATGATTCTCGTTTATACAGCACCCTGGGTATTTGTTATGCCGGACTTGGGCAAAAAGACAAAGCTATTGAAGCAGGTAAAAAAGGTGCTGAACTTCTGCCTGTGGAAATAGAAGCCTGGAGAGGCTATTTTCGACTTACAGAGCTTGCCCAGATATACGTTATGGTTGGTGAATATCAGCAGGCTATTGAACAACTGGATTTTCTACTGTCAGTCCCCGGCGAACTGTCACCACAATTAGTCCAGCTTGAAACCAGGTGGAAACCCCTTTGGAACCTGCCGGCTTTCCGTGAAATGATAGATAAATATTCCAACTATTAGGCAGACTCTGGATTTTCTGATTCAGATTTATTAGTATATAAACTATAAATTACATATATTTATATTATTTATAGTATATAAACTACGAAAATGACAGAATTAATCATACGTGAAAAATACCTGGACAATATCCTGCCATATATAAATAAGGATCTTATTAAAATATTTTTGGGACAACGAAGAGTAGGAAAATCCTACCTTCTCTATCAGGTGATGAATGAGGTAAAGAAATTGGATAAGGCTGCTAATATTATATATATTAACAAAGAATTGAATGAGTTTATAGACATTCAGAACAATCTCGATCTTTATGATTATATAAAGTCGAAATCAGCAGCCGATCGCACGAATTATCTTTTTATTGATGAAATACAGGCTGTTGATAGTTTTGAACTGGCATTAAGGAGTCTGGCTGCTGAAAAGGGATATGATATTTATTGTACAGGCAGCAATGCGAAATTATTATCAGGTGAGCTGGCAACATGGTTAGGTGGCAGGTATCTTGAAGTAACTGTTTATCCATTGACATATAACGAGTTCTTACTTTTTCATCAATTGCATGACAACTCTGACACTTTGAACCTGTATCTCAGGTATGGAGGTTTACCTTATCTTAAAAACCTTGAACTTAATCATGATGTAGTTTTTGATTACCTGCGAAATATTTATCAAGCCATTCTTTTCCGTGATGTTGTTGCCCGTCACCATTTGAGGAATGTTGAATTTCTTGAGAGGCTTATCCTGTATCTTGCCAATCATTCGGGGAGCCTTGTCTCAGCTAATAATATAAGCAAATACCTTAAATCACAAGGAATTAATGTTGCTGTCTCGGTTGTATTGACTTATCTTGAATATCTCGCTACCGCATTTTTCGTTTCAAGGGTAAAACGATCTGACATAAAGGGCAAAAAGGTTTTTGAATCGGGAGAGAAATATTACTTCACTGATATAGGCCTGCGCAACTGCATTGCAGGCTATAGTGCTTTTGATATGGGTCTTATTATCGAGAATGTTGTCTTCAATCATCTCATAAGCAGTGCTTACAGGGTCAGGGTAGGTAAGAGTGGTGATAAAGAGATAGATTTCATTGCTGAAAAGGACAAGGAAAAAATTTACCTGCAGGTAGCTCTGCGGATAACCGACGAAACGACCCGTGACAGGGAATTCGGTAATTTACAGGAGATAGCCGACAACTACCCAAAGATGCTTGTTACAATGGATGAATACACAGGTCCATCCCATGAGGGTATCATGCATATTCCCCTCCGTAAATTTCTTGCCACAACTATTTGGAAATCATTATAATTTTCCCGCAAAAAATACCGAAGCACAAGATATTGCGCCTCTGCATTTCATCTTTCGCATCTCATAATTCGCATTTCGCCTCTCGCCTCTCGCATCTCATAATTCGCATTTCGCCTCTCGCCTCTCGCATGTCCTTCCCTGATATAGGTTGACCGAAATTAAAGGTCAATTCTATGGAAAAAAAAGTAAATTTAAGGAAAAGAAGGATATTTAGCGAATCCTTTAAAAAGGAACGGGTCAAGGAATATGAATCCGGCAAATTAACTGTTTTGGAGATATCCAGACTCTACGGGATAGCCTTCCAAACGATATATAACTGGATCTATAAATACTCAGGATATAATAAGAAAGGACTCAAAATAGTGGAACACAAAGACAGCTATACCAAAAGGGTAAAGGAGCTACAGGGCCGCATTAAGGAACTTGAGCGCATCATAGGGCAGAAGCAAATAAATATTGATTACCTTGAGAAAATGATCGAGTTTGCCAAAAAAGAGTTGGGCATTGATATTAAAAAAAACTTCGGTTCTGCACAGTCGAATGGTTCAGAGAGCACCAACGCATGATCCCCTTCAGTTTAAATGAATTATACAGGACCATAGGTGTCAGTAAACAGGCCATATATAAACAGGCAATGAGAATGAGAGAAATTGCATTACGCACATATGAACTTCAGTGTCAGATTGATTTCATCCGTGAAAATCATCCAGGATGTGGATTAGAAAAACTTTACTATCAGTTAGACCCGGATTGGATAGGAAGAGACCGTTTTGTGGAACTCTATACCAGTCTGGGTTACTGTCTGGAAGAGCACAAGAAATTTATAAAGACCACTCTACCTGTTCCTGTCACATATCCAAATCTGATAGAAGGCTTACTGGTTTTTGGGATTAATACAGTCTGGCAATCAGATATCACCTATTATCGTATTGGAGATCAGATGTTTTATATAGTATTTGTTGAAGATATTTATAGCAGGCGTATTTTAGGTTATCAGGCCAGTGATCATATGAGAGCCCAGGCTAATATCCGGACTTTGCAAATGGCTGTTAAAACAAGAAACTGTGATCTTACAGGAACGATCCATCACTCAGACAAGGGTTCACAATACACAAACCAAGATTACTTGAAAATGCTTGAAGCTAATGGTATGTTAGTTAGTATGGGTCAGCGAGGCCAGGATAACGCTTACGTAGAAAGGATCAATGGAATAATCAAAAATGAATATCTCAAATACTGGACGATTAACTCATTAGAGGAATTAATCGCGGCACTAGATAGAGCAGTAAAAGACTATAACTCCATAAGGATCCATAGATCTTTACCTGGGAGATTATCCCCAATTGAATTTGAAGAGATGATTAAAAAAAATCCGGCAAATGCTATACTAAGTGAATGGATTTATAGTGATAAATTAAAAATTAACCAAAAGAATTATAACTTTGGAATACCGGACTTAAAAACAAAAACACTTGTTTGTCCAATTGTTGAATAATAAATAGAAAACGGTCAACCTTATTCAGGGAAGCTCAGCATCTCATAATTCGCATTTCGCATCTCGCATCTCGCCTCTCGCCTTTAATCTTACCCTCACCATTCCTCTCTACCAGCTCCTAGTTCATAATTAATAATTAATAATTAATACTTAGGCCTCATCCCCAGCCCCGCCTCATTACCACTTACAATCCTCGGTCCATCATACCTGTATCCTCCAACAACTGGGTCTTCACTCATCAGCAGCGGCGTATCAAGGTCCAGGTACCTGATAGCAGCGAAGCTCTGTGCCAGGGCCAGCGAGCAGCCCATGGCCAGGCGCGTCTCAACCATGCCGCCGATCATCAGGTCAAGGCCGGCAGCAGTAGCCACCTTAATGATCTCCAGTGTCTCCAGCACCCCCGACTTCATGATCTTGAGGTTGATCACATCGGCCGCACCCATGGTTGCCACCCGCTCCGCATCTTCCCTGGTGAAGACCGCCTCATCGGCAGCGACAGGTACGGTGGTGCCATTTTTTATTTTTTTCAGCCCCTCAATATCAAAACGGTTATTGGGCTGTTCAAACAGCAGGACCGGGATCCCTTTGCTGCTCAAATCATTAATAAACCTGGTGGCCTCCTCCACCTGAAAAGCCATGTTGGCATCAATAATGAATGACACATCGGGATAGCGTTGGTAGATATCTCTTATCAGGCGTGACTCGCCTTCGCTGTCCAGACCCACCTTTATCTTCAACGTACGGAAACCCCTGCCATGCCATGAGCCGGCAAGCTCCATCGATTTGTCATAGCTCAGGATGGGTATGGTAACATCAGTCATAAGGTCCTGTCGCGGCTCCTGGCACCACAACGACCACAGTGGGATCTTCCTGTAACGGCAAAAGGCATCCAGTAATGCTATTTCCAGCCCGCAGCGCGGCGCCGGCTGTTCCGGCTCCTTCTCCTTCATCTCCGCACGGATCCTTTCATAATCATGGACCGAACTGCCGGTGATTCCCTCGGCCAGCTTTCTTACCTCCTCCAGGCCATCATCCCTGGTTTCTCCGGTCAGCTCCTCGAAAGGAGCCATCTCACCGTATCCTTCCGTTCCATCTTCGAGAGTAATACGTATAAATACATTTTCGGCACGGGATATTGCACCCTGTGAAATAACAAAATCATCGGTCAGGCCGATATCCACCGGCCAGGCATCGACCTTGCGAATTACCGAACCTTTAGCATTGTATGCATTCATATCTTGAATGTCGTTTTACTGTTTTGAAAAGGACACTTCGAGGTCTCAATTTACCAAAATATATTTATTCCCGGGTAAATAAATTTCACTTCCGGGACCACCATTTCTTATTATTTCCCTACGCAACTATTGGGAAGCATTTTTGGTCAGGCTCATCTTAAAAATTTTTATAATTTTAAAAAACCTGGTGAAGTGTCTTCCATTAATATAATAAGCACTAAGGATGAAGCACAAAATACCTTATTTAATTATTTTTTCGCTTGCCGTGTTCTTATTTTCCTGTAAGCCCGAACCTCAAATACTATGGCAAATCGGGAAGGGAGATAATAGCGCTGCCGAATTTGCCTTATCATATGATACATACGAACAGTTCCTCGATAAGGATTTTGGATGGGAAGATGGATATTATCTTATCGGTCATTCCACTGAAAAAGAGGATTGGCCCTTTATTTTGCCCGGTCCCTCAGACCAATGGGGCGGCACATGGGGAACTGCAGGCTGGCGTTCCCATACTCTGACCATACTTTTCGGTATGCAGAAGGTGCCACGCTCCGGGACCTGGACTTTAATCATTGACCTGGTAAATAATCACCGGGATGATCCACCGGTCATGAAAACAATAGTCAATGGGAAATCATGGAAGTTCACCCTTCCAGAAGGGGAAAGCAATGATATAACAGGGGATGCTGTCTCCGATACTTCGGAATATTTAATCGAGATACCGCTTCCCCCGGGATTAATACGGGAAGGTGGCAATGAGATCAGGCTGACCACCCTCGAGGGCTCCTGGTTGATTTTTGATCAGGTGAGAATGGTCGCTCCGGGGAATGCTAAATTAAAGCCCCAGGCTGAGCTATTTGTAAGAAAAGTTGAAGCCTCGGATTATGAGATAAATGATATTAAAGGGCCGGCACAAGCCTTGCTGGTGGATGTTCAACACCTGGAAGGCAGGCCGGAACTTGAGGTGGTACTGGATGGGGAAGCAATATTCATGGAACCGCTTGAAACAGGCAGGTATATTTTTGAAGTACCTATGCCCGCGGTTGAATCCTTACAGGAGAGCATATACCGTATTTTGAGCAATGGCAGTTTTATTGAAGAGGGGATAGTTCAGCGAAGGCCCGTGGAACCGGTCACCCCTGCAGATTACGTGGATACAAAAATGGGGACTGCACACTCACGATGGATGATAGCCCCCGGACCGTGGATGCCTTTCAGTATGGTGAAGCTCAGTCCCGATAATCAAAACAGTGGATGGCAGGCAGGCTATGATCCTATTTTCGAATCAATAGGCTGTTTCAGTCATATACATGAATGGACGATGGCCGGACTGGGCCTGATGCCCACTAACGGTCCGCTGGTCACTGAGATCGGGGATGAGCGTAAGCTGGATGAAGGTTATCGCTCACGTATCAATACGGAAACTGAAGAAGCCCCCCTGGGCTACTATAAAGCGGAATTGACCGATTATGGAATCACCGCGGAACTGACGGCAACAACACGATGTGGATTTCAACGTTACACTTTTCCCAAAGATAAAAAAGGGTCACGGGTGCTTGTCGACCTCCAGATCCCGGCGGAATATGGGTATCAACTTGAGGAGGTGCATATAGCAAAAGTCGGAGACAAAAGAATTGAGGGTTATAGCAGGCAGCATACTCCCAATACATGGTCCGGAGGAGTGTCCCAGGAGTATACGGTCCACTTCGTGGTGGAATTTGACCGTACAATCCAGAAAATGGGATTCTGGACAGAGAAAGGGCTTGTTGAAGATGTATCTTATCTGGAGACTGACAGTCCGGGGGATGCCGGTGCTTTTCTTGAGTTCAATACGGAGGGAAACCCGGTGGTCCAGGTCCGTTCCGCTATCTCCTATGTCAGCCGGGAGAATGCTGCTAAAAACCTGGAACATGAGATTATCAAAGCCTTTGGTTGGGATTTCGACGCGGTACGGCAAAATAACCTGGATGTATGGAATGATCTGCTTGAGCGGGTAGAAATAAGCACCAGCGACCGCCGTGAAAAACGCCGGTTTTACACCAATATGTACCGCGCCCTTTGCAGTCGCAACATTTTCAGTGATGTGGATGGCAAATGGGTGGATTCCGGGGAGCGCGTCAGGCAAATGGAAGATCCCTCATCCCCGGCCCTGGGCTGCGATGCTTTCTGGAACACCTTCTGGAACCTGAACCAGTTCTGGAACCTTGTAACCCCCGAGTGGAGCAATCGCTGGGTGAACTCCCAGCTGGCAATGTACGATGCCGGCGGGTGGTTGGCTAAAGGACCGGCCGGAATGGAATATATACCGGTGATGGTGGCAGAGCATGAAATTCCCCTGATTGTTGGGGCCTACCAGATGGGTGTCCGCGATTTTGACGTGGAAAAAGCCTTCCAGGCCATCAAAAAAATGCAAACCACCCCGGCACGTGAAGTCGATGGCGGCTTTGCCGGCAATCGGGACCTTTTACCTTACCTGCAATACAAATATGTGCCCTACGATAAAGGACGCTTCTCCAATACCATGGAGTATTCCTTTGATGACTGGACCGTCAGCCAGTTTGCCAAAACACTGGGGAAAGAAGACGATCATAATACTTTTCTAAAGAGGGGATATTACTGGAGGAATGCCATTGATCCGGAAACAGGATATGCGCGCATGAAAAATTCAAAGGAGCAGTGGCTCCCTGACTTTGATCCCTACAGATCGGGCGCCAACCATCATTATGTCGAGGGCAATGCCTGGCAGCTCACCTTCTTTGTTCCCCAGGATGTACCTGCACTGGCTGAAGCTATCGGTAAGGAACGTTTTATTGAACGCCTCGAATGGGGATTCCGGGAGAGTGAAAAATTGCGCTTCAACGGAAAGCGGGACCAGTACTGGGACTATCCGGTGGCCCATGGTAACCAGCAATCAATGCATTTTGCATACCTCTTTAACTGGGTGGGCAAACCCTGGCTGACCCAGAAATGGAGTAGGGCAATTCTGGATCGTTATTATGGATATGGTCTGTCCAACGCCTACCTTGGAGATGAAGACCAGGGACAGATGAGTGCCTGGTTCTTAATGGCTTCAATAGGTCTTTTTCAGACCGACGGTGGATGCCGTTCAACGCCAATCTATGAGATTGGTAGTCCTTTATTCCCTAAGGTGGTGATAGATCTCGGTAATCGTTATGGAAGGGGAGGGAAATTTGTTATCGAAGCGAAAAATGCTTCACGGATCAATAAATATGTACAGAATGCAATCCTCAATGGACAGCCTTTAAATGATTTTAAATTTCCGGCAGTAGAACTGTTGAAGGGAGGAAAACTGGAACTGGAAATGGGTCCCGAACCCAATGAGTGAACTTTTATTGGTGCTTGTCATTTTCAGACACAAGTGTTAATTTCAAAGATCATTACTTATAATGCCCCGGACAAATGAAAAGCAAATACAGCCGAAGACAATTTCTTCAAACCACGGCCAAAGGAGCCATATTTATCGGGGCCGGCGGCTCACAGCTCATCCTGCAGGGATGTGCAGGGAAGGATAAATACGACCTTATCATCACGGGTGGAGTGGTTTATGACGGCCTGGGCAACCCGGCCAAAGAACTTGATATAGCTATCAAAGATGACAGGATAGTCAGGATCGGTGAGAAACTGGCAGGGAAGAAAGCCGCCAGGATCATCCATGCAAACGGCATGGCCGTCTCGCCGGGCTTCATAGATATGCACACCCATACGGACATTGGCCTGCTGGCCAATCCCCTTGCAGAAAGCCATATACGGCAGGGCATCACCACGGAGATCAGTGGTAACTGCGGCAGCTCACCCTTCCCGGTGGCCGATGAGGTTTACGAAGAGATGAAAAAGACTGTGAAAGATAAATATGATATCGACCTCGACTGGAGGGATATCAAAGGCTTCTTCCAGCGGCTTGAAGAGAAGGGGATGGCACTTAACTATGTCACCCTGCTGGGACAGGGCGATCTTCGAGGTAAGGTGGTGGGCTTCGATGACCGGCCGGCAAGCCCGGAACAGATCACGCGGATGAAGGCGATCCTCGAAGAGAACATGAAAGCAGGGGCATGGGGACTTTCGACCGGACTGGAATATGCACCGGGCAGTTATGCCACTACGGAGGAGATCATTGAACTGTGTCATGTAGTGGCTGCTAACAATGGCATTTATGCAAGCCATATGAGGGACGAGGGCGACACCCTGCTGGAAGCCATGGATGAAACGGTACGTATAGCCCGTGAGGCTGGTGTAAGCACCCAGATCTCACACTTCAAGGTGGCCTATCCCCGCAACTGGCATAAGATCGACGCTGCCATTGAAAAGCTTGACAGGGCTAAGGAAGAAGGGCTGCCGGTGATGGCAGACAGGTATCCTTATATTGCCGGTTCCACCGGCTTAAGCCTTTACTTCCCGCTCTGGGCAAGGCAGGGAACCACGAACGATTTCATTGCCCGCCTAAAAGATCCCAGCCTGGATGAGAAGCTGCGGGCCCATGTCCGGGAGCAGGGAGAAAAAATCGGCTCCTGGGAAAACATAGTTATCTGTTCCGTGGCAACGGACAGGAACAGGCACCTGGAAGGCAAAAACATCCTGGAAGCTGCCGCTGAAGCAGGGAAGGATCCCTATGACTTTATGCGCGACCTGCTTATTGAAGAGGAGAACCAGGTTAATATGATCAGTTTCATGATGAAAGAAGAGAACCTTCAGCGCATCCTGGCCCATCCACTGGTGAGCATCGGCTCGGATGGCTCTGCCGTGGCACCCTATGGCGTTTTACACAAGGGTAAGCCTCATCCCCGCTTTTATGGCACCTTCCCCAGGGTGCTGGGTAAATATGTCAGGGAAGAGAAGATCATGAGCCTGCCGGAGGCCATAAGAAAAATGACCTCCATACCTGCCGACAAGTTTGGTTTTAGCGGAAGGGGTTTGATAGGGGAAGGATACTATGCCGACCTGGTGATCTTTGATCCTGGCCGTGTTATAGACCGTGCCACATGGGAAGACCCGCACCAGTATCCCGAAGGCATTGAATACGTAGTGGTAAACGGCGAGGTAGCGGTGGAAGGAGGGGAGACCACTGGCGCACTGGCAGGCAGGATCTTAAAGAAATAGAGTCACCAGGCATGGTTACTCTTTTGCTTTAATACGGAAAATTACATTCTTGTAAGTTCATTTTAAATTAACTATTTTGTGCTAGCTGATAATCTTAAATGATGACCCAATTTTACCAACCAATTAAAATGAAGCTTATGAAAAAGTATCTTATTATTCTATTTCTGTTTTTAATTTCAGCACTCAATCACAACCTGTATTCCCAGTCTCTTTACATAGGATTTAAGGGAGGATTGAATTTTGCCAATATGCTGGAGAAAAGTGATTATACGACCTTTAGTGATATATATAAATTTATGCCCGGATATAATATAGGACTGCTGCTTGAGTCTCCGGTGAGTGGAGGGATTGGTGGTGAATCAGGTATATATCTTAATACCAGGGGTTATAAATTCGATGAGGGTGACGATGTTAATGGTGTAGAAGGTACTTTTCGTACATTGTGGATCGAAGTGCCCTTTAAGGCAACCACAGCAACAGATGTCGGGCCCTTTACATTTTATGCCTCGGGAGGTGCATCCGGCAGCCTCGGGCTATCGGGGACTATAGACATGGATGTGACAGTCAATGGCACCACAACATCATTCACTAATGATATTGAATGGGGCGATGATCCTGAGGATGACGACCTGTTACGGATTGATTACGGGGCCATTGGCAGTGTCGGTGTGGAGTTTAAGTCGGTCATCCTGGAGGCAAGTTATTACCACGGACTCATGAACCTGTCACCCTATACCGAAGACGACTATGTTATCAGCAGCCGTTACTTCACCATTTTGCTGGGCTACAAGTTTGGCCTGTAGACGCTGAAGCTGTCCCCGGGGCAAGCTCTCCGGAGGGCATACATCTTAATTTTTAGTAAACTCGAAGGGTATTTTAGCAATTTTCGACATTTCTTTTCCAGCTTCAAGCATATCGGTGTCACCTGACTCATAGTGCCAGTTAATAATTATTTCTGCACCCTTTGCCCGTACTGCAGCAATCATCTTACACAGGTCCAGGATGTACTTTGCCGATGCTGAATTGAAGTATATAAAATTTAGATTGAAAACAACAGGCTTCTCTCCCTGCATCGAACTTAAGAGATGAGTGGAGTATTCTTCAAACCAGGAGATTATCTCACCATAGAAAGCAGCAACATCGGGTGGCCTCGATTCCCCCGAAATCGTCAACAGATTCTTTTCGGGATCCAGCATAACTTCCGGTGAATTTGCTGTTGGTTCAATAAATAACTTTTTCATAATATCTTTATTTATCTTTATTTGCAGATCGAAAAATGATAGCTTATTATCTATCCTTGAAAAATTGTAATTAATCCTTTTCCCTGACCGCAGTCTCATCGTTATAAATCCAAGACCGGCACTGTTGTTATCAGGAGGTGTTTTTCTGTTTATTTTATCCCTGTATAAGGAGGCCAGCGTTTCCTGGTCAAGATTATTCAGCAATTCAAGCATCACTTCAAGATCCTCAGCCCTTTCACTGTATACGGGATTCCCGGTATAGATAATAATGCTGCCTTCCTCTTCACTGACACGTATAAAGTTTTTAAACTTATCCCTGACAGATCTGATATCAATAGAATGTTTAACAATATTTTCCAGGCATTCAACAAGGATTGCATAGATTCTTTTCCTGGTAATCTGGCTTAATGTCTTAAATCCGGCGGATTCTTTCAGTTTGGCAAGGAGGCTGTCGATGGTCTCCTGGTTAACCGGCCCTGAATAATTAATGAGATTTCCTGTTTTTTTCATTCAAAATCCTTTTCCTGGAATATTCCGGGAGCACAATTGTTAGGTGCTAATAGCCAGGATATAAGCGCATATGCAATAAGTTTTTTCTAACACCTATTAATTTCTTAACTTGAATAGGCATAATCAAAGATAAACCATATAAATTATTTTGTTCAGTATTAATTACAATTATTTTGCCTTTTAGGTGGTCTTTACTTAATACAGATGAGTGAAACTATATTAAATGCCCTGGTCCGTCTTTTTGCATTGATGTCCAATATCCAGGAAGAGACTGCAATATCAAGCAGGGAGAAAAACATTGTTCAGGCTTTTCTTTCGCGCCAGTTGAATAATGAGCTGGTCGATAAATATATGAAGATGTTCGAAGAGTACCTGGACCTTTACAATTCGGAAAGCATTTCAAGTGACAGCCTTAAAGATAAAAAAAGACTTTCCCTGAGTGCGATAAGAGTACTGGCTATCTGTGAAAAGATTAATGAAGAACTCTACCAGTGGCAGAAAATATATGTCCTGATTCAGCTTATGGATTTTATTTCACTGGGCAGGGAAATTACAGAAAATAAACTCGATTTTCTGCAGACTGTGGGTAATGCATTCAATATTCCTTCTTCAGAATATGAAGATATCAGGAATTTTATCATGAACGGGGCATCAGGGATAGTTAATAAAAAAAGAGTCTTGTTCATTGACAGTGGAGGAACAAAAAATATTGAAGGTATAAAACACATCACCAATGAAAATCTTTCGGGTCTTCTCTCATTTCTGCATATAAAGAACACGAACACTTATATATTAAGGTATGAAGGCACTGACGATCTTTACCTGAACGGGCAGATAATCTTTCCGGGGCAGACCTATATGTTCGATCGTGGATCATCCATCAGGGGTTCCGGGATAAATACCATATATTATTCTGAAGTGGTCACTTATCTTACCGAATCCGGGATTGATTATAAGTTACATCTCGATGCTAAAAATGTCTCATATCGCTTTAAGAACAGCGAGAACGGGATACACAATCTGAATCTTTCTGAAGAATCGGGTAAACTGATTGGTATAATGGGGGGAAGCGGTGTAGGGAAATCAACAAGCCTGAATATACTTAGTGGCAGCCTGAAACCTCATCAGGGAGAAGTACTGGTTAACGGCTACAAGCTTTATGATAAAAAGAACAGTGAGCTTCTTAAAGGAGTTATAGGATTTGTTCCCCAGGATGACCTGTTGATCGAAGAGCTTACGGTTTTTCAGAACCTATATTATAACGCAAGGATGTGCCTTGGCAACCTTTCAAAAGAGGAAACAGTTGCTACGGTAAATAAAACGCTTGCTGATTTTGACCTGGCCGAAGTTAAAGACCTGAGAGTTGGAAACCCCCTTCAGAGAATCATAAGCGGGGGTCAGAGAAAAAGGGTTAACATAGCCCTGGAGCTATTGCGTGAACCGGCAATACTATTCGTCGATGAACCTACCTCGGGGCTCTCGTCGATCGATTCCGAGGTGGTGATGAAACTACTTAAAGAACAAGCTTATAAGGGCAAGCTGGTAGTTGTAAATATTCATCAACCTTCTTCTGAAATATATAAGATGTTTGACCGGATTATGATAATTGACAGGGGAGGTTATAACATTTTTTATGGTGATCCTACAGAGGCGGTGGTATATTTTAAAACAATGACAGACCATGCAAATCCGGACGAAGACAAATGTGTGAAATGTGGAAATGTTGAGACCGACAATATACTCCAGATAATAGAAGCAAAAGTTGTTGATGAATACGGAAGACCAACCCCAACACGAAAGGTATCCCCGTCCGAATGGGCCGAAAGATTTGAAATAAGACGTAAAGATAAGAAACCCGCGCCACCCTGCGATAAGAAGGAGCTGCCCGGGAATAAATATT
Organism: Bacteroidales bacterium; assembly: GCA_041686075.1. Taxonomy (GTDB): domain Bacteria; phylum Bacteroidota; class Bacteroidia; order Bacteroidales; family VadinHA17; genus UBA9300. Next base: position 12,202 of record JAWLEO010000024.1, on the reverse strand, counting down.
CAATTCCGGGATTGGCAAAACAATCCCTGATTTATTTCATCCGTGATTCTTTATCCAAACTTGCCAATAAACAATATATATTGATAACACTCCTGGGGCCTCCCTTTCTTGCCTTCTTACTGGCATATTTCACACGGCATTCCACGGGAGATGCTTATATCTACAGGGAGAATGACAACATCTGGGCCTACATATTCATGTGTGTCATCACTTCCATGTTCTTTGGCTTGATGATAAGCTCGGAGGAAATAGTGAAAGACAGGAAAATACTGAAAAGAGAATCATTTCTGAACCTTAGCTGGTTCAGCTATCTGAACTCGAAAATTATGATCCTCTTCCTTATTTCTGCCATACAGGTCCTTAGCTTTGTATTGATTGGCAATTCCATCCTTGGCATAAAGGGAATGACCTTTGACTACTGGCTTGTTTTATTCACAACTGCCTGTTTTGCAAATATGCTTGGCTTAAATATTTCATCCGCATTTCGTTCTGTCATAATTATTTATATTATCATCCCCTTCATCCTGATACCCCAGCTCCTATTCAGCGGTGTCCTGATCAAGTTTGACAAACTAAATATATCTTCATCTTCTTCATATGAATATGTTCCGGTTCTAGGAGACCTGATGACTGCACGGTGGTCCTTTGAAGCCCTGGCGGTAAAACAATTTAAAGACAATAAGTATGAAGGACTATTCTTCAGGTATGACATGGAGGAGAGTCAGAATGAATGGTATGGTTCATTCCTTCTTCCTGATCTGGAAGTGAAGCTGCAGGAGTGTCTCTTGTATAAGGACAGTCTTGAATATAAACAGGATGTAATAAATAATTTCGGTAAACTGAATCGTTATATTGACTATTTATCTCTCCTGGCTGGCACTGAACCCGGTCTATGGAAAGAAAATTTGAAAATTGAGACCTTCAACTCCGTTGTCGAAAAAGAGGCTTCACTGTATATAGACTCCCTCAGAAGTCATTTCTACTCGCGTCGGAATTATGCTACACGTTTAAAAGAATCTGTAAAAGATTCAATTATCGCTGGTATCGGAAAGGAAAAATTAATAAGCCTCAGGGATAATTATGAGAACAGGTGGCTTAATGAACGGGTACTCGACAGGGACAACAGGGAAAAATTATATGAAACCAATAATAAAATAATACAAAAATATGAGCCAGGCTTCATGAAGGCCACATCAAAATATGGACGTGCCCATTTCTATGCACCGGTAAAGAGGATTGGCAGCCTGGAAATAGATACTTATATATTCAATTTATTGCTTATATGGCTTGAATCGCTTCTTTTATATATTGCACTATATTTCAAACTATTCCGGAAAGCTATAAGCTATTTTGAAAATCTTTAGACCCTTGCGCCGATAACCAGTATATCATCTCTCTGGGGTAGGTCTCCCATCCATTCATCAAGAGTCTGCTCCAGGATTTCCTTTTGTTCATACATGGGTTGATCGTGGATATCCAATAACAGCTTTTTAAACCTGTCACTGCCGAACCTGTCACCTTTCTTTCCGCCATCCTGGTCAATAAAACCATCGGTGGAAATATAGAGTGTATCACCGATCTCAAGCTGAATTTCATGGTTGGTAAAGGGTTTGTCGCTTGAAAAGTGCACTCCAACCGGCATTTTATCTGCTTTGATCTCTTTAAGTTCCAGCTTCGCCCCGGAATTGCTGATAAAATACAGGGGATTATATGCACCTGAATATTGCAATACTTGATTATCAGTATCGATTGCACATAAGGCCATATCTATTCCGTCTCTTGATTCCTCTTTTTTACCTGTTTGCCTCAGGGAATGCTTTATCACACTCCGTAATTCATTCAATACCTGGTTTGCCTGTTTTATCTCCTTCCTTCTTACAATTTCATTTAGATAACTTATTCCAAGCATACTCATAAATGCCCCCGGTACACCATGGCCGGTGCAATCAGCACAGGCTATAATAATATATTGATTGACCTGTTTTATCCAGTAGAAGTCACCACTTACGATTTCCTTGGGCTTATAAAATATGAAATTCTCGGTGATTAGTTCAGTTATATAAGCCTCCGGTGGCAGGATTGCCTCCTGTATTCGCTGTGCATAGTTTATACTGCTTATTATCTCTTCTTTCTGGCTGTTGCTTATCTCGTATAATTGTTGCAGTTCTTCGTTGGCACTGACTATTTTTTCATTTTTCTCTTTCAATTCCGCGCTTTGTTTTTCAAGCAGTACCCGGCGTTCTTCGAGGGCCGCCGTAAGTTTTTTTGAACGTTTCAGGCTGGTGTAATACAGGGTTACAAGACCTATGGCCAGGAGCAGGATTATCCCCAGTCCTATTATTATTATTCTCTGTATAAGCTTGTTTTTCTCCAGCACATCGACCTCGGCCTGTTTCTGGGCAATTTCAAAATTCGTACGTAGGTCAGCCATTTTCTGGACACTCTCGATATTCTTTATGCTGTCGTTGGCGACAATAAATAACGACTGGTAATGATAAGCGCTGTCAAACCTGCCGGTATTTTCATATAGCCTGGCAAGAAGGTGAGCTGCATTGCCTTCATATTCCGGGTCATCAGTGATAGTAAGCGCCCTGGAAGCATAGTCAATCGCCTCTTCAATCTCTCCTTTTTGTCTTAGGATACTTGCGTATTCAATCATGAATTCTGCAACACCAGGTTCATCTCCCATAATGGTAAGGGTATCAATTGCCTCGAGAAGGTATTCTTCTGCCTTATCGTATTCTGAGAGTTTGGAATAAACCAGGCCTGAATTGCCACGACAGTAGTAGTATGAATAGGTATCGTTTAATTTTTTAAACAGGTCACCTGTTGTAGAGAATAAAACCAGTGCAGTGTCGTAATTACCCAGGCTGTAGTTTAAATATCCCAGGTTGTGAAGCATAATACTAAGGTTAACTGAATCCTTTGCCTCTTCGAATACTTCGATAGCTTTTTGATTATAAAGCTTTTCATTCTCGTGGTTTCCCTGCTTGCCATATGTTATCATTATATAGTTATATGCGCTGCCAAGATTTGCCAGGTCATTATTTATTTTGCTATAGCTTGCGGCTTCCATAAAGCATTCCAGTGCTAATGCATAATTACCGGCATCAAGGTGAACTTCACCTTTCTGAATATAGGGTTGGACAGGCAGTATGTCAAGCTTTTCGGCAAGTTCTATTGCCAGGTCGCAATATCGTATTTTGGCTTCATCATCATCTGTTTCCCTTAGTACCTTACATAAAAGCTTGTATTTTTCATTTTTATCTTCAACCAGGTCATTGTCGATTATATACAACAGGCTATCAAGGGATTGCCCCTTGATAACGGCCGGGGATATCACCGTTAATAAGGCAAGCAGAAAGATTGAAATAATACGATAATGCATTGATCTAGGGTAATGGATCCTGACTGTCTCCGGTATCATCAATAGTTTAAAGAGTGGGAGGGATCCTTAAATGAGGATCGATTGTCCCGGAATTTCCTTCTTTATCCTTAAATTCTATTTCGTATTTTTCTTCGGTGCCGGGTTTTGCATCCCCAGGTACCACATACATAAATACTTTCTGATCATTATAAGACGATTCTATGGCTGCTTCTTTAAATATTTTGCCATCTCTAACCACTGGACGGACATCAATTATTTCCTGTATTCCGCTTGGAGGAGGTGCTATCCACATAACAGTATCATTAGGGTTAACATTTGTATAAAGGGAGTCGATAACTATACTGTCAGGGGCGTATGAATTAGCCATTTTAAGGTGCATTTCACCATCTATTTCTACAATTTCTTTCAAAAATATTTTTACATCTGGCTCTCTAAGTTGTTTTAAAGCGCCACCTTTCTTACTGGAATCATCGGTTCCTTCAGAGCTATCTTTTTCGTTACCTGCCGGGCCACAGGCACCGGCAATCAGAATTGTAATAAACAATACAATTCCTGTCAGAAGAGTTAGATTTTTTTTCATGATATGATTAGGTATTAGGTTAATTTTCAGCAATTTCGATCGAACCTTCTTACCAAAGATAAAAAATGCCTGGACACAAGTCAAATTTATTTAGGACCGGCTTGTTCTACTGGATAGGCGGAGCAGTTGGATTGTTTAGGGGTTTAGAACCAGTCCCGAATCCACGCCCATCTACCGTGGAAGAAGCATGTACCTCAACAGTTCGATTCAAAACTTCAAACCCCTTACCACCCTTCCTGCCATCAAAGGAAATTCTGCCTGAACCATATTTCAAATGTAGGGTCAATAAATTCGAAGCCTGAACCTCTTCTTTGCACAATGTCATTATTAATGAGGATATCCCTGTTTTTACTGACATTCCTCGGGGTTCCCATCTTATACCGGCTCATTACCTTTGTTGATGTTAATTTTTCTTCAGAACTTGCAATAGCTTTCAAAAGGTTAAGCTGTGTGGCACTGAGCGATTCAGCCTGGCTTTGATAAAACGGGGTATTTGTATTAATCAGTTCAGTCAGGGCAGCTCTTACGGTTTCGCTATCAGCAATATTTGATGTCCTGTTCCATGTATATTGTGACAGTTGCTGAACGTACCAGGGATGGTTTTGCATTAATTTTGCAATGGATGATGCTTTTTCATCAGAAATAGTTTTACCGGTATCCCGGAACCTGTTTGTAATATATTCAACCCATTGCTCTTCTGCTATCTTATCAAGAAACATTATATCTCCGAACCTGTAAAAAGGTTTTGATGGATTATTGAAAATATCACTCATCATATGCCTCTTGCTTCCATACAGGCAATAAGTTGTTCTTTTTTGTTTTTGCCAGATAGCCCTAAGTTTTTTCTCAAGCGATTCAAAATCTTTGAAATTTGCAATGTTCTGAAAATCATCCAGGCAAACAACCATCTTAATATTTTTCTTTACGGCGACAGTTTCAGCAAGGTTAATTATCTCGTCCTCATGCTTCTTCAGTTCAGTCCAGTCGAAGCTGAGGCTAAAATCCTGCTGTGGATCTGCCCCGACATGTATCCTGGGAATAATCATCTTAAAAAATGAGCCTGCGCTCTTAACCCATTCCTGCCATTTTTTTGAAGATGCCTTTATTATTTCACGCGCAAATTTCTCAAGAAACTGTTCCGAGCTGCTTGTGGTAAAAAGATCGATCATTGCAATCCTTATTACCCTGTCAGATTTTGCTATGGATGTCATTGTTTTTTCAACAAGGGAAGACTTACCCCATCGCCTCGGCGAAATAATGCTTGTATTTATTCCATTTCTTATATTCGCGCTGAGCCTGTTTATTTCGTCTTTCCTGTTTATGAAAGCCGCATCACTTACAGTAGTACCATAAATAAAAGGTGAATTTCTCATATATTATACATACTGGTATTATACTTAATAGTATTATACCCAAAAGTATAAAAATATTTTTAATTATACAATAATTTCACTAATCCCACTCCCTTTGACTTCGTTCTGCCGGTTCAGTAAGGGCAGGAGCCTTTGGCTGGTGGAATGATTTGGCTGTTAGCGTTGTTTGGCCGTTGTCAACGTTTATCGAAAAGCGCCTCAAATTAGTATACCTATTAAGCAAGCTGCAATTTTGCAATAACGTATGCGACATGCTACTAGTAGGATACCCAAATACGGCGACTAACCCACGGTCCCTGAGTAAGCCCGGAGTACTGAAGGAACTGAAGTACGAAGGGCGCATCGAAGGGTATTGCACCTGGCAGCTAGCTGAATAATTACAAGTTTCCTTTTGCTACTTTTTTAGCTAACACCTGCAACCTCTGGTGTTTTTCCGGTGGGTAATAATTAATTAGGGTAGTCTACTGGCTCCTCTTTAAATCATGCCAGAATTGGGAAAGTTCATTTTCTTCACTAATTCAATAAATCTTGATTCTGAACGTATGGGGTCATAGATAGGATTTGAATTCAAATAGATCAAGTGGTTTGTACGTTCTTCATAAGCTTTTTCAAGCCAATCCATAGCAATATCATTTTCTCCAAGGCCGATATAGATAACTGCAAAAGCTATAGCTGGAATCTTTTTGTATTTTGAAGTTTCAATTAATTCATTAAGTATTACTTTGGCTTCTTCCTGCTCTCCGGCAGTCCCATAAACATATCCTAATAGTGCTTTTACAAAATAATCATCTCCTGAATATTTTACGGCTTTCTGCATTTCTTGAATAGCTCCAGAATAGTTTTTGTTTTGCAAATAACTCAAACTTAGAGTCCATAGTGATGGGAAAAAATCAGGTTTGATACGGAGAGCATTTAGAGACGCTTCAATTGCTTGTTCATACTTGTGAGCAAAATATAAACGTCTGCCAACATTCCTGTTAATTATTGGAGACAAGGGATCAATCTGTCGAGCAAGTTTTGCTTCAGCAACTGCTTTATCATGTTGGTTTAATACAGTAAGTAAATTTGCATACCATTGATGCGCAGTACCATAATGTGGATTTAGTTCTATTGCCTTTTCAAAGTCCTCTAAAGCCCCATTCCAATCCCACTCAAAATTTAATTTAATATATGCAAGTGTAGCTAAAGCTTCAGATAAAGAAGGATCAAATTCGAGTGCCTTAATGGCAGCATCTTTAGCCTTTTGTTTATAATCTATTATACTATCTTTCGATGTTACATACAGATAATCTACAGTCATAAGATAACAATCAGCAAGTCCAGCCCAGGCCAAAGCATAATTCCCATCTAAATCAATTGCTGCATTGAAGTAATCTTCAGCTTCTTTCATCCCATCTTTAGTTCTTTTGTTCCAGAAATAACGACCTTTCAAATAAAGATTATAAGCCTGAACATTCTCTGTTGGCTTTTTCTCAATATTATCTATTTCTTCTGGTGTAAGTGCAGTTTTAAGCTCTTCTGCTATATGTTTAGCGATGTCAGTTTGAATATTAAATATATCCTTTACTTCCCTGTCATATAAATCTGACCAGATATGGTCTTCGTTAAAAACCCGTACTAATTGAACGCTGATTCGCAATTCGTTCTCCTGTCGCTGAACTGTACCCTCAATTATATAATTTACTCCTAATTCTTCTCCAATTTCCGGAATAGATTTTTTCTCTTCTTTATATTTTAAGGTAGATGTTCTGCCAATTACCCTGTAATTGGCTATTTTTGATAATTGATTAATAATTACGTCAGTAATACCATCACTAAACCATGCATGCTCTTCATCACTGCTTAGATTCTCAAAGGGCAAAACAGCAATAGATTTTTCCAGTTCGGGGTATTTCTCTGTTTTTTGCTTTCTACCGGCCAGATTTATAATTAATAAACCAATAATCACCACAATGCTCAGGTAGGTGGCTATTTTCCATCCCTTTGAACCTGAAATCTTGCCCCCTTTTTGATTTTTCCTTGATGGTTTTGTCTTTTGAACACCTTCGGGTGTAATATCATAAATCCATGAAAGAATGACTGAAATTATGAAACCTATGCATAGTAAAACTATCACTAAAGCAAGGGTCCAGGATGGCAATCCTAAAGGAGGGGATACTATATCAACAAGCTCAAGTATTACGAAGGCAGCGGCAGCATAAACTGTAATTACACGAACTACCTTTCTGCGCTTTAACTCCTGCCAGAAATTGAGCTGCTTATCTGATTTTTCAGGCATAGCTGTTGGGTTTGGATATATAAATATAAATCAAGCGATTGGGAAAGGCAAAAAAACTTACTGGTTTAGAAGTTGAGGGGTTTAGGACTACATCGCACAAAGCAGGGACTTTTGGCCGGTGGAATGATTCGGCTATTATCGCAGGATGGCCATTGTCAACCGAGTGCACCTTACTCGAATTCAATGCCTTCCACCTCTAGCTGTTCTTTTACATATTCTTCATATTTCCTGGTCCGGAAATCAAACCACTGCTCACGGTATTCGGAGGTTTCAATCTCATCTTTGAAATTGGCAAATGGACTTTTCCTGGAAAGAATCTTATATAAATTTTCCTGCATTCTTTCATCATCAATTTCATCAACAAAATCTTCCATGACCCGGTAAGCTTCCCTTGATTCCATCTTTGTAATCACGGCATAATCAGTCCATTCATCCTCAATCTTTTCCAGTTCTTCCTCCCATACTTCAGTGTCTCCATACATCTCATCCCAGTCAAGGATAGTTCTTATTTCAAGATTCTCCTTGTTGATATAGACCGCCATGCCACACTCAAGTTCCTCGGCAATTTCATTAATTTGTTTTGCTGTTAGTTTCATGGAATGTGGATTTAAAAATTTATATCCAATATAATGAACTTTTTGGAATTAAGACTTTCTTTTGGGCAATCATCTTATATAAGATAATGCCTTGTCAAATTTTGTCACTTAAGCTAACTAATGCAAAACCTCCTGGCCTGCTTCTCACCCGAGGTGTCATTTAATTGGCATCAATAATTGTCCGGCCGGAGGATTAATGTTAACCAGCATTTTTATCATTTTCAAGAAACGCATACTTCCACCTTTTATCTGGATATTTTATTCCTTTCTTACTACCCTCTGCTTCGACCGCCCTAATCCCCGGGTAACCGGGACGGAGGTGCGAGCTTGTACTGAGCTTGTCCTGAGTTAATCGAAGGGCTTGCCGAAGTATAAGCGTTGAAGCCCGGAGTACTGAAGGAACTGAAGTACGAAGGGCGCATCGAAGGGTATTGCACTTGGCAGCTAGCTGAATAATTACCAGTTACCTTTTGCTACTTTTTTAGCTAACTCCGGCAACCTCTCCTGCTTTCCATTAATCAACGCTTTCTTCTTCTCCCTTCGCCAGCCCTGGATCTGCTTCTCTCTTTCAAAGGCATCGTCTATCCTGTCAAATACCTCGTAATATACAAGCACCGCAGGCCGGCGCGCCCTTGTGTAATTGGCGGCCTCGCCATCATGGTGCTCCTGGAGACGCTGACAAAGATTCTTCGTGCTGCCAGTGTAGTAGGTTCCGTCGGAGCATTTGAGTATGTAAACGTAGGAGCGAGACATAGCGTAGTGAATTTATTGAATTTTAATGAATAATTCAACTGTCTCGCAATAGGATCACCCTTCGACTAATAGCTGCTTATTTGGCAGGCTGTTGCAGATTATTGACTATTTACCCTGCAGTTGCTTTATTACCAGTTTCGCTCAGGGACCTTTGGACAGTGGAATGATTTGGCTATTATCGCAGAATGGCCATTGTCAACGTTTATCGATAACCGCATCAAATTAGTATACCTATTAAGCAGGGTGCAATTTCGCAGGAACGTATGCAACTTAGTACTGACAGGATACTCAAATAAGGCGATTAACCCAAGGTCCCTGAGTAAGCCCGGAGTACTGAAGGAACTGAAGTACGAAGGGCGCATCGAAGGGTGTTGCACCTTGCAGCCAGGTGAATAATTACCTGTTTCCTTTTGCTACTTTTTTAGCTAACTCCGGTAATCGCTCCCGCTTTCCTTTAATCAGTGCTTCCTTCTTCTCCCTTCGCCAGCCCTGAATCTGCTTCTCTCTTTCAAAGGCATCGTCTATCCTTTCAAAAACCTCGTAATATAAAAGCACCGCAGGCCGGCGCCGCCTTGTGTAATTGGCGGCCTCGCCATCATGGTGCTCCTGGAGACGCTGACAGAGATTCTTCGTGCTGCCAGTGTAGTAGGTTCCGTCGGAGCATTCGAGTATGTAAACGTAGGAGCGAGACATAGCGTAGTGAATTTATTGAATTTTAATGAATAATTCAACTGTCTCGCAATAGGATCACCCTTCGACTGATAGCTACCCAATTGGCAGACTGCTGTTAATTATTGACTGTCTACCCTGCAGTTGCTTTATTACCAGTTTCGCTCAGGGACCTTTGGACAGTGGAATGATTTAGCTATTATTGTTGTTTGGGCATTGTCAACGTTTATCGAAAACGGCATCAAATTAGTATACCTATTAAGCGGGCTGCAATTTTGCAATAACGTATGCGACATGATATTAGTAGGATACCAAAATAAGTAGATGAACCCAAGGTCCCTGCCCCGCCCGCCGTAGCCCGAAGGGCAAAGGAGGGCCTGCCCTCCCTAGCGCATCGAAGGGTGTTGCTTCTGGTAGCTAGCTGAATAATTAGCTGCTCTTCGGGTACAGCAAATTTCACCCAGACATTCGAATTTTACCTAACTTTGAAAACATGAAATCCAGTTTTTGTATCATACGTTCTCCTGCCTTACTATTAGCTTCCGTGATGGTTTTAAGTATCACCTCATGCGCCTTAAAATTTTCAGGCGCTGCGAAATCAGAGTATTATACCGTCAGGGAAGTTATTGATGGCGACACTTTCTGGATCGACGACGGAAGCGAGAAAGGGACCAAGGTCAGGCTTATAGGGGTTGATGCCCCTGAAACCAGGAGAACAAGGACCAAGGAAATCGGGTTCTATGCACAGCAATCGAAAGAATACCTTAGAAATATTATCGGGGGTAAAAAGGTCCGGCTGGAGTATGATGTTGACACCCTCGACCTTTACGGGCGCACCCTTGCATATGTGTATACTGAGAACAATCTTTTTGTCAATGCCGAGTTGGTCAAAAGGGGGTATGCAATGGTCATGACTGTCCCGCCGAATGTCAGGTACGCCGAAAAGTTTGTCCGGCTAGCCCGCAAAGCCAGGAAGAAGGAGCGGGGATTGTGGGGAGAGGAGAGATGAATAAAATCTACCTGAGGATAAAGTGATATGTGATTGTTCCTTTCTGTATCACCGGGGCATCGGGTTTGCGGTCAAATTTTGCTTTCATAGCAGCCTCACGGGCAACTCTGAGAAAGTACTCATCCAATGTTGTTGAACCTTTAACACCGGGAACAGCCTGTGTTACATTGCCATTTCCGTCAACAGTTATTTCAACCACCACTATACCCTCACTCTGAATGTCGTAAGTTGGTTTGGGTAATGATCTGGCCTGTCTTCCTGCAAGATCATATGAAATACCCTCAGTTCCTGTTCCGGCACTCTTATTATTTTCATCAATATAATTTTTGGTTTTAACAGTGAAGTTTTCATAGAATTCAGATACCATAGCAGGAAAATCAATTTTCGAACCTTCCCTATTTGAAGCGGAATAATTTCCTTCGTAAGATGAGCCCAAACCGTCTACAGCTACTAATGTATATCTAACTGTATTGATATTGCTGGTTTTTAATTTGTTCAATTCTTCATTGGTCAAAGAGTACACTGAAGAAGCAATTTGGTCTACATAGTCATAATTTCCCCTGTCATTTAAAGTTATAACCGACCCATCATCCAGATAGATCATTAGTTTTCCACGAATTACTAAATCCGGGGTTTTTGTACTGACTGCAAAAAGTGCAGCATTCCCATCCTTAGCGAATACTACATCCAGGTCATTTATATACCATAAATCAGAATTGGATTGTAACGAAAAGGTCTCGGAACAAGGGTAACTATGTTCTTCAATGAAGAATAAATTCTGTCCTTTTGCTGTCAGAGCAATTAAGAGTGACGCCGTTAAAAAAATCAGAAACTTTTTCATATTTCTTTTTATCTAGTTGGTGCTAAAATTGTAGAAATATATTGTGTTTATTTTAATGATATCTAAAAGTATACCATGAATAATACGTAAAAGTGTACCATTTCAAAGTTAAAAAATTCAAGGTTTATTTTCTCAGAGTGGTTCAATTATAAATATCGTAGGTGGTATAGTTTTGGGTATTATTTTCTTCAACGTTTATCGATAACCGCATCAAATTAGTGTTTCTATTAAGCAGGCTGCAATTTTGCAAGAACGTATGCGACATGCTATTAGTAGGATACCAAAATAAGTAGATGAACCCAAGGTCCCTGAGTAAGCGTTGAAGCCCGGAAGGAACTGTAGGGCGAAACGCGCATCGAAGGGTGTTGCACCTTGCAGCTAGATGAATAATTAATGGTTTCCTTTGTCTACTTTTTTTGCTAACTCCGGTAACCTCTCCTGCTTTCCATTAATCAACGCTTCCTTCTTCTCCCTTCGCCAGCCCTGGATCTGCTTCTCTCTTTCAAAGGCATCGTCTATCCTGTCAAAAACCTCGTAATATAAAAGCACTACAGGCCGGCGCCGCCTTGTGTAATTAGCTGCTTCGCCATCATGGTGCTCCTGGAGGCGCTGGCAGAGATTCTTCGTGCTGCCAGTGTAGTAGGTTCCGTCGGAGCATTTGAGTATGTAAACGTAGGAGCGAGACATAGCGTAGTGAATTTATTGAATTTTAATG
>JAWLEO010000023.1:0-59386 GCA_041686075.1 Bacteroidales bacterium | reverse complement strand
TATGTTGCCCCGGAGTCACTTACCAAGGAAGATAATATTGTTTTTCTCAAGAGTGCAAAAATATCATTTTATGCTATCGATGAGGCTCATTGTATTTCTGAATGGGGCCATGATTTCAGGCCTGAATACAGAAAAATAAGACCCATAGTGGATACCATCGGCCGTGCCCCTATCATTGCTCTTACGGCTACGGCAACACCCAAGGTACAGCATGACATACAAAAAAACCTTGGCATACTTGATGCCAAGGTCTTTAAATCTTCATTTAACAGGCCCAACCTGTATTACGAGGTAAGACCCAAGGTGAATACGACGAAGGAAATCCTCAAATTCATAAATAATAACCAGGGGAAATCAGGTATAATTTATTGCCTCAGCAGGAAAAAGGTGGAAGAAATTGCTCAAACACTGCAAGTAAATGGAATTAAGGCATTACCATACCATGCCGGAATGGATTCGGCCACCAGAACAGCTAACCAGGATAAATTCCTGATGGAGGAGATTGACGTTATTGTGGCAACCATTGCTTTCGGAATGGGCATCGACAAACCCGATGTACGCTTTGTTATTCATTATGATATACCCAAAAGCCTTGAAGGCTATTACCAGGAGACCGGCCGTGCGGGCAGGGATGGCAGTGAAGGCAGGTGCATAGCGTATTATTCCTACGACGACCTGCAAAAGCTGGAAAAATTTATGCAGGGTAAGCCAATTAATGAACAGGAAATAGGGAAACAGCTCTTGCTTGAAACAGCATCCTATGCTGAATCGTCAATCTGCAGGAGAAAGCTGCTTCTTCACTATTTTGGCGAGGAATATGAACCTGACAACTGTGAATCATGCGATAATTGCCTGCATCCTAAGAAAGAATTTGAAGGTAAACACTATGTTGTAAAAGCTCTGAAGGCTATAGGAGATGTCAAAGAAAAATTCAAGGCTGATCATGTTGCAAAGGTGCTTGCGGGGGTAAGCAATTCGGCCATTAAGTCATATAAGCACCATAACCTTGATATATTCGGAAACGGAGATGAAAAGGACGAGAAATTCTGGAATATGGTCATCCGGCGTGCAATGATAGCCAAGCTTATATATAAGGAGATAGAGAATTACGGCATACTGAAACTAACGCAGAGAGGAAGGGAATTTCTTGAACATCCTGAATCATTCATGCTCACCGAAGATCATGATTACGATGAGGTCACTGACGATGATATGGCTTACAGAAGCGGTCCGGGAGCAGTGGATGATGAATTATTCAGTATATTGAAAGACCTCAGGAAGAAGATTTCTAAACAGAAAAATGTTCCTCCCTTTGTTATATTCCAGGATCCTTCACTTGAGGATATGGCAATACAATATCCTGTTACTATTGAGGAACTTCAAAATATAACAGGTGTGGGTGTGGGTAAAGCACAAAGGTACGGTAAGGAATTTGCCGAAGTTATAAGCCGTTACGTGGAAGAAAAAGAAATAGTGAGACCACAGGACCTGATAGTCAAGTCGGTGGTTAATAAGTCAGGGCTCAAGGTGTATATAATAAAAAGCATTGATAACAAGCGTTCGCTTGACGACATAGCCGATGCCAAAGGAATAGAGATGGATGATCTAATAAGCGAGATAGAGTCGATTGTTAATTCGGGAACAAGATTAAACCTCTCATATTATATTGACCAGGTAATGGATGATGACCGCCAGGCCGATATTACCGCGTACTTCAAGGAAGAGGCAGAATCCGAATCGCTTGAGGCAGCTCTTGAAGAGCTGGGAGATGAATACGAGGAGGAAGAAATACGGCTCATGCGTATAAAGTTCCTTTCTGAATTTGGAAACTGAGGTTCCATCGTTGCATTTTTTTGTACCTTAATTTCCAATTATCTGCTACATTACTTAATTTCATCCGTCTTTTAAGTAAATACACAACAACATATGATCCTCGAAACAAATCAACTCAGTAAAAATTACGGCCCCATTAAAGCAGTTGACGATTTAAGCCTGGCGGTTGAAAAGGGGACGGCATTTGCCCTCCTGGGGCCTAACGGGAGTGGAAAGACCACAACACTGGGAATTGTAATGTCGGTGTTGTACCCCGATAAAGGCCACTTTAAGTGGTTTGGTGAAAAACCTCAAGCCGCTACATATAAGCGAATAGGATCGCTCATAGAAATACCAAATTTCTTTAATTACCTTTCACTAAAACGTAACCTTGAAGTTATAGCACATATCCGGGAGATAGATAAATCTGATATAAAGAGGGTGCTTGATGAAACTGGCCTTTTCAAACGATCATCTTCAAGGTTCGACACCCTTTCACTCGGGATGAAACAGAGGCTTGCCCTGGCAGCCGCATTGCTGGGAAACCCCGAAGTGCTGGTGCTTGATGAACCGGCTAACGGGCTTGATCCTGAGGGCATTGCAGAAGTAAGAAACCTTATTATCGAGCAAAGGGATCAGGGTAAAACCATCATTATGGCCAGTCATATACTCGATGAGGTAGAAAAGGTATGCAACCACGTGGTAATATTGAAGAATGGGAAAAAACTTGCCTCGGGCAAGGTCAACGAATTGCTTGTTACCGATGATATAATAGTGATAGAGTCGAATGATAATGAATCTCTTAAAAAGGGTCTTGAAGAAAAAGGCCTTGTCAAAAACATTGAACTGAAAGATGTTATTATGGAAATAACACCTGCCAGCGGTGTGAGCTCGGGACATATAAACCGTTTTGCCGCTGAAAAGGGGATAATTATTAACCAGTTATATATAAAGAAAAGCACCCTCGAGGATCAGTTCCTTGAGCTGGTGAAATAAAAAAACTCATATGAAACGACTTATTGGATTGGAATGGACGAAAATATCCTCTTATGTGTTCTTCAGGCTAATACTGATACTGAGCCTGGGACTTTTCTTATTGACTGTATTTGTTTTTTCACGTGTTGACATTTCCCTGCCGGGCTTTACCTGGAGAAACCTGTTCAGGTTTCCCGATGTATGGCCTTCCTTTGCATGGGTGGCCAGCTGGTTTAACCTCCTGCTGGCAATACTGGTAATAACCATTGCAGGTAATGAATTTACGGGAAAAACACTGAGACAGCAGGTTATGACAGGCTTGAGCAGGGAAGAATGGTTGGCGGGGAAGGGGATACTCATAATCGGATTGGCACTCTTCGGGGTGCTTATGGTTACCCTTACAGGATTTATCTTTGGTTTCGTCTTTACAAGGGATATGAACACTGGAATTATTTTTGAGAACATGGATATCTTGCTTGTTTACTTTGTGCAAGCCATAGCTTATATGGTCCTGGGCCTTCTGTTTATCTCGGTGCTGAGATCGAATGCCATCGCCATAATACTGTATCTTTTATATTTTATGATGATAGAACCTATAATACGCGGCCTATGCCCGGTGGAAATAAGGCCCTGGTTTCCTGTTAAAATAATAAGTCACCTCACACCCTTGCCAGAATTTTTTAAGATAACTTCGGGTGAGGCACTCGATAACAATTATATGACCTTTGAGAATATGGGCCTCCTGCCCAATCAACTTGAAGGCTCAGTAACAATAATAATGGCTCTGGTGTATATTTCTATTTTTGCTTTTCTCACTTACCTTGTCGTGAAGAAAAAAGACCTCTAGCCACACCTGCCATTCCCGTGGTAACAACGTAGAATGGATAAATCAACTGGGCGGGGATAAATAAATTAAGCAGACCCGTCTTATTCCTCTTTTTTGCCATAGAAGTGAGGATGAGCAGATCAGGGATGGATTTCATAATTAAGAGGCTTAAAAAAATGATCCACATAGCCGGAATGAAAAAGGATAGAAAAAATACCGCACCGATAAACAGGTTAGTCAGAAAAACTAGAAGGGCCAGTAATATCAAAGACCTTTGTGTATAAAAAGGACTCTTGGAGGTCCATCTTATTCTTTGCTTTAGAAAGGTATTTATCGAAGCCGGACCATGAGTCATAACCAGAATTGACGGTGAATCAAACCACCTGATTATTTTACCATATTTCCTGTAACTTTCCATAAGAAAAATATCATCTCCTGAAGTAACAGTTTCATTTACCATTTCAATATATTTCCCGGAACCCGGATTTCTAAAACACAGGTTGGCACCGTTGCACATTACGGGCCTTCCTTTTTTTGCGAAGACTTCAGTTATAGCCTGGAGACCAAGAAATTCCAGCTGAATGAATCTGTTTAACAAGTTCCCGGTGTTAATAATGTCTACAGGCCCGATTAGCATATCTGTATGGTGAGTGCCTGTGAAGCTATATATCTCCTCTAACCATTCTTTTTTAACACGGCAGTCTCCGTCGGTGCTTACAATAAATTCACCCTTTGCATAATTAATGCCGTGGGCCAGGGCCTTCTTTTTACCGTGAGCCGGGGAACTAAGTATTTTAAATCCATGAAATAACTCACCGGATGCCCTTATTATTTCAAGCGTTGAATCAGAGGATGCATCATCAACAAAAATCACTTCGTAGTGTTCTTGATTAAGGGTCTGGGTAACAAGGTCGTGTATAAGGTTTTGAATATTGGCCTCTTCATTTTTCAGGGGTATTACCACTGACAGTGGTTTTTTTTGAGGCCCGGGTTTTTTTTCGCCAACTCTTGCTTTTTTACCTTCCTGCTGCAGCATGATCCGGATGGTAAGGAAAAAGATCATATAAGGAAGGAGAACGATAAGCATCCAGTTCATGGATAAGTCATTTAAGCCATTCATACATCCTGTAATGTGCACTGGTCATTCCCATTGCCTCGTACGTTTTCTGTGCAGTAATATTATCAGTCTCGACATAGAGCCGCAAACCGGATACGTCATTTTTCAGGGCTGTATCTTTTACATGCCTGTACATTTCCTTGAAGACGCCTTTTCTCCTGTGGCCTTTCTGGATATATACAGATTGAATCCACCAGACAAAACTGTTTCTCCAGTCGCTCCACTCATAGGTAATAAGCAATGAACCTATCACCTGGCCATCATATTCCGCCACATAATACTTTCCTTTATCCGGATCGGCAAAGACGGCATGAACGCCCTGGTTAATGGTATCAGGATCAAGTTCCATGTTTTCGGTTTCCCTGGCCATTTCTTTCTGAAAGCCTATGATTGTTTGGGCGTCGATTATTCTTGCTTCCCTGATAAAAAGATTTTTCATTTTTTTCATTTTTTTAATTCTCACTGTATTCATCCCAGTTATAAATACCTATATCCTCTGGTTTAATCCTGCAGAAGGCAAGTATAAAAGCACTTGCAAGCCTTGCATTGGTAAGTAGAGGTATATTGAAATCCACGGCAGTTCTTCTTATACTGTAATCATTATTCAGTTCATCTTTTGACAGGTTCTTTGGTATATTTACTACGAGGTCCACCTCTCTTGATTGTATCAGCTCAATGGTATTGGGTGATTTGTCTTCATCGGGCCAGTATGCCACTTCAGCATCAATCCCTGCATTTTCCAGGAATTGTTGTGTTCCCCTCGTGGCATACAGCCTGTATCCCTTTTCCTTCAGTGCCCTGGCACTGTTTAGCATTTCAACTTTGGAGCGCGCGGGTCCGGTAGATAATAAAATCGCTCTTTCAGGAACGGTATAGCCTACTGAGAGCATTGATTTGAGAATTGCCTCGTAAAAGCCGTCACCTATACATCCCACCTCACCTGTAGATGCCATATCCACCCCCAGCACCGGGTCAGCCTTAGCCAGCCTGGAGAATGAAAATTGCGGTGCTTTAACCCCAACATAATCGAGATCAAACACTGATTTATGAGGCTTGCTCACCGCGATGTCCAGCATAACCTTTGTGGCCAGCTCTATAAGGTTTGTCTTTAAAACCTTTGATACAAAAGGCATGCTCCGGCTGGCCCTGAGATTACATTCAATAACCTTTATATCGTTATCACGTGCCAGGAACTGTATATTGAAAGGACCGCTGATTTTCAGTTCACCGGCAATAAGCCTTGTAATGCGTTTTATACGTCTTACCGTTTCAAAATATATTTTCTGCGGTGGAAATACGATGGTGGCATCTCCTGAATGTACACCTGCAAATTCAACATGTTCACTTATGGCATATGCTAAAATCTCCCCGTCACGAGCCACGGCATCAATCTCAATCTCTTTGGCATTTTCAATAAATTCGGATACCACCACGGGGTGTTGTTTTGATACACTCACTGCCAGGTCAAGGAAATGCGATAGCTCGTCGCTGTTTGACACCACATTCATTGCTGCTCCCGAAAGAACATATGAGGGTCTCACCAGTAAGGGAAATCCGAGCCTGTCAGCAAACTTGTTAATGTCCTTTACACTGGTAAGCTCTTTCCACTCGGGTTGGTCAACTTCCAGGTCGTCGAGCATACTTGAGAACCTGTGCCGGTTTTCTGCACGGTCGATAGATTCGGGGGAGGTGCCCAGGATGTCCACTCCCTGCTTATGCAGGCGCATTGCAAGGTTATTGGGTATCTGTCCTCCCATTGAAACAATAAGTCCCTTTGGTGTTTCAAGGTCTATAATATCCATTACTCTTTCAAAGGACAGTTCGTCAAAATACAACCTGTCGCAGGTGTCGTAATCGGTGCTTACCGTTTCAGGGTTGTAATTTATCATTACCGAGCGAAAGCCTTCCTGCTTTATTGTGTCAATGGCATTAACCGAACACCAGTCGAACTCCACACTTGAACCTATCCTGTATGCACCTGAGCCAAGGACTATAACCGAGCGTTTATCATTTTCATACCATATATCGTGCTCCGCCCCGCTGTATGTCAGGTAAAGATAGTTGGTAACTGCCGGGTATTCTGCTGCGAGGGTGTCTATCTGTTTAACCCACGGGATGATACCTTTCGATTTGCGATATGACCTCACTTTGTCCATTTCATCCTCGATAGCTGCAGGATCAGGATCACACAGATACCTTGCTATCTGGAAATCGGAAAAACCAAAGATCTTTGACTGCCTCAGGACATCATCCGGCAAATCCTGAATATCATTGAATTTCATCAGGTCGTTACGTGTGTCTATGATGTTTTTCAGTTTATAAAGGAACCATTTATCTATACGGGTGAGGTCATATATCTTTTCTGTTGGCAAGCCACGCTCGAGTGCTTCTGCTATCACAAAGATCCTCATGTCGGTGGGTTCGGATAATTCTGCTTCCAGGTCTTTGAAATCCAGGTTCCTGTTTCCGACAAAACCGTGCATACCCTGACCTATCATCCTCAGCCCCTTCTGTATCACCTCTTCGAAGGTCCTGCCTATGGCCATCACTTCGCCTACGCTCTTCATGCTGCTTCCTATGAGATGTGAAACTCCATGAAATTTGTTGAGGTCCCAGCGAGGTATTTTGCAAACGATATAATCAAGGGCTGGCTCAAAGCATGCCGTTGTTGTTTTGGTAACGGAATTTTTCAGGTGGTGAAGGCCATAGCCCAGGGCCAGTTTTGCTGCAACAAAGGCAAGGGGATAGCCTGTTGCCTTGGAGGCGAGGGCACTGGAACGTGACAGGCGGGCATTGACTTCTATTACCCTGTAATCTTCGGACAGGGGGTCAAGTGCATATTGGACATTGCATTCACCTATAACTCCTATGTGTTTGATTATCTTTATAGAGAGTTCTCTCAGCTTATGATATTCCCTGTTAGTCAGCGTTTGGGAGGGTGCCACAACTATACTCTCTCCGGTGTGTATCCCCAGGGGGTCAAAGTTCTCCATGTTGCATACCGTTATACAGTTGTCAAACCTATCCCTGACAACCTCATATTCCACTTCTTTCCATCCTTTAAGAGATTCTTCAACAAGTATCTGTTCGGTATAGGAGAATGCTCTTCCTGCCAGCTGCACAAGTTCGTTCCTGTTCGAACAGAATCCTGATCCCTGGCCTCCCAGTGTATAGGCTGCCCTGATAATGATTGGGTAATCCAGCTTTTCGGCAGCAGACAGGGCTTCGTCAACAGATTTAACGGCAATGCTCGCGGGTGTTTTAACATCTATCTGCCTTAGCTTGTTCACAAAGAGCTCACGGTCTTCAGTATCCATGATGGCCCGGACCGGTGTACCAAGTACCTGCACATTATACTTCTCCAGTGTCCTGTCCCTGTACATCCGGGTTCCACAATTAAGTGCCGTTTGCCCTCCGAAGGATAGCAGCATGCCATCGGGCTTTTCTTTTGCTATCACCTGTTCTACAAACCAGGGTGTAACGGGGAGGAAATATATTTTATCTGCTATCTTATCTGATGTTTGAACAGTTGCTATATTGGGATTGATAAGAACTGTTTCAATTCCCTCTTCACGGAGGGCTTTAAGGGCCTGTGATCCGCTGTAGTCAAACTCGCCGGCTTCACCTATTTTCAGTGCACCCGATCCCAGTATTATTACTTTTTTAATATCTGTGTCCTTCATCTTAGTTTATAAACTTTTAATCATCCTTTTTCCATTTTCTGATATTGTCGATGAAAACATCAAATAAGAAATCAGTGTCGGTGGGTCCACCTGATGCCTCCGGATGAAATTGAGTGGAAAAAAACGGTTTTTCCCTGTGTTTCATCCCTTCATTTGTGTTATCATTGATATTTATGAAAAGAGGTTCCCAATCTTTTCCCAGGCTCTCATTATCAACAGCAAAGCCGTGATTTTGTGAGGTTATATATGCTCTTTCGGTGCCTTTCTGAAGCACGGGCTGGTTATGGCTCCTGTGACCATATTTAAGCTTGTAGGTATCGGCTCCAGAGGCAAGGCCCATCAGCTGGTTCCCGAGGCATATACCAAATATTGGGATATCTTTCTGCAGCGACTTCGAGATATTGGTAATTGTCTCAGCACATGTTTTAGGATCGCCCGGACCATTTGAAATAAATAGACCATCATATTCAAGGGCATGGTAATCATAATTCCATGGAACTCTTATTACAGTAGTGTCACGCTTAAGCAGGTTTCGTATAATATTGTACTTAACACCGCAATCAATAAGTACTATCCTGTATTTACCTTTGCCATAAGTACGAGGTTTTTTAATGCTTACCTCCCCAACAAGGTTTTCCCTGTTTGGGTCATAGAAGTAGGTTTCCGTTCCTTCAGGTTCAATTTTACCCAGCATCGATCCTTTTTCCCTGAGCCTCTTTGTGAGGGCCCTGGTGTCAACACCATAAATACCGGGTATATCATTGGTCTCGAGCCATTGATGAAGGCTTTCTGCGGCACTCCAGTGACTGTAGTCAAATGAATAATCAGATACGATAAGGCCTCTTATATGTATAGATGATGATTCATGAAAGACATGCAGTTCGTCCTTTGTGTCCTTACCCGGTGCCCCATAGTTGCCAACCAGTGGATATGTAAGGCAGAGTATCTGCCCCCTGTAGGAAGGATCGGTCAGACTTTCGGGATATCCGGTCATGGCTGTATTAAAAACTACCTCACCGGCTGAGGGTATTAGCTTGCCAAATGACTTTCCGCGATATACGGTTCCGTCTTCGAGACTGAGTTTAACCGGAATGGCATTAATCATTTTTATCTTTCAGTTTTAAGAGGGCATTTTTTATATTTTCAACTGCTTTTTTCACCGTATCAAAAGGACATGCCAGGTTTATCCTCATGAAACCTTCACCCCCGGGTCCAAAAACTGAGCCTTCGCTCATACCGATTCCTGCCTCGTTGATAAAGAATTTACTCAATTCGGCCGACTTCATTCTCATTTTTCTGCAATCGAGCCATACCATATAAGTGGCTTCCGGCTTCACCGGTTTAATGAATTCATTATCCCTGAATTCTGCCAGTACATATTCAACGTTGCGGTGCACATATTTCAACATGTTATCGAGCCATTCATCTCCATAGGTATATGCTGCAATGGATGCTTCATTCCCGAAGATATTACCGCCCGTGATATGAAGGCTTTCAATTTTTTTATCAAACAATTTTTTGAGTTCAGGCTTGCTTATTATCATCGAAGAAGTTGAGAGTCCTGCAATATTGAATGTTTTGCTGGGGGCCATACAGGTAAGTGTCAGATCAGCTATCTTATCAGACAGTCCAGCCAGTGGCACATGCTTATAAGGGGGCAGGATAAGGTCTGAATGTATCTCATCACTTACGATCAGTATTTCATATTGAAGGCAAATTTCTGCCAGTTTTTCCAATTCCTCTTCTTTCCATACCCTGCCAACAGGATTATGCGGACTGCAAAGGATAAGCATCCGTGCTCCCTCAGCTGCTTTTTGTTCAAGGTCGTGGAAATCCATACGCCATCTGCCATTATCCTCTAAGAGTCTATTGTATAAGAGCCTGCGACCGTGATCGGTGACGGCATTGAAAAAGGGGAAATAAACAGGGGGTTGTATAATGATTTTATCACCCGGTTTGGTAAACGCCAGGGTACAAATATTAAGTGCAGGGACTATACCGGGACTGAAGGATATCCAGTCAGTTTCAATAAGCCATCCAATTCGTCTCCGGACCCATTCTTTCAGTGAGGAGAAGTATTCTTTGCGTCGGATGGTATAGCCCAGAATTTCATGTTCGAGTCGCTTACGGAGAGCCTCGATAACAAAAGGCGGACTTTTGAAATCCATATCGGCAACCCACATTGGGATTACATTGTCAGTTCCAAAAACATTTTTCCTGGAATCGTATTTTACACAGCTTGTCCCCTGCCGGTCAACAGGTTCATCAAAATTATATGCCATATCGCCGGGTTGAATTCCGGGGTTCAAAGATAAGGATTTATAAAGACAAAAGACAAAAGGCTAAAGACAAAAGTGTAAAAGACAAAAGTGTAAAGAAAGTTAAGGACTTTAAAAGTCACTTTTATCTTTTTACTTTTGTCTTTTATCTTTCCTGGGAGTCCAGAGCAAGCAATGCGAAACTGGCAAGCCAGTGACCCCCTTCATAATGCCCGTCAGTGATATGTGGCAATGAATGCTTTATATGATCATCTGCAATTTTTACCAGGTGTTCATATCCGGGAATATTGTTGGCTATGCCGTAAAGGCACCACGCACGGCTGAAGTTCAAGCCGTCGAGATGAGCCAGCTGCCCATCGGACCTGTCGCTTACAATACCCGGTTCAAGTGTGAATGACGAATCCGACAGTTCGGGAATAAAATCTTTAAGCCACTTACTGTATTCCTCCTGGTCAAGGATCCTTCTCATAATATCAGCCTCTTCCAGGCAGGGGGAAAGGAAATCATTTCCTCCCGGTTCCCATGATATTGGACATTGACTGTCATTAAAGTAAAAATCCCGCGCTCTTTGTTTAATGGCAAGCATCAGACTGTCATTGGCCGTGCTTAAAGCGTAATCGTATGCGAAAGTCAATCCAAATGCAGTATTGGTATGTGTGCCCACTCTGATGGGATAATGCAGTTTGGGCAGGAAGTCTATATACATATCGGATATAAGGTTGGCAAGGGGTGCCAAATTTCTGTACAGCTCTCTTCCCAGATCTGTATCCCATGTATACAATTCCTTTGCAAGCTTAAGCAACCAGGCCCAGCCGTATGTCCTTTCAAATGTTTTATTCTGCTCCTTTTCAAAATATTTAATTTCCCTGGTAATATTTTCATCAGAAAGCCTTTCCCGGAGCAGGGTTTCCATTTCCTCTGATTTTTCAAGTCCGGGAAATTGCTTAAGCAGCTTGACCACTGACCAGTGACCGTGCACCGATGAGTGCCAGTCAAAACATCCATAAAACGAAGGATGTAAATCACGAGGGGGAAGGAGGTCATCATCCCCGCTCAATGTCTGATTCAACTTGTTTGGATATTCCCTTTCAATGCAAGCAAGGGGCAATTCAGCGAGTCTGTTGGCCTCCTTCATGTCAAGTACCGGCCGGCCGGCGGTCACAATATCTGGCTTTTCACCCGCATCTTCACCCTTGTTAGCCTGGCATGCATACAGGGAAAGAAATGCGCATAATAATATCATGTATTTCATAATTAAACAGTTTTATTTGGGGTTTTTAACTGTAATATAAAGGGCAAACTTAATACTAATAAGTATGATTTTTTGTAATATTAAGCGCTGTATTAATATATATTTGTTAATTTTACGACTACTTTTTATCAGGGATTAAATATAATAATCCCGGAGATGAAACTAAATGTTCAGAATAATTAGTAAACAATTAATTTAGTAAACAATTAATTTAGTAAACAATTAATTACCGATGAAGAAAATCTTTTTAATTTCATTAAGCCTGGTTTTAGCTGCTTCCTTTGTATTCACCTCGTGTAAGAGCAAAGGTGGTGACCAGGATCAGAAAAAAATAGAACTGGAAGAAGAAGAGCTTACTGCTGAAATAGAGAAAGCCGTTTATCCATTACCCACCTCTGCAGAGGTAATACAGATGTTAACCGAACTGGAGGTTGGTTATATTATTGGTATATCCAACCCGGTGGAAAATGCAAGCAATTACATAACCAGCAAGAGCCAGGCCATCAACCTCGGTATCTATGGTGCAGACCTCAGTTATGCAACGCTGTATAATATGAACCAGGACGTGATAAACTATCTTGACGTTATTCGTGAACTTGCCAATAACCTGAAAATGTCCAAAATATACTCAAAGGAATTATATGAAGATATAAAAGATAATTTTGACAACAGGGAGAAGCTTGTAGACATATTAACCGATGCTTTTAACAGGACTTATTCCTATTTAAACGAGAACGACCAGGAATCGCTGGCATTACTGGTTGTTGCAGGTGCATGGATCGAGGGCATGTATATTACCACACATATATCAGAATCGGTATATCACGTTGAAGGTATAGTGAGAGTATTGCTGGAACAGAAAGAGTCGTTTGAAAAATATCTTGAAATAGCCGAACCTTATTCTGACGACCCGGTTGTTAAGGAGATGCTTGAAATTCTCAAACCTGTTAAGGATGTTTATGAAGAGTTTGAAGATAACAGCCTTACCCTTAAGAATGTAGAGGATATAACAGAAGCTGTCACAGTGGTTAGAGAACTGGTGGTATCTTAAAGGTATCGCCTTCTTTTATGAACCGTGTAAGCAGATAGGAAATAATTTGCTTCACGGTTTTTTATTAAAAAGAGCTTATGAGGGAACCTGTATTACTTGCCTTAATACATATATTTGCTATCCTCTCACAGGTGAACCCGGGAGGCATTACTACCAGGGGCAGGAAAATATTAAGAGGATATCTTGCTCGTTACCTCAATCAGGAGCTTGAAGAAGAATATTATAAGATTTTTGAAACAACTCATGAGTTTTACTCCGAAGAGCTATCCAGCCTCGACGATGAAGAGCTGAAAGATGAGACCTCACTGATCACTTTCCAGATAACAAATATTTGCAGGCAGATACGCAAGGGTCTTTTCCTTGAAGAAAGGATGATTGTTTTCCTTCAACTCTTAGAATTTGTATATGAAGATCGTGAAGTAACATCCCAGGAAAAAAAGATCATTGAAATTGTAGCCCGCACTTTCAGTATCCCCAGGAAAGAATATACCAATTCATGCGCCTTCATGCTCGGCAACAGGATGGACGAGGTCAGTCCTGAATGTCTCATATTAATCGAAGGAAAGGGAAAGGAGAAAAAATTCTCGGATTCCTTTGAAAACAAGGAAAAATGGAATAAGCTCACTGTTAAAGGCCTGGAAGGCAGCCTCTTTGTCCTGCATATTGAAAGTATACATATCCTGCTTTTTACATACCAGGGATCACAAAATCTTTTCTTTAAAGGGCGTCCGGTATTAAGAGGCCGGCCTTATTTACTTGACCCCGGGGTGAGCATAAAAGGAAAGGATGTCAGCCCTATTCATCATTCGGGCATACTGAGAGAATTTCTGAGGCTGTCTTATGCTGATAAGATAATTTTTGAGGGGCACAACATTGAATATAGTTTCAAGAAGTCAACACAGGGACTGAAATCAATGAGTTTCAGGGCCGATTCAGGGAACCTTATTGGCATAATGGGAGGAAGCGGGGTTGGTAAATCAACCATGCTGAATGTTCTCAACGGTAAGATTAACCCTGACCGGGGTGAACTTTATCTTAACGGCTATAACCTGTTTTCAGAGGATGATGCACTCAAGGGTTTGATAGGATACATCCCACAGGATGATCTTTTAATTGAAGAACTTACGGTATTTCAAAATCTTTATTATAATGCCCGCCTGTGTTTCGGAGATTATTCGAATCAAAAGATCAAAAGGATGGTAAGGAAGATCCTGAAGGATCTGGAACTTTATGATATAAAGGATTTGCAGGTTGGTGATCCTTTAAATAAAAAAGTAAGCGGTGGGCAGAGGAAGAGATTGAATATAAGCCTTGAACTTATCAGGGAACCGGCCGTGCTATTCGTTGATGAACCAACATCAGGATTGTCCTCATCGGATTCTCGCAAGGTAATGGAGCTTCTTAAGAGGCAGACCAACAAAGGGAAACTGATAATCTCAATAATACACCAACCTTCATCTGACATACTTAAACTCTTTGACAGGTTATGGATACTTGATAAGGGTGGTTACATGGTTTATGATGGGGACCCCGTAGACTCGCTGGTATATTTTAAAACAGAAACTTCACAGGCTAATGCAGCTGAATCTGAATGCCCGAACTGTGGAAATGTTGATACCGACGATATCCTGGAGTTAATAGAATCCAAAGAAGTTACGGAAGAGGGTTTCAAGAGTGATAAAAGACAGGTTGAACCGGAAGATTGGTATGAAAGGTATAACCGGACGATGAGGCCTAACTTTAAAACAAAACCTCAGAAATTTAAGCTTCCTGAAACCAATTTTTCTGTTCCTTCGAAAATGTCCCAACTGGGCACCTTTTTCAAAAGAAATGTCCTCAGGAAGTTATCAGACAGGCAATACCTCACAATAAACCTCCTCGAGGCTCCCTTACTGGCCTTCATACTCGCCTTCCTTTCAAAATATACCATGGATGGCGTTTACCTGATGACAGAAAATAAAAACCTGCCGGTTTTCTTGTTTATGGCAGTTGTGGTTGCTCTCTTCCTTGGCCTCACCGTTAGTGCGGAAGAAATATTCAAAGACAGGAAGATACTCGAAAGACAGAAGTTTCTGGACATAAGTAAATTAAGTTACCTGGTGTCCAAAATAGCCTTTCTTTTTATGCTCTCTGCCATACAGTCATTTTTATTTATCATTATATCAGATATTATCCTGGAGATGCACGGACTGCTTTTCAGGCAATGGATAATATTATTTTCTATTGCATGCTATGGTAATATAGTGGGGCTTAATATATCAGCGGGAATGCGCTCAGTGGTGAGTATTTATATACTGATACCACTGATTCTCGTTCCACAGCTATTGCTGGGGGGAGCAATGATAAGATTTGACGATTTGCATAAGAGCTTCACCAATAAAATATATGTGCCTGTTATAGGTGATATTATGGCTACAAGGTGGGCCTATGAGGCCATTTCTGTAGACCAGTTTAAGAATAACAGGTATGAAAGACTAATCTTTGATTGGGAGATGGAAAGAAGCCAGAATGACTGGTATGCTTCATTCCTTATCCCGGAACTGAAAACAAAAGTCAAAGAATGCGAATTTGCATTGGATAAAGAGGAGTATGCCGATCAATTCAATAATAACCTGTATAAGTTAAATAAATATACTTCATTTCTTTCTTCACTTTCGGGTATTAATAATGATAAACTTATCTCGGAACTTAACGTTCGGCATTTTGATACATCTACGGTAAAAGTAGCGATTGACAGGCTTGATAGCCTGAGGTTATACTTCAGGGGCAGAAGCTTTTATGCTACACGAGAAAGGGATTCAGTACTATATGAGTTAGAACAGGAGATAGGCCACGATAAAATAGTGGAATTGAAGCGGGATAATTATAATAACTACGTGGCTGACATTTTATTAAATGCAGCCAGGACCGATAAAATTTATGAAACAGAAGACAGGTTGGTGCAAAAAGCTGATCCTGTATACATGGCACCCACATCAAAAATTGGCAGGGCTCATTTTTTTGCACCCTTTAAGTTCGTAGGAAAACTTAAGATAGATACCTTATGGTTCAACATTATAGCAATATGGATCATGTCGGCCGTCTTTTCAATAAGCCTGTATCATAACCTGCTTAAGAAAATCATAGATTTATTTGAATCAATAAGTATTCCATACAGAAAAAAGGAACGCAGGGTATAAATAATTTACCACCAGGTTGTATTTATCGTTATGAAAAGTTTATTTTGCGTTCGTTATGAGCAAAGTAAGGGCAAAAAAACATCTTGGGCAGCATTTCCTGACCGATAACAACATTGCAAAAAAAATAGCCCGGTCACTGGAAGCAAAAGACTATTCAAATGTCCTGGAAATAGGACCCGGGATGGGGATACTTACTTCATATCTAATTGAAAGAGGCTTTGAAAATTTTAAAGTGATTGAGATTGATAATGAAGCATCCGAGTATTTGAACCGGAAATATAAGGATCTCGAACTTATTAAAGGAAATTTTCTCAGCCTGGATCTTGAAAGTTATTTTGATGGTAAAATGGGCATAATTGGTAATTTCCCATATAATATATCGAGCCAGATACTTTTCAGGGTAATTGAATACCGTGACAAAGTATGTGAACTGACAGGAATGCTTCAAAAAGAAGTTGCCGAACGTATTGCTTCAGGGCCTGGATCAAAAATATATGGCATATTGAGTGTTCTTTTGCAGGCTTATTATAAAGTGGATTACCTGTTTACGGTACCGTCGGGTGTTTTTGTGCCGCCGCCAAAAGTAAAGTCAGCTGTGATCAGGTTAATAAGAAATGATAAGGAGCAGCTCGACTGTAATGAGAAATTGTTTTTCAGCGTGGTCAAAATATCATTTAACCAGAGAAGAAAGACAATAAAAAATTCCTTGAAGCCTCTGGTCGATGCTTCAGGTATTGATAATCCTATACTCAAGAAACGACCGGAGGAGCTTGATGTTAATAATTTTGTCGTTCTTACCAATCTTATTGAAGCAACGATGAAAAGAAAATAGTATAATTAAAACCGGGAACCATGGCCAGGACAATTGAAATCAGCAGGGAGTTTGTCGATGAACTGCGGGAAGCTATAAAAGAGAATGACGAAAAGAAGGCGCTGGAACTTATAACTGATTTTCATGCTGCTGATATCGCCGAGCTATATGGTGATATAAGCATTGAGGAAGCACGTTATCTATATCTTCTCCTCGACGGGGAAAGAGCATCTGATGTCCTGGCAGAGCTTGATGAAGATGACAGACAAAGGTTCCTGGAAGTACTGCCCGGTGAAGTTATTGCCCAGAAGTTCATTGATCATATGGACTCTGATGATGCTGCCGATGTTATAGGGAACCTTTCGGAAGAGAAGAAACAGGAAATATTACTTCATCTTGATGACCTGGAGAGGGCAGGCGACATTGTTGATCTTCTTGGCTATGACGAAGATACTGCAGGTGGATTGATGGCCAAGGAAATGATCATTGTGAATGAAAACTGGACCATACTGACCTGCCTGAAGGAACTGGCAAACCAGGCTGACGAAGTTGATGAGGTATATTACATGTATGTCATAGATAATGCAAGGAAGCTTAAGGGTATTGTATCATTGAAAGAGATGCTGCTAAGCAAGAATACAACCATTGTAAAAACAATAATAGAAGATGATATTATTTCAGTGAATACATCCACACCGGGTGAGGAGGTGGCACAAATAATGGAAAAATATGACCTGGTTGCAATACCGGTGATTGATTCACTGGGACGCCTTGTGGGAAGGATCACCATCGATGATATTGTTGACTTTATCAGGGAGGAAGCTGAGAGGGATTACCAGATGGCATCCGGTCTGACCGATGAAGTGGAAGCCAGGGATAAGGTCCTGTATATAACCCGGGTCAGACTGCCCTGGTTATTGATAGGACTGGTTGGCGGAATCTTCGGGGCTCTTGTGCTGGGGAGGTTTGAGAATGACCTGAAAATTTATCCCGAGATGGCATTCTTTATACCACTGATAGCTGCAATGGGTGGTAATGTAGGGATACAATCATCAGCTATTATTGTGCAGGCACTGGCTAATAATACTCTCAAGGGTGAGAGTACAATTAGGAGGCTTGTTAAGGAATTCCTGGTGGCCTTGTTTAACGGGCTGATACTGGCAGCTTTGATTTTCCTCTACAATTTCTTTATCAGTGATTCATTTGCACTGACCTTGACGGTAAGTGTTGCCCTGCTTACCGTAATTATTTTTGCGGCCCTCTTTGGGACCTTTATCCCCCTTATACTTGATAGGGCAAAGGTTGATCCCGCACTGGCAACCGGGCCCTTTATTACTACGATGAATGATATAATCGGCCTGCTTATGTATATGCTTATCGGAAGAGCACTCTACGGGGTCTTTGCCATATAGCCCTGTCACCACAGACTCTTCGCTACGCCTGCGGCTCCGCTCAGAGTGACAGGGAGGCTCAGAACGAGAATCCTATGGCCTCTACAGGATTCATCCTGGATAATGTGAAGTTTAGCATATTTCATGGTCAAAGAGTCCAAATTACCTGAAAAGTATAGAATCCGTTGTAAGACAATAAAAAAATATCTATTTTTAGTTCCCGTTAAACTAAGCTGTGTGCTATCTCTAATTTGTTGAATATGAGGGAAAAGAAAATACGATCCGCCTTGTTGTCGGTTTACCATAAAGAAGGACTTGCAGAAATAGTAAAAAAGCTTGACAGACTGGGCGTTAAAATTATTTCAACCGGCGGGACACATAAATATATTTCTGATCTGGGTATCAAGGCTGACAGGGTTGAGGATATAACAACTTACCCATCAATACTGGGTGGTAGGGTAAAAACCCTCCATCCTAAGATTTTCGGGGGCATACTGGCAAGGAAAGATAACAAGTCAGATCTTGAACAGCTGTCTGAATTTGAAATTCCGCCAATTGATCTTATTGTTGTTGATCTTTATCCCTTCAGGGAAACACTTGCAAAGGGGGCCCCTGAAAGTGATATTATTGAGAAAATAGATATAGGGGGGATATCACTGATCAGGGCTGCAGCCAAGAATTATGAAGATACCCTTATCATATCCCATCGTGGTCAGTATGCACAACTTTGTGAATTACTGGAAACCGGGGATGGAAAGGTAAGCCTCGAAGTGAGAAGGCGCCTGGCAGCGGAAGCATTCGCTGTCAGCTCAGAATATGATACCGGGATATTTAATTACTTCAAGAGGAAAGAACAAATTGAAGCATTCAGGGAAAGTTACAATGAAGCCAAAGTGTTGCGGTATGGAGAAAATCCGCATCAGAGAGGTATTTTTTACGGCAAATTAGAGGAGATGATAGAGCAGCTTCATGGCAAAGAGATATCTTATAATAACCTGCTTGACATCGATGCGGCCATCTCGCTCATGGAAGAGTTTGATGAACCAAGCTTTGCCGTTATTAAACACACTAATGCCTGTGGTCTGGCCTCACGTAAAAAGCTTATTGACGCCTGGAAAGATGCACTTGCAGGTGATCCCTTATCAGCTTTCGGAGGTGTACTTATAACTAACAGAGAACTGGACAAAGAAACAGCGGAGGAAATAGACAAGCTGTTTTTTGAAGTGATAATTGCACCTTCATACAAAACTGAGGCACTGGATGTGCTTAAGCATAAAAAGAACAGAATAATTCTTATTCAGAGAGGAAAAAATATGTCTACCGAGACTTACAGGTCCGTGCTTAATGGCCTCCTGCTTCAGGAAAAGGACCTGAAAACCGAAAAAGAGGCAGACATGAAAACAGTGACAGAAGTCCCGCCAGGTAAAAACCAGCTTGAAGATCTCGAATTTGCCAATAAGATAGTAAAACACAGTAAGTCAAATTCCATTGTGCTGGCAGGCAATAAGCAATTGTATGGCAGTGGAGTTGGGATGACATCACGTGTTGATGCCCTGAAGTTTGCCGTGGAAAAGGCTAAAAATTTTGGATTTGATCTTAACAATGCCGTAATGGCCTCGGATGCCTTCTTCCCTTTTGCTGACAGTGTTGAGATAGCCTATAATGAAGGGATAAAGGCTGTTATACAGCCCGGTGGTTCAATACGTGATAGTGATTCAATAGATTTTTGCAATGATAAAGAGATGTCAATGGTGTTCACCGGAACGAGGCATTTTAAACACTAAGACCTAAATATTAATAAATATTAAAATGGGGATTTTTTCTTTTTTAACACAGGAGATTGCTATTGATCTTGGAACGGCCAATACAATAATAATCCATAATGATAAGATTGTAGTAGATGAACCTTCAATAGTTGCTGTTGACCGGAGCTCGGGCAAATTGATTGCGATAGGGGAGAGAGCCAGGCAGATGCACGGTAAAACGCATGAGAATATAAGGACGGTGCGTCCGCTAAGGGACGGCGTAATAGCCGACTTCAATGCAGCTGAACAGATGATCAGGGGGATGATAAAAATGATAAACAAGCGTCCAAGCCTTTTCTCTCCAACACTTAAAATGGTGGTATGCATACCTTCAGGCAGTACTGAAGTTGAAGTACGTGCAGTACGTGATTCTTCTGAGCATGCCGGAGGAAGAGATGTATACCTGATTTATGAACCTATGGCTGCAGCAATAGGAATAGGGCTTGATGTTGAAGCACCCGAGGGATGCATGGTTGTTGATATCGGAGGGGGCACAACCGAGATAGCAGTAATAGCACTTGGAGGAATAGTATGCAATAAATCCATCAGGACGGCCGGTGATGGTTTTACCACTGATATCCAGTCGTATATGAGACACCAGCATAATATAAAGATTGGTGAACGTACGGCAGAAGATATTAAAATTAATGTGGGTGCTGCACTGCCATCCATTGATGAACCTCCTGCTGACTACATAGTAAGGGGGCCAAACCTGATGACAGCAATGCCTGTCGAGATACCGGTGTCATACCAGGAAATAGCACATTGTCTTGACAAGTCAATTTCAAAGGTGGAAACAGCTATTTTAAGTGTACTTGAACAGACACCACCCGAGCTATATGCTGACATTGTGGCCAAGGGAATATTTCTTGCAGGTGGGGGGGCATTGCTCCAGGGCCTGCCAAAGCGTTTGAGCGATAAGATAAGTATACCGTTTCATCTGGCTGAAGATCCTCTTCATGCTGTGGCAAGAGGAACCGGAGTGGCTCTGAAAAATTCAGATAAATTTTCGTTCCTTATGAGATAAGACCGGGGGTAGTAAATGAGAAATCTTTTAAACTTCCTGAAAAAGTTTGGTAATATCCTCTTATTCCTTCTTTTAGAAGCAATAGCAATTTCTTTGCTTGCTTCAAGGCCTAATTATCATAATATTAAACTTTCAAAAGCTTTGCATTCCATTACAGCAGCAGTGCATGAAAAGATCAACCTTGCAACTGACTATTTCTCGTTGAGTGAAATAAATGAGCAGCTTATAAGGGAAAACAGGGACCTGAGGAATGCCATGCAACGTATTTACCGCAGTTCAGAAATTAAGACCTTTAGTGTCACGGACAGTATTTACCGCCAGCAGTACATGTACAT
Organism: Bacteroidales bacterium; assembly: GCA_041686075.1. Lineage (GTDB taxonomy): Bacteria > Bacteroidota > Bacteroidia > Bacteroidales > VadinHA17 > UBA9300. The sequence continues at coordinate 37,843 of JAWLEO010000023.1, read as the reverse complement.
CAGGGCCAGGGCTGTTAATAATAGTGTAAACAAGCAAAAAAATTATATTACCCTCAACAAGGGGACACTGAATGGTATTAAAGAAGATATGGCAGTTATAGGTCCGGATGGTATAGTTGGGAAAATTGTAGGGGCCGGCAGAAATTATTCACTTGCAATGTCTGCATTGAACCTTGACTTCAGATTGTCTGCAAGATTGAGGGGAAATGGTTATTTTGGCTCACTGAACTGGGAAGGGACAGATGTAAACTCTTTATCACTGAATGAAATACCCCATCATGTGGATGTCTCAGTAGGTGATACCGTTGAAACAACAGGCTATTCGGCTGTTTTTCCCGAAGGTTTAATGGTGGGTACTATAAGCAAGTATGATCCCGGAGGAGGAGATTTCTATGATATTAAAGTGAAATTGTCAACCCAATTCCGGAAACTTAATTATGTCTATGTCGTAGTAAATCTTAAGAAGGAAGAACAATTGGAACTCGAAACAGAAACACAGGGATTAAGATAAATAACTATGCTGAACACTGTTCTTAAATATAGCGGTCTTTTTATTTTGTTGCTTGCCATACAGGTACTGCTGATGAATAATATTCAATTCAGTGGCTTTGTTAATCCCTATGTCTATATCCTCTTTATTCTCTTGCTTCCATTCGAAACCTCCTTCTGGCTTGTTCTGTTACTTTCTTTTCTTACGGGATTAGTAGTTGACCTCGCTTCAGGAACCCTGGGCCTGCACATTTCAGCCACTGTTTTCGCTGGTTTCATCAGGCCTTATGTCCTTAACCTGGTATCTCCCAGGGATGGATACGAACAGGAAGATATACCGGGGTATAAACCCTATGGCTTCAGGTGGTTCATTACATATATTCTCATTGTTGTTTTCTTTCATCACCTGACTCTTTTTTATATTGAAGTATTCAGTCTTGAATATTTCTTCAGAACCTTGCTAAGGGTATTACTCAGTACGGCATTTACCACTTTATTTATTATTATTATACAGTATATAATTATCAGGAGGTAGTTTTGTACGGATTAAAAGATGTATATAGCAACAGAAAAATATTGTTCTATGCAATTGTATTTATTGCTGCCATACTTCTTATCTCAAAACTTTTTGCCCTGCAGGTAATAAATAAATCTTACCGTTTGTCCGCGCAAAACAATGTTTTGCGTTATGTAACCCAATATCCTGCGAGGGGACTCATTTATGACAGGAAGGGTAACCTCCTGGTTTATAACCAGGCCGCCTACGACCTGATGGTTATCCCGGATCAGACCCAGGCAATTGATACTGTTGAATTATGTTCTATCCTGGATATTACAAAGGAATCTTTTCTGAACAGGATGAAGGCAGCCATCAAGTTTTCAGAATATGCACCATCGGTATTTTTGAAAATGATCTCTTCCGAAACCTATGCACGACTGCAGGAAGTCCTTTATAAATACCCCGGCTTTTATGTGCAAACACGAACCCTTAGAAAATATTCGTACCCTTCTGCTGCTCATGCACTGGGGTATGTAGGAGAGGTCAATAATGACGAAATAGAGACGGATCCTTATTATAAAGCGGGTGATTATATCGGAAAGAGTGGGATAGAGAAATCATACGAGTCAGACCTGCGTGGACGAAAAGGACTTAAGATCTTCCTTGTTGATGTGCATAACAGAGTCAAAGGTTTATACCAGGGAGGCAGGTATGATACTGTCCCGGTGCCCGGTAAGGATATTGTTAGTACCCTGGATATAGAACTTCAAAGGTACGGGGAAAAGCTTATGGAGGGCAAAAAGGGCAGTATTGTAGCCCTGGAGCCTTCAACGGGAGAGGTTCTTGCACTTATTTCAACACCGGATTATGATCCCTCACTGCTTGTGGGAAGGATAAGGTCGGAGAACTACACCAAACTCCAGCGAGACACCCTTGAGCCACTTTTTAACAGGGCCCTGATGGCTTCCTATCCGCCGGGATCAACATTCAAGCCTGTGAACGGACTGATTGCTCTTCAGGAAAAGGCCTTGACCAGGGACTACGAATATTTTTGTGATAACGGCTACTATGCCCCCGGAGTGTACGTGGCATGTCATCACTTTGCCTGGTTCAACATGGCAGGAGCGATAACAGCATCATGTAATGCGTATTTTTGCAATGCTTTCAGGCTTCTTCTCGATAATCCTAAATATGGTTCCACTGCCGAGGGATTGAAAACATGGCGGTCCTACCTCACAGAATTTGGTTTTGGATCAAAGCTGGAGATTGATTTCCCAAATGAACTGCCAGGCTTTGTTCCCAAGCCTTCATTTTATGACAATATTTATGGTGAGAACCGGTGGAAAGCACTTACCGTGATATCCATGGCCATTGGCCAGGGTGAACTTGGCACAACGCCCCTGCAAATGGCTAATATGGCTGCTATAATAGCTAACAGGGGTTATTATTTCACACCTCATATAATAAAATCAATTGACAATGATACAATCAGGGTGAATCCTGCTTTCAGGGAAAAAAAAGAAGTTAGCATTGATTCGGCTAATTTCGAGGTGATAGTTAAGGGCATGAAAGGTGTGGTTAATGGAGGTGAAGGGGCAACAGCCAGGTGGGTGGCTATAAAAGATATAGTTATGTGCGGGAAAACAGGTACGGCGGAAAACCCTCACGGCCCTGATCATTCCATTTTTATTGCCTTTGCCCCCGAGAAAAATCCACGCATAGCAATAGCGGTCTATGTGGAAAATATAGGCTTTGGCTCAACATATGCAGCACCGGTTGCAAGCCTTATGGTTGAAAAATACCTGAAGGGTAAAACTGAAAACACCTGGCTGGAAAATTATATACTGAACCCGCCAGAACCGCAGGTTGAAGACGATGAAGAAGAAATAAAAGAGGAGGAAGAAATTGAAGAGGAGGGTTAACATATGGTCTAATATAGACTGGGTAACAGTGGCAATGTACCTGATCTTCGTTTTTTACGGCTGGATAAATATTTATGCGGCTGTCTACAGCGAGGAACATGCAAGCATATTTGATATAAGCCAGCGATACGGAAAACAACTAATATGGATCATCGCGGCTTTTCTGATTGCAACCGCCTTGATGGTGATCGACAGCCGTTTCTATATATTCTTCTCATATCTACTATACATCATTGTTTTGCTTGCCCTCATTGTTGTCCTCCTTGCCGGCAAGGAAGTGCATGGAGCCAGGTCATGGTTTGAAATTGGAGGTTTCAGTCTTCAACCTGCAGAATTTGCGAAATTTGCCACGTCACTGGCCCTGGCAAGGTACCTTTCAAAACATGGGAGAACACCTGCTGTTCTCAAGACTCTCCTTGTTTCAATGTTAATCATTTTCACGCCTGCCGTACTTATAGCCATACAGCCCGACCTGGGGTCAACTTTGATATTTTTTTCGCTGGTCCTGGTGCTTTTCAGGGAGGGTATGTCACCCTATCTCTTTGCAATAGGGATACTGGCAGCAGTATTGTTCATTGCTACTTTGATTGTAGACAGTGTTTATATATATGCAGCACTTATTATCGCAGGTTTTGTCTTTCATCTTATTACCGGCAGGGGTGCAAAAATAAGCTTAAGTGGCCTGGTAATATATATACTTACAGGGGGAGCATTGTTTGCAGCCCTTTACTGGCTCAGGGGAAGTGTCACCCTTGAATTTATATTTATAGTTGCACTGGTCATATCAGGACTTTTTTATGCTTACTATATCTACAGGTACAAGGCCAAATACGTATTGATTGTATTGTCCTTCCTGCTGGGGAGCATGATATTTACCTATTCGGTTGATTATGCATTCAATAATATTCTCCTGCCGCACCAGCAGACCAGGATAAACGTAGTCCTTGGTATTGAGTCCGACCCTTCAGGTGCAGGTTACAACCTTAATCAGTCGAAGATATCTATTGGTTCAGGTGGCTTCGCCGGCAAAGGGTTTCTCCAGGGAACACAGACGAAGTTCAAATTTGTACCCGAACAGAGCACTGATTTCATCTTTTGCACTGTAGGAGAAGAATGGGGATTTATTGGCACAGGACTCGTGGTTATTGCGTTTTCATTTTTCCTGATCAGGCTAATATGGCTGGCGGAGCGACAACGTTCCCCCTTCTCACGGATTTATGGTTACGCGATTTTATCAATATTCCTTTTCCACTTTCTGATAAATATAGGAATGACAATAGGGCTGGTGCCTATTATTGGGATACCCCTTCCGTTTTTCAGTTATGGAGGATCTTCACTATGGGGCTTTACAATATTGCTATTTATTTTCCTCCGTCTCGATGCCAGCCGTGATGAGCACATGGTTTAAATTAAAATGGCATGGTGATCCTCTGGGAAAGAGGAATGCCAAAATCATTTTCCACATATTCAATAAGCTGTGGAAAGAATTCCATAAAATCTTCTCCAAGGCCGTAATAATTTTTTTTAAAAATTTTTATGGCATACTTGGATTCGGAGGGAAGGCTTGTTCTTTTGCTGAGGGTGGACAAAACGTGTTTAATACCCCTGGTGGTTTTATAGGACTCTATCCAGTTATTGATAATAAAAAAAGGGAACCTGTCCTTTACTTTAGGAGGTAAAATATCATAATTATTCACCATAGCCCTGTAAAACTGGTATGTTATACTTTCAAGGGGTCGACGGGAGAAAGTGTCCCATTCCCTGGTGAGATAATGGTCATATATGATATCCACCACAACACCTGCATATTTATGATACTTACCGGTGAAGAGTATTTTACTCCTGTGCACAACCGGATGTTTGTCAGTAAAATCATCAATATGCCTGTGCAATATGATGCCTTTCTTAATCAGTTCAGGATATTTAAGATAGTCACGGCCCTTGACATAATCCCCTATATAATTGCCTATAATGATCTCATCAGAGTCACCTGAAAGATATATATGGGCAAGGACATTCATCTGTGCTGGTTCAATTTCAATTATCTATTACTTGAAAATATCATTTGTCAAGAGTTATGTAAACATTTTCTTTAACATACTGCCGGTTTAGTGCAATAAACATACCAAAGTTCAGCATGTCAGGCAATTGGCTTGGTTTTTCGACTGTTTTAAAAATTTAATCAAATATAAGGAAATTAACCAGTTAAATTATAAATTTGTTGACTCTATTTTCTCAATTGAACCTATATAATAATATCAATAATTCAATATTATATCCTATGAAAAAAAATGTAATTATAATTGGTGCCGCAGGTAGGGATTTTCATAATTTCAATACTTATTACCGTGATAATGAAAATTATAATGTTGTTGCCTTTACAGCTGCCCAGATCCCTGATATTGAAGGCAGGAAATATCCGGCTGAGCTGGCCGGGAAACTTTATCCTGACGGCATACCCATATATGCTGAGGAAGAACTCCCCTCTCTCGTAAAAGAATTAGAAGTTGATGATTGTGCCTTTTCTTACAGTGATGTTACATATAACAAGGTAATGTCAGTGAGTGCCATAGTTAATGCAGCAGGGGCAAATTTTGTCCTGCTGGGCCCCAATGATACAATGGTAAAAAGCACCAAGCCTGTGATTGCAGTGGGTGCAGTGCGTACCGGATGTGGTAAAAGCCAGACTTCCAGGAGAGTGATAGAATTGCTTATGTCAAAGGGACTTAAGGTGGTAGCTGTAAGACACCCGATGCCTTATGGTGATCTGAATGCACAGAAAGTGCAGAGGTTTGCCGAAGTAAACGATCTGGAAAAGCATAAGTGTACCATTGAAGAGATGGAGGAATATGAACCTCATGTAGTACGCGGAAATGTTATATATGCAGGAGTGGATTACGAGGCAATACTCAGGGAAGCTGAAAAGGATCCCAAAGGATGTGATATTATTGTATGGGACGGGGGCAATAATGACTTCCCATTTTATAAACCTGATCTTACAATTACAGTGGTTGATCCCCACAGGGCGGGACATGAACTGAGGTATTACCCCGGCGAGGTTACGCTGCGACTGGCCGATGTTGTTGTTATCAATAAGATAGACAGCTCTGCTCCCGAAGATATCAATATAGTAAGGGAAAGCATTCAGAAAGTAGCTTCTTCGGCAGTTGTTATTGATGGAGCCTCGCCTATCAGGGTGGACGACCCATCTGTTATTAAGGGCAAGAGAGTACTTGCCATAGAAGATGGCCCCACACTGACACACGGCGAGATGAAAATTGGTGCGGGGGTGGTTGCAGCCCGTAAATACGGTGCGGCCTCACTGGTTGATCCAAGGCCATATATAGTTGGTAAATTATCAGAAACATTTGAAATATATCCTGGGATAGGAACCTTACTTCCGGCAATGGGTTATGGTGAACAGCAGCTTAAAGACCTGGAAGCAACTATAAATAATACCGATTGTGATTCAGTTGTTATTGGAACACCAATCGACCTGAACAGGATAATAAATATCAAAAAACCCAATACGAGAGTTTATTATGACCTCCAGGAGATAGGACATCCGACCTTAAACGAGGTCATTGATAACTTTGTGAAAAAGCACGGTTTATAAGAGCCTTCACCTTCATCGCGATTTCCCGCATCCGCCTAAGTTAGGCACGGATCTGGAGATCCGCGCCAGCGAAGTCTTAGCCTAAGCCTTATTTATCCTTCTTTCCCAGCAACCTGAACATATTCTTCTTATATGCTTCCACGCCGGGCTGATTAAAGGGATTTACCCCAAGTATATATCCGCTTATTGCACAGGATATTTCAAAAAGATAGAGGAGCTGGCCAAGGTATAATTCATTAATTCGCGGTATGTTTACTTTAATGACCGGCACACCCCCGTCAACATGGGCCAGGCTTGTACCTTCCTCTGCCCTGGCATTGACCTCTGACAGTCTTTTCCCTGCAATATAATTAAGCTTGTCAAGATTCTCTTCGTCTGTTGGTATGGTCAATTCCGAACGGGGTGATTCTACTGATAAGACTGTTTCAATAAGTATTCTTTGACCTTCCTGTATATACTGGCCGAGTGAATGCAGGTCGGTGGTGAAGTCAGCTGCCGTCGGGAAAATACCTTTCCCTTCCTTGCCTTCACTTTCACCAAAAAGTTGCTTCCACCATTCTGCTATATAATGAATCGAAGGTTCATAGTTGACCAATACCTCGATGAACATTCCTTTTTTATAAAGCAGGTTACGCAATGAAGCATATATCAATGCAGGATTGGATACTGTATTCCTGTTATCCCGGGTCATGGATGCCATTTGAGCCGCCCCCGACACTAATTGGGATATATCACCACCGGCAACAGCTATTGGAAGTAAGCCGACCGGGGTGAGGGCCGAATATCTTCCCCCCACATCATCAGGTATCACGTAAGTTGAATATCCCTCATTATCAGCCAACAATCTCAGAGAACCTTTAGAAGAATCTGTAACCGCGATTATGTGTTTATTAAGTGTGGAGTGAGGAACAATATTTTCAAGTTCTTTCCTGAGTATCCTGAATGCTATGGCAGGTTCTGTGGTAGTTCCTGATTTTGAAATCACTATTATATTGAATGCTTTGCCGTCAAGACAGGCTATGAGGTTAGAGAGATAGTCTTCACTAATGTTCTGGCCGGCAAATAAAACCTCATGCCGGGGCTTATTTTCATTAAATGGAAGTGAAGGCTTTAAAGATTCAATGACAGCCCTGGCACCCAGGTAAGATCCTCCAATACCAATCACTACTGTTTTTGAGGCCTGTGATCTCAATGCCCCTGCTGTTTTGTTTATGCTGTCGATCAGTTGTGATGCTTTTTCAGGCAGGTGCAGCCAGCCCAGGTACTCATTACCCGGTCCTGATTTATTTAACAGGCTATCAAGATGATAAAGTGACTCTTCAGCTTTATCTCTTATTTCTTTATCACTAATAAAACTGAGGCAATGGGTAAAATCAATATCTATATTCATCGTCTTATTTTAATATTTCTGTCAGTTTTCTGAATTCAACCGAGGGACTGGCTTTTTTGTATAGAATCCTGTAGACAGTATCAGCAATGGGGATGTCAACTTTCAATTTTTTATTTATTTCATTTATACAGGCAGAAGCATAATATCCTTCAGCAACCATTTCCATTTCCAGAAGGGTAAACCTGACCGAATACCCTTTGCCAATCATATGACCGAACATCCTGTTGCGACTGAATTTAGAGTATGCTGTAACCATTAGATCGCCCAGATAAGGTGAGCTGTTAAAATCACGGTCGTTTTTATAAACAGCCCGGATAAACCGGCTCATTTCAGTTGCTGCATTCGACAGCAGTACAGCCAGGAAATTATCACCGAAGCCCAGGGCATCGGCAATGCCGGCAGAAATGGCATAAATATTTTTTATCACCGCTGCGTATTCTGTTCCTCTTATGTCGTCTGAGATTACTGTTCTGAGGTAGTGATTTTTAAGTAAATGTGATAGTTTTTCTGCTTTTGACCTGTCCTGTGATGCAAGGGTAAGGTAGGTTAATCTTTCCATGGCTATTTCTTCCGAGTGCGAAGGACCTGTCAGTACCACCATATTTTCATAGGGCACATTCAGTTTCTTATTAAAGAAATCCCCTACGATATAATTACCTTCCGGCACTATTCCTTTTATTGCCGAGCAAACCAGCTTGGTCGAAATATCGGTCCTGAGGCCGGAAAGTGTTTTTTTAAGGAAGGCTGAAGGTATTACAAAAACCAGTATGTCGGCCAGCCCTACTGCTGTGTTTATATCCGATGTCAGTATTAGTTTTTGGGTATCCAGATTAACTGTGCTGAGATACTTTGGATTATGTTTAAAGGTTTGTATATGATCAATTATCTCCTTTCTCCTTATATACCAGGCAATTTTGCGGGCATTGGAGCTGAACATCTTAACCAGGGCTGTTGCCCAGCTACCCGAGCCAATGACCGCTACCTCTGCACTTTCTCTTTCCATTCATACTAATTTGCCTCAAAGGTAATCAATGCATATAAAAACAAATAACAGGGACACTTAATTTTGTGCCCCTGTTATAAATAAGTAGATGTAATTTATATTCAGTTATCTTCTCACGACATCACCGCCGCTTGATGACCTGGCGTCTACATACTCAGGATCACCGTAGAAGATTATATCGCCTGCACTGCTGGCCCTTGCTTTCAGACGTTCGGTTACGGTTATTTTAATATCACCTGCACTCGATGAGGACAGTTCGGCTTCCCTTACCTCAAGGTCGTAAGCTTTAATATCACCGGCGCTGGATGTTGATGCCTCAAGAAAATCGGCTCTTCCTTTCAGTGTTATATCACCCGCACTGCTTGTTTTTAGGGATAATGCATTCGCATACACTTCAAGTTTGACATCACCGGAGCTGCTTGCTGATATTTTCAGCTCATCAGCTTGTACCGGCGTTTCACCGATGACATCGCCAGCACTTGATGCACTTATGTATTCAACTTTTTCCATCGTAACATAAACCCTCATTCTTTCTGCTTTCCTTATGTTTACGTTATCGGTATAAATACTAAGTATACCATCTTTCACTTCTGTTACAATGTATTCGAGAAGGTTCTCGTCAGCTTCCACCACTATACTGTGACCATCGGCCTGGCTCAGGTAAACATCAACCGATGAACTTGTTTTAACGCCGGTAAATGCAGGGGCTGCCCTTTCTTCTTTCTGAACATCCTCGTTACCTGTAACCCTGTTTCTCCATTGTGCCTCACATGCAACTGTTGTTACACACATTAAGGCAATCATCATTATCTTCAGGTTTTTCATTTCAGATACTTTTTTGTTTGACTTGTTTATTGTAAAGACACAGATATTTCCTTAATGCTGCATGTTAGTTTTATATTTTGTTGTACAAAGAATAAAGAAAAAGGGGCTGTCCATGGACCGCCCCTGTGCCTGGAAAGGTTTATATGGCAAGGGCTTTCTCAAAGCGCCTGTTTACCTCATCCCAGTTTATTACATTCCAGAATGCTGATATATAATCCGTTCTTTTATTTTGATACTTAAGGTAGTAAGCATGCTCCCATACATCAAGTGCAAGCAGGGGTGTGCCTCTCAATTCTGAAACATCCATCAGTGGATTGTCCTGGTTAGGTGTACTGCCAATAAAAAGTTTCTTTTTAGCATCCATAACAAGCCATGCCCATCCGCTGCCGAACCGGGTTGCGGCTGCAGTATTAAATTCTTCCTGGAATTTCTCCCATGAACCGAAACTGTCTTCAATTGCCTTTTTAAGTTTAGCAGATGGTTCAGTTTTATCCGGTGTCATGTTATTCCAGAACAGGGTGTGGTTATAATAGCCGCCCCCGTTGTTCCTTATACCTGACGGGAGTTTTGAAACAGTTGCAAATACTTTTGACAATGGCGTTTCTACATGATCAGTGCCTTCTACTGCAGCAAGGTACTTATTATAGTATCCACGATGATGCCTGTCATAATGTATTTCCATAGTCATCTTATCGATATATGGTTCCAGGGCATCGTATGAATATGGCAATTCTGGAAATTCATGTCCTTTGAATTCACCATTTTCATCTATTGAGAAATCAAATACAGGTGTAGCCAACAAATCAGAAGGTATGGCCACAGCTACGGCTCCTAATCCTACTGTGCTTAAAAATTTTCTTCTTTCCATAGTGAGTAGTTTTTATTTTACTAACAATATACAAAAAAGAATGTTTATGTATGGAATATTGAGTCCACTCCGAAAAAGGGGAATTAACTCCCTCACTGCACTCGTTCCAATAGAATCGCCGGGACTTGCACAGCTCGGGAGATATTGTTTTGGGTGATTATTTTTCTAGAATTATATGACCCCGGGGCCCCGGGGTCAATTTCTTTGTATTTAGTTGTTAGACAGCTAATTAATTCGCTAGTAATATTCCCGGGTATTTTTAGACCCCGTTAGGGTCATATTATTGTAGACGGGTTGTACATCAAATAAAGCGACTCCAGCGGAGTCGAATAATATATTTTAAACTTTTCGGAGTGGATTCAATATTCCATTATTCCAAAAATTCTTCTATTTCTTTATCTCAAAGTAATCAGGTCTTTTCCATCTTATGGGAGCTTCAGGTTCTTTCTTGAGCTCTATGCCTTCTGTCTCAACCAGCCTGAGGGTCTCTTCGATAGCTCTCAGCAGCTGGGGGTCATTACCTTTGGCCTCTTCTGCCGGGTCCTGCATTACATGTATGTCGGGGGCTATACCCACTGCCTCAACAGCCCATTCACCGTCAGTGTCAAAAAATCCTCCCCTCGGAGCCATCATGCGCCCGCCATCAATAAAGGATGGTGTATCCCAGATTCCTACCAGGCCACCCCAGGTCCGGGTCCCAATAAGAGGACCGATACCTTTTTCCCTGAACATATATGGCATAAGATCTCCGCCTGAACCGGCCCTTTCATTTATTATCATTACTTTTGGTCCCCACAGACCGGCCATTGGAGTTGTGAAAGGCCTTCTGTCCTCCGTTTTGGAATTAAAATACCCGAGCAGTTCCCGCGAAAGGATGTCAATGATATAGTCAGCAGCTGAACCACCACCGTTATTTCTCTCGTCAATAATGGCCCCTTTCTTATCCTGTTGTGCAAAGAAGTAGCGGTTAAAATAATTGTAACCATCTGGTCCTGTGTTGGGCAGCCATACATATGCGAGCTTACCATCCGATAATTTATCCACGAGCTGCCGGTTCGATTCCACCCAGTGTGCTGTCCTGAGCCCTGATTCGTTACTAACCGGAATAACCGTTATTCCCCGGGGGTTATCACCTTCAGGATTATCAGCTAATGTTAGCAGTGTATGTACACCGGCAGTTTCTTCAAAAAACCTGTAAATATTATCATCCTCTTTGATATCATTGCCATTCACTTTAATAATATAATCTCCTTCACTTACTTTCATCCCCGGCTGGGAAAGCGGTCCGCTGAGTCCAGGGTTCCAATCTTCTCCTGTGTATATCTTTTTTATATAAAATCTTCCTTCACGTACACCGTAATCGGCACCCAGCAAGCCCACAGGAACCCTGTCAATATCGGGGAAGTCACCTCCACTGGTATATGAATGACCTACAGCTACTTCGCCTCCCATTATATCAAGAATATAGTTCATTTCCGAGCGGTGCCTTACATGTTCTACCCATGGTTCATACCATTCATAAATCTTGTCCCAGGGAGCTCCATGTACATTATCAACATAGAGGAAATCTCTCTGAAATCTCCATCCTTCTCTGAATATTTGTTTCCATTCTTTCTTAGGATCAATTTTTATGCTGATACCGGATAGTTCAAGGGGCTTCTTTGCCGGTTCCTTAACCGGTGTTTTTGTTGATGCAATGGCCCAGTTATTGCCTGACCTGTATAAAATTTTTGATCTGTCAGCAGAGGTGGTAGCAACTGAGATATTCTTGATGAATTCTTCAGATTTCTTTTTTTCGATATCATACTTGTGTAGAGTATAAGTCCTTTGCCCTTCGGGTAATTCGGTAATGAAGACAGTATTTTCAGGCCCGGGAATCAAGGAAGGGTAATTCTTATCGGGCATATCAACAGCTATAATCCTGCGGGAAATATTTTCAGTGTCTATTTTCACCGTAACATCTTCTTTTTTCTCCTGATCTTCCTGATTAGCTTTTTCCCCTTTTTTAGCTCCAGTATCCTTTCCTTCATCGGGCTTTTCACCTTCTGCTTCCTCTTCATCACTCTCGGGAAGGAAAGGACTTTCCGTCTCTTCTGACAGTAGTACCATATATAATGACCTGGTGGTGACCACATCATATCCGCTCATATCAAGCCAACCTGTTGCGAGGCCGAAATTTGTACTTGCCAGGAAGTAGAGGTATTTACCCGATTCATCCCATACAGGACTGATAGCATCAGCCATACCATCCGTTAGCCTGTGCATGGCACCTGTTTCAACATTATAGACAAAAATGGCCTTGTACTGGTTACCCAGCAGTTTTGCATATGCTATCCATTTACTGTCGGGTGACCATACAGGATTCATTGTCCGGAAAGGATAAGCATAGGTGTCGTAATCGACAATTTTTACATCACCTGTTTCCAGATTTATATACTGAAGGTGATAGTGGGTATCAGTGAAGGCAATATATTTACCATCAGGCGACCATGCCGGTCGGAAGAAAAAAGAAGCTTCAGGTATAGTGTAAGTTTTTTTACCCGACATACCGTCCTGGTCAGATACAACCAGTTGATATTCCCCACTTTCATCACTGAACCATGCCACTTTATCTCCTTTTGGGGACCATACAGGATACCTGTCAGCGGCTCCCGGTGAGCTGGTAAGGTTTCTCCAGCTACCTTTTTCGGACGGTACACTTATTACCTCACCACGGTATTCAAATAATGCTCTTTGCCCGGTCGATGATAGTTCTGCGTTACTTAGGCCTCTTGCTTCCACATCTTCCCACCTTGTCCTTGCCCAGTGAAAATCACCTTTAACATTTATTTCCAGTGTTGTTGTTTCATCCGTTTCGGGATCAAGTACATGAAGCAGCCCCCCCTGTTCATAAATTATTTTATCATTACCGGCATCAAGGCTTTTTACATCAAATTTACCATGGAAAGTATGTTGCTCCAGATCTTTTGTATCAATATCGTATGACCAGATATTTGATGCATAATCCCTTTCCGACAGGAAATAAATCTTATTACCATACCATACCGGATCCATGTGTCTTTCGTTATTGACCCTTGGTGTTTGTTCCAGGCTCATCGTTTCAAGGTTTACAATCCAGATGGGCTGTGCCTGTCCGCCCCTGTAATTACGCCATTCAGGGTCCCAGAAAGTGATAGGGGTATAAGCGAGGTACTGGCCATCAGGGGACACTTCACCATAAGCAGACCTGACAACCGGCAGGGGCTCAGGCATACCTCCTTCAATAGAGACAGTGAATAAGCTGTTTGACAGGGTGGGCCTGCCTTTCCTGCCTGTCCTGAATATTATATTCTTGCCATCGGGCATCCATCCCTGTACCTCATCGGTGCCGGGATGAAATGTCAGGCGTTTGGGTTCTCCACCCTCAACAGGTACGACATAAACATCGGTATTGCCGTCATACTGGGCGGTGAAGGCAATAAGCTTACCGTCAGGGGAAAAATGTGGACTGGTTTCTGCACCTACCGAAGATGTCAGCCTGTGTGCATCACCACCTTCAGAACTGCATAGCCAGAGATCATTGGCATAGACAAAAACAACATTACTTCCGCTTATTGCGGGTTGCCTCAAAAGCATTGTGCCCTGTGCATTCAGGTTCACTGCTGCCAGCAAGGCAAAAAAGGATATCAATAGACGCTTCATAATTTATGGGTTTAAATAGTTTTACAATTTTTGTAATGTATAATTACATGCATCTTAGCAAAGATTTCAGATATATGAATATAGCTATAAATATTAACAGTAATTTATATACCTTGAAAAGGAAATCACCAAAAATAAATATTAAGTGAAAAAATCAGAATTTATTAATAAACATTTGAAGGGAAAGCCCAGGCTGGAAATGTCTTTATTACCCACCCCGGTGCACAGGTTAAACAATCTGAGTGCCAGGTTTAACATCGACCTTTACTGCAAAAGGGATGATCTGACAGCTTTTGCTTTCGGAGGAAATAAGATAAGGAAACTGGATTACCTGCTTATGGATGCCATTGGCAACGGCTATGATTGCCTTATCACATTCGGTGCAGTGCAATCGAATTGGTGCAGGATGACATCAACGGCAGGCAAGGTCAATGGTCTTGATGTTTTCCTTGTCCTGTCAGGTGAAGAACCTGAGAAGGATACAGCCAACCTTTTACTGGATAAGATGGCAGGAGCAGCTATTACTTATATTAACAGCCTTGACAGGGATGACATAATAAGGGAGACCAGGATGAGAATGGAGGAGTTGGAGAAAAATGGTAGAAAGCCCTACTATATGCCTGTTGGTGGATCAGTGGCAACAGGGTCACTGGGATACGTGCAGGCTATGGCTGAAATACTGGAATACTCGGAAAATAGTGGTTTGGATTTTAATGATCTTGTAGTGGCTTCAGGATCTGCAGGTACGCAGGCGGGACTGGTGGCCGGACAGCTAATAAGCGGATGGCAAGGCCGAATAACAGGGATGGCAGTATCCAGGGAGAGTAACGAGCAGGAACAAAATGTTTTGGATATAGCAAAAGACACCCTTGATCTTCTTGATTATGAATATAATGAAGACAAGCTTAGGTCATTGGTTAAGGTGGACGATCACTATCTTGGTGAGGGCTACCGTATGATAAGCCCGGAATGCAAGGAGGCTATTCAGGACTTTGTTCAATTTGAGGGGATATTCCTGGACGAGGTGTATACAGGGAAGGCTGCCGCCGGCCTGATCGATTATGCACGGCAGGGGAAGTTTGCCGGCCGAAGCCCTGTACTCTTTATTCATACGGGTGGCAATGTCCAGCTCTTCGAGTAAGTGTTTATCCATAATATTAATATAGAATAAGCACAGACGATCGATTCTTTAGTAGATCTCAGATTGACTGGAATGATGGAACGATGGAACCGCGTCCCGATTTCTCGTGACTCGATTCCAGTATTCCACCAATCCATCAATCAATCCTAAAACTTAAATCTAATCATAGGGATGCATCTATATTATCATTGCAATGCTATCCTCTATTTCCTTATTTGTGAGTTCATGATCTTCAAGTTCATCCGAAAAATACTTGTCGTAAGCACTCAAATCCAGGTGTCCGTGCCCGGATAAATTGAACAGGATAGTCTGTGGTTTACCTGCTTCATCACATTTACGGGCTTCATCTATAGCACCGGTTATGGCATATGTTGCTTCGGGTGCTGGCAAAATGCCCTCACTTCTGGCAAAAATAACTCCGTTCCTGAAGCAGTCTTTCTGAAGTTTAGACCGGGCTTCGATAAGATCATCTTTCAATAATTGACTTACCAGGACTCCTGCTCCGTGGTATCGTAATCCTCCTGCATGTATCCTGGCCGGGACAAAGTTATGGCCAAGGGTATACATAGCCAGCAGTGGTGTTAAGCCCACGGAATCACCGAAGTCATACATATACCTTCCCCTGGTCAGCTTGGGGCAGGAGGCAGGCTCGATGGCTATAGACCTGGTTTTATGGCCATTAAGCAGGTTCTGTCGTATAAAAGGGAATGATATGCCTGAAAAATTCGATCCGCCCCCAAAGCATCCAACAACGATATCAGGATAATCCCCGGCTTTCTCCATCTGGATCAGCGCTTCTTCACCAATGATAGTCTGGTGCAATAGTACATGGTTGAGGACTGATCCCAGAGAGTATTTTATTGCAGGATCCTTTGCTGCCCTTTCAACAGCCTCTGATATTGCTATCCCCAGGCTCCCCGGTGAATCCGGGTCTTCGGCCAGGATTTGCCGGCCGGAATCTGTTAGATTGCTGGGTGAAGGGACCACTCTGGCATCATAAGTATTCATCATAATCTTACGGTAGGGCTTTTGTTCATAGCTTACCTTTACCATGAATACTTCCAGTTCAATACCAAAATACTGGCATGCAAAACTCAGGGCCGATCCCCACTGACCCGCGCCTGTTTCCGTGGTCATCTTTTTTACGCCTTCTGCCTTATTATAATAGGCCTGGGCTATAGCCGTGTTGGCTTTATGTGAGCCGGCATAACTGTAACCTTCGTATTTGTAGTAAATTTTACACTTTGTGCCGATGGCCTTTTCAAGCCCGTATGCCCTGAAAAGAGGGCTTGGACGGTAAGTTCTGTAAAGGTCGAGAACCTCTCCCGGTATATCGACATACTGATCGCTTGTAGCTTCCTGCTCAATTAGCCCCATCGGGAAAAGAGGTGCCAGGTCTTCGGGCTTAATAGGCTCTTTGGTGCCCGGGTGTAGTGGGGGCAAGGGTTTATTTGGCATATCAGCCAGAATATTATACCATCTCGTTGGCATCTCCTTTTCGGATAAAATGATTTTTTTTGTTGAGTTCATGTTAATTATGTATTTAAGGGTTATAAATATTTGCCGTATAAATAAAAAAGGCACGCTGTGACCAGCGTGCCTTTTTTTGGAATATATTTATCTTAATTACATAACAGCATGGTTCACAGCATATTGGTAAATACTGTGCCACCACCAGCTATGTAGGTTTGTTCTTTTCATCGAGGCAAATCTAGAGATTATTTTTAATAATGCAAATGTTTAATAAGAATTTTATCACATTGTCTGCCAATTGCTGCCTTTTTTATAACACACTTATATTACCGCCTGATTGGTCAGGCCTGATTCTGATTGTCAAAGGCCATTCAGGCATAATCTAATAGTCAAACTTGAAACCGGTTATTATCTTGCCATCTGGTAATCAATAACTTCTTGCTCCTGTATCCTGCGTGTTAGTATATAGCCGTATTCCCTCGATTTTCTAATTTTGCACTCACCCCATGCAACAGTGGTCCATTCCTTAGCCTGGTAAAGGTCGCCCAGGATTTCGTAAACCACTGCCAGGTTGTGAGCAGCACGGCCCCTCACTTTTCTCTTATGCGACTGCAGTGCTCTTTCAAGGGCATCAATTGCTTTATCCCAATCATTAAGCTGCATCATACGTGCTCCTTCAGCCAGGTCAAAATTTCCTTTGCCTCTTTTAAAGTAATCCCTGCTTATGTAAATCCAGTCAGGTGTAAGTCGACTGGCATAGAATGCTCCTGCTTCAAGGCTTGCACCTTCTATTGCTCTCTTCCTGTTGATAATAGCATCTGCTGCAGCAACCACCGACAAACCACCGGTTTCCCAGTTCATCCGGTGTTTGAACATGTATTCATCAAGTATGCTCCTGCTGGCCGGATGATACATCCTGAATCCGCAATTAACAGTAACAAGACCCTGGGCTTGCAAATTGAGAAGGTCCTTTCCGGCAGCAGCACCGGTGATAATAAAATCTGAATCATATGCCTCGAGTGAGACAATTGCATCAGAATTGTATTTATCACATAAATAATCAACAACATCCCATGACAGTGCCTCGGGCAGAAGTGTTCCTATACCCGACCCGGAATATACTTCCGTTGCTTCTCTTACCCTGAACCTGGCTGAGCCGCGAAGACTTTCATCCAGGCCTCGGAGAACATATTTTGTATATAATGTATCCTGCTTGAGGCCTTCACCTGTGAGCAGGCCTTCAAGTTTATTTACTTCTTTATTTTCCGGCAACGACCGGTTAACAATGGTTATAGATTTAATTTCAGCAGGCACCGTCTTTACCCCCGGTACCAGAACATCAAAACTTATCCTTGATGCTCCACATCCTGATAAGATCATGAGCAATACTAAAAATATTGTAATTACCCGCTTATTCATAATCATTGGTCTTGTTTTGCATAAAAATACAAATAAAATGCCATACCACTTCTAATAATTAAATATTGATTTCGATCAGTCAATAAAAGGTCTTGAAGTAATCCCACTGGATGCAATAAAATACCATCTTGAGTTTATGGCGCCTGGCTGGACTGAGGCTAGGTGGAAGACCTGTGCCCTGATGGCATCGAGTTGAAATCAGTCCTTTGCCTTATAAAAAAGCCCGTAAAAATCATCAATAAACCTGTGAGGCCGTAAAGGACATGCAGCCAGTGAAACATATTAATAAGAAGCATCTGTATTATAATCCACCCGCTTAGTATTATGCCCTGAATTACTATCAATATTTCGTAACTGCGGCTTTTTATTATTACAAGAACACTTATCACCAGGCTTAAAATTCCATTTACCGTCAATAATATTATACCGGGGATGAGATAATTATTGAATGGTGTTGATTCTAACCATTCAAGAGGCATCTCCATCAGACTGCCGTCAGGGGAAGCGATAAGTCCGACACCTCCAAAGGAAGCGGATATGCCATTGAAAATCAGTAGTATAATAGCAAAAGACCTCAATCTCTTCATGCCTTCCAATTACTATTTTAAAATGCAATTTACATTAACATTAAATAAATTTCAAAAAAAAGACAGGTGAGTGTAGTCATATTTAAACACTTATTAAATCATATTAAATATTTTCTTTTCTTTCAAAAAGGTCTTTATACTAATAAAATTTTGTATTTTAGTAATCCTGAAAATAAATATTATTGAATATTTGATAACCAAAACCTTTAATCATGAGTAGTGAATCTTTCAACTTCGACCAGTTTTTAAAAGACTCAATTAATTCACTGACAAAACCCAAAACATATTTCTCGGAAATGCCTGTTGAAGGGGGCTTTGGTGTACCTATAGTAAAAGCTCTTATCTATGGTGCCATAGCGGGTATCTTCACTTTCTTCTGGACCCTTCTTAAGGTAGGTGGAGCAACCACGGGAATCTTCGGTGGAGCAGTTGGTATTATGGCATTTGTCTGGGCTCTTGTTGGTGCGCTTATCGGCCTTTTCATAGGAGCTGTAATAGTACTTATTATATCAGCTATATGTGGTGGCTCAACTGATTATGAGGCCAATACACGGGTAACAGCCTCATTGATGGTCCTTATGCCTATTACCGCCCTGTTTGGATTTATTGGCGGCGGTATAGGAGCAATAATTGGCTTTATCATTAACCTGTATGGGCTGTTAATGCTCTATCATGCCTTAACCGGCACCCTGAAAGGCAAAGAGGGTCCATCCAGGATAATTACAATTATCCTGGCTGTAATATTGGCTATATTCTTAATAATTGGCTTCTTTACCAAGAAGAAGGTAAACAGCTTAATGGATGATTTTGGTACGGATTGGGAACAGTCAATTGACCAATCAGGACAGGATGTTGAAAAAAGCTTGAAAGAACTGCAGGAGGAACTTGAAGAAGCCACAGAGGAACTGCAGGAAGAAGAAGAATAGCATAATTCGATTAATCCAATAAAAAATGCAGCCCTGGATAGCAGGGCTGCATTTTTTTGAGCCTCTCACGGGACTCGAACCCGCGACCTGCTCATTACGAATGAGCTGCTCTACCGGCTGAGCTAAAGAGGCCTCTGGAATGCTGCAAATTTATAAAAAATGTCCATCATTGATTCACCCCGAGGACTCGAGGCTTAGGATCCCCGGTTCCGGTATTGCTCGCTCCCACCAGCCACAATCACCAACCGCTCGCGAGCTCGCAGGACTCGTCCTACTCGGTTCCATTATTCCAGTATTCCAGTATTCCATTATATATGAGTGCTAAGATTTTCAATGCCAGTTAGACATTCGTAGCAAGCCCGCCAGGTAATAACCGGTATATGCCTTACATAAGCATCTTGTCAAAAGCATGGTATACAATGAATACTGGCCATACTATGGCTTTCAGGAAACCCAGTACCACGATCCAGAAACTTGTGGCGGTGGAAATAAAATAAATTGCCGCTCCTATAAAGCCCAATCCGTAAATTGCACCGCTGGAAGCATTTTGTTGTGCGTTTTTTGCCATGATCGATTGATTTAATTACTACTTATATAATAAAAATGAAGATTAAAGCCAGGCATGTAAACACCATGTATGAACTTACCCTATGTATAATGTTCACCATTGCAGGTGGTGGTTTTTCAAAACTCTGCAAAACCCCTGTGATAAAACTGGTAAGTGCCAGAACGGCGGTAAATACCAGCAGGTACACAAATATTCCGTCTGATGATTCATTAATCAGTGAATCTCTTATGATCAGGACTATAAAAATAATGAATATAACTGCTACTATTTTATGAATTGCAAATACTATATTATTGTAAGGTCTTGATTTCTTTCTGAGATATATGCCGGAGAATAGTATGAGGTGTAATGCTAATACTAAGATGGTTATTTTTATGCCGGCTGACTCCATACCAGTAAAGTTTTAAAACACCAAAATACAAATAAATTCATTATCTGGGGGAGGAAGGTAATACTAACAGGTTTATTTTGCTTCCATCGATATATTCAGGGCTCTCACCATGCTGCTGATGATATTTGTTAATGACCTCTGGTCGCTTCATGCAACTCCTGCCTGGACTGCCATATGTGCCGGCATAAGCTTTGCTTTCTTTGCCTTCATGTACTGGCTTGCAGATATTATGAACAAAACACGATGGGCAACATTTATAATGCCGGCAGGAAGAAGTACACTTACCTGTTACCTCGTTCCCTATTTTATATACCCCACCCTGGGACCTCTTATAATGCTAATCCCTGATTCGCTGACCGGGGGAGCTATCGGCTTGTTTAAATCCCTCCTTTTCGCCCTCGTTGTAGTTTGGTTAACGGGCCTGCTGGAGAAAATCAATATACGGCTTAAAATTTAACAGAAATCTCTATGCCTGCATGCTGTTCAGCATCCACAGCTTTTTCTCGGCGGCACTGATGAAATCACCCATGAGAGCTACGGTACCTTCATCGTCAGATTCCCCTGCAACTTCAACTATCTCTCTGAATGAACCCAGCAAGGATTCCAGATTTGAAATTACCTTTGGAATTATTTCTGAAGCTTTTTCAAGGTCTTTCTCTGCCTTGATAGATGAATTTTTCATATAATCCTCAAAACTATGGAGCGGTTTGCCACCTATCATTAAAATGCGCTCTGCCACTTCGTCGATGTCATCTGCTGCCTCATCATAATACTCCTCAAACTTTTCATGTAACTGGTGGAATTGCTGTCCTTTTATCAGCCAGTGAAAAGCACGCAGATTCTGGTAATACATCTGGTAATCACTTAAGAGTTCATTTAATTTTTTTTCCAGTTCCTCGTTGTTAATGTAAACATCTTTTTTCATAAGTTTTATAATTTTATTTTTAGCAGTTAATTAATAATAAAAATACAAGATCTAATATTATTTAACAATGATTTTGCCCCAATGTTCAACTTTATTTTTATAATTCCAGATTAAAAGATATAACCCAGCAAAAGGTATATGAGTGCAGATGCCAGGCCTGCGGTGAGTGCATATGGCAACTGGGTTCGTACATGGTCAATATGATCGCTGGCAGATGCCATCGATGAAATAAGCGTTGTATCGGATATGGGTGAGCAATGGTCCCCGAAAACACCACCACCAAGAGCAGCAGCTATTACCAGGGGGACATGTGCATCCATACTGTGGGCAACAGGTACGGCAATTGCTATCATGATGGCAAAGGTACCCCATGAAGTGCCTGTGGAAAAGGCAATAAAGCAGCTGGCAAGAAATATCAGTAAGGGTGCAAGTGAGGGAGACAGCCACCTGTGGGTTATTTCCGCAACGTAATTACCCGTGCCCATCTCGTTACATAAATTACCGATGGCAAAAGCCAGTACCATGAGCAAGGCCATGGATACCATACCCGACATGCCCTTCAGTGCAGTGGATGCCAGCTCTTTCAGTTTAAGTATCTTTTGTGCCCTGAAGGCAATGGCACTGATAAGTAATGATATAAGTACTGAATAAAGCACTGATTCAGCACCTGATGAATTACCGATAGCCTGCAGTGAGTGATTTATGAATGATGTGGCTGTTCCCGGTTCCACATTACGCCAACCTGTACATACCAGCATCACAGGCATGGCGAGGACCATAATCCCCACCGGTAGAATCATGTTTATTGCCCGTGGTTGACTGTCCTTATCTGCTTCCATCATTGTGATATCGGACGATATCATGGGAGTGGCACCGTCGCGAAGGGGTTTATTTTCCTCCCGTGCCCTCCTCTCGGCCTTTTTCATGGGACCAAAATCACGGCCGGTCCTGATAATGTAAAATACCATTATAACTGCAAGGACAGGATAAATGTTGAAGGGGATAGCTGATGCCAGTGTCAGAAATGGCCTGTCTAGACCCTGCACCAGGAGCAGGCCCATTATAAAGCCGCCCCAGGCATTGAGAGGAATCAATATGCTGGAGGGTGCTGAAGTGGAATCGGCCAGGTAGGCGAGCTTCTCCCGCGAGATCTTAAGGCGGTCGGTAAGGGGCCTGAACAATGTGCCAACTGTGAGGGCTGAAATATTTGATTCAACAAATATGATGAGGCCGGTTAATGCAGCCCATGACTGTATACTACGTGATGATTCACGCCTGCTCTGTAATCGTGTATTTATCAGGGCGGTAAAACCATTCACACCTCCTGAACGCTGCATAAAAGCTATGAGTGAACCGATAAGCAAGGTGAAAAGTATTGTCTGGGTGTTGCCATCAGTCTTAAAAACATCGACAATAGCTGTTACCGTAGCTACAGACCCGCTCAGGGGATTTCCCCTGTTAATGATCACCCAGCCGGCCCATATGCCCAGTCCCAGCGAAATATATACCTGCCTGGTCCGTATGGCAAGGACTATTGCCAGTAAGGGAGGAATAAGTGACCAGAAACCGTAATCAGTCATGCCTGGCGTTTTAGCCGGTAAGATAGTAAATTTTTACTCTCTTCTCAGCTGACATAGTTCTTGTTTTTGCGGGGGCATGACAACCATTATTCAGGCCTCTTCGTCTTACTTAATGATGGACTAATCTAAATCTGGAAATATGAAGAACATAATTAAAGTATTCGGACTTATTGGCCTTGCATTGATAATCATTGTAAGCTGCCAGAAAAATGACAAAATTAATAATGATAATTTCGGGATCTTAAGGATCAGCATCACCGATGATCCCTTCCCGCTTGAATTTATCGAGGAGGCAAATGTAGTAATTACAAAAGTTGAGATCAGGGAAAAGGATGATCACGATGGGTATGGTAACGAAGAGGACAACGGTTATCCTTTCATGACACTAATGGAAGGCGACCTTGAATTTAACCTGTTGGAATTACGCAATGGCGTTACAGCTGAACTTCTTGAAATGGATATCCCGGTTGGTGATTATGATCTTATACGGCTTTATGTGGGCGAGACCAGTATAGTTGTCGATAACGAAGAATATAAAGTAAAGGTGCCGAGTGGTCCACAGACGGGCATTAAGATTTTTATAGAACCTGCTATAAGCGTGACGGGAGGACTGACCTCTGAACTGCTCCTGGATTTCAGCCTTGAGAAATCATTTATTCTTCAGGGCAATATGCATACACCGGCAGGCATCAAGGGATTTATTTTCAAGCCCGTTATCCGTGCGGTGAATAATTCAACAGCCGGAACCGTTGAGGGAGTTGTTACAGACACTGCATCAGTGGCACTCAAAGATGCTTATGTATGGATCGAGGCTGCCGATACAGTTTTTGCAAGTGCATATACTGACACTACAGGCTTTTATGCAATAACAGGAATTCCGGAGGGAACCCATCCTATGTTTGCCACAAAAGAAAATTATGACACTGTAATGTACAGTGATGTTGAAATTAAGGCAGCAAATCTGACGGTTCAGGATTTCATACTCACCCCTCAAGAGGAGGAAGAAGACGACGGCGAATAGACATTTGCTTAACTATATAGTCACCTGGAAATGCATTACGGCTTTTGCTGTAATGCATTTTTTTTGTGTCAATAGAGTTAAAGAATCCCCCTCGCCCCTGTGTGCTGGAGGCGTGGGGAGATGCTTTTAACCCACTCCAGACGCTCCGGTCTGAATCTTCGATCCGTGGGTTGGAGAGGGAATGTGGTACCCGGTACGCGGAACAAAAAAACCGCGGTAGTTTTGACGAAGGCGGTAGCGAAGGACACAATCAGAGGTTAATAAAAGGAAATAATTAATTCTAAATAGCGCTTCAGTGTATCTGACTGGTTATCAAGAAAAAGCAGATTCTCATTCTATCTTATAATATTTTCATTCTAAGATATTGCCGGACCGGCATGTTTTATTTGCATAATTTTATATTTGAATTGCATTTTAGAAAGAATAATCAACTGACCGGTGATATTTTCTGCAAGTAATAACAGAAAAAGGGAAATGAGAGAACCGGATTCAACAAATAAATATCAATGTGATTATTGCGATCAATATATTTCGATACTGACAAAAAGACTGCAACAACATTCTACTTCTGATTACTGGCAGAAACATGGACAATGTTGTGCTGCTTGTGCTGCTACCGGGGAAGTAAGGGGGATTAACAATGCAAGGCTGACTCCAGAGCCAGGTCATGGTAAATCATCCGGTGGAAATGTATTGAGGTCAGGAAATCATAATAATAATATAATACTTGCCCTGGCCAGGGCTGCAGAAATTGAAGAGAAAACCGAAGAAAAGATCAAAAAGCAGGCACAGATAACAATAACAAGCGGCAAAATTATCATAGCATTCGGACTGGCCGGTGGATTTATCTTCTTTTATTATGAATATTTTACCATTGCCCTTATTGGAATAATAATATCCATTGTGGGGCTCGTTTTATACCGACTGGGTGTTTGGAATAAATACCGGATAAATAAGTAAATACAGAGCCTTTGCAGTACAATGAGAATATAATAAAGCCCTTTAATACTACATTATCCTTCATTCGTCAAAAAAAATCGTATATAGAGCCTTCCTCTGATTGAAATAATATAATTTTATTTCATCAGGAATAATACTATTGATAATCTGCATTTCTCTTACTAAAGTATATCATATTTTTATCTGTGTCAGAGAAAGTAGAAATATTAAAACTTATAAAACCACGCAATGAATTCATTAAAAATCGTACCACAGGAGAATATTGGCAAAAATTTCATTCCCGAAGAATATCTACCCAGAGGTAAGGATGAATATTTTCAACGAAACAAACAGGTCACTCCCCCGCAAGAGGGATGGCGGCACCTACAATCGGATGAAATTGAAAGGCTGGTGAAAAATGATAACACTGCAGATGCCTGGGATAACATTCTTGTCACTGACCAGTTTGATCCAGGGCTGATTAAGAACACAAATTTTTTCGGGCTGGTAAGGATCGGGAAATTACGGAATGTTGTCCTTCAGCATCACGACCTGAGGGTGCCTGCCGGTATCACCAACAGTCTTGTCATTGCCTGTGATATAGGTGACGATGTGGCCATTCACAACGTTCATTACCTGGCTCATTATATTATCGGTGACAGGTGCATCCTGTTTAATATTCAGGAAATGCATACTACCGATCATGCCAAATTCGGAAATGGAATTTTAAAGGATGGTGAACCAGAAGATGTCAGGACATGGCTCGACCTGATGAATGAAACAGGTTGCCGTCAGGTCCTGCCCTTTGATGGTATGATTACAGCCGATGCTTATCTATGGGCGAAGTATGTCGACGATAAAGCTTTGCAGGAAAATTTAAAAAAAATAACCCAGGAGAGTATGGATAACCATCGTGGTTATTACGGTACAACAGGAAACCATTGTGTTATTAAAAATTCTCTTATTCTGAAGGATGTTAAGATTGGTTCGGATTGTTACATAAAGGGAGCGAATAAATTAAAAAACCTTACCATCAACTCCTCTGAAAAAGAACCGACACAGATAGGGGAGGGAGTGGAACTGGTTAATGGTATAATTGGTTATGGATGCCATATCTTTTATGGCTGTAAAGCAGTAAAATTCATACTTGGTAATAATTCAAACCTGAAATACGGGGCCAGGCTGATAAATTCATTCTTAGGGGATAATTCAACCATCTCATGTTGCGAAGTGCTTAATAATTTGATTTTCCCGGCACACGAGCAGCATCATAACAATTCTTTTCTTGTTGCTTCAGTGGTTCTGGGTCAGAGCAATATAGCGGCCGGTGCTACGATTGGCTCCAATCATAACAGTCGGGCCAATGACAATGAAATACAGGCCGGTCGCGGATTCTGGCCGGGATTGTGTACCAGTTTGAAACATTCAAGCCGCTTTGCATCATTTGTACTGCTTTCCAAAGCTGCCTACCCTGCAGAACTGGATATACCACTCCCATTTTCACTGGTTAATAATAATGAATCAAAGGACAGGCTGGAAGTGATGCCTGCATTCTGGTGGTTATATAATATGTATGCCCTGGCGAGGAATTCCTGGAAATTTCAAACCCGTGATAAACGTATTAATAAGATACAGAACATTGAATTTGAAACATTTGCCCCTGACACTGTGGAAGAGATACTCAAAGCTCGTAGATTACTGGAAATATGGACTGCAAAGGCAAGCAGTGAAGCATCCGGCATAAGGAATGATGACGAGCTTGCGAGCCTTGGACGGAAAATATTGACAGGCAAGGAGGAAGTGGTCAATGAGATGGAGATATTAGGTGAAAATATGGAGCGTAGCAGGCGTAAGGTGCTGATCCTCAAAGTATATAAAGCATACCATGCCTATGGTGACATGTTGCATCATTATGCCATAAAAAACCTGGTGGAATACATGAATGCACATCCAAAATCGAAGTTAACAGACCTGATTAAGAACCTTAAGAATAGCAGGCAGCGTGAATGGGTCAATCTCGGCGGACAGATAATGCAAAAAAAAGATGTCGATAAGATACGTGCGGATATTGGCTCAGGGAAGCTGAAAACATGGGAAGAGATACATGAGAGCTATGATGATATATGGATGAAATACCCCATGGACAAGCAAAAACATGCTTTTGCGATATTGTGTGAAATATATGGGACAGACAGCCCCACGGAGGCCCAGTGGAAAGCAGCCCTGAACAAGGCGGTGACTATCCAGGAATATATCCGTGACCAGGTGTATATCTCACGTAAAAAAGATTATGATAACACCTTCCGGCAAGCAACATACAGGAATATGGATGAGATGACTGCTGCTATCGGGACGGTTGATGAAAATAGCTTTATTGTCCAGGTTAGGGAGGAGACAGAGGAGTTCAAGGCTCTTGTAAATGAGGTTAAGAAAAGAGAGTAAAGAAAGTATTAAGTATTAATTATGATTTATGATTTATGATTTATTATCGGATAAGTCCTTAAACCATAAATGGTTTATCAAACCTTCTGTCATACGCTCCATGCTTCCTTAGCCGGTTGTTCCAGTAATGGTTGTTAAGACCTGCTCAACTTCCTTCATAAGCAAATAATGCTCATGGTAATATGAATTCCGGACATCCCATGCTCTTTTAAGAACTTCATGGGCTTTTTCAATCTTGCCCTGCTTATAGTAGCCCAGTCCTTTTGTGTATAAACAATCAGTGTGTCCAGGTGCGGATTCAAGTGCCCGGTCAATAAGTTCCATGCCTTTATCTATATCCACTTCCCTGTCTATGAGAAGGTAGCCCAGTCGCCACTTAACAGCTGGGTTCTGTGGATCTGCTTCTGCCAGCTCACTGAAAATATCCATGGCTTCATCAAAATGCTCAGCTTCCTGGTAGATAAGTCCAATATAGTAATCGGTCCAGAAATTTTCCCAGCCCTCGGTTTCCCTTATTGCGCGGTATCTCTCAATATATTCACCGGCTTCCTGTTTATCGCCCCGTGAAAGGGCACAAACAGCCTGATTGTAGATTATTGCCGGATGATCAGGAAGGATACTCAAGGCCAGTTCATAAACTTTCCTTTCCCTTTCATGATCACCCAATAAATGGTAACCCCTTCCTGTTAAATTATACACAGGTATCCATTCCCAGCCACCACCCCATTCTTTGTCTATCTCCAATGCCTTTTCAAAGCATTGAATGGCACTTTCAAATTCATGTATTCTGTAATAGTTCCAGCCTTGTTGATACCAAACAATACGAGACTGTGGGTCATCTTGTAGTATTAAATCGCCTAATTTTATATGTGTTTGCACATCTTTTTCCAGCATAGCTTTAACACTATTCACCCATAATTGATAGGTATATGGTAAATAATCAATCTGTTCGTCTAAACTTTCTAAAGTAAGCTTTGCCTCTTCATAATTTGAAATATTATTATGAGCAACTATCAGGAAGAATCGGGAACCAAATAAATCCGGGTCTGTCTCCAGCGCTTTATTAAACATGTCTATTGCAGAAGTGTATTCTCCCCTGTAAAACAAATGCATGCCCTTAATATGATACCTGTATGCTTCAATAGAATATGTTTTCGCCAGGGCACTGATGTCATGAACTGTTTCCCGTTCAAGTTTTTTAATCTCAAGATAATTCCTTATGAGATAAGAAAGTGAGTCGGTTATCCGGAATAAGTCATTTTCACTTTTGCCTTCCACCTTAAACGTTTTGTATACTTCATCTGACCTGGAATTTACCAGTTGAGCATTAACCCTCAGTATGTCGGCTGACGATGTGATATTCCCATGAATAAAGGTATTTGATTTTGATTTCAGGGAAACATCTTTTGCAATACCTGGAGTTAGCGTTGCATAATTGGTATGGTTGCCTGCCCGGAGAATGTCATACATGGTTTGATGTGACCGCACCACCAGTTCCTCTGAATTTGACAGGTCATTTATGAGTTCAAATTGAATTGCTTCCTGCCAGATATTTAACAGGGTGTCATTCGTCATATTTCTGAAAGGCATCACGGCAATTGAGATCCTTCCTTCTTCATCCCTTATTTTCTCAAATTTGTCACTTTTGAATTTTTTTGGATAAAGCAGGATACAAACGATTATTAGAAGAACAGCAATAATCCCGTCACTGACCTTCAACCCTCGCTTGCTGCTTTTGGATATATCTTTGTTCTCAGCCTGTACAGATTTCGTTTTCTTTATTCCCTCTGGTGTGATGTCGAATATCCACGACATGATTATTGAGAATATAAATCCAATGATAAGCAGGAAAATCACAAGGGTTACTGTCCAATCAGGCAATCCCATCCTGGGGAATATAATATCCACGGCTTCAAGCACTATAAAGGCACTGGCAGCGTAAGCAATCATCACACGCACTACCTTCCTGCGTTTCAGCTCCTGCCAGAAGTTGAGTTGGCTGTCTGCTTTATCGGGCATTTTGTTCAGCTTTGGATATATAAATATAAGTCAAGCGATTTGGAATGGCAAGAAAAAGATTTTTGCGTCCTTACTGATAATAAATTTTGAATTGACCCACTTTGTTAAAGTGTTTACATACCTTTGCAGGTCATAACAACATAATTGTGGGGGAGATTTCATGAGAGAATTGAAAATTGGAGGAATAAGTATACCAATACCTGTTATACAGGGTGGTATGGGAGTTGGCATATCAATGTCCGGGTTGGCTGTGGCTGTTGCAAACCAGGGCGGTGTAGGAGTTATTTCGGCTGCAGGGCTTGGCTTGGTGCATCGTAATCCTGCACTGGATTACTTGGAAGCCAACATGGAAGGCCTTAGAATTGAATTGCGAAAAGCCAGGGAGAAAACCCTGGGTGTCATTGGTGTGAATATCATGGTGGCCATGACTAATTTTGCCGATCTGGTAAGGACTGCCATCTCAGAAAAGGTAGATATAATTTTTTCAGGAGCCGGATTGCCATTGGATTTGCCTTCTTTTCTGAAGCCTAACAGTAGGACAAAGCTGGTTCCCATTATTTCATCGGGCAGGGCAGCAAAAATCATATGTGAAAAGTGGAAAACATTGCATGATTACCTGCCGGATGCTTTTGTGGTGGAAGGACCCAAGGCCGGTGGTCACCTGGGTTTCAAAAAGGATAATCTTGAAGATGCTAATTATTCCCTGGAGGAACTTATTCCCGAGGTCGTGAAGGAAGTCCGCTACTATGAGGAAAAGTACGGAAAGGAAATTCCTGTTATTGCCGCAGGCGGTATTTATACCGGTCAGGATATTTATAATATCATGCAAAAAGGAGCCAAAGGAGTACAGATGGGCACACGATTTGTCACCACCGATGAATGCGATGCATCAATGGAATTCAAACAGTCTTACATTGACGCTGCAGAAAGTGACATGGAAATCATTCAGAGTCCGGTTGGCATGCCCGGCAGGGCTGTGAAGAACAGCTTTATTGATAAGGTAAAGCAGGGTTTGAAAGTGCCCATCAAATGTCCCTTCCATTGCATCAAAACCTGCAATGTGTCCAGTAGCCCATATTGCATTATTACTGCTTTGTACAATGCCTACAAGGGTAATATGAAAAAAGGATATGCCTTTGCTGGCAGCAATGCTTACCTGGCAAAAAAAATTACCACCGTGAAGGAAATTTTCAGTGAGCTGCTTGCTGATTTTCAGCTTGCACTAAACAAGGCACAGAAAAAATTGTAAACCGCAGCCAGAAAACGAGTATTATTCCTTCGAAGCGATCAACAAGCAAGCTCATCGCTCCAGGCCTGTCATTTCCCAGCGAATCAAGGATGCGGGGATCACTCCATGTGTGAAATAATCGTCAAAGAAATCTTTCAGGATAAACTTATCTCCCAGCTGATCCTTCCTATCGGCAATGAGTTTTTCGAGCTGTAACTTGCCTATGACATAGCTGGTTCCATACCCTGGTTGAGCGAGGTAAATGGCATAATCGCCATGTATGGTGTTGGATTGCGAGGTGATCCACCCCCGCGGTGTTTTTTCAACTGCAAAATCAATGGCCTCCTGAAGTGTCCATTCACCTGAGTGAAGGTATAATTCACCCAGTGCCCGTATGGCACGAAAAGCCAGCATGATATGAAACAATTCCCTGGCCCTGGGATCATCTTCAACAATGCCGGCCTGCATCATGAGCTCCTCAAAGCCGGTTGCCAGTCCTTCAGCGCGGCTATCCCAGATATTGTACAAAAGAGCCTGTCCCCTGATGGGATGTGTATTGCGTTTTTCTCTCTGCTTTTCCAGCCAGTGAATCATATGGCACTCAAGTGGCATACAGTGGTGATAATCCACATGAGTAAAGAAATCGCGTTGTTCTTCAGTGAGGTAGTTACTTACCTTGTCATCAAGGTGCATATAATCAGGTACGGTGAATATCTCTTCTTCACGCAGGAAGGTCATAAACTCCTCAACTGTTTCTTTCTTCCTTGCCTGCATCTCCTCCAGTGAGCCGGCCGGTTCCAGGGGAGGAAGATCCCTGTTTCTGTGCTCTTCCATCGCCAGTGCGGTAAGTGATCTTTCCAGTTCCCGGCTGACAAGGTCTACCTGTTCTTCCCATGTATAAGGTACCAGGTGAACTTCTCTCATATACCTAGTGTAATTTTCCTTCCCGATCCCGGAGTAGGATTTCATTCCTTCGTGTCTTTCTTCCAGCCATGTGATAAAGTCTTCAACAGAGGATTTTGCCGTCAGGGCCAATTCTGCAAGTTCCGGATTGGGCTCCAGCTTTTCTGCAAGGACAGACAGGTCTTTTGCTTCATTTCTTTTCTGGCGCATGGCAAGGAAGTATAGATCTCCGGCTTCTTCTACCAGGTTCTTTTTTGCCTGATCGAGTATTTCAGGGATGGCTCCAAGTTTTTCCCTGAACACTGCCTGGTCGTTCTCGCTGAGGGGAAAATCATATTTGAAAACGTTGAGCACACCGTACAGCTCAGGACCTTCCCGTGAGGGTACATCCGCTTCATACATCTGTATGACGGTATAGAACAGCGGGTTGCGCGACCATGGACGCAGCACCTCGTGGTCAAAAACCAAGCCGTTGATCTCGGCCTCAACCAGCCTGTAGTCTGTCTGCTGCGGCACGGACCATCCAGTTGTGTCGATTGATGATAGTTTTTCTTTTATTTCCGGGATGCCTTTTTTTTGTTTCAACATAGCGGCAGGAGTGTAATCAGGTACACCGTTTTTATATTGCGGTTTCTGGAATTCCCGCCACTCTTCAAAGAATGACACCAGGTCTTCGTAATCATTTGTCGATGGTTTAACCTGGTTCTGAGCGTCCTGCTTGCATGAGTTAAAAAGCAGGAAGATAAAGAAAAGAAATACAAATGTTGATAAATGTTTCATGATGATAGTCTCATTAATGGCTTAAAGAATAATCTTCTTAAATTTAAGCAAATAGTAGATAATATGAAAAAGCTTATTGCCCAGAACTAGTTGATCGTCGATCTCGCCGTAAGGCAATCTTAAATCAATATTGTTGAGTCCTTCGATGCGCAACTCGCTTCGCTCGTTGCTTACTCAGGAACCGAAGGTTTAGAGGTTTTGTTAAGGTGTTGAATCGTTAAGTCTTTAAGCTATTTTTAACTTCATCATTATGAGGCTTATGCATCATTCTGGAAATATTATCGTCTTTATATACGACCAACACCAATACCTATAGCTGTGAAGAAAATATTAACCCGAAGAAACGTACTGCGAAGTCTGAAATCCAATATCATAAGCATTCTGGGTATGTGCATGGCTTTCGCCGTGGCAGTTTTTATTTCTATTTATGTTTATCATCAGTTATCCATTGACAGGACCCAGAGTAATTACGATTCAATTTACCGTTTGGAATTAGGAAACTGGGCATCATTAACAGGAGGTGTTATACCCTGGGTAGCCGAACAGTTCCCGGAGGTTGAATCATATGCACGTATAGGAGGAGCCTTCTGGGAAAGCACCCTTGAATATGAGAATAAATACCATAGCATTGATCAGGTAATGTTCATGGATGGAGAGCCATTCTCTGTATTCGATTTCAATATTATATACGGTGATCCTGCCACTGCCCTGGAACCTCCCAATGCAATAATTCTTACGGAATCGGTTGCCAGGAGAATGTTTAATGATCAGAATCCTGTTGGGAAAGTAATTAATTATAACCGTGATTTTCCGATGGTTATTACTGCTGTGATAGAAGATCCGGAAGATATACATCTTGATTTTCAGGCTATAATTAATTTTCGCCAGCTTGCAGGGATAGCCTTTGGTGGCAGTGAAAGGTATATGACAGAGATTATCGGTTCTCAGAATTACATGGGTTATTTCGTACTCAGATCAAACGGGGTGGAGGAGCTCGAGGAGAAAATACAAAGTGGCCTGATGGAAATGAATTTATATTCTGAATCTCCTCCATACTCATTCAGACCATTCAGCAATATATATTTTGCAGACGATATAAGACCGGAGATGGGTGTTGTTCATGGGAATAAACAAATGGTTATAGCATTAATCTTTGTGGCATTGTTTGTCCTTGTCATCGCAACAATAAATTATATTAATGTCTCCACTGCTGAAGGGATATCCAGGGCCAGGGAAGTAGGATTAAAGAAGCTGCTTGGTTCAGATCGCAAAACTCTGTTTGCACAATTTATTTCTGAGTCAGCTATTCTCTGTCTGGTCTCAATGATTTTTGCGGTTTTAGTAATACTTATCCTTTATGGATGGTTCCAGAACAGACTGGGATTAAACCTGCCAGCCCTTACTGAGCTTCCTGCGTTTATGTATTTAACATTATTTGGCCTGTTAATATTAGTGTCAATAACAGGTGGATTATATCCTGCACTATACCTTTCATCAATGAAACCGGGAAGACTTTTTACCACAAGTCTGCAATCTGGTGGCAGAGGAATTGTATTAAGAAGGATTTTGATGCTTGTACAATTTATCATTGCCATATTCCTTACAATTCAATCCATCGGAATATACAAGCAGTACAATTATATGAAAAATAGTGACCCGGGTATTGATATTGACCGGATCATACAATTTGAATTACCTGATTACCTTGCAGGGCGGTCAGATGCGATAAGAGAAGCTTTAAAGGCTCATCCGGATATCGAAGAAATAAGTTTCTCCGGTCAGCCTCTTGGCTCAGTACGGCTTACAAATACCTTTATATCACCTGTAAATCAGGAAAGGATACCTTTTAAATTACAAACAGTTGATCCGGAACATATACAGGTACTTGGTATGGAGATCTTGAGCGGAACATTTTTCAGCAGGGATATGGGATCGGAGAGAAATCTGTCGGTTGTTATTAATGAAACAGGAGCCATGGCAATGGGCTGTAATCCGCCGGAGTCAATTACAGGACTTAAGTGGACTGTAGATGGGAATGAGTTCACAATAATAGGAGTGGTTAAGGATTACAATTATAATTCCCTGGATATACCTATTGAGCCAAGCCTGATGATATGGAGGGATGGACAGCTGAAAGCCTCCCTCAGATTTAACTCAAATAAT
Source organism: Bacteroidales bacterium (assembly GCA_041686075.1). GTDB lineage: Bacteria > Bacteroidota > Bacteroidia > Bacteroidales > VadinHA17 > UBA9300. The sequence continues at coordinate 3,045 of JAWLEO010000023.1, read as the reverse complement.
ATACCTGGAGTAATAGGTCATATTGAAGAAGTGTGGCAATCATTTGTGCCCGGTAAGCCCCTGTCCTACAGTTTTCTTGAAGAGACATTTAACAGTCACTATACTGGGGAGCAAAGGCTTGGAAGGCTGGTAACTCTTTTTACCGTTATTGCTGTTATTATTGCATGCTTCGGTGTTTACGGAATATCGGCTTTCATGGCCCGCAAATTGTCGAAAAATATTTCTTTAAGAAAGGTCATGGGCGCAGAGACGATTACCGTGGTTGAGCATTTTGCCAGGGAGTATTTCCGGTTGGTTGTAATTGCTGCCATAATCTCAATACCACTTGGATATTTGTATATTAATCACTGGCTTGCAAGGTTCCCGTATCAGACTAATATTGCAGTCTGGATTTTTGTAGTGGCATTTTTATTGATTCTGTTTGTTACCATACTTACAATTCTTTACCATGCACTTAAGATAGCTACCCTGAACCCGGCCAGGGTGTTAAGGTATGAGTGATCTTCTTCTTTCCGTTGGAGGTGGTCAAGAATATTTTCAAAGCTTCTTAATCCTCCTCCTCCTCCTCCTCATCTTCATCTTCAGCATCGTCTTCATCGTCATCATCCGGTTCAGGCTTACTGAACCATCCGGCTAATGATATCTTCCATTCTCCCTCTGACTTCTCGAGAAAGGTAACCTGCAAGCTCTCATTATAAATTTCTTCTCCCTCATATTCGCCCTGCCAGATATTGTCACATACAACCCAGGCAGTATTTCCTGTGATTTTGACCAGCGGATTCTCTTTTGATACGTTTACTGTTGTCAATTCAGTTTCTTCCCTGTCATCAATGTAGGCCAATCTATTCCTGACATTTTCCCAACCTTTTATTATTTCGAATGTATCGGGCAAAAACCTCAGCCTTGTATTGAATTCGTCATGTACATAGAGGTTAACAAATTCTTCGAATTTAGCGTCTCTGGCAAATTCTGATTCATTTTGAATGACTTTCATGATTGCTTCTTTTTCAGCCTCCATATCAACGGGTTCAGTAGTTTGCTTGCAGGCTGTCAGGGCAACTGCAGCAATAGTTGCAAGTAGGAATAGTTTCTTCATGATTAGCTTGGTTTTATGGTTAATGAACAGCAAGATACGAGATTGCGGGATTCAAGTCAAGAAAAGTTGAGATGTTGAGGTGTTTAGAGGTTTTGTTTAATCGTTTAATCGTTTAATCGTTTAATCGTTTAACCGGGGATAAATTGAAAAAGCCAGGAAATTTTCCTGGCCATATCATTTTTTATATCCTTTCGATGCTTAGACAAGTTCAATCCTTATAAAGGAATAAAGCGCAATGCTTCTTCACTGAGAATTGTAAGCCACATTGCTTCAGAATCCAGCCTGTCAATCAGGTAGGTGTCGGTAGAGCCTGAAAGATCCGTAATAATAAGTGTATACTTATCATCAGAGAACTTGTAAGTGCCTTCAAGCGTAGAATTTATCATAAATTTGAGATCATCCGTAAATTCCCAGGCTTCACCTGAATAGTCTCCCGTGATATCTGATCCGTCTTCAAGGTCAATTGCACTTTGAATTTCCCACAGTGTTTCCGTTATTGTCTTATCTGCTTTTCTGACAGATCCACCATCGTCAAACTTTTCACAACCTGAAAACATAATCCCCAGAGCAAGTAAAGCATAAATCACATTCTTCATAACAATAATTTTTTTAGCATTATGTCGTTTCACGAATAAAGTATAAAATAGTTTCGTTTCAAAGATTTACTTTCTTAGCATAACCTTTAGGTTAATTAAAAGACAACCGAGCCCCTGATTTGAAACTATCTCACGAACGCTGGTGTATATGGCAAGTTTGTCGTCGCCAGAGGCTATGGTGGACAGGTGAAAGAGAGCAATCGTTGAGTCAGGGATATCACGGTATCCGATGACGGTAAATATTGGAATTAACACGGGACCTGTTTAATAATGTCAACCGTAGAGGCGCAAAAATTTGCTCCTGTGCTCGCTATTAAGTTATAGTAAACCCGTAAACTTTACTGAGTTTACTATTTGGACATTCCATTTTGAATTACTAATTTTAGTAAACTATTAGCAGTTTACTAGTTTACTAATCCATGACCGAACTAACTCAAAACATATGGGCAAGGTATGGATTTAACCATAATCCCTTTGATACAAAAGCTTTATCCCAAACAGGTATAATTCCTATTCAGGAGGCATATATTGAAAGAGCAGGAACCACACGGCCCGGCAAACTGTTGAATTATTTTCTTGGAATACCTGGAGGAGGGAGTATTGCCATTGAAGGGAAACCGGGCGTGGGTAAAACCACTTTTGTGAATTATTATAAATATTTATGGAAAACAAAAAGCCGTAAAGAAAAACTATTTTCTTCAGAGACGGAAATATCAGTACAGGGTAACTGGGATACTGAAACATTCATCTTAAGTGCTTTAGGTTCTTTGTGCGGTCAACTAAAACTGGAACTTGGTGATTCAAAAGTTAATCGAAATAAACTATTAAAGGAAATCCTTGAATTAACATCTGTGCTTCTGCAATCAGATCGTGGCTTATCAGCAACTGCATTAGGCTTTGGTGCTTCAATATCTAAAAGCACTTCGGTAACTCTGGGCAAACAAACTGAAAATAGCCTTTCGGATTATCTGAGACGGTTAGTCAGTTACATTCAAACCTTAGGATATAATGGAGCAATCATTCATTTCAATAATATGGATTTATTACAAAAGGACAAGGACTGTGATTTGCATTCATTATTTGATAGCATAAGAGACGTTCTACAAATCTCAGGCTTATATTTTGTTTTTGTAGGTACAATCGGGTTATACAGTTCAGTAATCATCCCATTAGACAGGGTAAGGAGTATCTTCTACGATGAGCCCATAGTTATAGATCCTTTTTCAGAAGGTCAGGTTGTTAGTTTGATCAATATTATAACATGGTTTAAGAGTGTTACCACCAAACAGGATATTATGACCCCGGGTCTTTTGTCTTGCACGATTGATGCAGTTCTCAGAGTTGCTATTTTCC
>JAWLEO010000022.1:0-59493 GCA_041686075.1 Bacteroidales bacterium | reverse complement strand
TTTGTAAATAACTGTATAATAGTATTATAAAATAAATAGCCTTAATATAAATGGAAAATGACAAGGAATATGTTAGGTTAAATGAGAGAATAAGGGAACTTGAACTGGAAAATGATTCTTTGAATAAAAAGCTTACAGACCAGCAGATAGAGATGGATGAAATACGTCATTCCCTTGAAAGGTATAAACTTATAGCTGATTTTGCGCATGACTGGGAGATGTGGTTCCGGCCCGACAGGAGTTTTGAATATATTTCACCATCATGTGAAAATATCACAGGTTATGCGGCAGGTGAATTAATTGACAATCCCGACTTGCTGGACGATATTATATACCCCCCTGATCTTGATGATTTCAGGAGGTTTATTACTGATTCATTGAATTTTGTAGAAATACGTCAGTCTCTTAATTTCAGGATACTGACACTTAGCAAACAGATAAGGTGGTGTGAAATTAAATGCCGGGCTGTATATGATAACAGGGGTAAATATCTGGGCATGAGGGCCTCGGTAAATGATGTTACCCGTCTTATGCAGGCACTTGGTGAAATCAAGAACCTTTCCACAGGCAAGGAGTATGATGCCAGGGTAAGGGATCGTTACCTCAGGGAGATTGAGGATAAAGACAGAGAGCTGGTAAGCCAGCTTATGGTCCTTTCACATAAGAATGAGACACTGCAGTATATTAAAGCCAATCTGAATGAGCATATAAAAAAATGCAAACCTGATGATAAACAGATGTTTATGAAGATGGTTAATCATATTAACAGTACACTTATGTCAACTGATAACTGGGAAAATTTCATGATGCATTTTGAGAAGATACATCCCGGATTTTTTAGCCGTCTCCAGGCTAAGTTTCCCGACCTTACAAGCAAGGATCTAAAACTATGCAGCTACCTGCGGCTGCAAATGACTACAAAAGAGATAGCAGGGCTGATGAATATTACACCCCAGAGCGCTGAAATAAGCCGTGTCAGGTTAAGAAAAAAATTAAAACTCACCCGGAAAAATAATCTCGTCGATTATATATCAAGAATTTAAAGTTAGGTTATATCATTTATGAATATAAAAGTGTTAGGTATTAAAAATATCTAATGAACAGATATAAATATATATAGAAAATATATGTTAGGTATATATATTAATATGTTATGTATTTATTAGGTTTTATTTTTGATATAATCCAATATAATAAATTATTTTAGCAGGGAATAGAAAAAATAGAACCAGATGCAACAACCCATTTCAACCGGTGTCAGATACAGGAAATTATCCAGTGAAGAGATAGGGCAATTAATAATGCAGGGATGCACCTGTGATAACTGGGATCTTATTGAGGTGGGTAGGCGTTTTACAACGGACAACATAAAAAACACTCATTTCTCAGGTCATATTAAGCTGGGTGCCTTTGAGCACGAGGTGGAGCTTTTCGGGGGTGTAAAGTTCCGAACAGGTATATATAATGCCTGGCTGAATAACTGTATTGTAGATGATAATGCCTTAATACACAATATAGGTAGTTACATTTCCAATTATCATATTGAGCAGGATGTAATAATACATAATGTAAATACCCTGGCAGTCAGTGGTAAAACATCTTTTGGTAACGGGACCCGGATAAAGGCTATAAGTGAAGATGGTGGCCGGGAGCTTATTATTTTTGATTATTTAAGCACTCACCTGGCCTATATACTTGCTATGTATCGCCACAGGAAAAAGCTTGTCAGTGTAATTGAGGGTTTGATAAATGATTATGTTGAATATATTTCAGTCAGCCGCGGCACTGTACACAGGGGTGCGACACTAATCAATTGCGGGAGCATAAAAAATGTAAAGATTGGACCTGCTGCTCATATTGAGGGAGTACAGAAGCTGAATAATGGCAGTATAAACAGTTCATATGATGACCCGGTACATATTGGTGAAGGTGTCATTATGGATGATTTCATAGTATGCTCGGGCTCTGAAATAAATGATGCCACACTCATTTCAAGATGTTTCATCGGTCAGGCTTGTATACTGGATAAGCATTACTCGGCTGTTGACTCACTCTTCTTTGCAAATTGCCAGGGTTTTCATGGTGAGGCCTGTTCCATTTTTGCGGGACCTTACACTGTGACCCACCATAAATCAACTCTCCTTATCGCCGGCCTCTTTTCTTTCCTTAATGCTGGCAGTGGTTCTAACCAGAGTAACCATCTTTACAAGCTTGGTCCCATACACCAGGGGATAATTGAGCGAGGTGTAAAAACAACAAGTGATTCCTATCTTTTGTGGCCCAGCCATGTCGGTGCATTTTCATTGGTAATGGGACGTCATTACAAGCATTCCGACACCTCTCTTTTTCCTTTTTCCTATCTGGTTGAAAGCAATGATGAAAGCATCCTTGCACCTGCCATAAACCTGAAAAGTATCGGTACCATAAGAGATTCAAAAAAATGGCCCAGGCGTGACAGGAGAAAGGGTTATAATAAGATGGACCAGATAAATTTCAATCTGCTTAGCCCGTATACTGTACAAAAGATGATGTCAGGCATGGAGATATTACTGAATTTAAAAAAAGCCTCGGGGGAGGATGCTGAACTATATACATGGCAAAGAATGAAAATTCGAAAAAATGCTCTTGAACGCGGCATTCACCTGTATGAGCTGGCGATATATAAGTTTCTCGGTAATTCACTTATTACCCGATTGCAACAACAGGATTTCACTGATATAAATAAACTACGCCAGGTTCTGGAGAAGGATACCCCTGTGGGAACGGGCAGATGGATTGATTTGTCGGGTCTGATTTGCCCGGCCGAGGCACTGGAAAGTATGTTGCAATCAATTGAGAAGAAAAGAATAAGCACCATAGAAGAGATCAATTCATATTTTATATCGATTCATAATAACTATTATAATTATGAATGGACATGGGTTTATGAGGCGATCAGGTCCTTCTTAGGTAAGGATGTTATGAGTATGAGCATTGAAGAAATTACAGGCCTTGTTGAAAGATGGCTTGATTCGGTCCTTACCATAGATAAATACCTGTATGAGGATGCCAGCAAGGAATTCTCATTGTTGAAGAAAACAGGCTTTGGGATCGATGGTGAAAAGGAAGACAGGGAGCTCGATTTTGAATCGGTCCGGGGCGAGTTTGAAACTAACCAAATGGTGATCTCTATAAGAGAACATATGGAAACAAAAAAGAAACTGGGGGAAAAAATAATAAAAGGCTTAAAATCATTAAAAAATTAAGAAAAATGTGTGGAATAATAGGATACACAGGAAGCAGACAGGTCAGGGACATCCTGATCGACGGTTTACTAAAGCTCGAATATCGAGGATATGACAGCGCAGGAATAGCTATACACAATGGGAGCCTCAGGGTTATTAAAAGCCCTGGCAAGGTCAGTAAGCTGGTTGACCTTTTACCCCCGGATCTGGAATCTTCAACAGGCATTGCACACACACGCTGGGCAACACATGGCCAGCCATCGGAGGTGAATGCCCATCCCCATACCTCAGGATCAGGTAAGCTTGTAATGGTGCATAATGGTATAATTGAAAATGCTCCTGAAATAGAGCAATACCTTAAAGCTAAGGGCTATTCTTTTGTCAGTGAGACAGATACTGAAGTCTTACTCAATCTTATAGATTATGAATATGGACGTTGCGAGGGTGATTTATTAAAAGCAATGTTAAGATCTTTTAAGAAGATCGAAGGCAGTTATGCCATTGCCATGCTGGAAAAAGACAGGCCGGGAAGAATTACCCTTTGCCGTAAAGACAGCCCTTTGATAATGGGCATAGACAGTACGGGTTATTTTGTTGCTTCTGATATTTATGCTGTTTCTGATTATACTGGTGAATTCGTTTTTCCCGATAATAACGATATTATCATTGCCGACAGAAAAAAAGGTGTACTTGCTTTTGATGGGAAGGGCAAAGAAAAAGAGCTGAAAATAAATTATTTTACTGTAAGCAGGAAGAACCCTGACCACAAGGGGTATAATCATTATATGCAGAAGGAAATTTTTGAGCAGCCTGATATTATATCTGGCCTGGCCAATTCAATACTGTCAATAAACGGTCGCTCATCAACCGGCCGCTCCCTGGCTGAAATATTACCGGGGATCAGGCGTATCACTATCCTCGGCTGTGGCACTTCCTGGCATGCCGGGCTTATTGGAAAGTATCTTATTGAAAAGCATGTAAGGATACCTGTCAATGTAGAATATGCATCTGAATACAGGTACCGGGATCCTGTTATAGAGCCTGAAGACCTTGTTATATCCATATCCCAATCAGGTGAAACAGCAGATACTATAGCAGCAAACAAGCTTGCATTGGAAGCCGGCGCAGTGACCCTCGGTATACTCAACGTCAGGAATTCGACCCTTGACAGGGATACCCATTTTCAGATATACCTGGAAGCCGGGGATGAAATCGGGGTAGCGTCGACCAAAGCATATACAGCCCAGATAGTCCAGTTATCAAGACTAACAGGCTTGCTAACGGGAATACGAGGAAATGGCAATACGGTAAATGATATGACCAATGCACTGGCAGATATTTCGAGGAGCATCCAGCTTGTTCTGGATAATGCAGAAGTGATATCTGACCTGGCTTCAAAGTATGCTTTCAGTAATAACTTCCTCTTCCTTGGCAGGGGTCTTAATTTTCCCACCGCTCTGGAGGGAGCTCTTAAGTTAAAGGAAATAAGCTACATTCATGCAGAGGGTTACCCCGGTGCTGAAATGAAGCACGGGCCCATAGCCCTTATAGATTTTAATTTCCCAACCCTGGTTGTGTTGACTGACCGGGAGAGCAGGACGAAGATGATATCAAACATAAAGGAGATAAAGGCTCGAAACGGACGTGTGATTGCAATTATTACGGAAGGTGATCATAGTGCTGAACAACTGGTTGACGATGTCATAAAAGTCCCTTCTGTCCCTGATATAGTATCCCCTTTGATATCGGTAATACCCCTGCAGTTATTTGCTTATTATGTTGCCCTCTTAAGAGGATGCAATGTGGACCAGCCACGAAACCTGGCAAAAAGTGTTACCGTGGAATAGACTAAAAGGGCAGGTCATCCATATCTTCCTCCTCCGGGGGCATATCATCAAGGAGGGGAGGCGGTAAGTCGTCAGCCGGTGCATTCTCGGAGCTTACCTTCTCTATTCTCCAGGCATCAAGATTGGTGAAGTAACTCACTCTGCCATCTTTCTCCCACTTGTTGCCTTTTATATTGAAGCTAACCTTAACATTTTCATTCAGGAAGCTTTCATCAATAATATCAGTCCTGTCCTGAATACACTGGAATTTTATATAATCCGTAAATTCACGACCCGAATTGCCGGCTTCAGAGACTTCAACAACAAATTCCCTTTTCCTGAAAGTTTCGCCCTTTTGCTGTACGGGGCCTACATCTATTACTTTCCCTGATAATTCAAATGACATTTATAAGGCTCTTTATTTATTCCTCTTTTATTACGACTTTTTCAATTTTATCTCCCTCTTCGATCTCATCAATGACATCCATACCTTCCTTTATTTTTCCAAAGCAGGTATGATGCCTGTCCAGGTGGGCAGTATTTTTCCTGCTCAGGCATATAAAAAATTGTGATCCACCGGTATCTCTACCGGCATGTGCCATTGACAGCACACCCCTGTCATGATATTGTTTATCACCTTCCAGCTCACACTTTATCGTATATCCGGGTCCGCCCGTGCCTACCCGGGGATCACTCATATCGGCAGAATAAGGACATCCGCCCTGGACAACAAAGTCAGGTATTACCCGGTGAAAAGCCAGGTTATCATAAAACCCGTTTTTTGCAAGGCTGACGAAATTATCCACTGTTGCAGGCGCATCATCCACATACAAATCGACCTTCATTATCCCCTTTGGAGTATGTATTTCAGCAATCATTACTACTCCTTGTTTACCACATCCAGTAGCTCAACTTCAAAAATAAGTGTTGAAAAAGGTTTAATCTGCTGGCCTGCACCGCTTGATCCATAACCCAGTTCAGATGGGATATAAAACATAAATTTTGAACCCTCAGGCATAAGTTGTAAGCCTTCTGCCCATCCTTTGATCAGGGTACTTGGCTTGAACTGTGCAGGTTCGCCTCTTTGCACGGAACTGTCGAATATTGTATCATTAATAAGTCTGCCTGTGTAGTGAACAAGGACAGTGTCCCTCATCCCGGGTTTTGGTCCTTCACCCATTTCAAGGACCTTATACTGTAAGCCCGACTCGGTGGTTTCTACACCTTCCTTTTCCTTGTTTTTTTCAAGGAATTCCTTGTTCTCGGCAATATAATCAGAATATTCTTCTTCCAGTTGTTTTTCCTGGCGTTCCTGCATTACCATCATTATATAACCGCCAGCCGCTGCATCAATAAAGATGGAATTACCTTCTTTCGCATCTATCATACCCTTTGCAAGGTATAAGGGATCAAGCTCAATATCGCTCCTTGTCTTCAGGTTATTGTAGATGTCCACTCCGAATGCATAGGCAAGCGAATCATCCTCATTTTCAAGTTTTAAATTTTCAACTCCTTTATTTGAACAGGCACCTGAAGCGATTGCCAGTGCCACAAGCATAAGTAAAAGATTGATTCTCATGAATTTCTATTTTTTTTGGTTTTAAATTTGCGCTAAGATAATATTTTCTTATGTGATTAAGCGTTAAAGAAATGTGAAAATTGGTCAGCTCTTTTTAACAGCCCGTGTAATTTCTCTCTTACCGGTGGGTCCTTCCGCGTTTTCTACCATAAAACCAAGTTTTTTCAGATTTCTTTTTAGCTGGCCTTTTGCAGAATAGGTGACGAAAATACCGCCCGGTTTGGTTAATGAAGAAACTATGGATAATACATCACCTGTCCACATTTCCGGCTGCTTGTCAGGTGCAAAAGCATCATAATATACCAGGTCAAACATCATATCAAATTTAATCTCCCTCAGATCTTTTTCAATTTTCAACACTCTGAAATTATCAGTTATACTGCAGTATTCTTCCCAGGGGCATTTATGTAATAAATTATAATATGTGCATTCATGGTCTTTTAAAAATGTAGTGTAATTAAGCTTTTTGTACACCTTCTCCTCCAGGGGAAATTTTTCAACGCTCACATAATCAACCCTTCTTTTATCATTCAATGATTCAAGAAGGGTAAGCAGGGCATTTAGTCCCGTGCCGAAGCCCATTTCAAAAATTTTAACATGCCTGCCGGATATTGATTTATATCCGTTCTCGATAAATACATGTCTTGATTCACTGACGGCTCCGAATGTTGAATGGTAATGTTCATCCATTTCCGGAATATATAGTGTGTCTGAACCGTCAGAAGTTGAAATAATTTTTAGCATTATAATACGATATATTCCTGACCATCTCACTTATCATATCCTTGTCATCTGGGAAAAGTCCCTTTTCCACCTTTTTCCCGGCAATATTACAGAGAATTCTTCTGAAATATTCATGCCGGGGAAAAGAGAGGAAACTCCTGGAGTCGGTTGTCATTCCTATGAACCTGTTAAGCAAACCATGTGAAGCCACTGTGTTAAGCTGTTTCTCGATGCCCTCGAGTGTGTCCAGAAACCACCATGCAGGTCCATACTGCATTTTCCCGGGCATACAGGATTGAAAATTACCGGCCATGGAAGCCATTACTTCATTGGCAGAAGGGTTAAGGTTATAAAGTATGCATGGTGGCAGTTTATTTTCCCTATCCAGTGAATCAAGCAGTTTTGCAAGGCCACAGGCCTGCTGCGCATCACTTATAGAATCGGCTCCTCCATCAGGCCCGTGGATCTTAAATATACGTGTGCTGTTATTTCTCAGGGCTCCCAGATGCAACTGCATTGTCCATCCATTAAGGGAATATAGTGTTGCCAATTCTTTCATGACGGCTAATTTGAATTTACCTCCCTCTTCAATGTTGATGGATTTGCCACTTCGGACCTTATCAAATATGCTGCGTATGTCTTTTAGCGAATAATCAGTTACCGGCAGGCTGGTGAAAGAATGGTCGGATATCTTGCAACCATGCCGGGTAAAATAATCAATTCTTTTTGCCATTGCCAGAATAAAATGCTCGTAACTACTGATATTTGAGGATGATATACTGGCAAGCCTGTCAAGGTATTTATTAAAGGCCTCGGTGTCATTTATATTCAGGGCCCTGTCGGGTCTGAACCCCGGCAAGACCTTGAAGCCCGGGTCTTTTAATTTTATTGCCCTGTGATGCTCGAGCTCATCAACAGGATCATCTGTCGTGCATACCACTTCAAGCCTGAACTTCCTCAGCAATCCCTGAACAGTATTACCCGGTAATGACAATTGCTCATTAGCCTTTTCCCATATTGCTTCGGCTGTTGATGGATTCAAAAGTGTGTCAATATCAAAGTACCTTTTCAACTCCAGGTGCGACCAGTGGTATAAGGGATTTCCCAGTGCGTTGGGCAGTGTTTCGGCCCATCTCAGGAATTTTGCTTTTGCCGGGCCGTCACCTGAACAGTACTTTTCCTCTATACCATTGGCCCTCATTAACCTCCATTTATAATGGTCATTTTCAAGCCATGCTTCTGTTATGTTATTGAACTGCCTGTCATTTGCTATATCTTCAGGTGAGAGGTGACAATGATAGTCAATGATGGGAAGTTCAGATACATAGTTATAAAACAGGTTCTTACCGCTCAAGGTTTCAAGTAAAAAATCGTCATTAATAAATATGGACATAGAATGTTAAATTTTTGTGAATGTACTAATTCTGGTGAGAAATATAATACCGGTGCGGATCAAATATTTACTAATTACTCTTTGGATATTGGATTAATTTCCGGTAGTGGTAATTATGTTTCTTGAAATAAAAAAATGCATGGTTATCCTGTTTTTCTTACTTTTGTTTGATATTCACGCACCCAAAAAATAATTCTATGGCAACGGATATAGATTTAAAGGCAGCTGATAATATACGGTTGCTATCAATGGCAATGGTAGAGAATGCAAAATCAGGGCATCCCGGCGGCGCAATGGGAGGAGCAGATTACATTCATATTCTCTTTTCTGAATACCTCAGGTTTGATCCTGACAATCCTGATTGGATTCATCGCGACAGGTTTTTTCTTGATCCGGGTCATATGTCGCCAATGCTTTATTCGGTTCTTACCTTATACGGGATTTTTTCCATTGATGATTTAAAAAATTTCAGGCAATGGGGCAGTGTAACACCGGGCCATCCTGAAGTTGATTTCAGCCGGGGCATAGAAAACACATCAGGACCGCTGGGACAGGGTCATGCCAATGCAGTTGGTGCAGCTATAGCAGCAAAATTTCTTGAACAGCGTTTTGGCAACTGGATGTCTCATAACATCTACACCTTTATTTCTGATGGTGGAGTGCAGGAAGAGATCTCACAGGGAGCAGGAAGGATAGCAGGTCATCTCGGCCTGGGTAACCTGATTATGTTTTATGACAGTAATGAAATCCAGCTGTCAACGGAAACAAATGTCGTTACATCTGAAAATACAGCTGCTAAATACAAGGCCTGGGGCTGGCATGTTGTTAGCATAGACGGGAATAATCATGGGGAGATAAGAAAAGCTCTTGATTCATCATTGAAGGAGAAAGACAGGCCAAGCCTGATAATTGGTAAAACGATAATGGGGAAGGGGCTGATTGATGAGGAAGGCAATTCGTTTGAGAGGAAGACTTCCACCCACGGTCAGCCGGTAAGTAAGGCAGGGGCTTCTTTTGAGAAGTCGATGAGGAACCTGGGAGGTGATCCCGATAATCCTTTTAATATCTTTAGTGAGGTGAAGGATCTTTATAAAGACATTATCACCAGGAAGAAGGAGGAGGTAAGGGTGTTGAGAGAAAAAGAAGATGAATGGTCAGAAAATAAGCCGGAACTTGCCGCCACACTGAAAGATTATTTCTCCAAAAATCCTCCTGATGTTGATTACGGTGCAGTGCAACAAAAAGAAGGCATAGCTACCAGGGCTGCATCCTCTGCTGTCCTTTCTTTATTTGCTGATAGGGTGGGTAATATGATAGTATCTTCTGCCGACCTGGCTAATTCTGATAAGACAGACGGTTTTCTCAAAAAGACCTCAGAGCTCAGGAAGGGAGATTTCTCAGGACAGTTTTTGCAGGCAGGGGTTTCCGAGCTCAGCCTCGCAGCAATAATGAACGGGGTGGCTCTCCATGGCGGCGTAATACCGGTTTGTGGCACTTTCTTTGTGTTTTCCGACTTCATGAAACCTGCTGTCAGGCTGGCGGCACTTATGGGCTTGCCGGTTAAATATGTATGGTCGCACGATGCTTTCAGGGTAGGGGAGGATGGGCCCACCCACCAGCCTGTTGAACAGGAAGCGCAGATAAGGTTACTTGAAAAGCTGAAAAATCACTCGGGGCAGCACAGTATGCTGGTACTCAGGCCTGCCGATGCTGTTGAAACAACAGTGTGCTGGCAGATGGCCCTTGAAAATACCACTACACCGACAGCCCTGGTGCTTTCACGACAGGGCATAGCTGATCTGCCATCCGAAGGTAGCAGGTACGAAGATGCTCAGGGAGCACACAAGGGGGCATATATTGTTCAGGATGATAAGGGTCAACCTGATGTTATATTGGTGGCAAGTGGTTCTGAAGTCAGCACTCTCGTTGAAGGAGCAGTGTTATTACGTGAGAGAAAGGGCTTGAATATAAGGATAGTGTCAGTTCCTTCTGAAGGCTTGTTCAGAAGGCAGGATAAGGATTACCAGGATTCGGTATTACTGCCCGGTGTGCCCCGTTTCGGACTGACGGCCGGATTGCCGGTGACACTGCTGGGCCTGGTAGGTGAGAGCGGAAGGATATGGGGACTTGAACAATTCGGCTACTCGGCACCATACAAGGTGCTTGATGAGAAATTTGGTTTTACAGCTGAGAATGTATACAGGGAGGTCACAGAATTCCTTTCATCCTGATTAAACGATTAGGCACTGTGTATCACGAATAAGATGGATAAACCTCGTCAATTTCCTTTGACTCCGGGAGGACTGTTCTTATTTTTTCCAGGTAATGTCGTTTTTTAGCCATGTCAAGGCTTGGCTTAAAGTTGATATCAAAGATCCATCCTGCCTGGAGCAGCTTGAAATCGTTGAGATTATGAATATTTTTTGTTTTAACAGGTCTTTTATTCAATAAATCATTGTATACTTCCCTTGAAATTCCAGGAGTGTCTGGTAATTCCAGTTCAAGTGCTGTATTTTTCTTACCGTCTTTCCTGTGATAATAATCAGTGACTACTTTCCAGATGTCAAGTTTATCAGCGTCACGCAGCAGCTTTGAATAAAAGAGACAGGTTTCATTTTCATCAGTCGGCAATGAAGCACGGTTATGATACCTTATGGATCTTATTATCAGGTATTGTATTGTGTCATCAAAGTGTCTCAGTATACCCTTCTCTTCCAGTATTCTTATGCCCAGCTCTGCATGATTTTCAGATTTTCTGTCTTTAAAGGTTCTGTAGCGTGCATATTGTTCGAAACGACCCACGTCATGCAATAAGGCTATTATTTCAGCCAGCCTTAGTTCATCATCTTTTAAGCCCAGTTTTTTCCCTATTTTCAGTATCTCACGGCATACCCTCCTGGTATGGTCCTCTTTCAATTTTATGTTTTCCTGCATTTCGGGATCGCCCTTCTTAAAGGTGTCCACATATCCTGAGAACCAATTCTTAATGTTTGTAGTTTGTTCTCCGCCAACTCTTATTTGCATGTCCTTATTTTACTAATTGCTCTCTATTATTACTTCTTTGGTCTGTTTCTTTAACCCCTATGCCCGGTTTTTCCGGCATAACCCAGTGCCCGTCATGGAAACGGGCCCCTTTATAGGGGTCATTGCTAATAAGGAGGGAACCGTCGAGGTCGAGCCATCTTGCAAGAGGCTGAAGCTGCACTGCAGCACTTATTGCCACGGAGGAAGCTATCATGCATCCAATCATTATATCCAGCTTGAATGCTTCTGCCAGAACGGCCATCCTGAAAGCTTCCATGATACCCCCTGACTTCATCAATTTTATATTGATACCGTCATAGGCTTCTGCTATGGGCACTATATCTTCTGAAGTATTTACTGCTTCATCTGCAACAATGGGTAAGGGTGATCTTTCTTTAAGCCAACGGCTTTCTTCAATCATATTCACAGGCATTGGTTGCTCAACCAGTTCAACGCCTTTCTTTTCCAGCCATTCGATTGTTCTTATAGCTTCTTCCTTGTCTGTCCAGCCTTCATTGATATCAACCCGGATTGGTTTATCGGTGACCTCTCTTATGGTATCTATTATGTTCCGGTCATCCCTGTTTGTTAATTTGACTTTTAGAATACTGTATGGGTCGGCTTCCCTAACTTTTTGTTTTACTACTTCAGGCTTATCAAATCCAATAGAAAAAGAGGTGTCAACATATTTCGATGGGTCAAGGCCAAACAGCCTGTGCACAGGAATATTGAGTTTTTTACCGAGCCAGTCGAAGAGTGCTATATCGAGAGCTGCTTTAGCCGGTGATATATTCTTTAATTCCTGGTTTACCTTATCGGTGAGTTCATAGAATTTAAACGGATCAGCTTCAAGGTAAATGGGCATTATCTTTTTCAGTTCTTCGATTGTCCTATCAGCATTTTGACCTGCCCCTGTCATGTGCGAAGCTTCTCCTATGCCGGTTATGCCCTCTTTTTCATAATAAACAAATACATCCTCTTTGTAATCGGTGCTACCACGGCTTATTGTCCATGTATGGCCAAGGTTAAGCTTAATTTTTTTGTATGTAATTCTTGCCTTATCGCTGGTGTCATTGTTTACCTCCTCCGCTTTACGAGGTAACAATTTACTCCCCGGAATAAGAATTGAGCCACCTGCCAATCCGGTCAGTGCAAGGAATTTTTTTCTGCTTATTTTCATGTATGCTATTATTTAGAAGGCTCAAAATTACTAAAAAACAGTCAGACTTGGATAAGGGTGAATGTTAGGGTTTAAATGAGTCGTTCTCAATACACTTACAATGCTAAAGGTTCATGTAAGAAAAGAGGGATCGCTCATTTCAATAAGTCAGTGCTTAATCAATCCTTTCTCTTTGTAGATATCAATGTATTTATTATCCAGTTCTTTTGAAACCTGGTATTTATCTCTGAGTTCTTTCAACCTGTTTTTTAAATTTTTGACCACTTCGGCATAGCTTGGATCATCGTAAACATTATTTAATTCCAGCGGGTCTGATTTTCGGTCGTATAATTCCCATTCGTCCACATCATAGTAAAAGTGGATTAGTTTGTATTCTTTGGTTGCTATTCCATAATGTCTTTTTACCATGTGAACTGCCGGGTATTCAAAATATTCATAATAAACAGCATCACGAAACCATAGCTCAGAATTTCCTGTCAACAATGGAATTAAACTTTCACCCTGCATATCGGAAGGAGCCTTTATACCGGCAGCTTCCAGAAAAGTCTGTGCAAAATCTAGATTTTGAATCATTTCATCAGACACTGAACCCGGATTAATTTTATCCGGCCAGCGTATCAACAACGGAGTTTTAAATGACTCATTGTACATAAATCTCTTGTCAAACCATCCATGCTCGCCTAAGTACATACCCTGATCTGAAGTATAAACCACAATAGTATTATCACTTAATCCGCTTTTGTCAAGATAATCAAGTAACCTTCCTACATTTCCATCTACAGATGCGATACAGGCCAGATAATCCTGCATGTATCGCTGATACTTCCAGCGTATATATTCCTGTGGACTCATGGAAGGATATTCCTTTTTAAAAGCCTCATTGAGTGGCCCGTAAATGGAATCCCATTGTGATTTTTGATAGGGAGTAAAACGGGAATAATTCTTATTGAATACCCTGGTTCCCCAGTCGGATGGTTCTTTGATACCTAATTCTTTGGCCACCTCCGGGTAAATCTTGTTATCGGCAGAAACAGTCATGTATGTACCAATATTCATTTCACATGTTTTGGCAGCGGTCCCTCGTCCACTGTAATCATCAAATAATGTTGGAGGTTCAGCAAATCTCTTCTTGGTGTATTCCTTGAAATACTCTGGAGATGGGATCCATTCCCTGTGCGGAGCTTTGTGCAGATACATTAATAAGAAGGGCTTTGAAGGGTCACGTTCTTTATTTAACCAATTCAATGTCAGATCAGTGACAATATCCGTCACATATCCCATTATTGTTGTGTCTCCCCTATTTGTTATAAACTCCGGGTTGTAATAATTGCCCTGGCCAGGTAGTATCTTAAATTCATCAATTCCTCTAGGCTTGTTTCCAAAGTGGAGTTTTCCAAACATGGCAGTTTGGTAACCAGCCTGGTGAAAGAGCTGAGGGAAAGTTACATTGGTCGTATCAAATGGAAATACATTATCAACTTTCCCATTGATATGGTTATGCTTACCGGTTAAAATAGTTGCCCGTGAGGGTGCACAAAGAGAATTTGTCACACAGGCATTGGTGAATAAAATCCCCTCATCGGCAATTCGGTCGATGTTAGGAGTCTGTATCAACTTATCACTGTACGCACTGATGGCCTGATAGGCGTGGTCATCGCTCATAATGAAAATGATGTTGGGTCTATTCCGTGTCTGTTCCTTATGCTTGCACGAATAAAGAAAAGTAAAAACCCCAAAACAAAACAGTATCGCAACTTTGACAATATTATTTGACATCATGATGGTGTATTTTATAATTTCTCAATAAACTTTTATGATTTCCGTTTTCTCAGAAATGCCATTTTCATTAAAAGCTTCAATGGAGAAATAGTAATGGGTATCACGGTCAAGGCAACGCATAAAATGCTCATTTACGCCATAAACCAGCCACGACTGATACAATTTATCAGGCGCAATTCCCCATTGGATATTATAACCCTGTGCACCTTTCACCGGATGCCATGAAAGAGAAATATCTCTTCGGTCGGTTTCACGTTTTACGGTAAATCCTTTCACTTTATCTGGCTTTTTGCCCATACCTAAACCAAACACCCTGATTTCGGACATTGCCAGATTAGCACCGGGAACTTCCACATTTCTGTAACGAACAAACTTCCCCAAAACAGGCTGATTAAGTACTATATAGGCATTTGGTGTATCTTTGTAACTATTACAGCGGTCAACCACCATTTGCCATTTTTTTCCATCTTCTGAAACTTCAATGTTAAAACGGTGTCTCAAACCTTCTGTACGGGTGTAAATACCAGACTCATGGTCGTGATAATTCAATTGGAAGGCATAAATCTTGCCCGGATGGATCATTTCTATTTTCACCCACTGCCTGTCATCATTTGCATCTGCCACCCAAAATGATTTTGGACTTTCATCGGTCAGCACTTCTGAAAGAATCTCACCATTGCTATTTCTTTCCAGAGGCATTTCACTGATGTCATATTCGTTATTCCTTGAGGTGCTTTTTCTAATTTGCATTTTAGATGAAGAAACCATCGTTTTTCCTTTGTACGATAACAACATCCAACCACAATGCTGGCCTGCCTTTGTAGGGTGGTCTGGACCAAACCGAGGGTAATCTCCATAATTTGTATTTGAGTACATCAGGCCATCTCTGTCAAAATAGGTCGGGAACATACAAAGACGACGTTCCCAGTGCGAGTTAGAGGCCAAAGCCATTGTGGCAAAATGCCAGTACTGCCCGTTTATTTGTTTAAGAGTCATACCATGCCCGGCACCATTGGTGAAACCACCCGGTTTGAAACACATTGGATTACTTTTCATATATTCAAACGGGCCAAGAGGTGTATCTCCAATATAAACCCCATCGGCATAAACATTGAATTGCGTTCCGGGGGCTGCATATTGCAGATAGTATTTTCTGTCATATTTGATCATTGAAGCGCCTTCGATGTATCCTTCTTTTATCCTTGGATGAAAATTATTTTCACCAAAGCGCTCCCAGCCATGCTCTTCTTCAATGAGATTTATAAGGTCCTTTTTCACACCGGTTTCCAGCATGCGGTCGTTTTTGTCCAACATTTTCACTCGGATAGGATGTACATTGGATGATCCCCAATACAGATAAGTTTTTCCGTCATCATCAATGAATAGCTCAGAATCCTGGATATTGTTGCTAATCGAAGCTGTTGGAGTCCATTTTCCGCTTTTAGGATCATCGGTATAGAGAATACTCCCGTAACCGGCCGGATCGCCGGCAAAATATATGACGGAATCTTTGTAATTAAATGCAGTAGGTGCATTGCATCCTTCAAAAAACCATTGTACAGGTTTAATAAAGTCCCAGTTTACTAGATCAGTAGAACGCCAATATCCAAAGGAGCGGGTAACAAACATATAATATTCGCCCCTGAATTCTACCACTGCAGGATCGGCTCCTGACCGGTATGATATGTTGTTACTTGAATTATATACCATATACGTATAGTCTATATCCAATGGATTACAATAGGTTTCAGGCACTATTTCCTGCCCATGAACTGAAGTGCTTATAAATAAAGCCGTTATTGTGAGGATATAATCTAATCGTTTCATACTATCTATTACATTATTCAAGAAGTGAAAATTCCAGGTGATTGGCTTCGTCTGATGAGTTTGTCGCTAACCACAGCTCAAATTCACCGGCTTCGGCAAGCCATTCCATATCAATATTGTACATCTTTAATGTTTCTTCATTGATGATAAATTCGACTGTCTTTGTTTCTCCTTTATTTAGATGAATTTTTTTGAATCCTTTCAACTCTTTTACAGGACGGGTTACTGATCCTACTTTATCATGGATGTATAATTGCACCACTTCTTCACCATCCATGTTCCCGGTATTGGTCACATCAATTGAAGCTGTAAGGCTTCCCCCGGGTTTCAGTTTTTCCGAACTGATTTTAGCATTGGAATATTCAAAAGTGGTATAGCTTAAACCGTAGCCAAAGGGAAAGAGGGGTGAGTTCGGACTGTCAATGTAGGAAGAGCGATAATCGGAAGGCTTATCTTCATTGAATGGGCGTCCTGTATTTTTTGAATTATAAGATATAGGTATTTGTCCAACATTTCTTGGGAAAGTTATCACCAACTTACCTGATGGGTTATAATCTCCAGCAAGTACATCAGCGAGGGCATGTCCTGCCATTATTCCTGGATACCAGGCTTCGACAATGGCATCCACATTTTCTGCTTCCCACGATAAATTTAAAGGACGACCGTTAAACACTATCAGCACAATTGGCTTACCTGTTTTCTTAAGTTCTTTAATCAATTCGAGCTGATTTCCAGGCAGAGTAATATCTGTCCTGCTGGCGGCCTCTCCCGACCAGTGATATTTTTCACCCATGGCAACAAGTACGAGATCACTATTTTGTGCAATACTCATTGCTTTTGCAAAACCACTTTTGTCTGGCACCTGATTTTCAGAAACGTGTCTGGTGACCACATCAATAACAGGTAAAGTAGTACCCTGGGCATAAGTAAGATTAACCTTGGAGTTGGCATATTTCTCTTGCAGTCCTTCCATCAAAGTAACCGATTTATTTCTATTGCCTTTAATAGCCCACTCCCCGTTCAGGCTTTCTCGCTCTTCAACAAAGGGGCCAATCAGTGCAACTTGTTTGGCCACGTCTTTCTTCAACGGCAGAATATTGTTTTCGTTTTTCAGAAGTACAACTGATCTTTGTGCAGCTTCACGCGCAGCTTTCAGGTGGTCCGGATTCATAATCACTTCTTTTTGACGTTCTGAATCACAATATCTGTAAGGGTCATCAAACAAGCCCAATAAGAATTTCATTTCGAGGATCCGGGAAACCGCAACATCAATCTGTTCTTCAGAAACCTCACCTTCTTCAATCAGCTCTTTTAGATAAGTTACAAAGCCTTCGCTAATCATATCCATGTCGACACCGGCATTGATCGCAAGTTTTGCAGCCTCTTTCAAATCCGACGCATACCCATGGGCTATCATTTCCTCAATAGCATTATAATCAGTAAGCACAACTCCTCTAAAGTTCCATTTGTCTCTCAAAATATCTTTGAAGATGTATTTATTACCGGTGCAGGGAACTCCGTTTAATTCATTGAAAGCGGTCATAAATGAAGTAACACCCTCATCTACTGCACTTTTAAACGGTGGCAAATATATCTCATGAAGAGTTCGGTCTGAAATATCCACAGTGTTATAATCCCTGCCTGCCTGTGCCGCTCCATAGGCAACAAAGTGCTTACAACATGCCATCATGGTATTGGGCTTTGCAAGATCCGGAAAGCTGTCAACGCCCTGGAAACCCCTAACACGGGCCCGAGCCACCAAAGACGCATAATAAGGATCTTCACCCGCACCTTCCATAACACGTCCCCAGCGCGGATCACGAGCAATATCCACCACGGGTGCAAAATTCCAGGCTATGCCTGATGCAGTAGCCTCTTCGGCTGCAATGCGGGCACTTTTTTTCAGTAAATCCAGATCCCATGAACAGGCCTCTGCAAGAGGTATTGGGAAGGTAGTTTCCAGTCCATGTATAACATCTGCAGCAAATAACATAGGAATTTTCAATCGTGAATACTTCATATTCTGTTCCTGCAACATACGAATATGATCTGCACCATAATTATTATAGGTGCTTCCTATCATTCCCTTTTTTAAATAATCTCCTGATTTATTATTAGTTACTTCACCTGTTACTGCAAAGTTTCCTGAATATTGGTTCATTTGACCAATTTTCTCGTCAAGGGTCATTAAGTTAAGTACAGAATCCACTTTTCTTTCAATCTCCGGATCGCCGCTATAACTTATCCACTTAGTTATTGTATCATTATTATTTGTGCAGGACACAAAGGCTATTAATAAACTGACAACAATAAATGCATTAAGTTTATTCATGGTGTTAAAAGAATTTTCTTTTTAAATAGTTTTTTCATGTTCTTTATTCAAGGCAGTTAGTTTTTCAATAATTTCCGGGTATTTCACCCGGCCACCATGCAATCATTGGCACCCTTTGGCCGCCTTCCCATTTTGTTTCCTTTCTTTCTCTCAACAATCAGACTGAGGCGTTCTATCTTCAGCAATCTCACTTACACAGCTTACTGTTTTATTTCAAACCCGAGTCTTTGAAGCCCCTTCTGAACATCTTCGTTACTCATAAACAGGCTCCAAAGTAAGCCGGTCCTGTAGTTTTCGATCATTACCGGAATAGGTCCTTGATCAATGGCGAGGTAGCGTGGAACGTACCAGTTATGAGTATGGCTATATGCATCGTAGGGTCCATATTTCCCGATCAGGGAATCGGCTTCGAGATATAAATATTTCAGGAATTGTATTGATTCTGACGGAGTATAAGGGAATGATGAAAGAGCTGCTGTTGGCGAGATCACTCCCAGATCCATTTTCCCCGGTCGGTGGCCAGCGTATCCACGCATGGAGTAGCTGGAGGTTAATCCCCATTGATTTTTACCATAACCTTTATAATTTTTAGGATTATCCAATGCGTAACGGTAATGAATATTAGCATGGTTCACATTCAGCTTCCAATAATCAGCATATTTGTCTTTCAATCCTTTGGGATTTAATCCGAGGTAGGAATAATGTGCCCAAAACAAAGGTCCAATAGGATCGTCATTATGTTGGTAAAAATTCAGAACAGTATGTAAGCCATAGTATACGGTGTCGTCAGTGATGGCACCTTCCAGAGCCCACCCCTTATGGTAAACATGAGCATCTATAGGATGGCTTGGAGATGAAGCAGCCAGAACATACATTATCAGGCATTCGTTGTAACCACCGACGGGGAAATTTTTTTCCCAGCCATAGTTAGGTGACCAGTGCCAGTACAGCACATCTTCGCCTTTAGTATACCAGTCCCATTCCACTTCCTCCCAGAGTCTTTGGATATCAGCCACCAGTTGTTGTTCTTCAGCATTGCCATCTTTAAAATATTCCGCTACGGTCAACAGGCCCTGAATCATGAAAGCGGTTTCGACCAGATCTCCTCCATCATCTTTTGGGCTGAAAGGGTGCACCTTTCCACTTGGTCCGTTTAGCCAGTGTGGCCAGGCTCCGTGAAAACGATCTGCTTTTCCGAGATAATTCACAATTTGCTGGTAGCGTTCCAAAGCCTGTTCACGGCTTATAAATCCGCGCTCAATACCTACAAGTATTGCCATGAGACCAAAACCTGATCCGCCAAGTGTTACCACATCCTGGTCGTTACGCGGATAGATTTTATCCATATGAATACGTTCGCGTGCCATACCTGAAACAGGTTCTGCCCCATCCCAGAAATACTCGAACGTTTGACTTTGAACAAGATTGAGCAAGGAATCTTCCCTGTTTAGATTTACCGCCTGCAAGGAGTCTACCGAATTTCTAGTTCCGGTTTTGCATCCCCCTATTCCGATAATGGAAAGTACAATGGCAATGTCTAGGATGTAATAAAATTTTTTCATGATATTAATAAGTAAATCCTAATTTCGTGAGTCCAGCCTGAACTTCGGGACAGGACATGAATAAATCCCAGATCAGCTGAGTACGATAGTTTTCGATCATTACCACAATCGGTCCCTGATCGATCGCAATATATGAGCCGGCCACCCAATTGTTGGTAAAGTCAAATGCGTCATAAAATCCATATTCACCCCATAATCTATCTCCTAATATGTAGTAGAAAAAACGAATCGCATCCATCGATTCTTCGGGAGCATAAGGTATAGATGAAGTGGCAGCTGTTGGTGCAATAACGCCTCTGTCGTTATTAGGAGAGTGTGCCGAGTACCCGAAATATCCATCGCTTGCAGTCAGTCCCCAACAATCTGAGCTATAAGCCACATAATTAAGAGGATTATCGGCACAGTAAGCGTGATTTATTTTCGAATGAAAGACATTCTGATCCCAGTAATTCGCGAATTGATCGGAAAGATTCCGGGGATCGAGTCCTAAAAAGGAGTAATGTGCAAAGAACAAAGGCCCTCCCATATCATTCCTCAAAGGCAAGGTGTATCCGTAATAAGAATTGCCGCTTGTATTTACCATTGCTCCATTACGCGACCATCCTTTAGTGTAAACACTGACGTCAATCGTATGGGTGGTTGAAGAGGCCGCCAGAACATATATAATAAGTGCTTCATTCCATCCTGTAATTTTATGATTCTTATCCCAGCCATAATTTGGAGACCAGTGCCAGTAGAGTACATCTTCTCCCCCCTGGGTATACCAGTCCCATTCAACAGTTTCCCAAAGCGTGTTTATCTTATCGATAATTCCGGATTCCTGAGTGTTCCCTGGATTCAAGTATTGCCTGAATGCCAACAAACCTTGCATCATAAAAGCGGTTTCAACCAGATCACCACCGTCATCTTTGGGGCTAAAGGGAATTACTTTACCTGTTGTGCCGTTCATCCAGTGAGGCCAGGCACCGTGAAACCTATCCGCCTGCTCTAAAAAATCTACAATCCTTTCCAGCCTGTCTACCCCCTCCTGACGGGTAATAAATCCCCGTTCAATAGCTACAATAATTGCCATTAAACCAAAACCCGATCCACCTCCGGTTACTGTTTCTCCTGAAGTGTTTCTTTCCCTTGCCATACCACTTACAGGATGCCCAAAGTCCCAGAAGTATTTAAATGTCTGTTGTTGAATTTTAGTTAATAACTCATCATCCGTGATCTCAGGAAACTTGAGTGTTGAGTCAACTTCAGTGTAAAAGATAAGATCCATTCCATCAAAAGGCCTACCGATTCTGTTTTCAATTTCCGAAGAAATACTGAATTTATATTTTCCATAACCTTTCAATGTTTGGCTTGCCGTCATAGAAATGGTTTCTTCATCTAACTGAATCATTGTATATCCTACTGATTCTCCTCCTGAACTAAATGACGAGTAAGCGGAAAGATCGTTTTTATTGATTGGAATATTAAAATTAAACTCTAACTGGGGATCTCTGTCAATATCTTTTATTCTTTTTGCCGTATTAATTTCTTCTCCATCTATCAGGATAGACTCCAGCACCAGAGACAGTGTTAATGTATTAAATTTGAACACCTTTTTATCGAATGTTTCGTCTTCTGCGCCTTTCAAATCACTTGAAATCGTTAGTGTATATGCAGAACCTTCGTCAAGGTTCTGGTGTATAATCTTGACTAATTGATTTTGATTAAAAAAAGTAAAGGAGAGGTCAATTTCCTGATCATTTGCATCCTGCAATGAAATATTTTGTTTTGCAGAAACACTGTCTACCGGTTTGTCAAAACGGATCTGAATAAGTTGGTCGATAGCAATATTATTGTTATCACCGGCTGTAGTCAATTCCTTTTCTCCAATATAAACATAAATAATACCTATTTTCTTCGGAGTTTCTTCAGGCTCAGGTTTATCTTTATTACAAGAAGTTATGAGAACCAGGAAGAGTGGCAATATCAAAGGCAAACGCATTGGCATAATTTACGAATTATGATCTAGTCATATCATTTGAAATGGTAAAAATAAGGGGGCTGTGTCATAAGTCCAATTTTTTGTCATCCCGATCGTTAGCGAAGCCTGCCTGCGCCCGTCGACAGAGCCTCAGCCCGGCCTTTGCGAAGCTACCGCTTGAAAAGCAAGGCTCCGCTCTCAGAATAGCTAAGTCTGTCGGTGACCGGCAGGTAGGGATCTAAAATTCTGATTATCAATAATTAGCTTCTTCGCTAACGCTCAGAATGACATTTATGAAACAACCCATTTTAAAAATTATGAAAAGAATCACCTACCTAAGTTACAAACCATCATTCATCAACAAGGTAACTTCTTCAATTGCAAGTGCTTTTTTGAATAAGTACAGCTCATCCATCAGTCCCTCGTCTGACTTGTGATTCCATCCCGTAAAGCGAGGTGCACCTGACATGATGGATAAAATGTCACAACCTGTCCAGTCTACACCATTAAAAGCACCCTGTTTGACTTCCGTTCCATTAATATATACCCTGGCTTCCGTAAGTCCAATTGCAAAGGCAAAGTGTACCCATTCTCCTGTTGTAGGATCGACATCAGCAGCGGCCCCTCCATCAAACCATGTGTCGGCAGTTCCGTCTCCGACATTGAGTTTAAATCGTTGCATACCACCTGCATTTTCCCGGAAGAATCGGAATCCACTTGACCTGTCATTTTGTGCGTCCGGATTTTCAGTGTCTTCGGGTCCCATTACTAAAATACCAGCCCTGTCAGGAGTGGCACTAACTTTCATCCAGAAACTGGCACTGAATTCACTTGCCTGTAAGTCGGTAGCTGGAAAAGTCAAATATGCATCCGTAGCGCCTTTATATGCATCTCCGTCAACTCCACCACCATATTCAAAACCCGGGGAGCCGACGACGGTTGCTTCATCGCCCGAGACAGCATCTTTATAATCACCATTAAAATCCATGTAGAAACTTGCTTTTTCTTTCAAGATTATCGTCTGGATTGCCTCTTGAGTCAGCACTTTGTTGAAGATTCGGAGTTCATCCATCAAACCTAAATCAGACCAGTGATTCCAACCCGTGAAATTTGGTGCGCCCGACATTATTGACAGCTGGGTACAATTATTCCAGGCTATTCCGCTGAAGGCTCCCTGTTTCACCACCTCACCATTGATGTATACCACTGCTTCCGAGCCTGAAATGGTAAAGGCAAAATGTACCCATTCACCTGTATCAGGTGTAACATCAGCTGCCGGCCCTCCGTCAAACCAAGTATCAGCGGTTCCATTTCCCACGTTTAGCTTAAAGCGTTGCATACCGCCTGCAGCTTCACGGAAAAATCTAAATCCATTAGTTCTCAAAGTATTGGAAGCATCAGGTGGAGAGACCACCAAAATTCCTGCTCTGTCCGGTGTACCACTAACTTTCATCCAGAAACAGGCACTGAGTTCCTGTGTCCCCTGGAGAAAATCTATCGGGAATGACAGGTAACTATCCTGGAAACCCTTGTAAGCTGTTCCTCCCTGAATTCCATCAGCGAATGTTGGAGAACCTATAACGGTCGCCAGTTCCAGGCTATTCATTTCCCTGAACTCATTATTGAAGGGCATATAAAACACTTCACCTTCGATTTGAGGAACATAGGGTGGAGCCTTGCTAAAATTCACAATTTCTGTAGCGGATTTACCTTCTGTGTCAGTAGCTGTAACTGTAAGAGTGTGTGGACCTGTAGTAACATTATCATATATATAATTTTCTTTTGCTACCCGATAATCTTTGAAATCTGAGAAAGTGGCGATTTCAGCTCCATCCATGTCCAAAGTTATCAAGTCAATTTCGATATCATCGGTAACTGTAAAGTCAATATTTATAGTTGCTGGTTCTTCATTTGTCTGTAATTCGTAATCATCCGGAGGGAAGTTAACAGTTATTTGTGGTGCCTCCTCATCCGGGCCGGGATCAACTTTCGATATCGGGTCGATATATTGTGGATCACATGCATTAATCAGGAATACAGTCAATGCTAAAATTATAAATCTGTAGTATGTTTTCATTTCACTAATTTTTATTGGATTCCGTTAGCTAATTGTGGTAATTCAGATACCTGAACTGCCGGGAAGGGCAAGTATGCTTTATCCATCGTAAAAGTTTTGCCTTCATGGCTCAGTTCTGAGGTATTTTCGGTTCTGACCATATCAAAAAACCTGATACCCCATTCTGTACCCAATTCAGCAAATTTCTCATCCAAGACTTGCTGTGTTGTAACACCGGTCAGAGTACCTAAGCCTGCCCGTGTACGTACCAGGTTCACCGCCTGGTCAGCAGTCATTGAAATGCTGCTTGTGGCACCTCTTGTAAGTGCTTCAGCATACATAAGTAATATTTCAGAATACCTGATAACAATAAAATTCTTATTACTGCCAGGGAGTGTTCTACCCTCTATCAATTCTGTGGAGGGTTGAATATATTTACCGGCTCCCCATTTTTTACGGGCATTGTTAATGAATTCATCACCTTCCCGGTTAAAATTGTCGATCCATCCGGGTAGTTCGCCCCACTCATTTTCAATTTCCGTCATTCCGTCGGGTGTCCAGTGAACGGTAGTTTCGAGCCTCACTGTTTCACCTCTGTCAAGCATAAACTTGATATACTTTTTGGTGGGCTCGTAAAAACCCCAACCTCCGCCGGCACCCGTTCTAACAGGATTCCATGCGAGTCCATACGGATTGAAGCCATGACGAAACTGGTCTCCTTCTCCCTGGTTAAAGGCTGAAAACTGGAATTCAAGGATATTTTCATCATCCAGTTTGCCCGCCAGTCTAAAGAGGTGGTAAAAATCGGATGATAACTGATATTCACCGGAATTGATAATTTCAGAAGTTGCATCAACAACACCCTGGTAATCTTTCATTTCCTGGTATGCCATTGCCTGAATTGCATAGGCTGTGTACTGTGTTATTCCTCCTTTGACATCACTCCTTTTATTGGGGTGTACAGGCGGCAGGTCAGGAATAGCCTCTGCCATTTCATCAACAATGTATTGCATCACCTCTTCCTTATTGCTTACAGGTGTCGATTGGATATTGTCGAGTTGATCGATTACAATGCAACCCCCGAAAGTCTTAGCCAGAGTGAGATATTCCCATGCTCTTATCACCTTGCACTCTGCAATGTACTGATCTGCCAACGCATCATTATTTGCTGCTGGCCTGTACTTCTCGATTTCATCCATTTCGATGAAACAATTAATAATAGCATCATACTGATGTTGCCAGAATGCATTAATATTCCAGTGGCTCGCCTGGTATATGAACCGATCCTGTTCTTGCATGGGGACCTGGTCTCCGGCTGCATTTACATCATCCCCACGAATGCTGTATGTTAAAGCACCGTCCCAGGTGCGATCATAAAATTTGTAATATGCTCCTAAGAGAGGAAGAATCATGTCATCTCCCTTCGTGTAATCGACATCACTGGTAAAAGTTTCATCCTCAAAAGGCGCATCTAATTTCTCTGTACAACTGAATACCGAAATTATCAACAGCCCACTCATTATTGTAATGGGCGTATAATATTTTATTAACTTTTTTATTTTCATCTTTCTGGAATTTAGAAATTTAGATTAAGTCCTAATGTATAAATCGCCGGAATAGGGTAATACTGGCGGTCAATTCCGTCAGGAATTTCCGGGTTAAAACCGTTGTACTTAAATAGAGTCAATGGTCTTTCAGCAGTGAAATAAATACTTACATCAGGTAAATTATAACCAAACAATTCCGATCCGTCAATATTATATGCTAATCGGATATTCTGAATCCTGAAGAACGACCCGTCTTCGAGATAATAATCACTGAAATTCTGATTCCAACCCCGTCTAAGAGCTGAAGCAGAAGGATATTTGTTGGACGTTCCTTCACCTTCCCATAATCCTGTAGCCAGATCCGCATCTATGTTAGTATCATTGGTCCAGATAAGTTCTCCTCTCTTTCTGTTCAGGATCTTATTTCCTTTCTGTCCCATGATATACATTGAGAACTCTATATTTTTATAGGTAAGGCCAATTGACCCCCCATAAGTTAGCGAGGGCATGTAAGAGCCTAAAAATATTTTGTCGTTATCATCCAGAATATCATCACCATTCTGATCCACAAACTTTAAATCCCCGGGGACCAGGCTGTTATCAACCGCGATAGGGTCAGCGGCAATTTCTGATTCATTTTGATAAACTCCGCCAACTTCATATCCGTAGAATGACAGCAAAGGTTCGCCAATCTCTGATCTTTGACGGAATTCTGCCTGACCACCATTGATATATAATTGGCCATAAAGATCCATCACTTCATTTTTCAAGGTAGCAAAGTTGCCGCTTAAGTTATATCTAAGGTCATCTGTTATTTTGCCGTTCCATGATATGGTCATTTCCAGGCCCGAATTCCTGATAACCCCAACATTTTTAACGACACTTCCTGGTTGGAGTTTGAGGCTGACCGGTATTGCGGCATTTTCGGTATCCCGGATATAATAATCGGATTCAATACTCAGACGATTATCAAGAAAGTCGGCGGATAATCCAATATTTGTTCCTGTAACGGATTCCCAACCCAGGTAACCAAAGGTACTGGTTGTTATTGTTCCGTTAACCTGTGTGTCATCAATTGCCAGGTAAACGGGATTGGTGGTGTTTGCTCCGTCCTGTCTCGGGATCTTGTCATTCCCAAGTTTTCCCCAGCCTCCTCGGATTTTCAGATAATTGATAAAATTAACATTCTGGAAAAAGCTTTCTTCAGACACTACCCATCCTAATCCAAAGGCAGGGAATGTTCCCCATGTTTCCTGGTATTTTGAGGTACCTTCCTGACGAAGTGTAACATATGCAATGTATTTATTCATGTAATTATAGGATAGACGACCAAAATAAGACAAGCCATACAATCTTTCCGCGCTATCATCAGCCGTCTTTGATTCTGCAATCTTGGATTGCCCTATGTACCATGAATTTTCATTCAAGGGAATATCATTGGCCGACGCACGTAAATAATCCCACCATTCATCCCTGAAAGATGTGCCAATCATGGCTGTAATATTGTGGTCGCCAAAAATATAGTCTGAATAGGTTAAAGTATTGTCAAAAAAATGATTAACCTCAGTCGTCCTTGAAGATGTTATATACGATACAAGCCTGTTCGTATTAGTCGCGATAAAATAAGGTAAACCAACTGATCTGCCCTTATTAAACAGCATGGATAGATTGTAGTTTGTCTTAAACCTGAGCTTATTTGGAATCAAATCAACCTCAGCGTAAATCCCAGAGAATACATTTCTTATATCCTGTCTGTTGTCATTATATTTCAATTGAATCATAGGATTCTGTGAACCCCGGTAACCGAGTAGCTGAGCACTTGCATAGTTACTGGGATTTTCTATTCCTGCTTCGACCAGTTCATTGTAGTTTTCCTCGTCAAAGACAGGCATAATGGGAACAGCATGATAAGCACTAAACCATGCTGCATTGTTTCCAATATACCGGAGTCCGTTACTGACATTAATATTAATTCCAGCTTTTAACCAGTTGTTAACCTGGTGGTCTAGCTTGGTCCTGATATTGATTCGCTTATAGGAATCCTTGGTTTCCAATAAACCATCCTGGTCGAAATAATTTATTCCCAAAGCATAAGCTGTTTTCTCGCCTCCTCCCGTGACTGTTAAAGAATGATTTTGCTGGGGTGCATAGGCGCGCATAATCTCAGCATACCAATCAGTGTTAACGTCGGGCACGTTCGGATTAATCCGGCTTCTGCCGTAACGCTGCATGGCATTTTGAATATACGAAATATCTGGAGCAGATCCTGTTTGATTCACGTAATTGACAAACTGCTCGGAATTAGCCATTTTCAGTACATTTTGCGGAACCTGTACTCCATAATAACTTTCGTAACTTACAGTTGATTTTGTATTCAGTGAACCTTTTTTTGTAGTGATCATCACTACTCCATTTGCGGCCCTCACGCCATAAATAGCTGCCGCTGACGCATCTTTCAGGATTGACAAGGTTTCGATATCAGAAGGGTTCAGGAAGTCAATGTTGTCGAAATACATTCCATCAACCACATACAAGGGTGATGAATTACTAATGCTAGGAAATGATCCGATCCCTCTGATCCTTACAGTTGGTGAGGCACCCGGCTCCCCGGCACTCACGACCTGCACCCCGGCTACCTTGCCCTGCAGGGCCTGCATGGCCTGTCCGGATAGTGTTTTAGTCAATTCTTCCGATTTAATTGTTGCAATGGAAGACGTTAGATCTTTTACCCTGGTCTCGCCGTAACCGATTACTACCACTTCCTCGAGCCCTATTACATCCGCTTCAAGTTCGACATCATATGTGCCTGATTGCTGAATGACAAGTTCTTGAGAAAGATATCCAACGAAACTGAATACGAGCGTTGCTCCCTGGTCAACTTCTATTGAATAGTTACCATTCAGGTCAGTAACTGTACCATTTGTAGTGCCTTTTTCTACAATAGACACTCCAGGTAATGTTTCTCCGCTTTCATCAACAACCGTGCCCGAAACCGATAACTTTTCCTGGGCAAAAACAGTTGCGAATGAAAAAAAGATAATTAAGATTAATAATGGTTTTCGCATGATATAATTAGGTTTAGGTTAATTTAGATTAATAAATTTAGGGAATGCCATTCTTAATTTATAAATATTTAATACACTTCTGATTCTTAACCTGAGATGAATTCAAATTCTAACCTCATCGTTACCTCATCAATAATTCAAAAAGAATCATATATTATTGATTTAACGATATTTAAGAAATTTGGACCAGTCCCGATTTATAAGATTTACAAATTATACAGCGGAAGAAATTTTTAAGTTTTGTGATGAATTTAAGTTTTAACCTCATCATTACCTCATCAACAATTCAAAATATTTCATATATTAGTGATTTAATGATATATACAAAATTTATTTTAGCTGATATTTATAAGATATCGAAAGGAAAAGTTTTATACAATAATAAAAATTAGAGAAACAAAACATGTATAAGTCCTGGCAATTTCATGGCTCTAAATTTTAACACCTTCATTACAATGATAAAAATTAAAGTCTGCTTTGTTTTTCTTTTTTTGTTTTCATGTGTATCAGGTAAAGCCCAGAATGATAACCTTGGAGTAATTTCGTTTACCCAGAACGATTACCAGGGAGCCCGTCAGAACTGGAGCATCAGTACCGCCGGAAATGGAGTTTTGTATTTTGCCAATCGTTCCGGTTTACTTGTTTTTGACGGAACCAACTGGAAATTAAACAAGCAATTCAACCAAACCACGATGCGTAGTGTAAAAGTTAAGTCCGATTCAATTATTTATACCGGTGGTTACATGGAATTTGGTTACTGGAAAAAAGATCAATATGGAAACTTCAGTTATCATTCGCTAAATCCAAAAGCCAGCGACTTTATAAAGGTTAATAGTGAATTCTGGGATATAGAGATCAAAGACGACTATGTATATTTCAGGTCTTATGCACAGATCCTCTCTTATCATAATGATTCAGTAGTTCCAGTCGAACTGGACGGATATTATCCGGTAATGAATACTGTGAACGATAAAATCCTGGTGGTAGTTCAGGACAGTGGTATTTTCGAAATCAAACAGAATAAAGCAGTACCGTTTATTAAGGACAATTTCTTTTTAGGCAAACAAATCAAATTTATAATTCCCTTTATTAACGAACAGGTATTAATAGGGACAAGGGAACATGGTATTTTTTTATGGGATGATGAGAAAATTAAAGTGTGGAATTCAGAATGGACTGATTACTTTATTAAAAATGAACTGAACAGGGCTTATCTTACTGCAGAGAACAAAGTTATTATCGGAACTTTAATCGATGGAATTGTCGTATTTGATGAATTTGGAAGACTCGAATCAAAAGTTAACACCCGGAATGGACTTTTGAACAATACGGTGCTTGGAATTACTACAGACGAGTGGCAAAATATCTGGTTGGCCCTTGATGTTGGCATCGGTTTTGTTTCCTGTAATTCAAATCGAAACTTTACGGTTTACAAGTTCCCCATTGCCGGAGCGATTTATTCAACCGCTATTTTTGAAAATAAGCTTTACCTGGGAACCAACCAGGGCCTCTTTGAAAAAAGCCTTGATCAAAACGATTCTGAAATAAGACTTGTTCCTGAAACACAAGACCAGATATGGGAACTAAAAGTGATCGACAATCAATTGTTGGTAGGGCACAATCATGGAACTTTTGCTATTAGTAAGGGTGCATGTAAAAAGATTTCTAAAGAAACTGGAGGTTTCAATTTTGTTGATGATCCCTTAAATCCGGAACTCATTATTCAATCCACGTACAATAATCTGGTTGTTTTTATAAAAACTGCAGAAGGTGTCGAATACAAAAACAGCATAAAGGGCTTTGCAAATTTAATCAGATACATAGAATTCGATCATTTAGGTAACTTATGGGCCAGTCATTTGTACCACGGAGTATATAAAATAAAATTGGATGATCAGCGACTAAGAGTACCAGAAGGAGGAGTTACTTATTATGGTTCGGACATTTTTGGAAAAGAAGATCATGTACACGTATTTAAAGTTGAGAACCGAATTGTTTTTACTACCGGCAAGCAAATATTCACTTACGATGATATTCATGATTCTATTGTAGAATATAGCAAGTTAAACGAGGGACTTGGTAAATATAAACGATCGCACCGGATTATAGGTGCGCCCAATCATCATTATTGGTTTATCGGGAAAGATTTTATCGCCCTGTTTTCGATTGTTATGGACAAGGTGGAATTAATAAGAGAATATCCTACTTCTCTTTTTAACAACATGTTACTGGTGGAAGATTTTGAGAATTTACTTCCGTTAAGTGGATCAAGGGCGATCCTGTGCTTTCAAAATGGAATTGCCTTTCTCGATGCTGACATATCATATCCTACAGTTAATTTGATTAATAATTACACACCCATTCTCAGACATATAGAATTAAGTAACAACAAGGACGTAAAAAAAATACTGCCATTGAATTCAAGCGATTTGGAGATTAAGCATGCTTTCAATAACCTAAAACTTCAATTTTCTTACCCCTTGCTCAATGATTTACCAATTTATTACCAGTACAAATTGGAAGGCCTGGATTCTGAGTGGTCGGGAAAAACAAAAAAACCGCTATTCAATCTCGTACGTTTGCCACAGGGTAAATACACCATGAAAGTGAAGGCCGTAGATTCGTGGGGCAACGAAAGTAAGATCTATTCTTACCCATTTAAAGTACTTCCACCAACTACGGCCTCATGCCTGGCCATTTTGTTTTATATACTGCTGCTAATATCTTCCTTTTGGCTATTCCGCAGCAGGGTAATAAGGCAAATCCGCAAAAAGGAGAAGATAGAACATGATAAAAGAGAAAAAGAGCTCATTCGTTTAAGAAACGAAAAGTTAAGGGACGAGGTTCGATTTAAAAGCAAAGAATTGGCTAATTCAACAATGGCGATAATAAAGAAAAATGAATTTTTACTCAATCTTAAAAAAAGTATCGAAACACAAAAAGTTGATCTGGGAAGTCGTTATCCCGATAAATATTATAACCATCTTATTAAGAAAATTGATAATAACATTTCTAATCAAGATGACTGGCAGGTATTCGAAACCAACTTTGAAAGAGCGTACGAGCAGTTTTTTGTAAAAATGAAAACAGCTTATCCCGAACTTACATCAAGAGATTTACGGCTTGCTGCTTATCTGAAAATGAATCTTTCCTCCAAAGAGATTGCCCCCTTATTGGGAATATCGGTGCGAGGGGTTGAAAATCACAGGTATAAATTAAGAAAGAGACTAAAACTTAAACACAATGATTCACTAACCGATGTAATCCTTTCAATATGATTAGTCACTAAATGTTTTCCAATAATTATAACGTCTGTTTCTAGGATAATAAATAAGGACCGGCATCAAGCGAGACAGTAATTTTCTGTTCAGTTCTTGAATTGTCCTGTAAGTATTTTGTCCAGCACCTCCCATATGCGGTGTCTGATCTATTCCTGGTAGTGCATTGGTCACCAATCAATCATTATAGCATTTGACGGATCTGCAAATGGTGACTGCCAACTTTTACTTATCTTTGTGCCTTCAGAATACAGGTTTATGGAATTTATTTTACCCGCCGAAATAAAAGGGATGATATTTGACCTTGATGGTACACTGGCCAATACCATGCCCTTACATATCAAAGCATGGAAACAGGCTTGTCAGAGTTTTGGGATGGATATGAGCAGTGAATTTTTGAGATCATTTACAGGTACCCCGGGAATAAATATTGCCTATGCAGTAATAAAATATCATTCAAAAGAGGGGATTATTGATCCTGACACTATTGCAGATAGAAAGAAAGAAAATTTCAGGAACATGCAGCACCTGGTTACCGAGGTTAAGCCCGTTGCTGATATTGTGCGTAAATACCATGGCAAGATTCCTATGGCCCTTGGTACAGGCGCACACAGGGAAACCGTTTATCATACTCTTGATGTAATCGGGATGAGGAAATATTTTGATCATATAGTCACCGCCGACGATGTTGAAAATCATAAACCTGATCCCGAGACCTTTCTTAAATGTTCAGAACTTCTGGGAATACCCCCCGTTGAAATTATGGTTTTTGAGGATGGTGACCTTGGAATCAAAGCAGCAAAGACGGCAGGCATGCATCCTGTTGATGTCAGGGGATGGTACGAATACACCTGGTAATTTAAATAAAGACAAAAGATAAAAGTATAAAGATAAAAATAATTACGCGAGCGACTTGTGCTGAGCCTGTCGAAGCAAGCGAACAAATTACGCGAGCGACCTGCCCTGAGCTTGTCGAAGGGAGCGAGCAAATTACTTTTATCTTCTTGGTTTGAAATCCTCTTCCAGGTACATTTCCTTACTGAGTGGTTTAAAGTCGCGTGAGTCAGCCACCACCCTGTAATCTATACCTTCAATGAGTTGTGGTTTCGCAATTGCAGATTTTTTGCCAAGTATATAATCTATTGTTGCCTGCAGCAATGGTTCATTTTCATCGCCAAAAGGCAGCAGGTTTGTATAATCTTCCGATGCTTCGAGATCAGGTATTAGTCCATCCTTATAAGCGGGATCAGTGATAGTTGCTGGTTCTCCTGCTGAATTAGTGAGTTTAAGCACTATTGGTTGCATAGCCCATTTATGGTTGGGGTTCACATTACCCTGGTTGTCATAATCCTTTACGGTGATCGATCCTACATACTTACCTGTAGTTTGACCGCCTACAAGCTTTACATCAAAATATGCATCCAGCCCGTAAATTACAAGCTCACTGGCAGAAGCTGTCGAGCTTGTTGTTATAACATATAATTCATTTATACCCAGGGATGAAATTGGTGTTTCTACCGTGGTCTCAGTTTCTTCTATTATATCGCTGAAGTAATAATTTAGTGCATCTTCTCCGTAAGCGGCTTCCCAGTAAGCATTGTATTTGTCGTTCCATTCTGATTTGGCAAATACTCTGGTGTCATCGGTGGAATAGATCATGCTTGCCAGGTAAATAGCAGTTTTTATGGAGCCACCCCCGTTATACCTCAGATCAAGTATTAACCTGCCGACACCCTCGGTTTTGAAATTTTCGAAGGCTTCATTAAGCTGCAGATCAAAATCCGATGTAAAGGCATTATACACAAGGTAAGCGGTCGGTACACCACCAACGTCCAGTACATCAGTATAATATACCGGGTTTTCCTGTATGACAACTGCCGTCATGACATCGGTGTCTCCCGCCTCGGAAATAGTATTCCCTGAAATGGTTGCCAGGGTAAGGTAATAGCTTTCATTATTTATCAAAAGGTCCCTGTAGTTGTCTGTCGTTAACTGTTCACCGTTAACCTTGAGAAAGAGGTCGCCCCTCTTCAGTCCGACCTGGTCTGCGGGTGAATCCGGCACTACATATCTGACAAAGCCGAAGATATCAGATGTTTGTCCTATCTGTACCAGCCGGAAGTCATAACCCATTGATTTGGATATGCCTGCAAAGGAGTCTTCCAGTTCCTCCCAGTCGTCAACGATCCATGACCACTTATCTATTGTACCATACTGGTATAAAAGATCATGAAAAAGTTCTTCGTAGTCGGTGTCAAAGTTATTGAGGTAGGTGTATAAATCATCCGTTGTGTCAAAATAACCTCCTTTGAGTTTATCAACCTTGTCATACCAGAGGTATACATCTTTCAGTCCTTCATAAACGAAGAGGCTTATTTCATCGGGGTCTTCAATATCAGGTTCATTATTTTCAAGTGGAACGTCCTTTTCACAGGCGTTGATTCCCAGCAGGGAGGTGAGCGCCAGAAACAATATTATCTTGTATGATGATTTCATGCGTTTAATTCTTAAATAATTACAATTTTACTTACAGTCTTCAAATCTACAAAAATTATGCCTCATGTTTAATATCATTAATATTCTAAATTTATTACTTTGTATATTTTTTGATGGATATATTAAAATTAATGACAAATTTGTATTTGATATTGTTTAATATGCCATACTTTTTAATATCATGAATTATTAATTTTAAGAATATGAACCTGATGAGAATTTTTACAGTTTTATTTCTGATAAGCATTTTAAATAGTTGTGTCACTCTCTTTAACAGTGAGCATGAACTATTCCAGATTAAAGATATTTATTATCAGTCATGGGTGGTAAAGGATCTGGAGAAAGGAACCGATGTTATTATTGAAATGAAGAATCTCAATGATGAAGTTGAATTTACTTCTTTGATATTTAGAGGAATAGAAGTTGATGTAAATATAAAAACGGAAGGAAGCAAAACAATTGTCAAAGGTACTATTAACACCGGTCCGTCACTTATTGAAAATTATGAATATAAATCGACCGGATCGGATAATATGATAAAGTATAATTATAAGGACGAGGAATTTTCATATCCACTTACTAATATCAAAAGGGAAAGTACC
The DNA here is from genome assembly GCA_041686075.1 of Bacteroidales bacterium. Classification (GTDB taxonomy): domain Bacteria; phylum Bacteroidota; class Bacteroidia; order Bacteroidales; family VadinHA17; genus UBA9300. The sequence continues at coordinate 24,040 of JAWLEO010000022.1, read as the reverse complement.
AGGTTCATTAAATAAAATCATTGCTTTATCAGAAGCAGATGGTCCTGATCGGGATACTGTCGGTATCATTAATATCGGTCATCGAGTTTATAAGCCTAAGTTCACGAAATTTTTTCAGGCTGGCAGGTGTGATAATTTTTTCCCTGATAAGCCCCCTGTTCAGTAGATATTCTCTCTTTGTTCCCCTTAAAAGATAATCGGATGGAGTGTACCAGATGTTATCGTCGCCCCTCACAATAATATTGGCATGTGATGTTTCGGTGATCATGCCATTTTTTACTATGAGAATATCATCACATCCGTTTTTTTGTTCCCTTAGCCTGTTAATACCTGCCCTGTCAATGAATTTATGATTATATTTAAGGTCACCCGCCTCCACCAGCTTAAGCGTCCTGGTTCTTTTTCTTTGATATGGATAAAAATCAATTTTTCTTATTTGGCTGTCATATTCAATAATGCAGGTAAACAGTCCTTTATGGGTAAAAGCAGGCAATACTATCTTACTTTCCAGGTCTATTGCAGGACCGGTATTAAATAACTCTTTCCTTGAAATGTTGAATCTGGAAGAGTGGTAATCAATATTGAATATTTGCCCGTCCCTGACTTTAATTTCTTCATATAACCGTCCCATAGCTGTTATTTATTAATTCAATATGCCATTTTACGCCATCACCTGTGAATGATCCGCATCTCTTATCTTTTTTAATAACATATTGGCGCTTAGTTCTGTTCAATAAGTCAAGGGAAGCAAATGGAGATTAATATTCTCTGCCGTTATGGAGCAGTGAAGCTTTATACTTTCATAAACCGGTATATTTTAACATTCTTTAAAAGTTACTTAAAAGATTATATTTCTTTTACAAAGCAAACTTTTCTATATTTGCTGCATTTCAGAACTGAAATTGATGGCGAAAATCAGAAAATATAAATATCTCGTTTTTTTGATTACGGTCCCTGTACTCTTACTATTTATTTCCAATTCACTTATCAACAGGCATAATCATATTGTGAGGGGTTTTGTATTTTCACATGCACATCCTTTTCATCAGGGGAAAGATGATCATCAATATCCGCCGCACCACCATACCGATGCTGAAATTATTATACTGGATCTACTAAGCAACATTGATATACTTGTATTTTTCATGTTAATATCAATTGGCTTATTAGCGGGCACCGGTAAATTAATGACCGTAATCAGCCCTTACATCCAGGCGGTACCGGCAATACCTTTTTATTCCCCCCGGGGTCCACCAGTTTATACTTTTTAGTTGAAAATTCCTTTACAAGGAGGATATCAATCTGATGAAATATTTAAAGGAAACAAGCCACCAGATTTAAGTATAAACAAACAGTATGAAATATTTAATAATTACTTTTTTTTTAATTTTTAGCAGTTTACTGGTATATCCGCAGGAGGAGACTGTGCCTGACACCATTGATTACCAAGACTTAGTGAAGAGGATTGAGAAGCTTGAAGCTATGGTGGAAGAGAGTAAAAAAGAGGATGAACTTGCCAGATTGCTGGAAGAAGCCGAGATGCTTACAGGAAAGCAAAAAGCCGAAGAAGTGGACGCTTCAAAGAAATTTTATACAGGGGCCAGGCAACAGCAGGGACTGAATCCCAATCTCAGCGTTCTGGGGGATTTTTTTGGATCGGTATCGTCTAAATCTGATGAGCTAACGTCTGAACCAGGTGACAGGACACATGGAAGCAATGGTTTATTTATGAGGAGCCTTGAGATGTCCTTTGTTGCGTCTCTCGACCCTTTTGCCAGGGGGAAGGCCTTTCTTGATATTACCGAAGAGGGTGTATCCATTGAGGAAGCGTATATGGAGATACTCAACATGCCATTTAATATGTCATTAAAGGGCGGGGTCTTCTTCCCTGAGTTCGGTTTGCTTAACAGGCATCATACACATGCCCTGCCCCAGTTCGACAGGCCCAGGGTATGTGTTAATTATTTTGGGCTCGACGGTTTCAATGGCATGGGTGCAGCTGTCAATATGATGCTTCCCAGGATCTTATTCGCTGATGCCAGCTCGTTCGATTTTTCAGTTATCAATATTAACGATAATCTGAGTTATTCATCCAATAAGAGTGTTAATTTAGCTTATGTAGGACACTGGAAGAATTACTATGATATTTCAAATGCCAGCTATTTTGAGTATGTCCTTAGTGCCATTGCGGGGACGAATGATGAATTATCACAAACCAGGACTTATATAGGAAGCCTTGGTCTTCATTATAAGTGGGAACCCCCGGGCACCGCAAAATATAAATCATTAGATTGGAAAACAGAGCTGTATTACGGATTTAATGAAACCCCCTTTGGGATAGTGCGTAGCAAGGGTTTTTATTCCCTGGTGCACCGTAAAATAAATGCTCGCATGTGGGTCGGTGGAAGGATAGGATACAGTGAGATGCCATATGATGATGACCAGTATGAATGGGATTTTTCGCTTAATTTTGATTTCTGGCAAAGCGAATTTGTTTTCTACAGGATACAGTACCAGTATAACTCGAGAAACATAGCTTACCTGCCGGGAATAGCGCAATCATACCCATCGAATCACACTGTGGTGGTACAATTTTCATGGGCAATGGGTCCCCATAAGCACGAAGCATACTAGATGAGATATGAAAAAGAAATGATAATGAAAATAAAACTAAGCGTATATATGAAAAAGCAAATAATAAGCCTTCTGATGGCTGTATTGACAATCAGCGCCATAGGAGGGGGGAAGAGCCAGATAAGAATAGTATGTTCTTTCTCTGACTATGCAGCCATAGCTTCAGAAATAGCTAAAGACAATGCAATAGTTGAGAGTATATCACAGGGTGAATCTGATCCTCATTTCATACCGCCCAAACCAAGCTATGCTATGATGCTGAATAAGGCCGATATATGGATTACAACCGGGATGGACCTTGAGCAGTGGGCAACTACCCTGATCGATAAATCCCGTAACAGGAACATAATGGATGGAGCAGTTGGTTTTGTAGCTGTGTCCGATGGCATAAATATCCTGGACAAACCTGACAAGGCAGACCGGAGTGAAGGCGATGTACATCTAATGGGGAATCCACACATAAATACCAGCCCCCTGAACTGGAAAACAATAGCCAGGAATATTACTATCGGGCTTATTAAGGTTGATCCCACCAACGCTGATTTCTATAAGAAAAACAGGGATGATTTCATTGACAGGATTGACCGGGCTATGTTTGGTGATGAACTGGTAGATATGTTTGGTGGTGAGACTCTTTCCAGTCTTCTTCTTAACCATACCCTTTTTGATTTTCTTGAAAGGGAATATGAGGGCAAAAAGCTGATTGACCTGCTTGGAGGCTGGATGAAGGAGGCATTGCCATTCAGGGGAAGTCGTGTCATTGCATACCATAAGAACTGGGCTTATTTTGCAGACGTCTTCGGTCTTGAGATTGTGGAATTCATAGAACCAAAACCGGGCATACCACCCTCAGCCAAGCATGTGCAATATGTGGTGAACCTTATAAAAGAACAGGATATAAAAGTGATGCTGGTAGCCAGCTATTTCGAAAAGAAATCACCCCAGATGATCGAAGACAGAACAGGAATAAAAGCTGTTTATCTTCCATTGTTTGTAAATAGCAAAATGGGGGTGGACAATAATTTTGAACTAATGGACTACTGGATCAGAGAGATTAAGCAGAACATCTGATAATATGGGAACCTTCATATTTTTAGCCCCCCCTATATTGTCCTGTATAATTCTTGCAGGCATGTTAAGTTATTTTGGCAATCATATACTTTCGAGAGGAATAATATTTATCGATATTGCTGTTGCACAGATAGCTGCTCTCGGGACAATGATAGGTATTCTGATAGGTTTTGCAGAGGATTCTGTTAATGCCCAGCTTGTTTCATATGCATTTACGATAATTATACTGGGCATCTTTTCTGTGATGAAAGTGAAAAGGCAATTGCTGCCACAGGAAGCCATTATAGGTATATTCTATTGTATAGCATTGGGTATGGCTCTGTTACTCGCGGAAAAAATACCCGGTGGTTCAAATTTTATTACCAAGACTATCACAGGGAATGTATTGTGGGTTACATGGAAAAGTATATTTAACGACCTGGTGATTTTTGTGCCAATCATTCTTGTTTATTTTGCAGTGGGTAAAATTATCAGGCAAGTAAGTCACCAGGGGATAGCAGGTGATTCAATGAAACGTACCAGGATATATGACCTTATTTTCTATATAACTTTTGGGATAGTAATAGTTAAATCAGTCCCTGTGATGGGCATTTTCCTGGTTTTTATACTGCTTATAGGGCCGGCATCCATAAGCAGAATCTTCATTAGTTCATGGAATGGAAGGATAATATGGAGCTGGATTATAGGTTCAGCAGGTTCAATAATAGGTATTTATATATCTTACTCATTGAATATTTCCAATGGACCTGCAATCGTCAGCCTTATAGGTATTGCAGCATACCTGGCAGCCTTTGCCAGATTATATCTTCACAAAAATGGAAGGAAGATTGTCACAACAGATTAAATAAAAAGAAAAACGGATGTTATCTCTAAGTTTTATATTGCTCCCATTCATAGGCTGCATTCTTATAGTACTAATAAATGTGTATTTTGGTATACATGTGATAAAAAGGGAGATAATTTTCATAGATATAGCCCTCGCTTCCATTGCTGCACTGGGATCAGCCGTTGGAATGGTTCTTTTCAATATAGGACACGATGAACATTCACCCGGTGATCATGGTTTGATGCCCTATATCTTTTCGCTTGCTTTTATTTCACTTGCTTCCCTGGCTTTTACCCTCCTGAGACATAAAAAAATACCCATACCCCTGGAAGCATTGATAGGTATTGCCTATGCCGTAGCAACCACGCTGGTTGTAATTATCCTTGATAAAGGGGCGGGGGGGGATGTCCATATTCATGACATGCTGGTAGGGACTATATTATGGATTACAGCTCCTAAATTAATAAGGCTTGTGGTTGTAGTGCTTATAGTTGGCGTTTTTCACATTGTATTCAGGAAGAAATTTTTAAACCTTACCAATACCTTTCACGACCCTGAGAGTAAAATTGGAAGGCGTAAACTCTGGGATTTTCTTTTTTATTTTTCCTTCGGTCTGGTAGTGGTTGAAGCGGTCAATATAGCAGGAATATTAACTGTTTTCGCCTTTCTCATTCTACCGGCCTCACTGTCGGTGATAATTACGGATAAGTGGACAAGTAAGCTCATCATAGGATGGATCTCAGGAATAGTGGCCTCTTTTGCCGGCTTATTGCTATCACTAAAACTGGATGTACCAAGTGCCCCGGTAATAATAACACTGCTGGGAATAATATTGTTGCTGGGCTATCTTTATTATAAGCTTTCAACTTGCTATAAACAGACCGGGAAAATTCCGGAGTCCTGATTCAAAGTTGCCATTTAGAAATATTTTGTATAAATTTAATAGTGCCGAATGTTTTGTTACTATTAATAATTAATAAGGGAAGGATATCAAAATGAAAGATTGTATTGATTTATACGCTGATTCTGACTGGCAGACTGCAATTGAATATTCAAGTGACACCAAGAAAAAGGTATTACACGATGCAGATGATTTGAAAATTATCTTACTCAAATTGCCCCCGGGATTTTCAATGGCACCGCATTCTCATTTGATGAATGAGCAGCATGTTATTCTCAAGGGTGAATATGAAAGTGAGGATAGGGTATACCGGGAAGGGATATACCGGAGTTTTAAGCCCCATCAAAGGCATGGTCCTTTTATTTCGAAGAATGGGGCAATGATACTTATTATCTGGAAAGCCTGATCCCTTTCACAATAATTTGTTGCTTGAGTCGTGTAAATTGGACAAAGAATACTTATTTTTGCCGCTGGCAGAGACCTCCTTCGCCAGGGCTTCGGAGGTGACAATACGCCTTCGCCCCGATTGCTCGGGGCTACGGCGCACAAGGCGGGATGTAGCGCAGTCAGGTAGCGTACTTCGTTCGGGACGAAGGGGTCGCGAGTTCAAATCTCGCCATCCCGACAAACACAAAAAGCCCTGACATTCATGTCAGGGTTTATTATTTGACCGAATGCGTTAAAAGCTTGCTTTTATAAGCATAAGGGAGAATAATAAATAACTTTACGAGCAAAGCGAGTAAAGGCTTTTTGTGTTTAATCACCATCCTACTCGAGATCGCGACCCCGAGAAATCGGGGGAGCAATCTCGCCCAGAAGCACTTAAGGCTTTTTGTTTGAATCTATCCCCAACGAGATCGCGACCCCGAGAATTCGGGGGAGCAATCTCGGGTTTCAAGCCACAGGCTTTTCAGGCTGGCACGGCCTATACGACCCAAGCCATTAATCGCTACTTTTTTGATATTTCCCATGATTAATTTTTTTTTTCAGGTTAATAGCCCGATTTATTTTCCATAAAGACTTTGCAGGAAACATATCATAAATATCCTGTTATTTATTGAAGTAATGTAACAGCTTGTAAAAAAGCATATAAGATTTCTTCTTTCAATGAAGGGGGGAAATATACGTGGTTTGATACCAGGATATTTTTCTACATCTTGTTGATTGTACGAACATGTGAAGACTTTCTAAAATGATATGTAATAATAATGCTCTTGCCCATTCACTGCTTTTGATGATGATATAGTTGAGATGATGGATGAGCCCTGTGAATCTTTCAGCCCTTTTTATTATCTTAGGCAACCACTTTATTTCACACAGTTGAGAAACTTAAAGGTCAGAATATTAATACATTAAGATGAATGAAAAATATAACGTTAAACATTTTACTGTTCTTTGTTTTGCTTTTTTCTGCATGTACGGCAAATTATGAAGATATATCGCCATACATCAGTCATAGCAAACTTGATTATAAGCAAGTACCTCTTTTAAAAAACAGGGAAAATTCCTCCATATTGCAATTACATATTGTTCTCCCGGATACAGGTCATCAATTTGAATTAGAATCGGTAAAAATTAATATGGAAAAAGGCTGCAGGGCTGACTTTCTTGAATCAGCAGAGATACAGCATATTAAAACTATTAACGATGTAATGTCTCAGTCTGTTTTCGGAAATACCACTAATTTTACAAGGGAGCAAATAACTGTAAACGGCTCAGTTGTGTTTGAACCAGGAATACATATTCTTTCTTTTGATTTCCTTGTAAAAGAAGATGCCTTGCTGGAACAGAGTTTCATCCTTGATAAGATCGAAATGATATTTAAGGACAGAAAGAGCCTGGTTTTGGAACCGGATATAGATTTTTCTTACAGGCCGGCCCTGGTACTCAGGGCTTCAGGACAGGATAATTGCGACACTTACCGTATACCCGGGCTGGTAACCACAAATAAAGGTAGCTTGATAGCCGTTTACGATAACCGTTATAAGCGCAGCAAAGACCTCCAGGAAAATATTGATATCGGCATGAGCCGGAGCACTGACGGTGGCCAGACATGGGAAGACATGCGTGTTATTATGGATATGGATGAGTGGGGAGGTCGTCCCGAGCGCCTGAATGGTATCGGCGATCCCTGTGTACTTTATGACCATATCACAGGTACCTTATGGGTTGCTGCCCTATGGATGAGTGGCCTTACACCTGACGATATGCTATGGTGGTCATCCCAACCTGGTATGAGCCCTGAAGAAACAGGCCAGTTCATGCTTGTTAAAAGTACCGACGATGGTGCTACCTGGTCGGACCCCATCAATATCACCGGGCAGATTAAAAACCCTGCCTGGCAATTATTATTTCAGGGACCAGGAAGGGGCATTACACTGGATGATGGAACACTTGTAATTCCGGCGCAGTTCAAGGCCGATATCGGTGTGACTGCACTCGACGGTGGACAGTATACCAGCCATTCAACTATAGTTTACAGCTATGACGCAGGCCGAACATGGGAAATTGGTACGGGCGCAAAAACAAATACAACTGAAGCACAGGTGGTGCAATTGAGTGACGGCAGCCTGATGCTTAATATGCGGGATGACCGTAACCGGCTGGTGAAAGATGAGTCAAACGGAAGGGCTGTGGCAGTGACACCGGATATGGGCAGCACCTGGACAATACATCCTTCATCAAATTCAGCCCTTCCCGAACCCACCTGTATGGCAAGCCTGATCGCAGAAGATGTAATGCTCAAGGGTGAAAAGAAAAAGATCCTCTTCTTCTCCAATCCCGATAATAAGAATATCCGGGCCAACATGACCATCAAGGCAAGCCTTGATGAAGGACTGTCATGGCCAGAGGATTATCAGGAGGAAGTAAACGAGGAAGAAGGATATGGATATTCATGTTTAAGCATCGTGGACGGAGATAAAATAGCTATATTATACGAAGGAGTAAAGGAACTCTATTTCCAGCTTATCCCTGTTGATGAGATTATTAATGTGGATTGAGGCCTGCAATTATTTTTGACTTTAAATAGATTTAATATCATGATAAATAAGAAAACAAAGGTTTGATTGCAGCTCCTTTTGCACCATTAGATAAGAACGGAGAAATTAACGGTGATCACAGATCCCTGATTATTAAAAACTCTTGAAAAAAATAATGTTGTCGGGGTCTTTTTCAACGGTTTCTCCGGTGAAGGGTTTTCGCTAAAGCAAAGAGAGAAGGAGTACCTCACCCGGACCTGCCTGCACTTTAAAGAAGGGAAGTATGATATATTATGGGGAAGAGATGAAAATTTGCTATCTTAATGTTTTCTAAAACCCAGATTTATGAAAACATTGAAGATCATTATTTATTCGATTCTATCCCTGTTGATTATAGTCATAATAGCAGGCTTTTTTATTGTAAAAAGTATCAGTAAGGGTGCAAAACCGGTATACGACGGAGAGCTTGACCTTCCAGTACTGCAGGATGAAGTGGAGGTCATATTCGACGAAAGGGGCATGCCTCACATATATGCAAGAAGTGAAGCTGACCTGTACTCAGCCGTAGGATATATAATGGCCCAGGAGAGACTGTGGCAGATGGACCTGATACGCAGGGCGACTACAGGAGAGTTATCGGAAATACTTGGTGAGGACTATGTGGACACAGATCTTTTTCTGAGGTCTCTGCGCATGACCGAAAAGTCGAAAATGGTACTGCAAAACACTGATAAGGAGAGGCGCGATCAAATAAAATCTTTTGCCAGCGGCGTAAACTACTATATAGAAAAGGCAGGTAAGAAGTTGCCTCCTGAATTCAGGATACTGGGTTATCAACCAGATTACTGGACCCCCGAACACACTGCCAATATCATTGGCTACATGGGATGGGACCTGGCCAGTGGCAATCTTTCCGGTGATGTTTTTATTTATAAACTGGTAAAAGAATTCGGAAAAGACACTGTAATCAATATGGTTCCCTATTATGATTTCACGGGTGATCCCGTATACCCTGATTATGAATTCAGTGATGATTACCTGGAGGCAGTTGCTGACTTTGTAAAAGCAATGGATAAGGTAAGAGACCTGGGCATTACTCCTTTTTACGGCAGTAACAACTGGGCTGTAAGCGGGGAACGGTCAGAAACCGGGAAACCACTTTTATCCAATGATATGCACCTGGGATTATCAAGCCCCGGGATATGGATACAGATGCACCAGGTGGTTCCGGGTAAGCTTAATGTTACAGGAGTTGCAATTCCCGGAGAACCATATATCGTAGCAGGCCATAACGAAAAAATAGCATGGGGTATGACGAACCTGGCGGTTGACGACCTGGATCTTTACCTTGAAAAAACAAACAAAGAAAAAACGAAGTACATGGTCGATGGCGAATGGAAAGATATACAAACCGTTAAGGAAACCATTAAGGTAAAAAACGAGGACGACCGGGAACTGGAAATTAAATATACCCATCACGGACCTATAATATCAGGATTCCGCGATATTGAAGATGCTGATTTAAGCATGCGCTGGTCAGGTAATGATATGAGCAATGAACTGGAGGCTGTTTACCTCTTAAACAGGGCAGAAAGCTGGGAAGATTTCAACGAAGCTCTTTCCTATTTTAATTCAATCAGTCAAAATTTTATATATGCTGATGTAAACGGTAATATAGGCCTGCATAGCGGTGGTGGTGTACCAATACGTGAAGGTTATGGAGCATTTGTACAGCCTGGAGACAGCAGTAAATACGATTGGAAAGGGTACGTTCCTCATGAACAACTGCCATACAGTTATAACCCTGCTAAAGGCTCGGTTTCCTCTGCTAATAATAAGACCGTATACCCTGAAAAATACCCTTACTATATTGGAACATATTTCTCAATGCCTTACAGGATAAACCGTATCAGGGAAATGCTTGAGGAAAAGGAAATATTCAACGTTGAGGATTTTAAAAGAATGATCACCGACAGGCATTCGGATTATGCCAGGCAGCTATGCCGGTTATTATTGCCTGTGCTACAGCAAACCGATGAAATGACTGATCTTGAAAGGGAAGTATACGATAATCTCTCTGTATGGGATTATAATATGTCGGCTGACCTTTTCATCCCAACTTTCTTTGAATATTACCGCAAAACACTCGCAGACCTGCTCCTCGAAGATGATATGGGGGAGATTTATGAAGATTTTAACGGTGGTATAAAGGATTATTACCTTTTGATGATAATTAACGACCGGGATGTGCTCTTTATAGACGATGTGAATACGGAAAAGGAGGAAAGCCTCGATGATATATTACTCAGTGCTTATCATGAAACAATTGAAAAGCTTAAAGATGAATATTCCGTCGATACATCAAAATGGATATGGGGCGATATACATAAATTTACCGCCATGCACCCCGTGGGAAGCGTTGGCATTATGGATTTCCTTTTCGGATTTAATGAAGGACCTTACAGGGTTGGAGGCAGCAATCATACAGTGTCACCTTATTCATACGAATCTGATTTTGAAATTGATCACGGTGCATCCCAGAGGCATGTATATAATACCGCTGACTGGGATGACTCCTACACGGTTATACCGACCGGTACATCAGGTGTTCCTTCCTCGGAGTTTTACTGCTCACAGACACAGACTTACTGTAACGACGGCTTTTATAAGGACCATTTCAGTGATGATGCAGTCAGGGATGCAGCGAAATATATTCTGACTCTAAAACCAGGGAAATAAGTATTATTTATTAATTATGATTTATGATTTATGAGTTATGAATGATAAGAGATGGACTCTCAAAGGAAGGCTGGCTCTTGTTACGGGGGGTACAAAAGGCATTGGGAAGGGTATAGCTGATGAATTGATTGCTCACGGGGCAAGGGTAATATGTACGTCGAGGAGCAGTGTAGCAGAAGGTGATAATCAGGGTAATCCTGTTTTTATACGTTCGGATGCATCCATTACTGATGAGCGCAGGCAATTAGTTGACTTTATCCAAAAAACATATAAGAGGCTTGATATACTGGTTAACAATGTAGGGACTAATATCAGGAAGAAGACTGTAGAATATTCAGAGGATGAACTCGATTTTATTCTTCGCACCAATCTTATTTCAGCCTTCAGCCTTAGCAGGGATCTCCATCCCTTATTGAAGGAAGGCAGCTCACCCACTGTTGTTAATATAAGTTCGGTTGCAGGCCTCAAACATCTTCGCACAGGTTCGATATATGGTATGACGAAGGCAGCTTTAAACCAGCTTACAAAGAATCTTGCAGCGGAGTGGGCACCTGACGGAATAAGGGTTAATGCCGTAGCCCCATGGTATATTAACACTCCTCTTGCCCGGCAGGTTCTGAAGGATGAAGATTACAGGAGTGAAGTACTTTCACGTACCCCAATGGGCCGGGTGGGAGAGGTGGAGGAAGTGGCTTCACTTGTGGCATTTCTATGTATGCCTGCATCATCATTTATCACCGGCCAGGTTATAGCTGTTGACGGAGGGTTTACTATAAAAGGTTTTTAGAACGGTAAATGATAAAAAACAAACGTAGAGACACGTGCCTCTACGTTTCTCCTTTCCCTATCCAGTCAGTATGAAAATATTCACCACGCGGCCTGTCAACACGCTCATAGGTATGAGCTCCGAAATAATCTCTCTGTGCCTGGATAAGGTTGGCAGGCCCCACGTTTCTTCTGATCCCGTCAAAATACGACAATGCTGATGATATAGCCGGAATAGGTATTCCGTTTACAGCTGCGGTGGCTACCACGCGCCTCCATCCTTCCTGTGCTTTTTCAACCTCTTCCCGGAAGAAATTATCAAGGAGGAGGTTTTCAAGATCGCTGTTTTTATCATATGCCTTTTTTATATCATCCAGGAATGCAGAACGTATAATGCATCCACCTCTCCATAAACCGGCTATAGTTCCGTAATTCAGATCCCATTCATATTCTACTGACGCCTCTTTCATCAGGTCAAACCCCTGGGTATATGAGATGATCCTGGAAGCATACACAGCGTCCTTAAGATCTTTCAGGAAGCGGTTGGTGTCGGCGGGAGGCCGGGCTTCAGGACCGCTGATCACTCTTGATGCCTCTTCGCGAAGATCTTTTTGTGCAGAAAGACAACGGGCTAACACCGCTTCCGAAATAAGTGTCAGAGGTATCCCGAGCTCAAGGGCTGTAATACCTGTCCACTTACCGGTTCCTTTCTGACCCGCCTTATCGAGTATTTTTTCAAGCAAGGGATAGCCGTCTTCATCTCTGACAGTCATAATCTTGGCTGTGATTTCTATAAGGTAGCTGTCAAGTTCCCCGCGGTTCCATTCTGAGAATACCCTGTGCATATCATCGTGGTTCATAAAAAGCAGGTTCTTCATCAAATCATAGGCTTCGGCTATTATCTGCATATCACCGTATTCAATGCCGTTATGAACCATTTTAACAAAGTGGCCGGCCCCATTACTTCCGACCCACCCGGTGCAGGGGGTGCCGTCTTCTGCCCTGGCGGCGATAGCACGGAAAAGATCTTTTACGCCGGCCCATGCTCCCTCACTGCCCCCCGGCATTATTGAAGGGCCTCTCAATGCCCCTTCCTCTCCGCCACTGATGCCTGTACCTATGTAAAGCATACCTTTGCTTTCAACATAAGTGTTACGTCTTATGGTATCCTTATAATTAGAATTTCCTCCATCAATAATAATATCCCCGGCTTCCAGGAGAGATATAAGCTGTTCAATAAAATCATCAACCGGGTTGCCCGCTTTAACCATGATCATAACCTTCCGGGGTTTCTCCAGGCTGCTGACAAGCTCTTCCAGTGAATGAGCCCCTTTGATGTTTTTCCCCTTTCCCCGGCCATTAACAAATTTATCAACCTTATCAGCTGTCCTGTTGAATACAGACACTGTGAATCCTTTGCCTTCCATATTAAGAACAAGGTTCTCACCCATTACCGCCAGGCCTATAAGTCCGATATGTGATTTGGTCATATTATTAGAAGTTATAATATATTTATTTGAAGCCAAGTTCTCTTAATTTATTTAAGATTAACTGCTTATCACCTTTAACAGTATAAGCATGAAATTCTCTCCTCAGGCCGTAGTCGTTTCTTAATTTTTCGAACAGTTCGGGGTTCTTTTTAAGTTTATCACTGTCTTTTTCAATGTCATAGCTTTGCTTGACAGCCTGAAATATAATTTCCATATCGTTATCGCCGAATTCGGAGATGTCGATAACAGAATCATCCGGAACTGGCAATGGGCCCGGTTTCCAATCTTTTAGCGGCAGATCAAAATATTTTGCCAGCTGTCTGACAATCATTTTAGTGGCATTAGCTTTCCCGTCAACTGAATAACCTGCTATGTGTGCTGTGCCTATATTACATAATTCCAGTAGATTACGATTAATACCAGGTTCATTCCCCCATACATCAAGAACCGCAGATTTAATTTTTGTTTTTACTATCTGAGCAATTAGTGCTTTTTCATCTACCACCTGTCCACGTGAGGTATTTATCAGGATAGAATTCATCTTCATTTTTGAAAGGAACCTGTCATTAACCATCTGGTGAGTCTTATCCGGTCCCTCGAGGCTAAGAGGTACATGTAATGTTACTATATCTGATTCATATAAGAGCTTATCAAGGGAAGTGAAAAACTTTTTCCCTTCGATTCTTTCGCGTGGAGGGTCATTAAGCATAATTTTGTATCCAAGTGCCTTTGCCATATCGGCTACTTTTGAACCTACGTTTCCAACGCCAACGATCCCCAGGGTCGTTCTGGGCGGGTCAATGGTATATTTAACTGCCAGGTATAATAATGTTGCGGTAAGGTATTGCATTACAGAGCCAGAATTACAGCCGGGGGCACTGGCACAATGTATTCCATTTGCCCTGCACCAATCAATGTCGATGTGATCAGTGCCTATGGATGTTGTCCCGATAAATTTAACACCTGTACCCTCAAGCAACTGTTTATTACACCTTGTCCTGGTTCTTATTATGATAGCATCAGCTCCTGCCACAAGCTCACGGCTGATTTTACTGCCTTTAACATATTTTATGTCTGCGTATGCTTCCAGTACCCCGTGTATAAAGGGTACATTTTTATCAATGAGTATTTTCATTCGGTACATTATTTTATTATTTATTAATCTTTTCCTTTGCGCACCCACAGGCCAAGGCCGGGGTCTGATATATAATAGAATTCTTCGCCTTCCGGGCTTATATTGAATCCTTCCCTGAGTTTATTTATATTAAACTTTCTCTTAATTTCTTTATAAGATGAATAAGCGTAACCCACATCCTCTATTTCATTTTTACCCATCTTATCAGTGCAATACCTTACTTTGAATTTGTTTTTCGGGCTGCCATGTATGAGATGGGCTGCAACTGCCATATTTTCCTGGAGATCGGTATTTTTTTCCACCAGCGGAACTATTTCTTCCGGGGTGAGGTAACCGTATTTTCTTATTAGTCTGTCTATTATTTTGTCTTCTCCGAATTCTTTCACCCCGGGAGCGATAATTATAAGCTCTCCATCGTCGGCAATAGCCAGCCTGGTTCGGTAAATTGCTTTATTCCCCAGCCAGGTGCTACGGTATTGAACAGGACTGAGGAAGGTAACTATTTTTTTAGGGGGCTTTTCAATTACTTTGATATTTAGTCTGGCAGAAAACGATGAAGCTTTACTAAAACATTCATTATCGGAGCCTATAAACAAACCTTTCATGGCAGGTCTGCCATCGTATCCTGTGCCTGTAACCGTGAGGACATAAAGAATGTTAAGATGTTTGGCAAAAAGATTTTCTCCCCTGTTAATCAGCTCCCTGACAGGATTTATTGCTTTGCCCATCAATCTTTCAATACCATATACGGCACTCAGGTAATGGCTTTTGTTAATGGCTTCATACCCTCCGCATCCAATAAAAATATTCTTATTATAATTTGCCATCCCCGTTACTTCATGTGGTACCACCTGGCCAACAGATATGATTAGTGATCCTGCATGGTCGCTTATAAGTTTGTTTACCTGCAGAGGCCAGTCATAAGTGAGTTTTCCTCCCGATGCTTCTTTAATATATGAAGCAGGTATTTTACCAAGTGTGATTATATCTTTTCTACAATTATGTACCTTAAAGAGCTTATGGGGCACACCCTTGTACATTCTGTTTATTTCATTAGCAGTCATTGGCTTATGAGTGCCGGTGGCAGGCAGGATATCCCTTACCCTCTCCCTGTATTTCTCATAGATAATACTGGTTATTATTCCTGCCCCGGAGTGAAACCTGCTGATATCCGGAGGGATAATCAATATCGGTTTATCTCTACCTGAAGATTCTATGGCAAGAGTAATGGCTTCTGTTATTTGTTCCGGCCCCAGTGGGCGTTCTTCATTTTCTATACTGTAATATAGCATGAGTCTTTTTTAATATTATTTTCTTATCCACGGTGGTACTTCAGGTAATGCTCTCTTAAATTCGTCCAGCAGCATATTTTCGTAATAACCTTTATAGACACCTTGGAGAAAATTATCAAAAGCTTCATCTGCAAGTTTTTTCCATGATTCTGATTCTTTCCCCGGTATTACGGGGTAGAACAGTACATTATTCTGTTTCGCCGCTTCCAGGTCTCCCGGTGCATCTCCTATCATCAGGATTTTATCATCGGGATATTTGCCTTTGGCACCGAAGGCTATGTGCTCTGTTTTAGTGCCATGTTCCTGACCTGCAATTAAATTGACATATTTATCAATTTTATGTTCTTTCCATTCCCTCTCAAGCGCTTCAATCGGGGTTTGTGAGACGACTATTGAGTCGGCTTTATCACTTATTCTTTCAATGCATTCCCTGGCGTCAGGGAAGGGACTGACGCCTTTGACCCATTTACTTATTTCAGCGTTTATTGCCACAGACCACTGAAGAACAGTTTTCAGGAAGGGCTCAGGATTTTTTTCACAATAATGTTTAAGGGAAGGGTTGCCAAGTTTATTTTCTTTGCTTATCCATTCTTTAAGAGGCTCTATGTCGGGCAGCTTTACTTCTGCCTCTGCCACTTCTTTTCGTTGAGCAAGCAATTCAAAAACTTTCACCAGGGCAGGGAACCGGTTGACACCCCTGTGTACGGAATAGAGATTAACAAATTCCCATGTTTCACGGACTATTCCTGCTATGGGGAAAAGATTAAAATATTTGATTCCGTTGGGTATAAAGAATTCTTTTTGTTTTAGTTCCATGGTGTCGAACACACAGCCGTCAGAATCAATGCCTGCAAAGAATTCTTTTTCCGGTTTAAGATCTTTAAGTATTTGACTGTAATCCATATCAGTAAGCCTCAGGAATATATTTACCTAGTTTTTTTTCTGCAAAAAGAGGTTTGAATTTTGTAAATCTCTGCAAACCATTGACTAAAGGGATCTTTACCCATTCATTTCCCGTAAGGGGGTGAGCATACTTAATAAATTCATCGGTAACATCAAACCTGTTGCCGGAGATCCATTTCTCAGGGAAAAAACGTTCTGACAGGGCCACTTTTTCAAGGGAAACTTTATCATAGACAACATTATAGCCCGGCGTCCCCTGTCTAATGATTGTGGCCATCCATCCATTTTCACCGTTTAAGGCAATTTCAACAGCTTTCTGCCCTACCATGTATGCTTCCCTGAGATCAATATTTGATGCATAGATCATCGAGTGCCTTTGATCGGTGCCGGGCACCTGGCCCCTGGCTGTTCCACGGACTTTAAGTCCCACCTCGTTTAGATAGTTCACAAGCAGCTGCTGCACGTTCGTTTTAGAGGCGCCAAACTCGGAATGACCAAAGGCGTCCTTCCTTTCTCCAAGGTCGCCGGCATTATAACCTTCACTTACCACTACCAGGCAGCGCCCGTACCGGGTCAAATAGTCATTTATGTTGTCAGCCATTTCAGGTAGTGAGATATTTGACTCTGCCATATATATCTGCAGGGGAAATTCCCTTTGTGGATCGGCCAGACGAGCTGCTGCAGGGATGAAGCCCGTTTTCCTGCCCATCGCCTGTACAACCATAACGGGATCAGCGGGTGATGAACCACGGTTTTCTTGATTGAGATTCTGTATAGTATGTGCCCAGTATTTAGCGACTGAACCGTAACCCGGGGTGTGATCAATAAGTTTAAACTCGCTGTCGCCAATGTCATTATCAATAGTTTTCGGTACTCCCACGCAAATGACGTCCAAACCGGATTCCTTGCACTTTTCACCTACTTTAAATACCGTATGTTGGGAATCATTGCCTCCTATATAAAAGAAATATCCAATATTGTGAATCTTGAATACTTTGATAATGCGATCAAGGTCTTTCAACTGTCCATCCTTAAGTTTATACCTGCAGGTCCCTATGATTCCGGCTGCCGGTGTAGTTTCCAGAAGTTCTATCTCTTCTTTTTCCTGTACTGATATATCCAGGAGTTCTTCTTTTAGTATACCTTCAATGCCATGCCATGCTCCATATATTTTTTGAAAACTACTGCTGTCATTCATGCATGAATGGATAATTCCCCTCAGTGTATTGTTTATTACAGGAGAAGGGCCTCCTGATTGTGCTATAATTACGTTTTTTGCTGACACTTATAAATATAGTTTATATCGGTTATTAGAGCAAATATCAGAAATGTATTCCAATTATACCCGGTGCATAATTATTTTGATTTATGTTCTGCAAAAATTGAGTAAATTCATTCCCGCATTATAAACAGCCTGCAGAACCAAATTCTCTACAGTAATAAAGCCACATTAAATGGCATCCTAAGGCTTTACAGACCTGCATGTTTAGAATCTTTCTAAATTTCAAAAACATGACATTTCCCATCTTTTGAGACATTGAGCTGTTATAATTTTAACACCTGAAAAAATAGAGTAGATAATTTAAATTTTAAAACCAATTTAATATGTATCAAACTGATAATTTGGTAAAGGACATGGTTGAGAAATACGGGAGGCGCAGAGAGAGCCTGATGCCTATCCTCCAGGGTATAGTGGGAAAGCATAATTACCTTACGGATGATGCTATGGTTGAAGTGGCCAAAGAGCTTGATATATCTGCAGCTGAGATATATGGGACGGCCTCCTTTTATTCATTTCTTGATACCGTGCCAAGGGGCAAATATGTTGTCAGGGTATGTAAAACTATTACATGTGCCATGAAAGGTAAGCACGATGTTATTGAAGCCCTTGAGGACGTATTGAAAATTAAAGTAGGTGAAACTACTTCTAACGGTAAATTTACCTTACTGGAGACCAATTGCATGGGTTGGTGTCACAAAGCCCCTGCCATGCTTATTAATGACATTCCCTATACAGAGCTTACAAGGGAAAAGATTGTTAAGATTATTAAAGAATACACGCATAAATAAGAGGACCTGATAATGGAAACCAAAAAAGTAAGTAAAGTAGATCTTATATTTGAGCACATTGATCCCCGGGAAGTATTGACAAAAGCATACGGGATGACTCCCAGTGAGATCATCGATGAGATCCTTGAATCGGGTCTTAAAGGAAGGGGGGGAGCCGGTTTTCCCACCGGTATGAAGTGGAGACTGTGTTCTGAAGAGAAAGAAAAAACAAAATATGTGATTTGTAATGCTGACGAAGGTGAACCCGGAACTTTCAAGGACCGTGAGATCCTTGACCGGGTGGCTTATAAGGTATATACAGGCATGACTATTGCAGGTAAGGCAGTAGGTGCTAAAAAAGGAATTATTTACCTCAGGGGGGAATATAAATTCATGCTTCCCCAGCTGAAGATAGAGCTGGATGGCTTTCATAAAATGATCGAGGAAATAGGATATGATTTTAATATCGATTTCAGACTTGGAAGCGGTGCCTATATATGTGGTGAGGAAAGTGCCCTTTTCGAGTCCATAGAAGGCAAGAGGGGAGAACCAAGAAACAAACCCCCATTTCCAACCACCTCGGGTTTGTTTGGTAAGCCTACAATCGTCAACAACGTGGAGACACTGGTATATTCTGTAATTATTATAAATTACGGAACCGAACGATTTAAACAGATGGGGACTACATTTTCCACCGGTTCAAAGGTATTCTCTGTATCAGGTGATACACCTATACCCGGTATTTATGAGCTGGAACTGGGAATGTCCTTGCTGGAATTCGTTAACGAGTTTGGTGACGGCGATACCAAGGCAGTGCAGGTTGGAGGGGCAGCCGGATTCTGTGTGCCCAGAAAACTCTTTGCCAGTACCGTCATTGGCTTTGAGGGTGTACCCACAGGAGGATCGATGAAGTTATTCAACAGTTCGCGCTCCATGTATAATGTTCTTCATAATTACCTGGATTTTTTCAATGAAGAGTCATGTGGTCAGTGCACCCCCTGTCGCGTTGGTTGCCAGCAGCTACTTAAGGGTGTAGAAAGTGTTAAGAGGGGCGAATCCAAGTCGAACTATCTGGATGAATTGGTCAAGCTGGCTGCTACAATGAAGATAGCATCTAAATGCGGTCTGGGCCAGTCAGTAGGCAATGCATTTAATTCAATAGTTGAAAACTTCAGAGAAGAAATCATCTACTAAAGAGGAGAAAAAAATGAAAAAGAATAAAATGGTAAACCTTAAAATAAATAATCAGCCTGTTTCAGTGCCGGAAGGGTCAACAGTATTGCAGGCTGCAAAAAAACTAAATATCCATATTCCTACACTTTGTAATCATGACGACCTGTGTGTGGCAGGTAATTGCCGTGTGTGTGTTGCGGAGCAAAGAGGTGCGAGAGCACTCGTTGCCGCATGTGCACAACCCGTAACGGAAGGAATGGAAATACTTACAAATTCATTGAAGGTGCGTAATGCCAGAAAGCATGTGGTTGAGTTGCTTCTTTCAGAGCACAGGGCTGACTGTACAAAGTGTTACCGTAACCAGAACTGTGAATTACAGACACTGGCCAATGAATATTCATTCGGCGATCATCTATTCCTTGACCTTGTTGGTGCACACGAACATATGATTGACAGTGCCAGCACTGCAATAATCAAGGATGACAGTAAATGTATACGTTGCCAGCGTTGTGTGCGTACATGCAGTGAATTACAAAAGATTTCTGCAATAGGCGTGAGTGGCAAAGGTTCAGAAATGAAAATTTCTACTTTCTTTGACAGGCCTATAAGCCATGTAGTATGTACAAACTGCGGCCAGTGTGTAAACCGCTGCCCGACCGGCGCACTGATAGAAAAGCATTATATTGATTATGTATGGGATGCAATATATGACCAGGATAAACATGTTGTTGTTCAAACAGCACCTGCCGTAAGAGTGGGCCTGGGTGAGGACCTGGGCTATGATCCGGGAGAAAGGGTAACCGGTAAAATGGTTACAGCTCTCAGGCAGCTCGGCTTTGATTCGGTCCTTGATACCGATTTCAGCGCTGACCTTACTATTATGGAAGAGGGAACAGAACTTCTTACACGACTGAAAAAGGCATTGGTTGAAAAGGACAAAGATGCAGTTCTGCCTATGTTTACTTCCTGCTCGCCGGGTTGGATAAAATTTATTGAACATAAATACCCGGAGTTGCTGCCGAACCTCTCGACATGCAAATCACCACAACAGATGTTTGGTGCCCTGGCAAAGACTTATTATGCGGAAAAGAAAGGTCTCAATCCTGAAGAGATAGTATCTGTGTCTATTATGCCATGTACAGCCAAGAAGTTTGAAGCAGATCGCCCGGAAATGAGGGATAGTGGACATAAGGATGTTGACTTTGTTCTTACAACAAGGGAATTTGCGGTAATGATTAAACAGGCAGGAATTGACTTCAGAACACTTGAGCCTTCGCGTTATGATTCAATTATGGGCGATTCATCCGGTGCCGGGGCTATTTTTGGTGCCACAGGCGGAGTAATGGAGGCAGCTATACGTACTGCCTATGAGATTGTTACAGGCAAACCTGTACCTTTTGACAACCTCAATATCACTCCTGTGAGAGGTATGGAAGGTGTGAAGGAAGCCTCACTTAAAATTGAGGGAACCATGAAGGAATGGAACTTCCTCGAAGGCGTGGAACTGAAAGTAGCCATTGCACATGGGCTAACCAATGCAAATAAAGTAATGGATGCAATAAGCAAAGGTGAGGCTGAATACCACTTTGTTGAAATAATGGCATGCCCGGGTGGATGTATAGGTGGGGGCGGACAACCAATACCTACTAATAAAGAAATACGCCAGAAAAGGATAGATGCCATTTATGAAGAGGACATGAGCTTGCCTATAAGGAAGTCCCATGAGAACCCTGAAGTTATTAAGCTATATGAAGACTTTCTGGGTAAGCCCAACAGCCATAAGGCACACGAATTGTTGCATACACATTATATAGAAAGAGTGCGGTATTAGGAATACCCTGTTAAGACTGTCATCCTGACTGCTTCGGGCGCTGACTGTGTCAGACCAAGTCTGTGGGGACCTTACCGTGTCCGCCGAGGCCTGGCACGGATCGGGAGATCCGCGCCAGCGAAGGTGGATCTTAGCCTTAGCCTCAGCCTTAGCCTTAGCCTTCTTGATATATCCTTTTCATCAACCAGGCCATATTCTCACCGAGCGTTTGCATTGTTTTCAATCCTTCAGCGTCATTTAAGACATCTCCTTTTTCCTTTCCGATACCAATGTTCCAGTAAGATGAACCCGGGACGATCATTTCATTTATCATGAAGAAATGGTTAATACTGTCGAAGGTATGGATTGCTCCTGCACGCCTGACGGCCACTACTGCAGCTCCAACTTTCCTTTTCAGTGGGTTCCCTGCAGCTCTGAGGGTGTATCCTGCAACATCAAGCAAGGCTTTGGTTTCCGGGGTTATATCAGAAAAATATACGGGGGAACCGATCAAAATACCATCGGCAGCGGATATTTTTGAGATTACCTTGTTGAGTAACTTATTATCCTCATAGCATTTCCCGTCTTTCTTTTCCTTACACTTCATGCAAGCAGTGCAAGCCTTTACTTCCTTACCTCCAATCTGAATCATTTCTGTATCTATTTCATTTCTTTCAAGTACGCTTAATACTTCTCTCAGAAGGAGCTCGGTGTTCCCTTTTTTACGAGGACTCCCATTTACAGCTATTACTTTCATAATAAGCTATTATTAATTTATTATGGTTTAAGGTCTTCAATGGAAGGAGGAGGTGAATCAGCTTTATTTTGTTCCTTTTTTCTGTTGCCGGCCCTGTCGCTGTAAAGATCTTTAATTTTCACAGGCCCTGTATCATCTTTACCGCTTCTATCACTTATTATTTCACCAACATTGTCTGATCGGGCATTAAAGTATAGAACAAGGCTGAATATCGGAAACAATGGCATAATAAGAGCGTTAGCCAGGGCGCTAAGTATTATAAACGAAGGTTTGCCTGTGAGGTTGAGAACCTCAGTTGCATTTTCCGGGTTCATTATTGACCTGAAAAAACTTCCACCAAAAGGTATCATGATAATTGCCCCGAGAATGAAGGATATAACCATTAGAAGGATTACAAATACTGCCACCCAACCGATATTAGGCCAGAATCGTTTATGAGCCAGTTTGATGGTGGTGGTAATGGTGTCCCCGATTCCTGGATTTTCTATCATAAAAACAGGGGAGAGTAAAGCGTAGAGCAAGGCAACGTAGACAGCGGCAAATAAAGCGCCAATAAATAATAAGAAAATACCTATCATAATGGCAAACACGGCAAAAACAGCAAGGATAATGTTAAGCACAAGAAGTGGGAGGAAGTATTTTACTATGGCCGTCGTTCCAATGCTTAATATATTACTGTCCGGGTCAACCGGCTTTCTTATAACATAATATTGCAATATTAAGGTGAACAAAAATGTAAAGAGTAAAACAAGTGCATAGGGACCAATCATAGACCGCACTATTCCCATCATCTCTTCAGGATCGGTAGTCGAATAAATTTTTGATATATCAACCCTGCCTGATATATAAGTAATGATCAATGAGAATACGAAAGATATCACAAAAAGGCTTCCAAACCATTTCTTATAAAATTCCCATATGGAACCAAAAGCTGTATCCAGGTCGTATTTTTTATTAAGTGGATGATTTATATAATCAGTCATATAATATAATTTATTATGTTAAGGGCTGTAAATATACATATTTCAAAAGATGTTGCCGCTCTTTTTATAAATTTATGACCTCTATTAAATAAGATGCACAGGAAGATTCTTCATATTGACATGGATGCTTTTTTCGCTTCGGTTGAACAAAATGACAGGCCTGAACTGAAAGGTAAACCTGTAGTTGTAGGATCTGACTCTCCCAGGGGTGTGATTGCCGCTGCCAGTTATGAAGCACGTAAGTACGGCATAAGGTCGGCAATGCCAAGTACTACGGCTAAAAGATTATGCCCGGGGCTTGTGTTCGTTAAACACAGGATGTACAGGTACAAAGAGGTGTCTTCGAGTGTTTTTGATATTTTCCATAATTATTCTTCACTGGTAGAGGCCCTTTCGGTTGATGAAGCATTCCTGGATGTCAGTGACAGTGCCAGTGATTTCAATGCTGCAATTAAGATTGCATATAAAATCAAAAAGGAAATAAAGACAAAAACCGGTCTTACCTGTTCCGCCGGCATAGCAAAGAATAAA
>JAWLEO010000021.1:0-60305 GCA_041686075.1 Bacteroidales bacterium | reverse complement strand
CATTGTATCTGGCAACACATTTATCGAATTCGTATTCTGGTATCATAGACATAAGCTGTGCAAAAACTGTTTTCCCGTGATTCATGGCGATTATCTTTATGATCTCGCCATAAAAGTAAATTTCAAATCGTTGAAAAAATATATTTTTGTAACAAATTAATTATTAACTTTTTAACCAGACTGTCCAATTTTTAAACGGGACAGTAGTGATATTATTTATACTTTAAAAATTCTATAAAGTTTCCTTTCAGATATCCGGGAACTATAGTGATAGAGTTATTATTTAAGCGTCTATTTATGATTTTATTGTTATTCAAATTTACTCAGATTAAATGTTCTTAACAACTCATGTAATGTGGGTTATAGATATAATTTGTGCCTTATAATCAAATTTATTATGACATTGGTCTTTAAAATTAAGTGTTTAATGGATGGTAAACTGTGTTTAATCAAAAAAACATGAATTAGATTAAAGAAAACAGCATATAAAAAATATGTAAATCACTATTTACTCTGTAATAAACACATAATCAGTATAAAATAGTCAGATTGTTTTTACAGACATATCATTTTAGGAGAAATGCTCTTTTGACAAACTATCAGAAAAAATTGATAAAAATTTTAGGATTATTTCTGGATATAGATTGATTTTCGATGGTACTGGGAAAAATTAATCCGATCTGCTTTCCTAGAGCCTTAAACTGCTCTTTTATGTATAAAAACAGATAATTCATCAAAGAAAATGCTCTCTTTTTGGACGATTTCAATATTATATTATAAATTTACTTAAATAAGTATTTATCAATTACATCCGGTTTAAGACGAAGTTTTTGATAAAGAAACATGGTATTACGTTAGGGATTCTGTTTTCTGAAGAATCTAAAACTTGATTTATGAATAAGTGTGTTCTCTTATCATTTATGATTGTCAATATATCCATTGTTTTATGTGGAAGTAGATATTATAATTTAGGATTGGACCGTAAAGTTAATCACTTTAATGATATCTGCTACTCTGAACCGATACCACAGGATGTTCCATCTGATGTAATTAATATACAGAGTACCGGCTCCGTTTTTGCTCCTGTAATCGAAGTGATTGGCTCTCCGGACATAGAATGGATTTTTGATGATGGCTCCACAAGTTCATCTCTCAAGCCTGTGAAAGATTATGGCACTGAGGGTTCGAGACACAATTATCTGAAGGTCACGCCATGGTCTGCTTTGATAGGCATCAATGTGGGTTATGATGCCGGGGACGGAGGCTATGGTGGTTTTGACTTGGTAGATGGTCAGAATATATCTGGATTTAATAATTTGAACCTGGTAGCAGGCAGCTTGCAATATTTATGTGCAAGCAATAATCCTCAATTACAAGAACTGGATCTGAGGGAATTAATCGACTTAGAATTTATTGAGTTGTATAGATGCTATAATTTAACCACATTAAGATTGGATTCTCATCCTGTTCTTGAGAGACTATGTGTTGAAAATTGTGATCTGGATGCTCTTAATTTGTCGGGTTGTATTGCCTTGGAAGATTTAAGAGGAGCATTAAATAATTTTTCCTCAATCAACTGGGGCTCTATCGGGCAGGCATTATGGCATATTTGTGTCAGGGACAACCCCCAGTTTACTGAAAACATACCTGAACTAAGCCAGTTTCCTAACTTGACAGAGTTGTATACCTGGAATGATAATCAAATTGGGCCATTTGAGTGTCATAGTACTGTTATTAAAGATATTAGAGCGTTTGATAACCATTATACCAGTGCAGATATAAGTGGTTGTACAAATCTTAGTGTTTTCTATTTATCAGGAAGCCAGTTGACATTGATAAACATAGATGGTACCAATAGCTTGATGTATGTTAAATTAGAAAATTGTGGTTTAGTTCAATCACTGGTTGATTATGTGCTAAAAATTCTGGATGGAGCAGGTCAATCAAACGGTAACTTGGATTTAACAGGTAATGCAGTGCCATCAGCCGAAGGCCTGGATCATTATAATAATTTAACAGGAAAGGGTTGGGCGGTCCAGATTGAGACTGATGATACCACTCCTGTACTTACTATACCGTCTGATTACAATGGTATTAAGGATGGCAACTGCGAGTATGATGCATTGCCCTCCGTAACGGGCCATGCAACGGCAACAGACAATTATGATGATGAACCAACAGTAACATACAGCGATGTTATTGAAGAAGCAGAATGCCTTACGACGATAAGCAGGACATGGAAAGCCGAGGACTACTTTGGGAACTTTGTCACCGGTATACAGAATATTACTTTTACAGATAATACTGAGCCTGTACTGATCTTACCTGACGATTACAGTGGTAGTAAGGATGCTAGCTGTTTATATGAGACACTCCCTGCAGTCACCGGCCAAGCAACGGCAACAGACAACTGTGACAATGAAGTAACAATAACATATAATGATGTTGTTGAAGAAACAGAAGCTCTGACGATGATAACAAGGACATGGAGAGCTGAGGACAATTGTGAGAACATTGTAACTGGCATCCAAACCATTACATTTATAGATGATACGGAGCCTGAATTGATGATACCTGACGATTACGCTGGCAGTAAGGATGATATCTGTTCATATGATGCCATACCAGACGAAACAGGACAAGCAACCGCAACGGACAATTGTGATGCGGAAGTGGCAATAAGTTATACAGATGCAGTTGTAGAAAAAGAATATTCAACAGATATAATAAGAACATGGAAAGCGGAGGATGATTCAGGTAACAGTATCACAGGTATTCAGAACATAATATTTACAGACGATTTAGATCCGATACTGACACTGCCATCAGATTACACTGGTTATTATAAGGATAGTATATCTCCATACGATACAATACCTGCAGTTACAGGCCAGGCAACCGCAATGGACAATTGTGATGAAGAAGTGGCGATAAGTTATACAGATGAAATCGCGGAAAGTGAGTATTCGATAGAAATAACCAGGACGTGGATGGCAGAGGATAAAAGTGGTAACAATGTGACTGGGACTCAAATGATAAAATTCATGGTTGACAATACCCATGGGAAGGTTGATCCTGTGAAGATAATGATAAGCGGTAATCTAATGATAGTATTTTTATGCGATGACTTTGTTTCATATAGAGTTGATTTGATTAATTCGTCCGGTGTTTTAATTTCACGCAAATATATCGAAACTAACACATTGGAATTTGATATTTCAGGTCTTACACCGGGGCTTTATTTTTTAGTCATATCTAAAGGTGAGATTAACAGGGTGGAAAAGGTATTCATAAATAATGTTGGTGTTTTAATGTAAAAAGGTTACATCACCAACCTTTTCAAAATATTCCCCATCGGCATATTGTCCGCTTACCTTCCAGACATATACTCCCTGGGGTGCGAGCTTACCGTTTCCGAAATAACCATCCCAGCCTATATTCAGATCATGGCTTTCATAAATCAGTACACCCCACCTGTTAAAGATCTGGAGCTTATAGTCTATCACATTCTCAAAGAAGGGTCTGAAAACATAGTCCATCTCCGGGTAAACACCCTCTTTCCATTCTCCGCCGGTGGGTCCCGTTCCGTTCCACTTGAAGGCATTGGGGAATTTTATCTCCCCTTCTTTCCAGTCAACAATTATCGGAGTTTCCAGCTTTGCTGAGTCAATACATCCGTCTTTGGATTCCACGGTAAGTGAGACATCATAACTTCCCGGTTCTTCATATTTGTGATATGGATTTTCTTCAGTTGAAGTGTGTCCGTCGCCAAATCTCCAATATGATAATGAATCATAATGACTGTAATTATAAAATACCACTACCTGTTCCTTGTTTATTACATGTAAGGGGTATGCGTCTAAAATAGCTGACGGATTCCGGTATACGGTCACTATTCCGTTATGTATAGATTTACCTGTCATATTGTTTGTAACTAATTTCACAATATATTCACCGGGAACATAGTATGTATGGACAGGATTTTTTTCGTTTGAGTATATACCATCTCCAAAATCCCAGGTATAGGTTTCCCCATAGAGGCTTTTGTTTTCAAATTGCACCGTTAAGGGAGAACATCCCACAGTGTCAGGTTGAAAATCAGCAGTGGGAGGTGGAAGCTTGGTAACCCTGATATGTATAGTATCTTCAGACATACAGCCCCATCT
Organism: Bacteroidales bacterium; assembly: GCA_041686075.1. Classification (GTDB taxonomy): domain Bacteria; phylum Bacteroidota; class Bacteroidia; order Bacteroidales; family VadinHA17; genus UBA9300. Next base: position 56,139 of record JAWLEO010000021.1, on the reverse strand, counting down.
GTCAGGGATTGTTTCATAATGCAATACATGAGTGCCTAAGCCTGCTTTGCCGGGATCGAAAATATTACCTGTTACCCCCGGACCTGACCAGACTCCATCTGCCGGGCTGGCATTTAAGGTTACGGGAGGGGCTGTAACAAACATAGTACCGGGATGGTCTATTGTGATGATCGGGTTAGGCATTACTGTAATAATAGTGCTGTCGGTATCCCTGCAATCGGCATTTGTAATAGTGTACCTGATAAGATGATCACCTATGCCTGCAATCATAGGGTTGAAAGTGTTACCAACCACCCCGGGCCCTGACCATACCCCACCCATGTCATGGGCGGTTAAGGTGACAGGTGGATCGTCATTGCATAATGTGTCCACCGGGGTTATTGTGGCATCCGGGGTTGCTACTGTGATAATAGTTTCATCATAATCCGTGCATCCGTTTTCATCCACAATGGAATACGTTATAACATGATTCCCGGCACCTGCCAGGGCCGGATCAAAAATATTTCCTGTCACTCCGGGTCCTGACCAGGTGCCACCGGGATCACGTGCTTGGAGGGTGAATGGGGGATCTGTTGAACATACTATTCCACCGGATAATATTGTTGCATCAGGCATAGGTACAACCGTTATAATAGTTATATCACTGTCGTAGCAGCCGTTTGCATCTGTAATTTCATATTTAATAATATGATCTCCTGGCCCCGACACTTCGGGATCAAAAACATTACCCGAAACACCTGCTCCCGACCATGTACCTCCCGGGTCATGAGCGCTTAAAGTTACGGGATCATCGTTTGCACACAGGGTATCCACCGGGGTGATCGTTGCATCAGGGTAGGGTACAATTAATATTATGGCTGTTGTCACCACAGGTGGATGATCTCCGTTTACAGGATCTACAGGAGCTCCGGGAATATTAGGATCATCATAAGGATTGCAATAATTCCAGTTGCGCAGGGTCACTTCGAAATATTCGCCCAGGGCTTTATCAGCGGCAACATTTATTACATCAGACCATACACCTGAACCGGTAACTGGACCTAAAAGGGTAATGACATCATCGGTATATGGAAAGGTTTTTGATTTACCGTCTATGGTAACAGGAGTTCCTGTCATGGTGTTATCAGTACCATATATCCATTGTATCCACCTCGTATTAACATTTGGATTGTCTTTTTCCTGTGGAGGGACACAGTTAAACTGGGTAAGGTCCTGGAAACGAACATTGGCACTATTGCCGAAGCATATGGGATAAACCTCGGGGCTTATATGCATCTCGCCACCATTGTGATTGTCATCATCCCATACTGTCACTATTTGCTCCTGTGAGGAGGAGGTACAGAGAACGCCATTGACAATCAGTGTTGCCTGTGGATGGTAGTTGCAGATATCGCCGGCCGATGTATAAGTATGAACAGCGGTGGCCTCAAAAAGTCCGTCACCTGTTTTTGTTGCCGCAACTGTTTCAACGACACCGTCATTCCAGTCAAACTTTATGCTGACAGGGGTGCCGGCATCGTTAACCCCGGTATAGCTGACAGTCCATGTTGCCGTAACGGGTGAACATAATTTATCCGGGGTGATATTGTTGGCCTTTGAAAATATGGTACAATCTTGCCCGGAAATGTTCAGCGTCAGCAACAATAAGATTGCATATGAAAAATATTTTTTCATAATTCCCCGGCTACTTTTACGTCAGCCCTGCCCCCTCAGTTACAGTATTTGCTTATTATTTAAAGATATTTACTCTTTCCTGGAAGAAATTCCTTTGTATGTATCCTTCTTGAGAGCTGCAGTTTAATTAGAGATTCTGATTTTGGACAGGTGATCTGTGCCCATTTGTCGCTGGATTCAACCCGAATTTTCTGGACTCATTTCGAGTTAAACATTATTTTTTAACTATTCTTTAGATGCGCTGGTAGCGCGTCTCTACTTTTTATTTTTTCCTTTTGCCTTTTTACTTTTAACATGCCCCCAAGAATAAATCTTTCTCAGTAGTAATAGTTATTATTCTTTGCCTTGAACATCCTGTAGGCCTTATCCCTAAAAATTATTCCCAGCTTGAAATTAATAAAGCTAGATCTTGCAGTTGTGGGGCTCATATGAACAAACACTCCGGCGCTGAAATTGATTTCAACCTTATGAGAGATGCACCTGCTGATACCTGCTCCTGGATTAATAAAAAGTTTTGTGCCGGGAAGCATTTCCTCAGGGTCCAACAACATACCGCTGTTCATTAACAGGTAGGGAGTGAAATATTTTAAGTACATGCTGTACCTGTTTTCAATATAAACCGGTATCAATATACCGTTATTATGATAATGGAAGCCGGTTCCGGCACCTACTGAAAAATTACGGTTTGCCTGGAATCCGAAAACACTTGTAAATCCCCAATAGCTATTTGAATATTCAGGTCCGGTTTCACCCAGACCCGTTCCGTAATTAAACTCTGTATAATTGATAAATCCCGGCATGGCATAATACCTGTAGGAAGGATTACCCGGTTGTTGTTGTCCGCTTGAAAATACAGTGAACACAAAGGCTACAACAGGAATTATCAACATTCTTTTCATCAACACTCAATTAGTTTATAATAACTAAAATAGCATTTATTTTTGAGTTTATCACAAGTTCTCTATTCTAATAAGATGATCTTACAAATGTTAAAATAAGGTGACTTTATTATAGGGGGTAGGTCCTATATTAGAAGAAGCATTAAGGACCATTATCACTATTATCCAGATCTTAATCTCTTCTGGGCACAAAAATAGGTTATACCATTTAGCTCTGTCATGTCGTGAATAGTAAAACCGATATCACTGAGAATGGATTTTACGCTTTCTTTTTTTAGCCTGGTATTTATTTTTGTATTTAATATACTGTTAAGCCTGGTGAATAATCCTGACACTCCCGGTAATCCGTAATTCGATTGATTATAAGCGTTATTACCAGCCTGTGAACCGTTATAAGCTTGTTGTACAGGCATTTTATTATTCTTTGCTTCAGCAAAACATCCTGTAAAAAAACAATCACCCGGCATATACCGGTAAATGCTTTCAAGAAATGCCCTCATATTCCTGATATGATTAAGGCATTTTAAGTTGGCTACCATTTCGATTTCTTCGAAGTCTTCCGGTTGATAAAAGAAATGATTGGATAATGGTATTACAATAATATTCGGATTATTTGAGAGGTCCAACCAGTCCAAATAATTATAAAAGTCCTCAGAGTCTTCATCGGAAAGAATTTTATGTAAACTTTCTTTATTTGGATCCTTAACAGGTGCCCTGTAATGATAGACAGAATTTTTTACTTTGGTGGTCATAATACTTGATTTAAATTAGTATTTGCCTTCTACACATTATCATTCTGCTATTCAAATTTACTTTATTGGAAGTTACGGAACAAGCCATAGGATGAGGCCAAGAGGTAGTTTTCACTTGTATTTTTAGACCTTTAATCAAAGCTATTTTGACATTGATCCGGGCCAGTGTTGAATTAATGGATTATTTACCCTGTTTCGTCAAAAACAAACAGAATTACACCAAGGAAAATTAATCTTATGAATATCTTAATTTGACTCAAATCTTAAATTGAATATTATCAGGGATATAGAATATATTTGTTTTTGAATTTTTAAGCATTTTATAAAAATTACATTTTGACGAATAGTCATTAAAAATTGATGGAAATTATAGGATTTTAAAAGGTTTTTGCTTTTTACGTTACGGTTTATTAAATTACAATAAGAATTAATTATTGATTTAAGGGTAAGCTTATGAAAAGAAGAGAGTTCCTGCAAACATCGGCAATATCAGTGTCTATGCTGAGCCTGTTCCCTGCGGAGTTATCATCCATGATCCGTGAAATCAGGAGAGGAAGGCTTGAAAAAAGAGTACTTGGAGCAACAGGAGAAATGTTGTCCATAATTGGATTTGGGGGCATTGTTGTAATGGATGCCACATCCGGACAGGCTTCTGCACGGGTAGGACAGGCAATTGATTATGGTGTCAACTATTTTGATGTTGCACCTACATACGGTGATGCGGAGTTGATGCTTGGCCCCGCGCTTAAACCTTACAGGAAGGATGTTTTCCTTGCATGTAAGACACAGGAACGCGACAGGGAAGGGGCGAGAAAAGAACTGGAGCAGTCGCTCAAGAATCTCCAGACAGATTATTTCGATCTCTACCAGTTGCATGCCGTAACGGAATTGGAGGATGTGGAGAGGGTCTTCTCGAAGGGCGGTGCGATGGAGACTTTCCTGGAAGCAAGGAAGGAAGGGAAGGTCAGGTTCCTGGGCTTCTCAGCACACTCCGTAGAGGCGGCCCTTGCACTGATGGAACGCTTTGATTTTGACACCATCCTTTTCCCATTCAATTTTGCCTGCTGGTATGCAGGCAACTTTGGACCCCGGGTTATGGAGACTGCCAAGAATAAGGGGATGGGCATCCTGGCTCTCAAGGCCATGGCATACCGGCCATGGAAAGAAGGAGAGGAACGTAATATTGCAAAGGTCTGGTACCGGCCTTTAATAGAAGAAGAGGAAGCACGTGAAGGATTGCGATTCACCCTTTCCCACCCTGTAACATCTGCAATCCCTCCCGGTAATGAAGATCTTTTTGCTATGGGAATAAGGCTGGCTCTTGACTTTAAGGAAATGGACCCTGAAGAGATAATGGAAATAAAGAAGAAAGGACTCGAAACAGAGCCACTTTTCAGTTATCCTATGTAGGTAATCACAGAATATATGGAGCACCTTCTTCCCCAAATCACATGGGATCGATTCCTCCTGGGAAAACTCTTTTATAATATATTTCAGGCTTTCGAATCTCCTCTTTGTTAGGGGGTGGATTTCGTAATATCATTTTAATTCCTTCCTTGATGTTATCGCATCTGTCCAGAATTTGTCTTACGTAATACTCAGCATACTGATATTTGATTTCGTATGTGTCCCAGTTATTTTCCAGATCCGGAACATACTTATTGGGATATGTTATCTCTCCTGCTTTATGGGCAATATATTCGCATATGCCTTCTTCAATAAAGTCAGCTCCATAATCTCTCTCAAGGCGATAGTATATCCTGAAATTACTATGTTCAGGAGACACTTCATGCTTCATCTCACTGAGGATTTGTTGCAACCATATATGGGTTAGTTCATGAAAGACGCATCCCTTTACAAACTTATTGGAGATTGTAAAGTTTTTTTTGAAGAAAGAAAGAGAGTCAACGGTATAGTCGATATATTTTTGTTCGTTGGAGATTATTATATCGCCGGGAAAGTAGTACCTTCCCAGCTCGAACTCACCATATTCTTTTTCATCATTTACAGGAAGCTCATCCACCCACATATCATAATAATACAGCGTATCCTGTACGAATTTCATATATTCCTGGGCAAGCTGGTCTTTATTTACCTGTATAAACCTCTCAATTCCCTCTGGAGTTGGCTTACCCCGATCATAGAACCTGAATTCTTTTTGTTGGAGCAGCAGAGAGAATAATAAAGGAAGCAATATGATTATCAATCTTATCATCTTCCTGATTATGATATTTGTCCCGGGAAGTATTACCCTCTATAATTATGATACCTGTGCCGGGATTTACCCTATGGCTTCCTGGACATTTTTATGAAGCTATAGAAAATAAATATAGGAAATTTATTGTTGATCCTACGTTATATTTAAGTTATTGAGACGTATATCCAATAAATCAAGGTACTTATCTTTTAATCCCTTTGATAAGAAACTTGAATTAATTAGCGATCTCCATATTGGAATTGCGGATGATATAGTTTCCAGAACTTTATCAACACTTTTATTTGTCAATTCACACCTTTCTATCCCATAATATTTGACAAGCATATTATAAGTTAAATGATTCTTCTTACCTTTTAAGGGTAATGCAATTTCATCAACAGGCTTCCTGTATTCAATAGTAGTGTTGATCAGGTCATAACCTGGCGATAACTTTACTTTTCCGTTTTCAGTTATGACAGAAAAGTTTTTAAGATGCATGTCATCATTGCCAATTATGTAATTGAATATGACCAGTTTAAATAGAACCAGCTTTTCAATTGCAGGGAAAGTACAGAATTTATTAATGAGACCAACAACCTTTTCCATGCTGTAATCATACTTCGTATCTCTACTAAGACCTGCCAATTGAGCAAAATCTTCTACAGGTACTTTATCATTCTGACCTTTCCTGTCAAATCGCTTAACGAAATATGTTAGAGTATTATCCTCTGACCATATCAAGCCATGAAGTGGGATTTCTAAACCAACCTCATTTGCAAGCTTCATCGTTAGGTCTTCATTTTCTGGCATTTCAGGGAAATATTGATGCTGAGGTTTAAGGATATATCTTCCACCCGTATCAACAATTTCGAATTTCTCTTCTTTAATATTTAATTTTGCACTCAGTTTTGGCTGTATCCCCTGTATTGACATTTTTGAAGCACGGTAAAAAGCTTCTTCCCTTTGTTCTTCTGCAGTATATTCAAGGTCTTTAAGTGAAGTCAATTCGCCTGACAGTAGTTTAAGACCTGCATCACTGTAACGACTATCTCCACAAATATTATATGTAATCGGGCACCGATTCATTTTTCACTTCTTTTACTGTAACAGCACCGACCATATCATTACCTACAGCCATTAGCTGAGAAAAATAATCAGACTTATCAATTTTTTTTAATTTCAATAAACCCTCCAATTGAATCCCTTCTGGTAATAATCCATCAAAAAATGGGGGAAACCTATTGAATCTATAAACCTTTTCTTTCGTGGGCATTGTTCTTGACACTTCAAGTCCATTATAGCCGTCAAGATATTCAAACACATACTCTTTGCCTTGCACAACTTCAGTCAGAGTTCCAGCTTCCCTTCCCTTTACATATACCTTAGCCTTTCTCATTTTCTTTGCTTGTCAAATTATCCATTAATGGACTTGTTAATACAATCTTTATATTCAACACCTTTAGGATTTTTCGTAATGTGTCCATTTGAACTGATTCTTTTCCTTTCTCAATATCGTAAACCACTGTCTTCCCAACTCCTGCGAGCTCTGCTAACTGTACACGGCTTAGTTTGGCTGCCTTACGATGAAACCTTATTACTTCTGCTAATTTCTGAGCTTGTTCCATTATTTACCTTTATAGCGGTAAAAATAAATGTTTTATTTTAAAATAACAAGCAATTGGCATATTATTACTGTTACGGCAGTAAAAAAAGAACATTTGCCATGAGGAATCATTAATAAACCCGATTTTTACCGCTAAAGCGGGAATATGGTTTAACACATTAATCTCCTCTGATTTTTTCTTCAGGTCTGCTTGAGCATCAATGTCATTATTAGGTCGGCTTCCTCTTAGCTTCAGTACTGCAAATAAGCACTGCCATTCGCCTGATGGCGAATAATGGTTTTATTTTTTACAATCCTTATAAAAGCAAGCTTTCAACAGTTTGTAAAAAACAAAACCACCTTCTTGCGAAGGTGGCAGTGCTTGCTTGATCGTGGAGCTGGCGGGGTTCGAACCCGCGTCCAGTCAGGGAGACCATATGCTTTCTACATGCTTAGTCCTGCTTGCTTGTCGGGATTAATAAGGTGCAGAACAACCAGATTAATCCTTATCTCCTGTTATTTCACCATCGGAGCGGAGAAATCCTCAGGCTATCCCTGATTTCCGTGCGTCTCCGTACCGGGTTGGCTCAGGTCAGGACCGCCCGGGAAACGTCTCGTCCCGGTACCTGGTACCGGGATAGAGCATAACGTACTCTTATTCGGTTATGCTGCGAGAGCAAAGTTATCTTCGCCATTTAATTGGTTCGCAACACAGTTTATAGAGCTGCGTTACCACACTCTGCATGCTTACATACCACCTCATCCTGCTGTCGAAACCATGTCAGCCCCGAAAGTAGCAGGGGGCCTCCTTCGCTCTTCGAGCTTCGGAGCCCAGAGCAGGGAGCAGGGAGAATAATTAAACTCCGTGCTTCCAGCATCATGCTGTAATATTTTAAAGAACCTATGTCGTTTTCGAGTCTTTGTGTCCCCTTTAAAAGGGGTACAAAGTTAATAAATATGTTAAATAATACCCTGTATTTTACCGCATAAATTGTGCCGAAATTCGTAAATTCACATCAAAGAATAATGGTGAAAAAATTTTTGTTTATGAAGAAGAGAGTTAAAGTAGGAATATTGAGAGAAACAAAAAACCCTCCTGATAAGAGAGTGCCGCTGACACCGGCGCAAATAGTTGATTTACAGATTAAATATCCCGATGCAGAGTTTTATGTGCAACCGAGTGACTTCAGGTGCTATACGGATGATGAATATAAATACCTTAAAATACATATGCGTGAGGACCTCAGCAATTGTGACATACTTATGGGAGTAAAGGAGGTGGATAAATCAACATTCATAGCCGGTAAAACATACTTATTTTTTGCCCATGTGGCGAAGGAACAGTCACATAACAGGGATATGTTCAGAACCATTGTGGAAAAGAAAATAAGGCTTATCGATTATGAGTACCTGACAAAAGATAATGGTGAAAGAGTGGTGGCCTTTGGACGATGGGCAGGTATAGTGGGTGCCTATAACGGTCTGAGAGCACGAGGTATACGTACCGACAGGTTTAAACTGAAACCGTGTCATGAATGCAGGGACCTTGATGAAGTGTGGGCCGGACTTAAAATGATTGACCTCATACCAGGCCTAAAAATACTCGTTACAGGGGAAGGCCGTGTGGCAGGCGGTGCAATGGAAACATTAAGTAACACCAATGCTGTTAAGGTAAGTCCGGAGGATTTTCTGAATAAGCAGTTCGATGTGCCCGTGGTATGCCAGATAGGCCCGCAACACTATACCCGGAGAAAGGATGGTAAGCCATTCAGCTTTGATCATTTTGTAAAAAACCCTTCTGAATATGAATCGGCTTTTGACCCTTATACAAAAGTGACAGATATATTTATAGCCGCTCATTTCTGGGATCCTGAATCCCCGGTCTTCTTCACACTGGAGGATATGAAAAAGCCCGATTTTAGCCTGTCAGTGATAGCGGATGTCAGTTGTGATATAAATGGCCCCATACCATCTACCGTCAGGGCTACAACGATAGCAGATCCTTTCTATGGTTTTAATCCTCAAACCGCGAAAGAGGAGCGACCTTTCAGGAATCCTGACAATATTACAGTGATGGCCGTGGATAACCTTCCGGGTGAGCTGCCACGTGATTCATCGTCTGATTTCGGCGGGCAGCTGATAGATAATATAATGGATGACCTGCTGAACCAGAGGGAGACGCCTATGCTGGAAAGGGCTACTATCTGTGAAAATGGGAAGCTGACGGAAAGATACAACTATCTCGAAGATTATTTAAATGCAGCTAAAATATAAGGTTGAAAAAGTTGAGAGTGCCTGCCGGAAGACAGGCAATCAAACCATATAGGGATAAGCACTTATGATAGTGTATATTTTTTTGTCAATTGTCCTGGTAATATTACTGATATTTTTCCTGCCGTTGAAAGGCAAGCAATATGATATGCCGGTTCCTGAAAGACATGTTGATGAGCGAGATACGATGTTTTCACGTGATGAGATAAAGCCGGGAGAAAAGAGATTTGACGAATATTATAAGATGCATCCTGAATATCGCAAGAGCGATGACGGTTTCAGGTCAAAGCCCGGCTTATTGAGTCCGGAGGCAATAAATTACAGCAAGTATGCATTTGCAGCTGCAGAAGCAAGTTTCGAGGCAGTGGAAGCGTTTTTTCCATACAGGGAACAAGATAATAGACAAAAGGAAAAAGACAAAAGTAGAGGTGCAGAATTCTATGACTCGGGTTCAGCAGGGAGATTGTCATTATTTATAAAGGGATGGGCTGAGAAAATGGGTGCGCATAGTGTTGGCATTACAGAAATGCGGGATTACCATTTCTACACGTATGGGGGTAGGAGGGAACGATATGGTAAGCAGGTAATCAATAAGCATAAATATGGTATTGTTATCACTGTTGAGATGGATCATGAGCTTATACGTACTGGTCCACAGGCTCCAACAGTTATGGAATCGGCCCATCAGTACCTTAAGGCGGGCATGATAGCAAGCCAATTGGCACTTACCCTCAGGAACCTGGGTTATGACACTAAAACTCACATTGATGCGAATTATGATGTTATATGCCCCCTGGTGGCCAGGGATGCCGGACTGGGGGAGATAGGAAGGATGGGTCTGCTGATGACCCCGAAACTGGGACCGAGGGTGCGGATCGCAGTTATTACAACCGATGCACCCATACAAGTTGATTTACCCGGTTATGACAATACTGTTATTGATTTTTGCAGCAGGTGCAAGAAATGTGCTCATGTATGCCCTTCGTCCAGCATACCTTTAGGCGAAAGGAAAAACCATCCGGGGGGATTCAGGTGGCGAATAAACCAGGAGAGCTGCTTCACTTATTGGAGCACAGTGGGCACCGATTGCGGCCGTTGCATTGCCGTTTGTCCATATTCGCATAAGTCAAATGTCTTTCATAATTTCATTTTCCGCCGACTGGCTGTTAAGCTTGATGACTTTTTTATGGTTCGAAACCAAAACCAGCGAAGGTTCCGGAATGGGTTAAGGGGGTAATGGCACAGGGCACAGGGCACAGAGCCAGGTGCATATAGTAAAGAATACTCTCGAGAGATAAGATACGAGATTAGAAAGACAAAAGATATATCCACCTTCGCTAAAGATACGATGGACAAGAAAGCAAAAAGACAAAAGCAAAGCAGCCTGTATTAACCACTAAAACGCTTCAACCACTTAAACGTGTTTTTAAGAAACTCATCCTCACTTCGTCCGCCGTAACTTTAGTGAAGGCGGAACTTTATTCAACTTTCCTTAGCCTCAAATTTTATCTTTTATAAGGTACTCGTTGCGGCCGGTGGAGGTGCGGTTGATTAGTTCTGCCAGGAAGCCTGTAAGGAAGAATAATGTACCTATGATCATTACCGTAAGGGCTATATAGAACCAGGGACTGTCGGCAACCAGGGGTGCTCTTACGCCAATATTTAAATAATGGAGCTTCCTTATGCCCAGGTATAAAGCAACAATGATCCCTGCAAGGAACATTAATGAGCCTGCTGTACCGAATAGATGCATGGGTCGCTTGCCAAACCTTGTAATAAAGGTTATCGTGAGCAGGTCAAGATAGCCCTTGATGAACCTGTCGAGTCCATACTTGGTTACCCCGTATTTCCTGGGCCGGTGCTTAACAACCTTTTCACCTATGCGGCTGAATCCCGATTCCCTGGCCAGCATGGGGATGTAGCGGTGCATCTCACCAAAAACCTCTATGCTCTTGGTGACATCATTCCTGTAAGCTTTCAAACCGCAATTGAAATCGTGCAGCTTGATGCCCGAGGCTCTCCTAGCCGTGAAATTGTATATCCTGCTGGTGAATTTTTTTATGAGTGGATCCTGCCTTTTCTTTTTCCACCCTGACACAAGATCATAACCATCTTCCTTTATCATACGGTATAATTCGGGTATCTCGTCAGGACTGTCCTGTAGGTCGGCGTCCATGGTGATAACAACATCACCGGCAGCTTCGCCGAAACCGATATGGAGGGCCGCCGCTTTACCGTAATTACGCCTGAAACTGATGCCGTGAATATTCTTGTTGCCCTCTTTGAGATTGTTAATCACTGACCATGAGAAGTCAGTGCTACCATCATCCATAAACAGGATTTCGTACGACAGACCTGCTTCGTTACATACATGTGAAATCCATTCCGTTAGTTCAGGAAGTGATTTTTCTTCATTATATACCGGAACAATAACTGATATATCCATTATTAGTTATCTTCTTCTTCGGCTATGGCCTCATTAATAAGGGGATTACCTTCTCTCTTTGTGAAAAGACCGATGATCAGTGATAGAATGGCGCCCACAAATACTCTATAAAGGATAACGAAAATACTCAAAACAAAAGGAGTTATTATTTTTCTGAGCATCTGCATCAATTGCTCAATTGACCCTTCCGTCATGCTTCGTTCAACAAAAAACTCCTCTGCACTGTTCAGTAGTTTATCAGTGAGGTCTGGATCGATCCATTTATAAAGTATATAATTGAAGATAGCTAATACTATACTAAAATAAAGTATTATAATAAAACTGGCACCCAGTGACTGACCATAGGTAATGAAACCGTTGAGATACTTATCCCTGTATGATTTTATACCAAGGAAGAGGCCAATAATAATAACAGCCCAAAATATTAAGCCCAGGGTATTGTTTGTAGTCTGGTTAAGGAACCACAAGACCAGGGTCCATATTATGCCCAGCAAACCAAGGATGATCCCTGCATTAAGGTTCGCTTTCCAGGGTGACACTCTGTTTTCCATGATTTGATGATTAGTTAGTTTTAAATGCTGATTAAATGTGAGTATTAGGCAAATATAAAGGAAAAATTATTAATTGCCAGTCTGTTGGTTTATGATTTAATTTTTGCAGACCGGTGGCAATTTATTATTTTTGCATGGGGTAAGTCTTGTACGACCAGCTCCTGCTGAACTCCCCCAGGGCCGGAAGGTAGCAAGGGTAGGCGGTTGTAGCGGTGCGATGCAAGTAGCTTACCCTTCTTTTATTGTTCTTTTTGTCTTGACACAAAAAGAACCAAAAAAGTCAAGGCTGCAGATTATTTGAAGACTCACTCGGTACGGAAACCCCCGAAATGTAACTCCTCCCGGCCAGGGCCGGTCGTCAAACATACATTTCTTAGCACCGGCCTACGCTATTTCCGTACCTTCGTTCGTTAATCTTCAAATAATCTGAGGCCGAATGTTCCTGCCTCCGGCAGGATTAAGGATTAAGTTAAGTTAAAAGGCCTATAGCATGAGTATAGGTATAAATATCTCACTAAGACACAAAAAGAACCAAAAGAATCAAGGCTGCAGATTATTTGAAGACTCACTCGGTCCGGAAACCCCCGAAATGCAACTCCTCCCGGCCAGGGCCGGTCGTCACACAGGCATTTCTTAGCTGTGGCCATCGCTGTTTCCGAACCTTCGTTCGTTGATCTTCAAATAATCTGAGGCCGAATGTTCCTGCCTCCGGCAGGATTAAGGATTAAGTTAAGTTAAAAGGCAAAGCGAATGCTAAAAGGCGGCGCAGTTCGACTTGGCTGAAAGCCATGACGAACGAAGCCGGATTTGTTGCGAGGGAAGTATGACCGAGCGACAGGGCTTTTATGCCAGGTCATGACTCTCCGGCATAAAAGGCCGATAGCATGAGCGGAAGGTCATTCGGTACGAACCCCCCCCGAAAAAAGAAAGTATGAATTATGAGATGCGAATTATGAACTAGGGGGCTTAGTGGTTTTAATGTGCTCACTGCTAGATTATTAAGGGATTGGCTATAAGCATCTTCAATTTTAAATCATAACCATCAATCCATTATTCCAGTATTCCATTATTGAGTCCCCTCCGAAAAGTACATAATGATTTTAATATTAGTGTTTAATTGAATTATTTATAGGTCTTTTATTATTCGACCCCGGCTGGGGTCGATAGTTGAGATTTATCCCGCATCTACAATTATGTGACCCCTAACGGGGTCAGGCTTTTATTTCATTGGCTAACAGACAAATACAGTAATAACCCGAGGCCTCGGGGTCAAATAATTATAGTCAGGGAATTAGCCTCAACAATATCTCCCGAGCTGTGCGAGTCCCGACGATTCTGTCGGAAAGAGTGCAGTGAGGGAGTTAATTTCCCTTTTTCGGAGGGGACTCATTATTCCAGTTTTAACTATCTTTGTACGTTATGGCAGCACAGTATATTAAACTATATGAAGAGAATCCCAATCACAGGCGTTTGCGTGTGGCCGTGGATATACTGAATGAGGGCGGGATAGTTATTTATCCCACCGACTCGGTTTATGCCATTGGGTGCAGTGTGAAAGCCAAAAAGGCTATGGAGAAAATAGCTGCCCATAAGGGCTTTGACCCATCACGTCCCGATATGTCGCTTATCTTCCACGACCTGAGCCAGCTGGCACAGTATACCCTGGTAAGGGATAATAATATATTTAAGTTGATAAAGAGGAATACGCCCGGGCCTTTTACCTTTATACTCCAGGCCAATAACAAGATTCCCACGATGTTTAAGAATAAGAAGAAGACGGTGGGCATACGTATACCTTCTAATAATATAGTGCTTGAGCTGGTCAGGGAGCTTGGATGTCCGCTTATCACCACCTCTGTTCATGACCCGGATGAGATAATAGAATACACCACTGACCCGGAACTTATATATGAGAAATACAGGGATTTTGCCGATCTCGTGATTGATGGTGGTTATGGTAATAACGAACCAACTACAGTGGTAGACTGTACGGGAGATCAGCCGTTAATAATAAGGGAGGGAATAGGTGTTCCCGAATGATCAATTCTTATAAAACCAGCGGGTAAATAGTACCAGCACGGTAAATAATTCAAGTCGGCCAAGCATCATAAGGAATGAAAGGAACCATTTACCGAATACAGGGAGATGTGCATAATTCATTGTGGGGCCAACTTTAGCCAATCCAGGGCCTATGTTACCCAGTGAGGCAGCTACTGCGCTGAATGAGGTTGACAGGTCGTAGCCCATGGCTGATATTATCATAGCGCTTATACCGGTTATAAAGAAGTAGAAGACAATGAAAGCCAGAACATTGTATATTACATTCCGGGGTACTGCCTTATGGTTGAGCCGTACCGGTATCACAGCATTGGGATGTATAAGCCTGCGCAGTTCCTGCCTGCTGTTTTTTATGAGCAGTAGCAGCCTTACCATTTTAATGCCACCCCCTGTTGAGCCGGCTGAGCCGCCCGTAAACATAAGTACAAAGATTAGAAGGATGAGAAAGGGACCCCACGAATAATAATCAGCGGTGGCGTAACCGGTGGTTGTAACAATGGATACAACCTGGAAGGCTGCGTCCCTGAAGGATTCTTCAGGTGCGTGTCCGTGACTGAAATGAAGGACTGCACCCACCACAATTATAAACACAAGCAGGAGAGTGATATAGAAACGAAATTCATCATTGGTGAAAATTTTTCTGAACCTGCCGTGTAAACCCATATATGCCAGCGAAAAGTTAGTGCCAGCTATGACCATGAAGGCAATAATAACATAATGTATAAAAGGATTCTCAAAGGCTGCAATTCCGGCAGTTTTAGTAGAGTATCCTCCGGTGGCCATAGTGGTGAAAGAATGGCATAGAGCATCAAAGGCACTCATGCCACCCAGTTTGAGCAGTAAAGTTTCCGTGAGGGTAAATCCCAGGTATATCAACCAGAGGCGCCTGGCTGTTTCCCTGATTTTTGGGTGCAGCTTATCGGGTGTGGGTCCGGGCACTTCAGCTGCAAAAAGTTGCACACTTCCTATTTTAAGTACAGGCAGTACGGCAAGGGACAAGACAATGATACCCATACCTCCCAACCACTGGCTCATGCTTCGCCAGTATAAGAGCGCATGCGACATAGATTCGACATCGGTAAGGATTGTAGCCCCTGTTGTGGTAAAGCCTGACATGGTTTCAAAAAAGGCATCTGTATAGGAAGGGATAGCCCCTCCTATGGTGAAAGGAAGGGTACCGAACAATGAAAAAACAATCCATGTACCGGTGACAATAAGATATCCTTCCCTTTTGCCTATGGTGCTGTCGTGGTCCCTGAAAACCTGTGACAGCAATACTCCGGCAGCAAGGGTGATGATGGTTGAGATTACAACAGGAACCAGGTCTCCTTCTGCATAATATATCGACACCGGGATTACGGTAAACATGCAGATACCTTCAAGGATTAGAAGGATACCAAGAACCCTTCCTATAATTTTAATATTTAACATATACAATCACTAGAGGAAAAACTTTGACACTTTCTCCAGGGCGTGGGGCAATGTGAAGACCACAACCTTGTCATTAGGTTTAATCAAAGTATCACCTGTGGCAATAAAGGGCTTTCCATCCCTTGTGCCACCTCCGACAATCGCTCCTTTTGGGAAATTTATATCGCGAAGTTTTCCTTTTACTATCTTTGAACCTTCGGGCACCCTGTATTCAAGCACTTCAGCATCGGTACCCGTCATACATTTAACCTGTGTTACATTGGGATTGGTAGTATGCCTGAAAATGCGGCTTGCCGCCGATATCTTCTTGTTTATTATTGTATCTATTCCGCTGTTCTCAGCCAGGTCAATATATTCAACATTTTCAACCTCTGCTATTGTTTTCTTCACTCCCAGCTTATTTGCCAGGAGGCAGGCAAGTATATTGGTTTCTGAATTACCGGTGAGGGCAACAAATACATCTTTCTGTGCTATCCCTTCCTGGAGGAGGAGGTTTGCATCCCTGCCGTCACCGTGTATGATGAGTGTATTTTCCAGTTCATCTGCCAGTGCTTCACATTTTTCGGCATTATTATCTATAAGCTTGACAAAGCATTCTTTCTGCAATGATTGAGCCACACGTTTACCTATCCTGCTGCCCCCGAGAATCATTATCCTTTTGGCAATAAAATTTTCCTTACCGGAAAATTTCATCATTTCTTTTATTCCTTCCCTGGTTGATACAACATACACAAGATCATCTTCTTTGAATACGTCATCGCCTCTGGGTATGATGGTATCGTCATCCCTTTTTATGGCTACAGCCCTGTAGTTGGTGTTTTTTATTTCAAGCGTAACATCCCTCAGTTTCTTGTTCACGACAGGGGCATTTTCCTCAAGCTTTTGCACGTAAAGGGATAACATGCCACCTGAGAACTCCATAAACTCTGTGGTGCCTGTCTCATGAAGGAGACCCAGAACCTCTTTTGCTGCAATCAGTTCGGGATAAATAAGTGAATCTATACCCAGAGACTTAAAAAATTCCCTCGTGGTGTGCTCCAGGTATTCACGGTTGTCTACACGCGCAATTGTTTTTATGGCGCCCAGTCGTTTTGCAAGTATAGCAGCAGTTATGTTTGTATCTTCGAGATGGGCTACGGCAATGAAAAGGTCAGTCTTTTTACCCACTGTGTCTTTAAGCAGATTAACCGAGGTAGCCGAGCCCACATAAGTCATCACGTCAAGGGATGAATCTATGGGTTTGAGCTTGCTCTCATCCCTGTCGATAATCACAATATCATGCTGTTCATTGCTCAGCATCTTTGCCAGATGCGATCCTACTTCTCCTGCACCTGCTATTACTATCCTCATCTCACTATTATTATTAGAAAAAAACATGGCAAATTTATAAAATAGAGAAATAATAACAGACAAAAATGATCAAATCTTTTTAAAGGGAATTATTTTCAGGGTATTATGAAAAATAATATGATTAAAGCCAGCGGAATATGCGGATTGTTCTTTTCCCTGTCAAGGAAAAATCTTATCAATGCCATGGATAGCGCCAACATTATTACCGTTTTGACCACTGAAAGTTCTCCCCCGGTCATGACAACCATATTCAGGGATGCTATAGCAGATGCTGTATCGGATAATATGTTTACACAATAGACCAGAACACTGTTCAGTATACCTGTAATAAGGGGAAGGCCAGCAGTGATTATAAGAATAATGCCGGCAGACAAAATTATTGTAGCCAGTGGTATGGCAAAAAGATTAGATATGATGGAGAGCAGCGGTATCTCACCGAAGAAAAGAGCAACGAAAGGGATGGTTCCTGCCTGTGCCAGCAGTGAAATAGCCAGCATTTTCCATAATGAGCGCAAAATTCTACCGCGGAAGTTAATTTTCATTACCAGGTCTTTGTAATTGCTTACTATAACAATAACTGCCGAGTAGGAGAGGAGGAAGGAAGGCTCATATATAATGTCCGGCTTAATTACCAGGATAAGAAAAGCTGAGGCCATAACCGAGTTCAATGGTTTCACAGGCCGGTTTATCAAATATCCTGTATTCAGAAAGGAGAACATCAGAGATGCCCTTGTTACCGAAGGGCTTAGTCCTGTAATGAGGGCATAGCTCCAAATTACAATAAGTGATATCAGAACTCTTGCAGCACCTGATCTTATACGTGTAATTTTGAGAAGTGAAACGACAATAAGACTCACAATCCCAACGTGGAGGCCGGAGACAGCCATAATATGTATTATTCCACTTCTCCTGAATTCTTCTTTTGTTTCATCGTCAACCAGTTCCCTGTATCCCAGGGTCATAGCAGATACCACGGCAAGGCTTTTATCGTCAGTTAAAGTGTTTGCCAGTCTGTTCAACAGGTGTTTTCTGAGCTTGAGAGCCAGGTGTTTCAATACTGCCTTTTCACCAATGACCGGGATGCTGTCATAACAAAAAGTGCAATAGCGGAATCCCCTGCGGTTCATGTATGCCTTGTAATCAAAGCTGTCTGATCTGTCAAAATCGCTTATTTCAACAGGGGAGGAGACAAAGCTCAGGATACTTCCCGGTTTTAAATATTCTGGAATATACCTTTTATCTGTATAAAGTATTAGTTTATTGTCCGCATATTTATTTTCAGCCCCAACTGATATTATAGTGGAGTGAATCATTAATGACCTTGAGGCTGTAGCCGGATAATCATCTGTCCTGATCACAAATTCATGTGGACCTGCGGTAATAAAGTCAAGTTTATTGGATGGTAAGGCCGGCAATATGCATCCGAGGAAGAAGATGCAGAAATGCAGTGTCAGGCCATAGGTGACCGATGATCTGACACAGGGATATATTATGATATTTAATGCCAGGAATACAGATAAAACAATGAATGCAGCATAACAGTATATTACTGATTGCAGATATGGACTGCATATAATACCTGTTGCCAGGGCTATGCAGTATCCTGTAAAAGGGGTCTCTTTATACAGCACTTTTCAGCGATTACCATATAAAGATACAAAATCCGGATTATTTTACTTTTTGTCTGGGCAGAATAGTTTTATAATCGACATCAAATTTACCCTTACCGATGCCTGTCAGTTTAGATTTAAGCAATCTTTTCTTCAAGGGGCTTACCAGGTCGGTGAACAGTATGCCATCGAGGTGGTCATATTCATGTTCAATTATCCTTGCCCTGATCCCGTTAATGACTTCTTTATGGAATTTCCAGTCACGGTCAAAATACTCGATATGTATTGTTGATTCGCGGTTTACTTCTTCATATATCTGTGGTATACTAAGGCATCCTTCATTCATCAATACCGTGTCACCAGTTCTTTTTGTGATATATGGATTAATAAATGCCTGTTTAAAATTGGCCAGTTCAGGTTCACCATCTGATATCAGTGTTCCATCAACAACAAATAATCTTATAGATTTTCCAATTTGTGGGGCTGCTAGCCCTATACCATCAGATTCGCGCATGGTTTCAAACATATCATCTATGAGTTGGTCGAGCCCTTCGTAATTTTTATCGATATCTTCAGCCACTTTGCGTAGTACCGGGTGACCATATACATATATCGGATAAACCATTTTTAAGTATTAATTATGAATTATTAATTATGAATTATGAATTATGGATACTGGACCGGTCTTAGTAGGCTATAGAGCAGTTTTGCGGTTATGTGCCATAATTCAGGGTACAAAGGTACAAAATATTATTTTTATTTAGAATAATTCTTAATTTGTACCAGGAAAGATTGAAGGATGAGGGAGGCACTTATTTTATCGATGTTTTCTTTTTTACGCCTTTCTGATTTTTTCATTCCCCCTTCAATTGTTGCCTGCTGTGCCATTATCGATGTAAGCCTTTCATCTACAAGGTAAAAGTCTAAATCGCTAAATATTTTCCTGAGCCTCTTAATGAAAGGGTTCAATTGTTTCACTATTTCGGAAGGTTGATTGTTCATTCTTTTCGGATAACCGATGACGATAGCTTCAACATCCTCCCTGCCTATATACTCAAGCAGGAATTCTTCCAGTTTTCCTGTAGCAACAGTTTGCAGGGGGCTTGCAATAATTTTGTCAGGATCTGTCACTGCCAGTCCTGTTCTTTTTTTACCGTAATCAATTGCCAGAATGCGACCCATTTTGAAAAAGGTTGAATAAAGTTGAGAATGAGTTTAAATGATTGACAATCAATTTACTATCAACGCATTCTCAACTCATTCTCAGCTCCTGCCTGCCGGTCTCTGACGGCCGCAGGCAGGCACTCTCAACTTTTTAAACATCCCCTTTAAAGGGGATTATTAGTATTCCATTTCAGCGAGGCGCTTATAGGAGTTATATCTCCACCTAGCGTTTTCCTCGGCTGCCTTGAATAGTCTTTTAGCTTCCTCAGGGAATGATTTTGTCAGGGACGTATATCTCACCTCTGAATTGAGGAAATCCTGGAACTTATCCAGATCAGGTTCCTTGGAATCGAGCTGGAAAGGATTTTTCCCTTCACTCTCCAGCCTTGGATCATACCTGTAGAGGTGCCAGTATCCGGCATCCACAGCATCTTTCTCCTGTGCCATGGTATTGCCCATACCTGCTTTCATTCCATGCGCAATGCATGGAGCATAGGCAATAACAATGGATGGTCCCGGGTATGCTTCAGCCTCTTTAATGGCCTTGAAGCATTGAGCCATGTTAGCCCCCATGGCTATCTGTGTGACGTAAACATAGCCGTAGGTCATAGCCATCATTCCCAGGTCTTTTTTCCTTATCTTTTTACCTGATGCTGCAAACTTTGCGACAGCACCGGCAGGTGTGGCTTTGGATGATTGTCCACCTGTATTTGAGTACACCTCGGTATCAAGTATCAGTATGTTAATATCCTCACCGGAGGCAACCACATGATCGAGGCCGCCATAACCGATATCATAAGCCCATCCATCACCTCCAAAGCTCCATATTGATTTCTTCACCAGGTATTGTTCGAGGTCGAGGATCTCTTTTGCCACCTCGTTTTTTTCTTTTTTCAAAGCTTTCACTACTTTCTCGCTGGCTTCCGCCGACTTTTTTGCATCCAGCATACCGTCAATCCATTCTTTGAAGGCCTCTTTTGTGTCATTTGATATCTTGCCTTCATCCAGTGCAGCCTGCATTTTCAGCTTGATGCGCTGGCGCATCTTCTGCACTCCTGTTACCATACCAAAGCCATATTCAGCGTTGTCTTCGAACAGTGAATTAGCCCAGGCGGGTCCTTTGCCCGATTTGGAGTTGGCCCTGTAGGGGGTTGAAGGTGCTGATCCTCCCCAGATAGATGAACAACCTGTAGCATTGGCTATCATCATACGCTCACCAAAGAGCTGGGTTATGAGTTTTACGTAGGGCGTCTCGCCGCAGCCGGCACATGCACCTGAAAATTCGAAGAGAGGCTGTGCAAACTGGCTGTTTTTCATATTGGCATCCCTGGGAACGGCATCTTCCCTGTACCCGACTTCCTGATCCAGGTAGTCCCATATTTCAGCCTCGTCCATCTGGGATTGCAGTGGTTCCATCACCAATGCTTTTTCTTTAGTGGGACATACATTAACACATATTTCACAGCCGGTACAATCGAGGGGGCTGATCTGAAGACGGTATTTGTATTCTTTTATGTTTCCTTTACCATCAAGCACATCTATTTCCGAGGGTGCTTTTTTCACTTCTTCATCAGTAAGGAGGAAGGGCCTTATTACGCCATGCGGACAAACATACGCGCACTGGTTACACTGGATACAATTTTCAGGTATCCATCTTGGCACATTAACGGCCACTCCTCTTTTTTCATATTCGGTTGTACCTGCAGGAAAGGTACCATCTTCTCTACCCTTGAAGGTACTGACAGGCAGATCATCTCCTTTCTGGGCATTTATGGGATCACATACATTTTTAACGAAGTCAGGAACGTCACGTTCCTCTTTTTTGTCTTCCCCTTTAAGTTTTTTCCATTCATCGGGTACTTTTACCTCTATTACTTTTTCACCTCCCTTATCCACCGCGGCATAGTTCATATTAACCACATTTTCACCTTTCCGGCCGAATGTTTTCTCGATGAACGTCTTCATTTCGTCCACAGCCTTATCATAGGGAATAACTTCCGAGACTTTAAAGAAGGCGGACTGCATGATGGTATTTGTACGTGTACCCAGGCCGATATCTTCTGCCAGTTTGGTGGCATTGATAATATAAAAGCGGATATCATTTTCTGCCATATACTTTTTCATGGACTCAGGAAGTTTTTCTTTTATTTCTTCCTCATCATAAATACTATTAAGCAAAAAGGTACCGCCTTTTTTCAGACCTTTAAGCATATCATATTTCTCCAGGTAGGGAGTAACATGGCAGGCTACAAAGTCCGGTGTGTTAACCAGGTATGTTGAATTTATGGGCACATCACTGAAGCGAAGGTGGGAGACAGTCAGTCCCCCTGATTTCTTTGAGTCATATGCAAAATATGCCTGGCAATACTTATCGGTTGTTTCACCTATAATTTTTATCGAGTTTTTATTGGCACCCACAGTACCGTCGCCTCCCAGTCCATAAAACTTACCTGAATAAGTTGACTCATCCGAAATATTTATTTCTTCCAGCAGGGGTAACGAGGTATTTGTTACATCATCCTTGATGCCCACTGTGAAAAGGTTCTTTGGCTTATCTTTCTTGAGATTTTCATAAACCGACATTATCATTGCAGGTGTTGTATCTTTGGATGAGAGTCCGTAGCGACCTCCTACAATAAGGGGGTGCTTATCTCTTTCGAAGAACATATCCCGTACATCAAGATAAAGAGGTTCGCCATTGGCTCCCGGTTCTTTTGTACGGTCGAGCACTGCTATTTTCTTTACGCTGTCGGGCAGAACATCGAAGAAATACTTGCTTGACAACGGCCTGTAAAGGTGTACGTTAAGGAGGCCTACTTTTTCACCTTTAGAATTCAGGTAGTCAACAGTTTCCTTTATAGTTGAAGTAACCGAGCCCATGGCCACTATAATATTCTCAGCATCGGATGCACCGTGGTAAGTAAATGGTTTATATTCTCTTCCAGTGAGGTCAGATATTTTTTTCATATTCTCGGCAACAATATCGGCCACCGGTATATAGAAGGGATTAACAGATTCTTTCGCCTGGAAATAAATATCGGGGTTCTGAGCTGTGCCCCTTGTGACAGGATGTTCAGGGTTAAGGGCATTATCCCTGAATTTTTGCACTGCATCCCAGTCCATTAATTTTTTCATATCCTCCGTTTCCAGGAGTTCGACTTTCTGTATCTCGTGAGAAGACCTGAATCCATCGAAAAAATGCATAAATGGGACACGCGATTTTATTGCTGACAGGTGGGCCACTCCTGCAAGGTCCATTATTTCCTGTATGCTGCCTGTTGCCAGCATACCAAAGCCTGTTTGCCTGGTAGCGTATATATCGCTATGATCACCGAATATTGAAAGGGCGTGAGCGGCTACAGAGCGTGCGCTGACATGAAAAACAGCGGGTAGCAGTTCACCGGCCATTTTATACATGTTAGGGATCATCAGGAGGAGTCCCTGGGAAGCTGTAAATGTAGAAGTGAGTGCTCCGGCCTGCAGTGAGCCGTGAACAGCACCTGATGCTCCTCCTTCGGATTGCATCTCCACTACATTCACTGTTTCACCGAAGATATTTTTCCTTCCATTTGCAGCCCATTCATCAACGAATTCGGCCATATTTGAAGATGGAGTAATTGGGTAGATACATGCAACTTCACTAAACATATATGCAATATGTGAGGCTGCCTGGTTACCGTCGAGCGTTATAAAATTTTTCTTTTTTGCCATATTTGAAAAAATCTTATTTAGTTAAAAGTTATTTAGTTGGAAAATTAATATTTAATTAATAGTGGATTCCAGTTATATTATTCTCCGTTCATAGAGATAAGAAACTCTTCATTCGATTTAGTCTGGCGGAGCCTGTCACGGAGAAATTCCATTGCCTCCACGGCATTCATATCGGTAAGGTAATTTCTCAGTATCCATATTTTGTTAAGGAAATTCTTATCCAGCAGGAGGTCTTCTCTCCTGGTACTTGATGCCGGTATATCTATTGACGGGAATATTCTCCTGTTTGACAGCTTGCGGTCGAGTTGGAGTTCCATATTACCTGTTCCCTTGAATTCTTCAAATATCACGTCATCCATTTTTGAACCTGTCTCGGTTAGCGCTGTTGACAGGATGGTTAAAGAACCACCATCTTCGATATTACGGGCCGCTCCAAAGAACCTTTTCGGTTTATGCAATGCATTGGAGTCGACGCCACCTGACAGCACCTTACCCGATGCGGGAGCTATGGTATTAAAGGCTCTTGCCAGCCTGGTAATGGAATCGAGCAGTATCACGACATCATGTCCGCATTCTACCATTCGTTTAGCTTTCTCCAGGACTATATTTGCCACCCGCACATGTCTTTCAGCCGGCTCATCAAAGGTAGAAGCTATAACTTCGCCGTTCACACTCCGGGCCATATCTGTTACCTCTTCGGGCCTCTCATCTATCAGCAGTATCATAAGATACACTTCAGGATGATGCCTGGCTATGGCATTGGCTATCTCCTGCAGCAGTATAGTTTTACCTGTTTTTGGTTGAGCAACGATAAGTCCTCTTTGTCCTTTACCTATTGGCGCAAACATGTCGACCACCCGCACTGACAGAGTTGTCTCAGTAGGAGAACATATGGTAAACTTTTCATTAGGGAAGAGGGGGGTAAGATAATCGAAGGGCACCCGGTCTCGAATGAAATCAGGTGAGCGGCCGTTAATCATCTTAATTTTTATCAAGGGGAAATATTTCTCACCCTCTTTGGGTGGCCTGATAGTACCTTCCACCGTATCCCCTGTTTTGAGGCCAAATAGTTTAATCTGGGACTGTGATACATATATATCATCAGGAGAGTTAAGATAATTATAGTCGGCTGAGCGGAGGAAACCATAGCCATCGGGCATAATTTCAAGCACACCTGTATTAGAGATTATGCCTTCAAATTCGTAGTCAGCTTCCCTCTTTTCAGCTTCTTTCTCTTTTACATGGGGCTCTTTTTCATGGGGTTTTTGGGCTTTCCGTTGTTCTTTTTCTCCTTCCTTCTCACCCTGGTCATCATGTTTTTTATGCTTCTTTTCAGCATTTTTTTGATTTTCTTTACCAGCCACTTCTCTTTGCAGTGTTTCCCTGCCGTCGTTACCTGCAGTTACTGACTGTTTATCTCTCTCAGAACTTTTCCCGGCCATTTGACCTTCAAATGGGTGTTCTTTTCTTTTCTTTTGCCGGCTTTCAGTTTCACGTGTATCAGGCTTTTTATTTTGCCTGGTATCAGTGCTTGCTGTTTGGCTGCCAGCATTCTCTGATTTTTGTTCGGCTGTTTCAGAGGGCATCTTATGATATTTGTTCTCAGATTTTGTTCTTGGTCTGCGGCCCCTCCTTTTACCGGTGTCTGAGTCACTTTCTTTATTTTCGGCACCTTTATTTTTCCTGGCACTTGAGGCCTTGTTTTCAGATGCTGCAATTGCCTGCTGATCAAGGATGCGATATATCAAATCTTGTTTTCGATATGATTCTACTCGCTTGATCTTAAGATTTTTAGCTATCTCCCTCAGTTCGGGTAGGAGCTTTTTGTTTAACTCAAGAATGTCGTACATAGTTAATATTGTAGGAAAATGTTAATGAAAATAGTATGATAATTTTTTCCAGAAAAACCTGCTTCGGATTGAAAAACAGGTACGCAAGAAAATTTTAATAATTTATGTGGCTAATAAACCGTTGCAATTATAAGCAAAACCTGAATATAATGCAATACTAATATCCTAAAAAAAGGTTAAATAACAAAAACATAGTGTAAAAAATTGTATTTCAGCGGAAAGATAGGGCAAAAAAAACTCTATTTTAGAATGATTTTAATTTATTCATCTGTTGTTGTTAAGCATTTTTATTATTATAATTGTGATGGACTCCGGGCGGAATATGTATTTACTCTTCTTTTATGAGGCAGTTAAAGATAACAAAACAGGTTACTAACCGAGATACTCCATCCCTTGATAAATACTTACAGGAGATTGGGAAAGTGGATCTGATTTCCGCCGAGGAAGAGGTAAGCCTGGCAAGGAAAATCAAAGAGGGGGATAAGGCGGCTTTAGCCAAGCTTGTAAAATCAAATTTACGTTTTGTTGTTTCCGTTGCCAAGCAATACCAGAACCAGGGTATGAGCCTTCCTGACCTTATAAATGAAGGCAACCTGGGTCTTATAAAAGCTGCCCAGCGATTTGATGAAACCAGGGGATTCAAGTTTATTTCCTATGCTGTATGGTGGATAAGGCAGGCTATACTGCAGGCCCTGGCGGAGCAGGCCAGGATAGTAAGATTACCTGTAAACAAGATAGGGTCTATAAATAAGATTAACAGGGTATTTGCCCGGCTCGAACAAGAATTTGAAAGAGAGCCTTCCTCACAGGAAATAGCGGATGTTTTGCAGGTAGCCCCTGAGGAGGTAAAGGAGGTATTAAGATCCAATGGTCGTACTGTCAGTATGGATGCACCTATAAGCAATGAGGAAGATAATGATATGTATGATGTGATCCATAGCGATGATAGTCCCAGTCCGGATAAACATCTTATCAACGAGTCACTCACATATGAGATAGAACGGGCACTGAGCACTCTCTCACCAAGGGAAGCAAAAGTAATCAAGCTTTATTTCGGTATAAACATGAAGCATCCGCTTACACTTGAGGAGATAGGCGAAGAGCTTAGCCTGACGCGAGAAAGGGTGAGGCAGATAAAGGAAAAAGCCCTTAAGAGAATACAATATACAACACGAAGTAAAATACTCAAGACTTACCTGGGTTAGTTCATAACTCATCAGAAAGAAGACACTATGGATCATTTTGTTTCACCATCATTGCTGGCTGCTGATTTTGGCCGGCTGGATAAGGAAATTGCAATGGTAAACAGGAGTGTGGCCGACTGGTTGCACCTTGACATTATGGATGGTGTCTTTGTTCCGAATATATCCTTTGGTTTTCCTGTTTTGAAATCTGTTAAAGCGCTGTCGGAGAAACCACTGGACATGCATCTTATGATAGTGAATCCTGACGGGTACCTTGAACACTTCAGGGATGCAGGTGCTGATATCCTAACCGTTCATTATGAAGCCTGTCCACACCTCAATCGCACTGTAAATGAGATAAGAAGGCTCGGAATGAAAGCTGGTGTATCTCTTAACCCGCACACTCCCTTATCAATGCTCGAATGGGTACTGCCATATGTGGATATGGTGCTTATAATGACTGTGAACCCCGGTTACGGTGGTCAGAATTTCATTGACAACAGCTATGACAGAATCAGGGCTCTCAAGAAGATGATAACTGAAACGGGTAACAATGTGATGATACAGGTTGACGGTGGGGTTAATACCGCCAATGCTAAAAAGCTTATAGACAGTGGCGTTGATATTCTTGTTGCGGGCACCACAGTCTTTGGCTCGGATGATCCGGAGGGAACGATCAGGAAGCTTAAGGAGTTAGGCTAAGGCTGAGGCTGAGGCTGAGGCTGAGGTTGAGGCTGAGGCTAAGGCTAAGGCTAAGGCTAAGGCTAAGGCTAAGGCTAAGGCTAAGGCTAAGGCTAAGGCTAAGGCTAAGGCTGAGGCTAAGGCTAAGGCTAAGGCTAAGATTAAAGGTAAGGGTAGGGGTAAGGGTTCCGGGGTACGGGGTTCCGGGTCACCGCCTCCGCTGAAGCTTCAGACTTTGCCCTACGGGCTTCGTCTGACACATTCGGCGGGCGGTGCTGGGTGCTGGTTAAGAGGTACTCTATAATAAACTGATTATCAACCCATTCTCAACTTTATTCAACTTTATTCAACTTTTAAGCCTTCCTGAACTAAAACTCTTGGTTTCTTTGTCCCTTAGTCACTTCGTCATTCCTAATTACATTATCGATATAGCTGATAATTTCCTCTTTCTCCCGGGGGTGAAACCATTTAATTTGCTCATCCCTTGCCCACCATGTTAGCTGGCGTTTTGCATACCTCCTTGAATTTCTTTTAATAAGTTCAATTGCTTTTTCCCTGCTGATCTCACCATCAAAATAGCGGAACATTTCTTTGTAACCGACGGTGTTAAGTGCATTACAGTTGCGGTATTCAAGCAGTTTCCTGGCTTCCTCCTCGAGTCCTTCCTCTATCATTTTATCGACCCGTTCATCAATTCTGCGGTAAAGTTCCTGCCTGTCCATTGTAAGTCCCACTTTTATAATATTGAAACTTCTGGCTTTACCTTTTTTCTGTAAAAAAAATGAGTAAGGTTTGCCTGTTGTTTCACATATTTCAAGAGCCCTGATGATGCGTTTAGGGTTTTTGAGATCAACAATTTTATAATAATCAGGATCAAGCAACTTGAGGTCGGCCCTTATGCTTTCCAGTCCCTCATTTTGGAATTTATCCAGGTATTTTTTTCTTACAGAGGGATCGACATCGGGTATTTTATCTATCCTGCCACAGGCAGCATCTATGTAAAGGCCTGATCCACCGACCATCAACAGGATATTATGATGCGCAAAAAGTTTTTTCGCCATCTCCATAAAGTCGTCTTCAAACCTGCTGGCGCTATAATAATCATTAACTGAAATGTGGTTGACAAGATGATGTTTTACTTTTTCCAACTGTTCTTTTGAAGGGGAAGCTGTTCCTATAGACATCTCCCTGTAAAACTGCCTGGAATCGCATGATATTATTTCAGTCTTAAAATGAAGGGCAATATCAATACCCAGATCCGTTTTGCCTATACCTGTCGGACCCAGGAGTATAACAAGGGTTTTCTTCATTTTTGCCGGTGAAGTTTTCAGGATTCTTCTATATCGTCCAGATTCTCAAGGTCGGAAAGATCAGTGTCAGTATCATCGAGAAATTCATTATCAGGTTCGTCTTCATCGTCATCAAGGCGTGCTGATGCTTTTGTGAAATTAGAGAAGTGCACCTGTTGAGGCGGTTTTCCCTGGGAGCGTGTGCATACAGGATATTCCCTGCCTTCAACAGGATTTACTGTACCCACGCATTCGATAAAGAGTGCCCTTTCGTTGAACATGTCAAAAACATATAGCAATTTCTGGTTATCTTCGATGACAATATCATCAATTATAACCTCATCCATAGGTGTAGTGTTAGCTCCCATTTCAAAAAGAGTGAATTCTTCCTCTTTCTCCCACTTTTTTGAAGTGGTAAAAAATGAGGCCATCTGTGATCTGTCATACTCCAATTCTTCCTGCAGGATATTATGAAAATCAAGAAGAGTATTATTCTCATCCAGCTCAAATTCTCTCAGGAATGATTCTTCTTCACCAGATATTACTACGAACCTGTAAATCATAAATGATGTTTTTGAACCTGTGCAATGTAATTATTTTTTTAAAAGAATGAAATATGAAAAAATATTTTATTGTAAAGATATTAAAAACTCTATAGTGTCTATATTATCTGCATAATCACCCGGTTCGGGATACTGTGTTTGCCCGAAAGGAATGTCATTTTCCGAAACAATGCATTGAATATTTCCGGCATGTTCGCTCAGTTCATCCATTAATTTATTTTTGCTCTTGAAAAAATCATAAAAGATCACCGATACCGGAGAAGTAAATCCTGCTCCACGTTTAAGAAGAAGGAAACCGGCGTCAATGAAATTTTCTTTGTTGAGTTTAAATAAAGCCTTGTTATACAGGTAATTATTTGCATAGGATCTATGATTTAATAGATATGACCAATTTGCCCATTGATTAACTATTCTTTCGGGATTAATACCATCTTCAATGTATATTTTTGATACATTTCTGCAACCGAGCCCGAAGTAGGAAAATATATCAGTAGCCAGTTTTTCGATTTCTTCCTGTCTGGTATTCTTATTAATGATGGCCACACTATTCCTGTTCTTCCTGAATATATGTGGTTTATTACCGAAATAATATTCAAAGTACCTGGAAGTATTATCACTTCCCGTTGCAATTATGGCATCATAATTCCCTGTTATTTTATCTGTGAATTTTATATGCGTGCTGAAATTTGGATTTATTCCGGAAAGGATATTACTTATTTCCCTTATCAGCTCACTGTCTTTTGTGCTTGTTTTGGCCAGTAGACGGTGCCCTGTCATAAGGACACATAGAAAATCATGGAAACCCACCAGGGGTATATTGCCGGCCATAATGACGGCAATTATTTTATTAGTCACGGTCTTATCTGGTATTTCATATGGTTCAAGCCATTTTTCCACTTTGTCTTTCTCCAGCATGCTGGCAATAGCTTTAACGGAACGTATAACATTATCCGGTGTAAACCATTTGTTGTGGTGTTCCTGCGTGTCCATAAGCTTTCTCAGCTTAACAGCTTCAGCTGACGAGGGGTTGTGGGAGGCTGCATCTTTCATGATGGTGCCCAGCTCTGTGAAGGCGTTGATTCTTTGTTGCAATGTTATCATGCAGCAAAGATAAGTATCTAAAGTAGTTTTCTTCTTTTCTCCTTGATGAGAAAAGAAGCAAAAGAATCAAGGCTGCAGATTATTTGAAGACTCACTCGGTCCAGAAACCCCCAAAATGTAACTCCTCCCGGCCAGGGCCGGTCGTCAAACAGACATTTCTTAGCTCCGGCCATCGCTGTTTCCGGACCCTCGTTCGCTAATCTTCAAATAATCTGAGGCCAAAAAAAGTATGAATTATGAGATGCGAATTATGAACTAGGGGACTTAGTGGTTTTAATATGCTTACTGCTAGATGATTGAGGATAGTGGTTACATAGATAGTTAATTGGTTTATCAATAGTATATGACAGAAATATTGCTATTGGCACCTATATAGCGACGCACTATCAGTGCGTCGTAAAATTTTACGGGAAGACGACAAAGATTAAAAATCATAGAGATGCAATTCCCGGGTCCAACAAAAAAAAGACGCAGCGGTGTGCGTCTTTAGTATTACGAATTTATCGGAGGGTTTTACTGTAACTGGAAGTTAACAGTAATAGCAAATCTTACTTTAACGGGTATATCTCTTTGTAAGCCTGCAGACCAGGTAGGGGAGGAGTTAACCACTCTGAGCACTTCATTGTCGAGTGATGGGTCTACGCCTTTCATTATTTCAGCCCTGGTGACCTGGCCTTTTTCGTCAACAACGAACATTACAAAGACTTTGCCCTGTATTCCATTCTCCGCTGCTATTCTGGGGTAGCTTACGTTTTTCTGAACCCATTCACGGAAAACATTTACATCGCCACCACGAAATGTTGGCATATCTTCAACCACAACAAAAATCTCATCGTCCACATATTCTGGATCAGAGTATTGCACATTGGATTTAGGTTTCTCATCTGAAAGAGCTTTGTGATCCGACTGGTCTAATAGCCATACCGGATCATCGTTTTCAGTATTAGTCTCAACCGGAGAAATCTCCTCACTTGTGCATGCAAAATACCCGAATACAAACAATATAAAAGGTACTCCAAGCAAAAGCTTGAGACACGACATTTTTTTACTTTTTTTCTTTGTCATCATGATCATACGTTTTTTGATTAAAGTACAGCCCGAAAAGCCGTTCTGTAAGGTGAAAATACTTGTGTTGAATATCTGGTTCAGTATCAATCGCTGATAGCTGATAACATTCCTGCCCGAATCAAGCATCTGCCGGTCAGCTTCAAACTCATGCAAAGCTTTCAGGGAACGCTCGTAGAGGTATATAAATGGGTTGAACCAGAAAAATATACCGGTCAGGCGCATTAGAATGATATCAAGGAAGTGCTTATTCTGGATGTGTTGTTGTTCGTGCTCCAGTATTGTTTTTTTAATTTCATCTTCAAGGTCACTGCTTAAAAATATATACCCCATTGCTGAAAAGCCGGATTCCTTACCGGGAGGAGTGAGAACTATTTTTGATCCTTCAAGCCTGTATTTTTTTATGTATACTGTCAGCTTGAAAATATTAGCCATAAAAATTATCAATGCTCCCAGGCAGCCGGTAAAGTAAATGATAAAAGGTAATGGCAACAT
The DNA here is from genome assembly GCA_041686075.1 of Bacteroidales bacterium. Classification (GTDB taxonomy): domain Bacteria; phylum Bacteroidota; class Bacteroidia; order Bacteroidales; family VadinHA17; genus UBA9300. The sequence continues at coordinate 24,194 of JAWLEO010000021.1, read as the reverse complement.
ATTACTATGCTCAATACCGGGATTATAGGCATAAACATTAACCTGTGGAATACTAATGATAGTATTCATACTCTCATTAATAGTCGTTAACAATCCCCCGGAATCTCCACTTATTTTAACAAGGGGCATAAGCAGGGAAACAAGTACACTGCCAAGAAGATATAGTCGGTTTCTCCTGTAACGTGTGTCTTTACTTATAAGCAGTATATAGAATAAATAGAATACTGCGAGATATACTGAAGATATTAGCAGATACTGTTTCATTTCCCTGTTTTCTTTTGACGTGATATTTCATCTTCCATAAGCTTTATAATATCCTCCATCTCTTTGAGGCTGATCTTTTTCTCACGGGCAAAGAAGCTGACCATCTTTTCGAAAGAGTCTGAAAAATAATCTTTTACAAGATTTGACATCCTTGATTTAGTATATTCTTCCTTTGAAACAATAGGGTAGTACTCGTGTGTGCGGCCATAGGCCTTATGGCTCACGAACCCCTTGTCCTGGAGTATCCTTATTATTGTACTAACAGTGTTATATGCAGGCCTGGGCTCCGGGAAATGTTCCAGTATGTCTTTCACAAATCCCCGTTTTATTTCCCAGAGTATTTGCATTATCTGTTCTTCGGCTTTTGTGAGTTCTTTCATATTTCGAAAAGTTTTATCATTACAAATATATAACGAAATATTTAGTTATGCAACTAAAGTTTTAATTATTTATGTAATTTTCCAGAAATATTGTTTTTTCTCTCTGTATGAGATTGTCTTAAAATAATTGTATTTTTAGAGTGGCAATGTGTGCAATAAGATGATTAAGAAAGGACTATTCAGAGAAAATTTAAAAGTATCCCTCAGGGCAATAGCTTCTAACAGGGTCAGAGCCGCATTAACAATGACTATAATTGCATTTGGAATTATGGTCCTTGTGGGTATTTTAACTGCCATTGATGCCATTAAGGGATCATTGACAAGTCAATTTTCAATGATGGGGGACAATACCTTTGCCATTACCAGCAGGAGCATGACTATAGTCATGGGTGACACGGAGACGCGTACAAAGAACTATGCATATATTTCGCACCGTGAAGCCATGGAGTTCAAGGAACGTTTCCGGGAGCTGGCATATGTCAGTGTTTCTGTGGTTGCCAGCGGTATGGCTACAGTCAGTTATCGCACCGAGGAGACCAATCCGATTATCCAGCTTGCAGGTGCCGCTGTAGGCTTAATGAATATAATGCTTGTATCGTTTACTGAAAGAGCGAAGGAGATAGGCACCAGGAAGGCCATGGAAGTGGATAGTTGGAGGTGTGGTTGTCTGCTTTGTGGTAGGTGTTATTTCGGGTTATTTCCCTGCGGTGAAAGCGGCAAATGTAGACCCGATAGAGGCACTCAGATATGAATAATTCTACTTTGTTATGGAAATAAAATTTATTCAGGAAAAAAGTCAGAAATGTCCGGGTATATACTATGATCCGGCCGATAACTTACTTACTATTGAAGGAAGGTCTATACCCGAGAACCCGGATATTATTTATCAACCGGTAAAAGACTGGATTGAAGAATACTTCAGTGATTCAGATAGTTTGAATATAAAATTTGTTCTTGAATATATTAACAGTGGATCTTCAAAACACCTGCTTGACGTCCTTAAAATCTTCAGGGCCTATTACCGACAGGGCAAAAAATTAAGAATCAGGTGGTTATATGAAGAAGATGATGAAGCAATATTTGAGCTCGGAGAACATTTCCGCGATACCTCAGGATTGCCGATAGAAATTGAGATGATGATAGAGGGAAGGTAATTGGCCTCGCTGGCGCGAGGCGTAACTTGCCTCACTGCGTTCGGCGTAATTGGCTCACTTCGTTCGCGTAATTGATCCCGCTATCGCGGGATGTAACTTGCCTCGCTGGCGCGAGGCGTAATTGGCTCACTTCGTTCGCGTAATTGATCCCGCTATCGCGGGATGTAACTTGCCTCACTGCGTTCGGCGTAACTTGCACTGCTGACGCAGTGCGTAATTGACTCGAGGTGGAGCCTTACCGTGTCCGCCGTAGCTTGGCACGGATCTGGAACCGAACAGCGTGAGTCCCGACGATACTGTCGGGACGAGGGCTGTGAGCTCGACGATCCCTGCGGCACGGATCTGGAGATCTGCGCCAGCGGACCTTAGCCTTAGCCTATATCTTTATTCCATTAATTTTTCCACCAGGTCTACCACGCGTTCGGAGTATCCCCATTCGTTATCATACCATGCCAGCACCTTAACCATCTTGCCATTTACCATAGTGCTAAGAGAATCGAATATAGCCGAGCTGGGGTTATGAATAACATCAACAGAGACTATAGGATCTTCAGTGTATTCAAGTATACCTTTCATCGGGCCTTCCGCTGCTTTTTCCATAGCATTGTTAACGTCTTCTTTGCTCACTTCTTTTTTAAGCATGGCAACGAGGTCTACAAGTGATCCTGTGGGTGTTGGTACTCTTATGGACATACCATCCATTTTGCCATTAAGTTCGGGTATTACTATTCCAACAGCTTGTGCAGCACCTGTTGTGGTAGGAATTTGTGAGACGGCTGCCGACCTTGCTCTCCTCAGGTCTTTATGAGGAAAGTCCAGTATAACCTGGTCGTTCGTATATGAGTGTATGGTAGTCATAAAGCCCTGATCAATGCCAAATTCATCATTAAGTACCTTTGCTACAGGAGCCAGGCAGTTGGTTGTGCATGAAGCATTAGAAACACATTCATGTTCCGGTTTGAGGTGATCATCATTAACCCCGAGAACTATCATTGCATCAATTTTGTCCTTAGAAGGAACACACAGAATAACCTTTTTTGCACCGTTTTTAAGGTGATCACCATATCCACCTTTTGGACCTTCTTTGACCCTGAATACACCTGTTGATTCAACAACCACATCAGGGCTTTCTTTCCAGGGAATCTCTGCAGGGTTTTTTTCGGAACTGACCCTGTACTTATTACCTTTGATGATAATATCATCATCATCGTAACTTACTCCATCGAATTTCCCCTGTGTTGAATCGTATTTCAGGAGGTGTGCCAGTGTTTTGGTATCAGTGAGGTCATTAACACCAACAATTTCAATATCCGGCCTTTCAAGGGCAATTTTGAAAACATTTCTTCCTATTCTGCCGAATCCGTTAATAGCTACTTTAGTTTTTGACATTTGTGTAAATATTTAGTTGTAAATCTTGAGTTTGCAAAGATAATGAATATTATGATGTGTAGCAAAGTGCTGTGTTAAAAAGTTGGAGGAAGGTTGAGGAAGGTTGAGGAAGGTTGAGTAGGGTTGAGTAGGGTTGAGTAGGGTTGAGTAGGGGATTTATTTTCTGAAGAAAAGGTTTGGGATACGTGTTTCTTCCGGATTTAGCGGGTCAATGATAATGCCTACTCTGTAGGTAACGAAGAGGGTAAGAAATAATGCGCGGTTATCATCGGAAGCCATAATAGGCAGTTTGTTTGTATAGGCTTCAAAACTTGTACCCAGTTCAATGGAGTGGATAACTTTATCTTCTTTACTGTACTCAAAATTAAAACCACCTTTTAGGAAAAGTCCGGGGTAGACCTTTATTTCATTCATCCCCTTAAAGAAAGAAGCCTTATTATAAATAGAATTAGGGTTGGATATATCGTCGGTGAATTTTTCCTGCTTTATCTGGTATGTATTAGAAGGGGTATAGTCGAGGATATTATAATAAATAGGTTTTGCCAGGGCCAGCGAAGGTCCTCCTGAATAGAAGTACCTGATGGCCACGCCACCAAGGTCTATTTTCTTGAATATCTCATGCTGGTGTCCTATAGAGCCCCTGATGGAGTACATTTCGTTCTTTTTCCCGAATACGAAACTACCACCTGACATAACCCAGGGGTTTGACAGTCTTAGTTCTTTAGGGTGCTTTATCAGGTTGAAATCAATATCTATAATCCGTTTATTCAGGAAATCCAGGCGTTTCCCTTCACGATAGCTTATTCCGAGTCCGTTAGAATGGAGGCTAAGACCAAAAGTACGTTCATTCCTGTAAAATACCTTATCCTGCTCATCTATATCGCCCTGGGCAAATAATTGTTGAGAAACGGCTACTATAAATAATATAGTCAGCAGTTTTTTCATGCTTCACTGTATTTTGAATGAAAAAACTAACCGGAGAATCAACCGGCTTTAACCAATGTGCTCTGTGTCGGTTTCTGCTTTACTGTATGCCGGGCAAATCTCATTATTGCATGAACTTACTGCCAGCGCAAGGACAAAAGCAACTGCTAATATAACTGCTAATCTTTTCATCACTTCAATTTTACTCCCACAAATATATATTTTTGTAATAAAATACAACTTTTTTTTTAAACTACAAGCTTTATACCAAACGCATAAAAATAAGAAATATTTTTTAAAAGATAAATTTGAGTTTATATCACTGCCACTCCTTTCAGTGGGTCAGTGACAGGGACTGTCTCATAAGTCCCAAAACCACCCCGTCCTCGGCCTGACGGCCGGGACACTCCTCCTTAACAAAATATTAAAAACAGATAAGGTGTTTAATCTGTTTATTTAAATGCCGGCAATATTTCCGGTATCCAGTCGATATCCACGTTTTTCAGTTCGTTTTTCAGTTCGACCATCTCGGTATTGTATAATTCTTCGAGCCTGTCATATTCATTTTCGAACTTTGCCAATGCAATTTCATATTGTTCTTTCTGGGCACCCGTGATATCGTTTTCAGAGCCTGAGGTTGCACTTACTGCGAAACCCATCCTGTTCATAATTGATGGTTCAGTAGCATCCAGTCTGATGCCTTCTGTCCTTCGGCCGCTGATCTCAAGAATAATATCGTCGAGTTTTTTATCGATATCTTTGGTGTCGAGCATCAAGTCGTTGGTGTTAGCAGGAGTTCTCATTAATTCTGACCTGAGGTTTTCCATTTCATCTTTTAGATCACTTGCATAAGAATATACTTCACTCATTTTAGTGTAAAGGTCAGTTACATTCTTAAGGAATTCAAACTTGGCCCTGTAATCAGGATCACCGAGCGCGCTGTTATCCAGGGCATTAATGATAAATTCCTTCTCATCACCAAGATCTATGTATTCTCCTTTAACATATTTTTCCAAAGAAACAAGATATTTACCGGGGGGCACTGATGGTCCGCGCCTATCCATGTAACTCATATCCCATGTTACGGTACCAATGCCTTTACGGAGGGGTGTTTCTATTTTCCTCATTATTTCTCCGTTTTCATCGGTGAATGTGAATACGAGCATCGCTCTTTCCTCACGTGCTTCGGCCAGCAATTCCTCATCGGTGGGATAGCTTATCTCTTTACCCTGTTCTTCAGCCTCCCTCTGTGCCTTCATCCTTTTCTGCTTCAGTGTTTCATATCCTTCTTTAACATGGTAGACTATTCTTGCTTCTGGCTCGGGATTTGGCACACTGAAGTATACTTCGCCCTGGTAGTAATGGTTGTTTCCCGGATAATACAGGAGGGCATCTTTTATGTTGAAGATATGTGCTTCTTTGTTCAGTACATCTTCATCCAGCTGCCTCAGATATGAATAATCATCGAGTATATACCATCCTCTTCCGAAGGTTGCAACGGCCAGGTCGCTTTCCCTTTCCTGAATATCGAGATCCTTTACCTGTATTGTAGGCAGGCCGTTTTCCAGCTTAAACCATTTGCCTCCCCTGTCAATTGTTACCCATACTCCCCATTCAGTTCCTATAAACAGTATATCAGGATTAATATGATCTTCCTGTATAGCATATACTGTTCCATCGGGAAGGTTTGAAGCTATTGAATTCCATGTTTCACCCTTGTCAGTACTCATTATTATGTAAGGAGTAAAATCGCTGGCATTTTTCCTTCCGTCGAAGCATGCATATACGGTATTGGCGTCGTGCTGTGATGGTAATACATAATTTACGAACGTCATATCGGGTACACCGGGGAAGGAGGAATATTTGATCCAATTACCGCCGTCGTCATCTGTTCTCCAGATAAGTCCGTCATCTGTGCCGGCGTATATCACACCTTTTTCAAGAGGAGATTCAGCAAGGGCGAAAATATTTCCGAAAGGTGAGGTGGACATGCTTTTTGCGATTGCTTCCGGCGGCCATATCTTACCCATCATTGGCAGGAGGTCAACATCAAGCTGCCTTGTCAGGTCGGGGCTTATCTCCTTCCAGGACCCTCCGCGGTCGGTGCTTTTAAACACCTTGTTAGCAGCCACATACAATGTTTTACTGTCATATGGGCTGATAAGATAGGGTGTATTCCAATTAAACCTGTAAACTTCATCTTCGACAGGCTGCGGTTTGATATTAATTGAATTAAGTGTCCGCTTATCATACCTCCGGAGGCCGCAGTACTGTGACTCTGCATAGACTATATCAGGATTATCAGGATCGGGTATTGACAGGTAGCCATCGCCTCCTATTGTATAGGTGAAATCAGAATTAACCAGGTTCCTGCGGATGGTCCTATTGGGTCCAAACCATGATCCGTTATCCTGTGTACCTCCATAAACGTTATAAAAAGGGAGGGCGTTATCGGTTCGCACATGGTAGAACTGCATAACGGGAAAATTGGATTTAAATATCCAGTTTTGTCCCCTGTCCCAGCTCTCATAGATACCGCCATCACATCCCATCAGGTAATAATTGGTATTATCAGGATTTATCCATAAAGCGTGATTATCTACATGTTTATTTTTTCCTCCCAGCTGTTCCCATGTCTTGCCGCCGTCATTGCTTACCATATTGCGGACATCCATTGAAATTATGCGATCGGGATCGAGGGGATCAGCGTAAATTTCGACATAGTACTGTGGGCTACGTGCTATTTCATCACTCATTTTTGTCCAGCTTTCACCCATATCATTGGAACGGTAAAATCCTCCCGTATTACCCGGCAATTCAATCATGGCATATACAATATCCGGGTTTGGAGGTGACACTGCAAGGCCTATTCTGCCCACATCCCCAGACGGCAGTCCACGTGTCAGTTTATACCATGTTTTACCTGCATCAACTGATTTATATATCGCGGAATTGGGTCCGCCGTTGATTTTGGAATATACCCTGCGTTCTCTCTGGTGTGCTGCTGCATATAGTATATCAGGGTTTCTGGGGTCCATTTCCATATCGGTAACACCCGTATATTCACCGATATAGAGTATCTGCTCCCATGTTTTGCCGCCATCGGTTGTTTTATATAAGCCACGGTCTCCGCCGGGCCCCCATACAGGTCCCTGTGCTGCTACGTAAACAACATCGGTGTTCCTGGGATCGATCATTATTTTACCAATGTGTTCAGATTCTTTTAACCCCATATTGGTAAATGATTTACCAGCATCCGTCGTTTTATATACCCCGTCACCATAGGCGAGATTTCTTTGTGAGTTATTTTCACCTGTGCCAACCCAGACCACGTTTGGGTTAACAGGGTCGATAGCCAGTGCTCCGATACTGAAAACAGGCTTGTTATCAAAGATGGATGTGAACGTTGTTCCTTTGTTTTCGGTCTTCCACAGACCTCCGGATGCAACGCCAACATAATATTCCGAGGGATCTTCGGGGTTTACTGCAAAATCAGCAATACGGCCTGAATATGATGCAGGTCCTATTAACCTGAATTTAAGAGCACCCAGCATCGATGACGTGATTGTTAATTCATCAGATGCCGGTTCCGCATTTCTTTTTCTCCTTTGAGCCTGTGCCGTATTAAACATACCTGTAAACAGGATTGTCACGGTGAGGATCAGGAGGGGTGAAGTAATTTTTTTCAATTTCATAAGTATAGCGTTTGAGTTGATTATTTTTTCCAATGTAAAATTACATAATAATTTCTTGCTGGTTGAATATACAATAATTGTTACACAACAGTTTTAGTATCCCCTTTAATAAACTGTCGGTAAGAGAACAAAAAAGGTATAAAAATTGTATTATAAAATGAAATAAATTGGTTTAATGATGAAAGCATTATATATTTTTGGACTTATATTAATAATTACATCTATGACAAACAAAGTGAGTGGACAGGAAGAGAAACGGTACAATTTTCTGAATGAATTTGAAACATATGTTATTGAAAATAAAGGAACTGAAAGGGCATGGACGGGTAAGTACACCAATCTTAAGGATGACGGCACGTATATATGCAAGAAATGCGGCCAGGCTCTTTTCAGGGCAGATGACAAATTTGATTCACATTGTGGTTGGCCCAGTTTTGATGACGAGATCCCGGGTGCGATAAAGCGTATCACTGACGCAGATGGTATTCGCACCGAGATTGTATGTTCCAATTGTGGGGCCCATCTCGGGCATGTGTTCGAAGGAGAGAGATTTACCGATAAGAATCTCCGTCATTGTGTTAATTCAGTGTCGATTGATTTTGTTGCCGGCGACCTTGAAAAAGGGAGATATGAGACGGCCATACTGGCAGGAGGCTGTTTCTGGGGTGTTGAGTATTACCTCCAGAAGATGGATGGAGTAAAATCAGTGGTTTCAGGTTATACGGGGGGAGATGTAAAGAATCCTTCGTACAGGGAGGTAAGCACGGGACGAACAGGTCATGCTGAAGCCGTCAAGGTGGTTTATGATCCTGATAAGATATCCTACGAAGATGTGGTAAAAACCTTTCTGGAAATACATGACCCCACCCAGGTTAACCGCCAGGGTCCGGATATAGGGGAACAATACAGGTCAGCTATATTTTACATGAATGACTACCAGAAGAAGATAGCTGAGAAACTGCTTAATATCCTCAGGGATAAGGGTTATGATATAGCTACCGAGCTGACTAAGGCCGGGGAGTTTTACGAGGCCGAAAAGTACCACCAGGACTACTACTTTGAAAAGGGCACAACGCCCTATTGCCATGGGTATGTGAAGAGGTTTTGAAGAGGCGAAAGGCGATATGCGAGATGCGAACCGAGCAGTGCGAGTTTGCGATAGCAAGCGAGTGCTGCGAGCTCGCGAGGGGATAGTGATTGTGGCTAGTGGGAACGAGCAAATACGAGATCCTCCTTTGCCCTTCGGGCTACGGAGGACGTAGTGCGAAATGTGAACTCGATGCGAAAATGCTGAGAATAAGATGTATGATTGAAGACGGGGATTAATCGTTTAGGAAGCCTTGTTTTCTGAGGACATCGAGGAGGAGCTTTGAGAATGTCTCGTTGTCTTCTTTCTTGTATCTTACATCTGTAAAGACCTGTGCCAGTGTTTCTTTATTGTTTTCTTCAATAAACTGCCTGGAATCGTCACGTGACTCCTTTTCGGCATATATCCTGTCAATATCCTGTTCGGAGTAATCAGTATATTTTTCTTTATGCATTACGGCGTCCAGTGGCAGCCTGTCGACCTGTTCCGGGTGTTCGTCAGGCCAGCCAAGTGTGATTGTAGTTATCGGGACAACCCCCCGCGGTAGTTCAAGGATATCAATTATTTGTTCCGCCATATAGGTTGTTGTGCCCAGGTAACATATTCCCAGGCCTTTTGCTTCGGCTGCCACACATAGGGTTTGTGCTACAATAATTGCATCTATAGCTGCTGTCATGAAAGAAAGAAAATTATCATAAGCCGGTTTGGCTTTACGTTGGCGGCACCATTTATTGAAACGATTGAAGTCGGCACAGAATGTAAGGACCACCGGTGCTTCTTCCACCATAGGCTGGTTAAAATGGCATGGAGCCAGTTTTTTCTTCATTTCCGCGTCTCGTGTTTCCACAATGCTATAGACCTGCATATTACCCGTAGTTGATGACCTGCAGGCTGCATTAAGCAATTCATTTAACAGGTCATGGTTTATGTCATCACCAGTGTATTTTCTTATTGTTCTTCTGTTAGTTAGAATATTTAACATTTTTATCTTGATTTTACAATTATTCAAATTCAACACCCAGTTCGCCGGCCACTGATTTAAGATCATTTTGTACGGCAGGAACGAGTTTTATACCTTCTTTATTAATTCTTACTTCTGCTTCTCTTTCAGGATCGCCGGGGATTATTATTTTTTCCTGACCTTCAGCGGCCTGGCCGTTCCGGAATGTTCTTATCCATTCATCCATTCTATCTTTGAATTCACCTGCCGGCATAAATGCGTCAATTCTCATTGCTCCAAAGAAATGTCCTGTTCCCTTACCCACCTGTTTTTCTTCCTTTTGCAGGTAAGCCACGGAAGCCGGTACAAAGGGGCCGAAATTAGCTCCGCTGACAACCCCTGAAAGTATGTCGACTATTGCACTCAGGCAATAACCTTTATGTGATCCGTGCAACCTGTCACTTCCGAGAGGCAGTATAGCACCCCCTTTCTTAAGGATTGAGGGGTCATCACTGGGGTAGCCCTTTTGATCCTGGACAAAGCCGGCAGGCAACTTTTCCCCATTCTTTTCTGCCAGGGATATTTTTCCTCTTGCTATTGGGGTGGTAGCAAAATCTGCCACAAAATCGTTCTCTTGATTAGCGGGAACGGCAAAAGCCACCGGGTTGGTTCCGAGCAATCTTTCAATTGAAAAAGTTGGGGCGACGGACGGGTTGGCATTGGTTACAGCGAAACCAATCATATCATGTTCAAGGGCCATCATTGCATAATAGCCTGCTATACCGAAATGATTTGAATTGCGGGTGGCAACCCATCCTGAGCCTGTATTGCCTGCTTTCTCAATGGCTATTTCCATTGAGCGTTTAGCGCCTATCATCCCAAAGGCATTATCAGCGTCGACAACAGCTGTTCCCGGTGTCTCATGCACGATGCTTATATGAGGTGAAGTATTTATTTTCCCTTCTTTCCAGAGCAGGTGGTAGTCTTTTATCCTTAGCACACCGTGTGAGGATATATTTCTCAGTTCGGCCTTCAACAATATATCAGCTATGATGGCTGCATCATTCTCACTACAGCCCATCTTCTTGAATATATTGTTTATTACGCCTGAGAGGTAGGGGTAGCTGTACATTCTTAGAGTCATTTTTATTTATAGTCTCAGCTTCTATGAACTATTGTCGAGGATGCCTGGGCTGCAGGCATCACTAGAACATCATCAATATTAACATGTTCTGGCAGGCTGACGCAAAAATATATTACATCGGCTATGTCATCTCCTGAAAGTGGCTTCATACCTTTATAAGGCACTTCTGCTTTTTCTTTATCGCCCTTAAAGCGCACATCAGAAAATTCTGTTCTTACCAGTCCCGGTGCAACATTACTTACCTTGATACCATGTTTAACAAAATCAATGCGCATAGACCTTGAAAGGGCATCAACGGCGTGTTTGGTAGCACAATAGACGTTACCATTTTCGTATACTTCCTTGCCTGCAATACTTCCTATGTTGATAATATGACCTTTCCCTCTTTCCACCATTCCCGGGCTGACAACACGGGTAACATACAGGAGTCCTTTCACATTGGTGTCTATCATCCTTTCCCAATCGTCAACAAGCCCATCGTCCACATGGCTCAGTCCTACCGCCAGGCCAGCATTATTCACCAGTACATCAATATTTTTCCAATCGTCGTCAAGGTTACCCAGGTTTTCAGTCACCTCACTCAGTGACCTTACATCAAAATCCAGTGCCAGTATCCTGATATTGTCATTCATGGCAAGTAGCTCTTCAACCAGCTTATCCAGCCTTTCTTTCCTTCTCCCGGTGATAATAAGATCGAAATTATTTTCTGCAAATTTCCATGCTGTGGCAAGGCCTATGCCTGATGTTGCACCGGTTATCAAAGCTATTTTGTTCATAATTATAACTTTTAAAAAAAGAATAAAGCAAAATTAATCATCTTTGGCGGCAAATAAAATGTAATAATGTTTAAACCATGTATTGTTATATATTTAATAAAATCATATTTACTCTGCTCTTATATTAAATTATATATTTGCACTTCTTAAATATTGACAGATGCGCAAGAAAGAGGAAGTGAGAATAATGTTCGACAGCATTGCCTGGAGGTATGATTTTCTGAATCATTTGCTATCGTTCGGTACAGATCTTCTTTGGAGAAGAAAGGCAATAGATGAAATTGAAAAAAGGATTAAACCCAATCGCATCCTGGACCTTGCCACAGGTACCTGCGATCTTGCCATTGAATCATTACGCATGGATCCGGACTTTGTTACGGCTATTGATATTTCCCAGAGGATGCTGGAGGAGGGAAGGAAAAAAATATACCGCAAGAAACTGAGTAAGAAGATTGAACTTCGCATCGCTGATTCTGAGAAGCTTCCTTTTGATGACTATTCCTATGACGTGGTGATGGTGTCTTTTGGCATTCGTAATTTTGAGGATCCTGAGACCGGCCTGGCAGAGATGTACCGGGTACTACGCAGGGGGGGAGTGGTTATGATACTTGAATTTTCCAGGCCTTCCGGCTTTCCTTTCAAATACATTTATAATTTTTATTTCCATAAAATTTTACCCTTTTTCGGAGCACTGTTTTCAAAAAACAAGGGTGCGTATAATTACCTGCCGAATTCTGTTTCATCATTTGCCGAGGGGAGTGATTTCCTGGGATTAATGGATATGACAGGATTCAGGGATTTGAGGCTTAGGCGATTGACAGGCGGAGTTGCCACGATATATACAGGGTACAGGTGATGCAATATAATAAAGCTATATCAGTTTAGTATATTAAGAAAGTTATTTATAGGTTGAAACAGTTTTGCAGGTCATATGGTCTTATTCTTCTGCTTGTCCTGGTCTTTGCATGCAGCACTGCCACTGCCCAGACCAAGAAGCCTCTGAACAGGTCATGGTATGATGAAAAGCCAGTTCATTTTGGTTTCAGTATCGGTTTTAACACTATGGATTTCAGGCTTACACCCAACCAGGATTATTTATCTGTTGATTCCCTTTACCCCGAAGTGGCCTTTCTCAGTCCGGGCATAAACATACAGATAGTAATTGATTACCATCCTGCAGAGTACTGGGATATACGTTTTCTTCCCGGTGTTTCTTTTGGGCAGAGAAAGCTCAACTATTACAGGTCGACAGAGGTATATGATGATAAACAGGCCGTGGAATCATCATTCCTGGAATTTCCCCTCCTTCTTAAGTATAAGGGCTCGAGGTTAAATAATGTAAGACCTTACCTTATCGGGGGCTTGAATTTCAGGCACGACCTTGCAGGCAGAAAAGGTTATGACGATGATAAGGAGGTGTATCTACGTTTAAGAAGATCTGACCTGTATTATGAAATAGGTGCCGGGATGGATTTTTATCTACCCTATTTCAAGCTGGCAGTTGAGATTAAAATGTCAAACGGATTAAGAGATGTGCTTGTCAGGGAGCCAGCACCCGGTTACCCTCAATATGTTCATGCCATTGACAGATTAAAATCCCAGATGTGGATACTGGCTTTTCACTTTGAGTAGTCTTTCATCTTTTTTACCTGTCATCCCTTCGGAATTCATTGCATATTATAGCTGCTGACACGGCAACATTCAGGGATTCAATACCCGGCAGCACTTTCTTATATGGGGGTATAACGATCTTATGGCTGACGTAATGCATCAGTTCGCCGGATATTCCCTTTGATTCATTGCCGAAAAGCAATACACCATATGTTTTTTTCTCAATGTTCTGCACCGGCTCACCGTCAAGGGATGCAGCATAGACAGGGGTTCCCGATTTCACCAGGTCAGGTATAATATCCACCAGGTTGGTATAAGTGACCTTAACATGTAAAAGAGCACCCATAGATGCCTGTATCGTCTTTGGATTATACAAGTCAACCGTTCCCTTACTGCATAAAATATTATCAATACCAAACCAGGCAGCAATTCTTATTATGGTACCGAGGTTACCGGGATCCTGTATATTTTCGAGAGCAATGCTCAGGTTTCGGACAATGGATCTCATGTCCACGGTGTGCTTTTCTATATTGATAAGGGCAAGGGTGTTCTGTGGAGTTTTAAGCCGACTGACTTTAGCCAGTTCACGTTCATTCACAGTAATTATTTCATCAACGGGAGATAATAATTCTTTATCCGTCATGTTTAACCATTCATCACGAGCCAGCAGTAATTTTACGTGCCTGCCGCGTTCAAGGACTTCCTTTATAAATTTATCCCCTTCTATTACAAACAGTTTGTTCCTCTCGCGGTATTTCTTTAGCCGTAATGAATTAATAAGTTTGATATTTGCAGAACTGAGCATTATTTTACAAGGGTCTTATTTGGCAGAAAGTGAATATTAATTTGATATATTTGCTATTAGTTACTACAAATGTTGAAATATTTTCCATCATATAAAAGGCCATATATATCAAAACTGCTCAGTTTATTATCGGTGGTACTGATCTTATATTCCTGTAACCCGACCAAATATGTTCCCCCCGATAAGACCCTGCTCGATAAATCAGAGATAAAAATTGAAAGTAGCAAGATAAAGAAATCTAATCTTGAGCCTTATGTAAAACAGGAACCTAATAAAAAAATATTTGGGGCCCGTTTTCACCTTGGCTTATATAATCTCTCGAACATAGAAAAAACCGGATGGCCTCATAGCTGGCTCAGGAATATAGGTGAGGAACCAGTGATTTTTGATCCTTTTGCTGCCAGCAAGACATCCGAACAAATAGAGAACTATCTTTTTTCCAAGGGGTATTTCAATGCACAGGTTTCAACAGATATCTTTTCGCAAAAACAAAAAACAGATGTTACCTATGAGGTCAAGGCAAATGATCCATACAGGATAAGGAAGCTTATATATGATATTAAAGATGAAAAGATCAGGAAGCTGTTTTTTATGGACACCATAAATTGTCTTATAAAAACTGGTGAGATTTACGATGTAGACGTCTTGCAAAATGAAAGGATCAGGCTGGAAAGATTTATCAAGGATATGGGTTTCTACAGTTTCAGCCGTGATCATATATATTTTGAGATTGACAGCACTGCTGGAAACCGGCAGGTTGATATTTTCTACGAGGTCAGGAAATTTCTCAGGTATAATGATGGAAACAGGATTATTGAAACGCCACACCAGAGGTACAGGATAAACAATGTTTACATCTACACGGATTTTGATCCGAAGAGAGCCCTCGATGAGGGTGATGCATATTTACAGAAACAGGATACCACCTTTATCAATGATTACTATTTTTTGACTGAGAGGGAAAAGCATTCTGTAAAACCAAATATAATAAGCCAATCACTCTATATCAAACCCGGTGATCTCTTTCAGGTTACCAATATGGAAAGAAGCCAGGAACACCTTACTTCATTGCAGTCATTCAGACTTGTAAGCATACGGTACAATGAACCTGATAACGTCACGGGCTGGGAACGTGATGAACAGCCTCTGAATTGCATAATCAGGCTGACCCCTGTCACATTACAGGAATTCAGGGTTGAACTGGAAGGCACTAATTCAGCGGGTAACCTTGGTGGTGCGGTCAATTTTGTGTACCAGCATAAAAATCTTTTCAGGGGAGCAGAACAACTTAATATTAAACTTAAGGGTGCCTATGAAACCCTCTCTGAGCAGACAACAGGTTCGCAAAGTTTACAGGAATATGGGTTTGAGACAAGTCTTACCCTGCCAAGGTTTATGTTGCCATTCCTTGAGAAGGAGGGTTTTATCAAAAAGTATAATCCAAAGACGGTTATCACCGCAGCTTATAATTACCAGAAAATGCCTGTGTATACACGCACCGTGGCCAATGCATCTTTTGGATATAACTGGCGCGGTAACCGCTTTACGGAGCATTCTGTATATCCGCTTCAGTTGAATGTTGTTAACCTTCCTTTTATAGACCCTGCTTTTGAGATGAATATAGACACATCATCTTACCTGGCTTACAGTTATAAAGACGTTTTCCTTGTGGGAGGCAACTACATCTATGTCTTCAATAACCAGAATATCAAGAAGTCAAAGGATTACTGGTTTATTAAGATGACGGGTGAGGTGGCAGGTAATCTTATGTCACTCGGGTACAGTATTGCCGGTGCTGATACAGTGGAAGGTGGCAGCTATGAAATCTTCGGGCAGCCGTTTGCCCAGTATGCCAGGGCCGATATGGATGTGAGGTATAACCGTACACTTAATGAGGTTAGTTCAGTGGTATACAGGGGGTTTATAGGTGTTGGTATCCCATATGGTAATTCAAAAGCCGTTCCTTTTGAAAAGCAATATTTCAGTGGAGGCGCAAACAGCATCAGGGCGTGGAATGTGCGTTCGCTGGGGCCCGGTTCATATACTCCCGTTGATTCGTCTTTCTATAATATGACAGCCGATATAAAGCTTGAATTCAATGCTGAATACAGGTTTAAACTGTTCTGGATCCTGGAGGGAGCTATGTTTCTTGATGTTGGTAATATATGGACTTTTTACGAGGATGAAGATCGTCCGGGAACGCAATTTAAGTGGAACAAATTTTACAGGGATCTGGCTGTGGGTACCGGTCTTGGGCTCAGGTTCGACCTGAATTTTGTAATTCTGAGGGCCGACCTTGGAATGAAGCTACGTGACCCCCAGTTACCTGATGCCCCACGATGGATACTCCAGAGGCGTAAGCTTAATTTCAGGGATGATTTTACGCTGAATATCAGTATAGGGTATCCGTTCTAATTAGCAGGGAGCAGGGGGCAGGGGGCAGGGGGCAGGGAGCCCGCCTACGTCCTTCGGACTACGGCGGACGAAGCAGGGTTTGGAGAGTAGAGCGTAAAGCGTAAAGCGTAAAGCGTAAAATGTAGTGGTTAGAGAATTAGACTAAGGAACGAAGGGGCTTGAACGGTTTGTAGGAGATCTGCTAAAGCTGCGTTTATAACAGGAAAATTGATTTGCATATAAAAACAATTCTAACGAATTTAGTCCGCTCTTTTTAGCATATGGAAATTAAAATTTCATAAACCAACAACGATGGCAAATATCGATTTACCGATCAGGGACAGTTTTGGAAGTAAGCTGGGGGTGATAGCTGCGACAGCAGGATCAGCAGTAGGACTGGGAAATATCTGGAGGTTCCCTTATGTGACAGGTGAAAATGGGGGAGGAGCTTTTCTCCTCATATACCTGTGTTTTGTTTTTGCAATAGGCTTTCCTGTGATGCTGGCCGAATTCACCATTGGTCGAAGGGCTCAGCGCAATGCGCTGGGATCATTTAAAAAACTGGCCCCCGGTAAGCCCTGGTATTTAATAGGCTTAATGGGAATAGTGGCTGCCTTTATGATACTTGCCTTCTACAGTACTATTGCCGGTTGGACACTTGAATACCTGATCCAGGCATTCTCCAATGGATTTGCAGGGAAGAGCTCTGAGCAGCTGGCAAGGTCATTTGAAGTCTTTCAGAGTGGTTCGTTCAGGCCTATTTTATGGCAGCTGGTATTTATGTTTCTCACGGCATTTATTATTTACAAGGGGGTTAAGAATGGTATTGAAAAATATACGAAGATACTGATGCCCCTTCTGGTTGTTTTGATCATAATCATATGCATAAGATCACTTACTCTTGAGGGGGCTAAAGAAGGGCTGGATTTTCTGTTCAGGCCTGATTTTTCAAAGATCAAGTTGAATGTGATCCTCAAAGCACTTGGGCAGGCAGCTTTCTCTCTGAGCATCGGCATGGGAACCCTTATTACCTATGGCTCATATATACAAAAAGATAATAACCTGCCGGTTACTGCATTCCAGGTTAGTTTAGCTGATACTATAATTGCAATACTGGCCGGTGTGATGATCTTCCCTGCCGTGTTTGCCTTTGGGATAAACCCTGCTGAAGGCCCGGGACTGGTATTTATTGTATTGCCTAATATATTTGAGCAGATGGCTGGTGGTTATTTCTTTTCAATAATTTTCTTCACACTACTGTCAATAGCCGCACTTACCTCAACGGTATCGGTGCTTGAAGTGGTAGTTGCATATTTTTCTGAAGAACTGAATATGAGCAGGCGCAGGGCAACCGTAATCGCCGCCTCCGCAATAAGTATAGTGGGTATATTTGCCACTTTATCTTTCGGGCCACTGAAAAATGCCGTGATCTTCGGAAAAACAGTATTTGACTGGTTCGACTATTTATCAGCAAATATACTGCTACCGCTGGGAGCTATCTTTATAGTTATTTTTGTTGGCTGGTATCTTGGAAAGAAAAAGGTGAGAGATGAATTATCAAATCAAGGGGAACTCAAGGGCAAATTTGTAAATACCTTTATGATAATTGTGAAATTTATAGCTCCTATTGCCATAACTATGGCATTCATGTACGGACTTGGCCTGCTAGGCTGAACATAATACCGGATGTTTTTATTCGAACCTCAACCATTGACCATTAGCGAACGTATCAACAAGGCGTTTGAGCCTGTGGTCAATTTTCTTGATAAAGTCTTTTTCTGGGATCCTGTGGAAGCTGTGGGAATAGATATTGAAGCACAGGTTCCTATCGTTGTACTATGGCTCGTTTTCGGCGGGGTCTTCTTTACTTTCAGGATGAAGTTTATTAACCTGAGGGCTTTCAAGCATGCTTTTGCCCTTATAAGAGGCAAGTTTGACAAACCGGGGACCTCCGGTGAAGTGAGTCACTTCCAGGCTCTCACCACGGCATTGTCAGCAACCGTGGGGCTTGGTAATATTACAGGGGTTGCCATAGCCATAGCGGTTGGTGGACCGGGAGCGACGTTCTGGATGATGCTGGCAGGATTTTTCGGCATGTCACTGAAATTTACGGAATGTACACTTGGTATCAAATACAGGCACATTGACGAAAACGGAAAGGTGTCTGGCGGACCAATGTATTATCTTAATACGGCACTGAAAAACAGGAAGCTTGGAGCACTGGGCAAGATACTTGCATTATTCAGTGCTGTGATGATGGTGCTTGCTTCTTTCGGTGGCAGTAATATGCTCCAATCAAACCAGTCGTTTGCGCAGTTTACAACTATATTCCCTGCAATGGAATCACACGGCTTCTGGTTTGGCCTGCTACTATCCGTCCTCATAGGAATTGTGGTTATAGGCGGTATAAGGAGCATAGCCCGGGTTACAGAAAAGCTTGTGCCCTTTATGTCGGTTCTTTACATAGGCACTGCCCTTGTTATTATTTTTATGAATTTCAGCAATATAGATGATGTTTTCATTCTGATAGTGAAAAGTGCCTTTCAGCCTGTGGCCATTAAGGGAGGGCTTATAGGAGTTATCATAACGGGTTTCCAGCGCGGAGCCTTCTCCAATGAAGCTGGTGTTGGGTCTGCAGCGGTAGCGCATGCTGCTGCCCGCACCGATGAGCCTGTAAAAGAAGGGATAGTGGCTATGCTGGAGCCTTTCATAGATACCATTGTTATATGCACGATGACATCCCTGGTGATAATTTTTACCGGCTTTCATGAATCAACGGCCACCCTGGAAGGGACTGAATTAACATCGGCGGCTTTTGAGTCGGTATTCCCGTGGTTCCCCTATTTGCTGGTGCTGGCTATCCTGTGTTTCGCATTCTCCACCATGATATCATGGTCATATTACGGACTGAATGGTTTTAAGTTCCTGTTCGGTGACTTCATCTATCGCCTTAGCGGCAAACGGAATATTACAGCCTATATTTATTATTCCATCTTCCTTTTCTTCACTGTTGTGGGTGCTTCATCAACACTTGACAATGTGATAGCTTTCTCTGACATGATGGTCCTCACGCTGGCCTTCCCCAACATTACCGGCCTGCTGATCCTCGCTCCCGAGGTAGCTGCCGACATGAAAGACTATGTCAGGAGGTACAGGGCAGGGATGATTGAAAAACACAAATAGCTCAGAGCGCAGAGCATTCTTCTTCGCTCTTCGAGTTTCTGTGTGTACCGTAAAATATTTTTCTTCGCTCCACAAGCTTCGATGTACAAAGTCAAGCATTCTTCTTTGTTTATCTTAACGTAGCCGTACAATAAAGGCAGAATGCTTCAAATTTGTTTTACTGGCTATAGCAGATAGGGTCAGGACAGGCAAGCATAAGCTCCACCGGTCTTGTCACTGCAACTGCAGACGGTATGATCACTGCCTTTGCACATGCTAATGATGGCTCAGGAACATACGGGATGATTGATATTCTGATAGAACTTATCAAGTATCATGATTTCAGGGTAATAGTCAGCAGAAATTATATCGAAGTCATTTTTACCGAAGATCATACCGGCTACAAACTCAGTTTGCTCGATTTAAACGGAAAACTTCTGCAGGAGAAACAGATCAGTGGTTACAATTGTATTTTGAATACACATCTTGCCTCGTCCGGTATTTATTTACTGGTGCTGTCTGATGAAATAATACTGAACGTCCGAAAAGTTTTAATACCGGAGTTTTAATAAAAAGGCATTCTAAATTCCAAAGAATGCCTCAGATAATTTCCAATTCGTCGCGTTAATACTATTTAAATCCCCGGGGATTCTAATTCGACTAAGGGTAATACTAATCGTCCCTTGTATCTCCATGTTTATAATTGTATACTGCTTGTATGATACTCAATGTCATTATCATTCTAAAATTTACCCAATTATGACCTATATATGCCGCATACTGTTGATTATAAGCCTCTCTTCGGTGTTTTTGATTTCCAGAGGACAGGAGAGTGAATGTCCTGAGAGCAGAGTGGGCGTGAGGCTGGAGGAAATTAAGCCTGAAGTATTTGATGCGCTGTATGAAGATTACCCGGGACAGTCGAAAGAAGCATTGCTAAGCCAGATCGATGACTGGGTTGTTAATGAATTTCAACAAAGAAATACAGATCTTACATTTTTCTCATTAAAAAATAACCCGGATGGCGATTGTGAATTTATTCTGATGTACTTGATATTTACCAATGCACAAAATGTAGTTTACGATGAAGAGGAAGAAGCTGCCAGGGTGTATGGAAACGTTTACTGGGTTTTTGGAAAATTGGTCAATACATGCTCGTGTGTGCCGCTTCAGAGTTTTATTCTGGACATCAAGAATAGCCAGGATGAAAATATCCACCAGGCCATCAAGAATGTTGCGGCCCTTCACTTTCCGATGGGCAACAGGATTTATCACTGGTTGAGAGAAGCCACGGTGCCTGTTGAAAGTCCGGTATTGAAGATTGATCTGGAAAAGGAATATCTCTCGCCTCTGGACGAGGAAACGAGAAAAATGGAAGTCTGGAGCACGGTCAGGGATTGCCGTGGACTGACAGTATATGAGGATCACCTGAATCATCCGGTCTATTATCCAGAAACAATCGACCGGTGTGAATTTGAACAATCTCCGGGGCCTTATTTTTACTGGATGGATATACGGGGACTTAAAACAGCATTCATTAGCAAAAATCGTAAAGCCAGTGGTGTATACAGGTTAAACGAAGGTATTGAACCCTCCACTTCCAGAGTGAAATTAAAGACATGTGGATTGGGCCAGCATACCATTGTCGAAGAAGAGGAGGAGATCATCATCAGGGGCCTTAAGATCGATGTGGAGCCCAATCGCAAGATCCTTCACCCTGATGAATCCACCAGGATTACCCTTACTTTCTATGAGGAAGATCCCGATGGTAATCGCTATCCGGTGAACGGAAAAGAGCTGGAGATCAAAACACCGGGGCTGATGAACGGGAAGATATCGCCCAAAAGCGGGCATGTTACAGATATGTCAGGACAGGTTCAACTGACCTATCGTGCCGGTGATAAAGACGAATCCGTAAGGTTCATTGCCGAATATCAACCTCCCGAATACCCGGAAAAAGCTATTGGCAGAAGCAGGATACTGGTTAAACCTTATGAATATGATGCTACCCTGGTGCTGAGAAAAAAAGTGATCATAAAAGAGTTCACCGAGCAGAAAGAAATCTATGGCAGATGTGATGAGGAAAAGATACAGCGCCACAAGCTGGATGAACAGCTTGAAGCTTCCATTTATGTGCCGCTTAAGCTGATAAGCTCCAATGAAAACCCCCTGTTCGGGCAGATCATGGAATACTATCAGCCGCTAGATGTCAACCTTTCCAGCCTGAATCTGTCTTCCAGGGAGACGAGTTACTCCTACTCCAATATCACCAATACAGGATGTGCCCAGGGTGGCCATGAGACAACGGTCACTACCTCTAAAAGTATCACCGGCCGGGAGATTGAAAACAAGGAATATGCGACCCAGAATCCCTGGATCATCACCTGCGACAAGGAAACCGGCAAAGCCCTTAAGATGATACCGGCAGGTTACAGTGTGGCCTACGAAACCGATGATACCGAAACAATGGAGACATCCACCTGGTCAGATGGTGGTACGGAAAAAGATGAGAGCAAAGAGCTTGACCATCACCGGCACAGATTTGCGGTTGGACCAGTTGGTAAAGAGGTGAGCGACCCTACCGTCAAAAGGAATCCCGACTGGATTAAGGATTACATCGAGCAGTTCGGGGTGGAAGTGCCTGCAAATGTCCGGATACCGCAACCCGACCAGGACCAGGCAATAAAAAAAGTTTGCGAGGATATGCTGGTAAGTTTCGGCGACGGTATCCACCATTTTGGCGGGAGGGCCACCAGAGACTCGGTAAAGAACCTTGAAGACGGATACATAAGAGAACAACAGACCTTCTTCTGGGAGATACGTAAACGAAAAAAACACCGATGAGTCATTTAAAACCAATAGTTATCTTTCGTCTAACCCAAATTTGGCCAATGATAAACATCCGCTAAAATACATACAATATGAAAAGTAAATGTTTACCTTCTGTCCTGTTCTTTTGTTTTCTTCTCCTGGGAATAAGCATTCCAGACCAGGTTTTCAGTCAATGGGAAAAGCAGCCTATCGGTGTTGGAGCCGGTGGCTCCATAACATATGATGCTGAAGGAGATATTCATCTGTGCTACCTTACAGGTCCCTATGAAGGCGATCTGGTATATGCAGTAAGGCAGGAAGATCAATGGGTCAAGGATACCATTGTAAGATCCGGTATAGTAATTCAATGTGAAGCTGTTGTTGATAAAGAAAACATACTATATATAGCATATGTTGAAGCAGACTGGTATACAAATGAATTCACTTTGAAATATATGTCTAATGGAGGTGCCGGCTGGTCATCCCCTGAGACTATCGCCTCAAATAGTATTGGGATATCATCACTCTCCTTTGATGTTGATACGGCAGGGTATCTGCATATTGGATATATGAAATCTTATGGTGGAGCTTCAAACGCTCACCTTTTTTATTTAACAAACCAGACAGGGTCATGGCAGGAAAAGGTGATCTCTGAATTATATGAAGACTATGCATATTGTTCCGCATCCATGTCTGTGGATGTCGATGCTTACGCTCATTTCGCTTTGTACAATATGCCGGACGGGCCTGCATATCAGACCAATGCTCCTGATGGGAGCTGGTCTGATGTGATCTCTGTTCAGGACAATTGGACCGCCGGACAGATGGAAGCTATGGTGATCGACATTGCTGTTGATGCCGAGTGTATCCCTCATATCAGTTATGTGGGATCAGATGATGGCGAATCCATAGCACATCACCGGTATGCCACCAAAGCAGGCACCGAATGGATCACTGAACATGTGGATAACGGGGACTGGTTCAGTGCACACCATGCCATAGCCGTTGATCCAACGGGCAACAGCCACATTGCTTATTATCATATACCGAGTAACGAACTTCGTTATGCCAATTCCGCCGAAGAATGGGCATATGAGATTTTGGATACTCTTGAAAGTCCGGAAATGCCTCTCGATATCACTATTGATACACAGGGATATGCGCATATCTGTTACCAGGAAGATCCGGAAAATATCTGGTATGTCACCAACCATGTGGAAGTGCCGGCACCGCATATAAGCCTGTCACCGGAACACCTGTCGTTTGGTACTATTGACACCGGTGAAGTTGCCATAGACTCTCTTTACATAAAAAATTACGGGGTGCTGGACCTGCATATTACGGACATTAAATTAAGCGGCCAAGATTCGGCCGAATTTTCAATAGAGCATTCCTGTGGTACTATTGTGCCGGGGGATTCCTGTAAAGTACGTATCACCTTTGCCCCGGAAATCCCTGGAGAGAAGCAAACCATACTGGCCGTTGAATCTGATGACCCTGATACACCGGTAATCACAGCCGCAATCACAGGCCGGACTCCATATCCTGTTATTGCTACAGATCCGGATGATCTTGAATTCGAATCTATTGAAGTAGGCGAAATGGATTCTTTGGATCTGATCATAGAAAACACCGGCGATGCCGATCTTGTCATTGAT
>JAWLEO010000020.1:0-63547 GCA_041686075.1 Bacteroidales bacterium | reverse complement strand
GTCGATCTCATTTTTAATTTCATATACAGGTTCTGACTCATAGAAATGCTCCTCGGCAAGGTATTTCTCCCATCCCCCGGTGTCAACGAGTCCCTTTATAAAATCATCTTTTTGTGACATCAGGTTTATCATTGCACAGTTCGTGTGTCCCAACATTATTATATACTTTATGCCATGAACGGCTATGGCATAGGATATATTAAACTCAAGATCCCTCATATTAGCACCTCCCGTACGTAATATATAGGCAAATTTAGGAGGGATATTCAACTGAAGACGGCTGTCCATGCACATACCTATAAGCAGTTCCGCCTTCTTATGTTTTTTATATTCACGTCCCAGATTATGATACTCAAGAAATGTACTTACAGGGGTGTTACGATATTCCGGAAATATATCTTCTGTGCTTTTGATCTCAATTAATGGTACCATAGACTGTGACTTATTAAATTAAATATCATGTCAATTTATAAGGATCGTCCGGGTAAAAGTAAATAAATTATCCTTTTTGACAAGTTTAATCTGTTTGAATGGTTTGAATGACTGCCTAACGTCAGTCAGGTTTGAATGTTTGAGAGTTTGAAATATTGAAAAAAAATCATTTCTTTATTAATGTATATTAAGTAGTTAAACATTGTACCAGGAAATCTTAAAAAGTTTATAATGAATATATCACTTACTCTTGATCAGCTGCTGGATACTTTTGAGAGATACAACCTCGATATCTGGCCCATGCAGATAATTGCCTATGTCCTGGGCATTATTGCAGTTTTCCTTGCCATAAAGCGGACCAAATATTCAGACAGAATTATTATTGGTATTGTTGCATTTATGTGGCTCTGGGCGGGAATTGGATTTTACCTGTTATATTTCGGTCCGGTTTACAAGCCAGCCTATATTTTTGGGACATTAACCGTAATGCAGGCAGTTCTTTTTCTTGCAGGTATGTTCAAACCTGTAATATCGTTCGGCTTCAGGTTAAATATTTTCTCAGTTACCGGTCTCCTGTTAATTGCATATGCTATGATTGGTTATCCTGTCATAGGGTACCTTATTGGTCATGTGCATCCGCAATCACCTGCTTTCGGTCTGGCTCCCTGTCCTGTTACAGTCTTCACCTTCGGTCTGTTATTAATGTCTGACAGAAAAGTACCATTAATATACCTGGTTATTCCTCTATTATGGGCATTGAGTGGATTCATGCCTGTGTCTATAGGTATATTAGAAGATATAGGACTAATAATAGCAGGCATCCTGGGAACCGCCATGATCATATACAGGAACGGGAAAATCCTAATATAGAATTAAAAATTCCTATATACATCTGCTTTAATGGCATTAATGCCTTAATTTGTCCTTATTTCTGATATTTTTTAAACGAAGGCCTCAAATAACTCCTGTATCTCACCCTTGAAATTTTCATCATTCAGATGAGTTCTCATGAAAGCATCGGGTCTTCCTTATGAAGAATAAATTTTTTATGCTTTGCATTGTCAGTGGAATGCTGAAATTCGGAAGGAGGCTTATAACTTTTTTAATCGCTTCACAGGGCATATAGAATATTTCTTTACTATTGATTATCTTTAGAGTAAAAATGTAGTATGCCATATTTAAAGCTTCAGACCAACACGGAAATAACTGGTATAGATTTATTAAGGAAAGAGATAAGCGGTCTCCTGATGGAACAGCTGGGAAAGCCTGAAAAATTTATTATGATAGTTCTGGAACCGGACATGGAATTGTATTTCGCTGGCAATGATGAAGCTGCAGCCTTTCTTGAATTAAAAAGCATAAGCTTGCCCTCTGATATAACAACAAAATTATCTGAAGCCATATGCAAGCTTCTTAACCAGCGACTGGGGATACCGTCAGACAGGATTTATATAGAGTTTTTTGATGCTCCTCCTCATATGTTCGGCTGGAACAGTAGCACCTTTGAACGCTAATATTATTTTCAATACTGACTATTTCTTGCTTAATTTCCATGTGAATCTCTCTTGAGTATACGGTCATGGACCTTAGCTTTACCGTGCCCACCGTAGCTTGGCACGGATCGGGAGATCCGCGCCAGCGGAGGTGGAGCCTTAGCCTATTAATATTTCAAAGTTTCCCGAAGATATTTGGCAACCACAGACTCAGGTCGGGAAGGTAGGTAACAAGAAGCAAGACGATAATCATTGCGATGAACATTGGAACGAGTGGCTTTATCACCTTTTCTATTCCTATGCCGGCAACCGAGCAGCCTATGAAAAGGAGAGAACCTACCGGTGGTGTTGTAAGCCCCACGCACAGATTAAGAACCATCACTATACCGAAATGGATGGGATCAAGACCTATTTCAGGTCCCGTTACTATGGGCAGGAAGATGGGGGTGAAGATAAGCACAGCCGGAGTCATGTCCATAAAGGTGCCGACAATAAGAAGGATGAAGTTAATTATCAGAAGGATAACAATTTTATTAGAAGATAGTCCAAGCAAGGCATGACTAACTTCCTGCGGTATGTTCTCATATGACATCACCCATGACAGGCCTATGGAGGTTGCTACGAGAAAGAGCACTATGCAACTGGTTTGAACTGACTTAAGGATGAGGGAGGATAGTTTTCTGAATTTTATCTCCCCATAAATTGCTCCGAGAATAAGAGTGTAGAGTACAGCTACTGCTGAAGCTTCGGTTGCAGTGAAAATACCACTTGTAATTCCCCCTATAACAATTATCAGAAGCATGAGGCTGGGTATGGCATCAAGGAAAATTATCATTGCACGCTTAATACTTGTTCGTTCTCCGGCAGGATAATTCTTGCGGTAGGCCATGGCTGCTGCGAGTCCCATCAAAAAAAGACCTGTAAGTATACCCGGTATATATCCTGCCAGGAAAAGAGCTGCTACGGACAGCCCTCCACTGGCCAATGAGTACACTATCAAAATGTTGCTCGGAGGTATTGTCAGACCGGTAGAAGAGGAACTTATGTTAACCGCGGCTGCAAAAGATCGGTCGTAGCCCTCATCAGCCATTTTACCGGTCATAATGGTGCCAATAGCACTTGCAGAAGCTGCTGCTGAACCGGATATTGCCCCAAAGAGCATATTCGCCATGATATTCACGAAGGCAAGCCCGCCCGGTAATCTGCCTACCAAAACCTTTGCAAATTCTATCAGCCTGTGAGCAATGCCACCATGATTCATTAATTGTCCGGCAAGAATAAAAAATGGTATGGCCAGCAATGGAAAACTCTGCAGTCCGGTGGACATTCTCTGGGCCAGGGTGGTGAAGGCAGGGATGGGCAGGATGCTGACAAGCATGGTTAAAATGGCACTTATCCCTATGCTGTAAGCAATAGGCACACCTATTGCCAGGAGGAAAAAGAAGCTTAAAACCAGTATTAAAATGCTTGTTAGTTCCATATGATCTAAGTATTATCCTTTTCCCTCGCCCTCTCCTCAGCCTCTCCTTAGCCTTAGCCTTAGCCTTAGCCTTAGCCTTAGCCTTAGCCTTAGCCTTAGCCTTAGCCTTAGCCTTAGCCTTAGCCTTAGCCTCAGCCTCAGCCTCAGCCTCAGCCTTACCGTGTCCACCGAAGCTGAAGCTAGGCACGGATCTGGAGATCCGCGCCAGCGAAGGCTTTTTCGGGACCTCAGCCTACTTTAATACATCATCAACCGCATAATATATTATAAAGAGCCCACTAAGTGGCAGCACAAGATAAACATACCACATAGGCAACTGCATAGCGGCAGATAACTGTTCCAGTTTTATATTAATTATCACAAACCTTATACCTCCCAGAACAAGTACAGAAGCGGCAAAAAGTATAATGAGAATGCTTATGAATATATTTAGCCTTTTTATACTTGTTTTAGATAACCTTTTGTATATAAGCTCAATAGCCAGGTGTTGTTTTTGCCCTGATACATAAGCTGCTCCAAGCAGACCCAACCAAATCAGGAGGAACTCTGCCAGTTCATCCGTAAAGGAGAAGGGGTTTGATCCGCTGACAAATATACCTGCAGCCACCTGGAGCAAAACATCCAGCACGAGCACTGTCATTACAATAATTACAAGCCTGCTGAGTATTATGTCAATTGTTTTTCTCATAAAGGTCCGCCTGGTTTATCTTTTGAATAAGCTCACCTATAGTGCTATCGGAAGAAGCTTTCTTATACATCTCCTTGACCGCTTCCCTGAAAGCTTCCCTGTCAATTTCTTCTGCAGGTATAATGGTAACCCCTGATTTTTTGATCTGCTGCATTGATTCCTCTTCATCCTCAAGCCATAATTTACGCTGATATATCGAAGAACGAAGTGCTGCATCTTCGAGCCATTTTTTTCCCTTTTCATTAAGCTTTTCCCATGACATAGTGCTGATCATCAGCACATCAGGCACTGAAGTATGCTCATCCAGGGAGAAATACTTACATACCTCATAATGGTGGGAATGGAAGAAGCTGGGTGGATTATTTTCAGCACCGTCAACACGTCCTGTTTGCAGTGAGGTATACAATTCGCCCCAGGATATGGGGGTGGGATTACCACCGAAACTGCTTATCATCTCCATAGCTGTCGAACTTTTCATAACCCTGATGCTAAGCCCTTTCAGGTCGTCAGGATGCTTGATAGGTGTATTTATGGTATAAAAGCTTCTGCTTCCAGCATCATAAAACGTAAGTCCCCTCAGCCAGAATTTTTCAGATGATAATAATATTTCACGTCCAATTGACCCGTCAAGCACCTTGTATGAATGTTCCCTGCTGTTGAAAATAAAGGGAAAGCTCAGGACCTTATATGCAGGTGCAAAGCCCTCCATTGCAGATGCAGACACCTTTGTCATATCAAGGCTTCCTATCTGGAGGAGCTCGATGCATTGTCTTTCGGAACCCAGTTGCGCCGAAGGGTATATCCTGATTCCCAGTTTGCCACCCGATTCCTCCTTCAAAATATCTGCCATATAAACCATGCTTTTATGGACAGGATGCCCTGTATCCAGGCCGTGTGCAAGTTTAAGCACCTTCGACCCGTTATCCTGCTTGCATGCTCCTGGTATTAATAATAGTAATATTAAAGCTGAAAATCTTGCGATATTCATTCAGGCGGCGTAATAAATTATTAATAAGCTGCAAGAAACAAAAATAAGCTGATAAATACTAAATTGTGAATTCCAGGTTCAACTCTTTGAGGACATCATCTGCGGGCCGGGATGTTTCTTTATCCCAATTACGCGATTCATAATATTTATCAAGATCATTTACGAAGTCCTCACGTTTAACAATTGCCCCTTTATGGTCTCCATAGGTGAATTCATTCTTAAAGAACTTTTCCGGGATAGAATCGTCACGGCGCCTGAATCCTTCGCGGTAATTAAACATTTTTTCCAGGGTGAATATGCGTGTACCCGTCTTACTGAAACCTTCTTCTGTCCATTCCAAACCTGTTATTGCAGAAAGGAAATGCCTGTAATGAATATCGTTCCGGTACCACGATGAGGCAAAGCTACATGCACCCAGGGAATCACGCAGGCATGCCGCATCCTGTCCGCTGCTGTTACCACCGTTCATATGGCAGGCACCCCTGTTTGATGTTGCATAGGTTATTGACCAGTATGTTGGTCTTGCAGGAATGTTCCATGCTGCCAGCTCATGTCCCTTTACATGTATGGCATATTCTTCCGAGCCTTTACCAATGATCCCGGCAAGTTCTTTCACTCCCCTGCCTGCAATTTCACCTATTCCCTCCCTGTAGGTGATCCTGCGCATTAGTTCCAGTGATGCTTCCACATCTCCCCAGCGTAGCTCAATGCCATCAAGGAAATCAGCATCTATATGTCCTCTCTCCATTGCTTCCATCAGGAAGCCCATGGTGTTCCCGACAGAAATAATATCAATACCGTAATTATCACCTTCGAAGATCAGTTTATGCAGGCCATTAAGATCAGATATCATCAGGTTGGCTCCCAGCATGGTACCCGTTTCATATTCAGGTCCGTCATGCACCTGAACGCCGTATGCTCCTTTGGCAAAACCACTTTTTTTACATGCAAGCTGGCAGGAGTAACATGCAAAATCCCGTTTCCATATTTTCTTCCTGTTTGCTTCAGTGCCTATTTTTTCTATTTCGCTGAACGTTCCTTCGCTATAATTCTTAACTGCCTGTGTACCGTTTCTTGAAGATGAGGTTAAGGCATTGGCTGTGCCGCCATAGCGCCAGTTCATGACGTTATCATCTTTTTTCATGAACGAAGCTCTGATTTTTTCCAGCAAGGCATTATATTGTTTAATATCTGCTACATCAGGCAAAGCCGATCCCTTTACTGCAACAGCCTTAAGATTCTTTGATCCCATCACACATCCCGTGCCTCCCCGTCCGGCTGCTCTTGCTGCAGTATTTATTATACAGGCCATTGGAACCAGGTTTTCACCGGCAGGCCCTATATAACATGATTCATAGCGGTCTTTACCAAGACGTGAATGAAATATCTTATCAAACTCATCGGTTTTCATGCCCCAGTATTCACTTGCGTCTTCAATACTGACATTTTCATCTTCAATAAGTATATACACAGGTTTATCTGACTTTCCTGAAACCAGTAGACCATCATAACCGGCAAATTTCAACTCAGGACCGAAGAAACCTCCCATATTGGCATAGCTCAATGTTGATGAATGTTCATATATCTTTTCAACAGGGCTTGTTCGTGGTGATTTGGTCACAACACAGGTCCTGGAAGATGACGGAATGGGATATCCTACAAAAGGACCGGTTAAGAACATCAGTATATTTTCCGGTGAAAGAGGATCGGTACCGGGCTTAAGACGGTCATATAATATTTTTGCCCCCAGTCCTCGTCCACCCAGGAAATTTTGAATGTCACTGTCGGGTATCCTTGTTTTTTCAATTTTTCCTGTACTGAGGTTTACCTCAAGCAATTTTCCATAATATCCTTTAGTACCCATATCTGTTATTCCTTTTGTTAGACATTGTAGAATTTATCGATCATTTTCTCCGCCAGCTTTTCAGGAGCCAGCTTATCAAGATTCCTGTCCAGAGGCATTTCAATGTACTTTAAGGCATCATATGGACAGTATTTGACGCATTGAGGATCACCATCACATAAGTTGCATATATACCTGGGCTTCCCTGTTTCAGGATCGGGGCGTATCACGCCCGCCCGTTTTTCAGCACATGCTCTTGCACAGCTCTGGCAGCCAATACATCTTTCAGGATCGTTTACTATTGTTTTCAGTTTTTCATCCCTGTAGAGTGCTTTGCGTCCTGTCTCAGGATGTGGTTCCACGGGGCATGCTTCAATACAGGGTGCATCATCACATAAGGCACAGGTTGAAGGAATATCAACATCCGGGTTAAAATGATAAACCCTGATGTTAGACCTGGCAGTATTAGCCAGTCCCTTTATCAAATCTCCATTGACCAGTACTTTATTATTATACTCAGCACATACCGCTTCACAGGTGCGACAACCTGTACATTTTTCAAAGTCAACCGATATTGCTCTTATTTTTCCTGTACTTCTATCTTTCAGGATGGTGAAACCATAGTTACCCAGAAGTAATAATCCCCCGGTACCATAGGCAATACAGGAGAGAAAATGCCTTCTGCTCTGTTTCGTGGTGGTAATAATATCACCCATATTTTTTTATTAAACCTGGATTTACATTACAATATACAATAAACCCTCATTGGAATCAATTTTACGGATAAGCATAATTTTACATATCAAGCTTATGCTTGGCCGGGCTCTAAATTGTTAATATATTTGCATTCAATGAAAAAGAGAGTTGTCATAGGTTTATCGGGAGGGGTAGATTCCAGTGTTGCTGCATGGGTTTTAAAGCAACAGGGTTATGATGTAAGAGGTATGTTTATGAAGAACTGGGATGACAAGACCGGTGTGCTCCATGGTGGTTGTACATATGAAGATGATATGATGTTTGCAGAGATGGTGGCAAAGAAGATAGGAATACCCTTTCATACCGTAGATTTAAGCGGTACCTACCGGAGCAGGGTTGTTGATTATATGTTTTCAGAATACGAATCCGGTCGAACTCCAAATCCCGATGTTCTTTGTAACAGGGAGATAAAGTTTGATTCTTTTGTTACAGAAGCCTATAAACTGGGCATAGATCTTATTGCCACAGGTCATTACTGTCGCAAGGAAACTATTTATGACGGCAAGAAAGCGATACACCGCCTGATGGCAGGAAAAGACCGCGACAAGGACCAGAGTTATTTCCTTTGCCAGATTAGCCAGGATCAATTAGCAGGCGCTGTTTTTCCTGTAGGCAATATGACTAAGCCACAAGTCAGGAAAATGGCTTCTGATCTCAAGTTACCAACTGCCAGCAGAAAGGACTCCCAGGGTATTTGTTTTATAGGCAAAGTTGACCTTCCCACTTTCCTGAAGCAACAACTAAAACCACGAACAGGGCGTATTGTGCTAATACCACCCGGCTTTGATTATCCTGAATACCCCGTGGGTTTGCCCGGTGATGACATAAATGATGAAAAACTGATCGAGATGAGTACTCCATATGCATATAATCCTTCCAGCGGACCGACGATAGGAAAACACGAGGGCGCGCATTATTTTACTGTCGGACAGAGAAAGGGTATAAATGTAGGAGGATATAAAGAGCCACTGTTTGTTCTTTCCACTGATACCAACAAAAATATATTATATGTTGGCGAAGGCCAGGGCCATCGTGGCCTTCACCGGAAAGGATTGATGGTAAGTGAAAAAGATATACACTGGATAAGGCCGGACCTTGCGATGAAAAAAGGCGAAACAAGGGTATATGAAGTACGAATACGCTACCGACAAGCCCTGGAAAAAGCAAAGCTGTTCAGGCGCTCGGGGGCAATCTATGTAATTTTCGATAAAATGCAGAGAGGCATCGCACCTGGTCAGTTTGCAGCCTGGTATTCAGATGATGAACTACTGGGATCCGGTGTAATAAATTCTTAGTTCAGGTCTTTGCAGCCAGTTCGTGTAGTTTGTCTCCCGTAAGCCTGTATACAACCCATTCATTCATAGCTTCAGCTCCTAGACTATCGTAGAATTTACGTGCAGGATTCCAGTTTAAAACCCACCATTCAACCCTGCCGCAACCTCTTTCCACGGCCAGCGAAGCAATATACGACAGCAAGCCTTTCCCCAGCCCCTTGCCCCGGTATTGTGGCCTGACATATAAATCCTCTATATAAATACCCGGTTTTGCCAGGAAGGTCGAGTAGTTATGAAAAAATAAAACAAATCCGGCTTCCTTGCCATCGGCTTCTGCCAGCACAACCTCCGCATAAGGGTGTTCCCCAAATAGGCTTTCTTCCAGCAACTCATTTGTGGCAAGTACTTCATGTTCCAATTTTTCATATTTGGCCAGTTCCCTGATAAACCTATGAATAAGAGGTACATCCTTTTTATCCGCTTTCCTGTATGATATCTTCATAATAATGCTGCTTTTATTAATAAATATAAAAAAATTGCGACAATATGTTAGTAAATATGGTTCACATTTGCCGAATTTCATCTTAAAAAATCGGTATATTTATCTATCTCATGAATCAAGGAATTATTATAAGATATAACGCTTCAGCCGGATCGGGTAAAACTTATAAGCTTGCCGGTATCTATCTCAGGTCACTCTTCAGGGATCCCAAAAGCTATCGTAACATACTCGCTGTGACTTTCACAAATAAAGCTACAGCAGAAATGAAAGAGCGCATATTGCATAATCTATACTTATTATCGAGGGGAAAGGAATCTGAATATTCAGGATTTATTGAAGAGGTTACTGGTAAAACTAAAGAAAGGATAAAAAGGGAAGCCACTGCCATATTGAATCATTTATTGCATGATTATTCCCATTTCTCGGTAGGTACAATAGATAGTTTTTTTCAGAAAGTACTCAGATCTTTTGCCCGTGAATCGGGTCTGCAGGCAGGTTTTAACGTTATTCTGGACTCTGACATGATATTGATGCGGGCTGTTGATGAGTTGCTGATGGATGCTGAGAATGACAATAAATTACTGAACTGGCTTATTGAATTTGGAAACAGGGAGATAATAGAAGGCAAAAGCTGGAACTTTAAATCGAAAATATTATCACTCGGTGAGGAGATATTTAAGGAAAGATACAGGATTCTACATGATAAGGGGTATATAACCGAAGATAAAGATCAACTCAGGGAAGCTATCAATGAGATGTATGCTTTTCAGAATGACTTCAGGAATAAGTTAAGAGACCGTGCTCAAAATGCCCTTGACATACTCGGAAGAAATGGAGTTACGGAGGAGATGCTCTATCTTAAAAGCAACTCAATAATAAAGTTTCTCACGGAAGCCACCAGGGATATCCCTGGTATAAGCTTCAGGGCTGTTCAATCTGCAGCCTATGACAATAAATATTTCAGTGGCACAGCGCCTGATCCTGAACTGAAAGCAGCACTGGCCGACGGACTTGGCAGGGCAATTAAATCCTTCGCCGATGAATACCAGGAAAAGATAATGCTTTATAATTCGGTTAAGCTGGTACTGGATAATCTTTTTACCCTGGGCATACTTAATGACATAGCTTCCAAAACCAGGCAATTACTTAATGAAGAGAATAAGTTTTTACTTTCTGATGCAGGTGATATTCTTCGACGTATTATTGCAACTGACCAGGCACCCTTTATTTATGAGAAGATGGGGAACCGGTATAAAAACTTTATGATAGATGAATTTCAGGATACGTCAAAGGTGCAATGGGAAAACTTCCTGCCTCTCATAAATAACAGCATGGCCGAAGGAGAAGACAGCCTCGTGGTGGGTGACGTAAAACAGTCGATCTACAGGTGGAGAAACAGCGACTGGGAAATATTTGACCGATTAAGTGAATTATTTCATCCTGAATCGTTTGAAACAATAGTGCTGGGAAGCAACTGGAGGAGCTCAGCAAATATCATAAAGTTCAATAATAATGTCTTCTCAGAGTTGCCGGCCATGATTGAAGGAGATTTAGAGCTTGAGGATAAGGTTATATCAAGGGTGTATGCCGATGTGGTGCAGCACGATCCTGGTAAGTTCGGCGACGGTTATGTAAGGATGAAAATGTATGAGTCGGCAGATGAAGGGAAACAAAAAGCACTTGATGACCTGCCGGAGCTGATAGAGGAAATACAGGATAATGGCTACAGGGCATGTGACATTGGTATACTGGTAAGGACAAAAAATGAAGGACAGGAGGTAATAGACTGTATAACCGCTTATGCTTCGGGAAAGACCGCTGATTCAAAATATTCTTACCAGGTGATTTCACAGGATTCCTTAATGCTCAGGAGCTCCCCGGTCATTATTTTCCTGGTATCAGTATTAAAATACTTGATGGATAAGGATGATAAAGTAAATTCCGCGGTAATGTACCAGCATTACCTTTTATCAATCAGAAACGATGTAATTGACAGGCCATTGTTTATTGAAAGCAATGATGCCGGGATAAAGAGTGACAAGTATAACGAAGACTTTGATGGCTTTCTCGATACAATACGCTACCTGTCAATATATGAAATTATTGACAGGTTGATAGATTATGCAGGCCTTGGTAATATTGATTCAGCCAGGCCTTACCTGAATACATTGCAAAATTGCGTCCTTGAGTTTGCAGGAACTGAAACAAACGACATACCTGCCTTCCTGGAATGGTGGGATAATGAAGGTCAGAAACGATCAGTGTCATCAACCGAGCAAAGTGATGCCATGCAGCTTATGACAATACATAAGTCAAAAGGCTTACAGTTCCAGGTGGTGGTGCTGCCATTTATATCATGGACCTTCAAACATGAGAAAAATCTCTATCCCATTCTCTGGATCTATTCTGATCATTGGCTGCTGAATAAGATAGGGGCAGTACCCGTGAAAATGAAAAAAGACTTTCTGAATACATTTTTTAGAGATACCTACCTCGAGGAGGAGGGCAAGGCAGCAGTTGACAGGCTTAATATCCTGTATGTTGCATTCACCAGGGCGCGAGAATGCCTGTACGGTAATCTGCTTATCACAAAAAATGGAAAATCGGCAGGATCTTATTTATTTGATATTTTCACCAGTGATCAATATTCGGAAAAGCTTCAATTCAATAGATGTTTCAACAGTGAATCGGGTACTTTTTCATTTGGCAAGGTGCCGGTAAAACCAGGCAAAAAAGAAGAAAGATTGGACAATCCTGTTATTCGATATCCCCTTGTATTAAAGGATGACAGGCTCAGGCTTAAGCTCCATAACAAATCATATTTTGCCGGGAGAAAAGATCAGACGGGGGATAAAAGATATTATGGCCTCTTAATGCATGAAATACTGGCCTCGATAAAAACGGTAGATGATGTTGAAGATGTGGTGCGGGACTATCTTTTCAGAGGAATAATAAATCAAGATGAGTACAGTAATATTAAAACCAAGATATATAGCGCCCTGGATCAAAAGGATGTGAAAGAATGGTTTTCCCAGGACGTAAGGGTGAAAAGCGAAAAAGATATCCTGGTACCGGGAGGTGATATAAGAAGACCTGACAGGATAATATTCAGTAAAGACAGGATTATCATAGTTGATTTCAAATTTGGAAACGTATTGCCGTGGCACAGGAAACAGCTTGAGGAATATAAAGTCTTGCTCAAGCAGATGGCTTATGAGAAGGTAGAGGCCTTCCTGTGGTATGTTGAATTGTCAAAAGTGATACCGGTATAATGCGAAATCAGGGCAGACATATTTTCCCCTGGGGGCACGAACGAAGGTTTAATGCTTATTCAAACTATTTTCGTAAGTTATTTGGAGGGAGGGTGCAGAAGGTAAGCGTGGATGCAGGTTTTACCTGCCCTAACAGGGATGGGACCCTTGGCACCGCGGGATGCAGCTTTTGTAATAATAAAGCCTTCACCCCTTCATATTGTGAGGCCGGCACCGGCATCACCGGGCAAATAGAAAAAGGAATACAATTCCATGCAAAAAGGTACAGGAAGGCGATTGCTTACCTGGCTTATTTTCAGGCCTACACAAATACCTATGCCCC
Organism: Bacteroidales bacterium; assembly: GCA_041686075.1. Taxonomy (GTDB): domain Bacteria; phylum Bacteroidota; class Bacteroidia; order Bacteroidales; family VadinHA17; genus UBA9300. Next base: position 50,497 of record JAWLEO010000020.1, on the reverse strand, counting down.
TATTGATGAACTGAAAAGAAAATATGAAGAAGCACTCCGTCACCCGGGCATAAGAGGGCTGATAATCGGTACACGGCCTGATTGCATAAGTGATGAATTACTGGATTACCTGGTATGTCTTTCAGATAAATATTACATTGCTGTTGAGTATGGCCTCGAGTCATGTTATGACCATACCCTGGCAAGGGTAAACAGAGGTCATGATTTTGCATGTTCGGTATCAGCGCTGAAAAAAACTGCGGCCAAGGGCATCCATACCGGTGCTCATTTTATTTTAGGACTCCCCGGCGAATCGAGGGAAGATATGATGAATGAGGCAGGAATAATCTCGGAACTGCCGCTTACCACCGTGAAATTCCATCAACTGCAGATAATTAAGGGCACAAGAATGGAGAAAGAATACATTACACGGCCACAGGACTTTGACCTTTTTACCTGGGAAGAATACAGGGATTTTATTATTAAATTTTTAGAAAAACTCAATCCTGAAATTATTGTTGAGAGGTTCATCGGACAGGCCAATCCACGTTTTATCAGTGACCATGCATGGGGTGGACTGAAACCCGAGGAAGCCACCAGGCAGATTGAAGACAGGCTTGAAGAACTTGACACCTGGCAGGGCAGGCTTTATAAATAAGTAAGAATGAAGATATTTTTAAAGGAAGTAGCATCGCTCTTATTGAATGAATACGGTAATAAACTGGATGAACACTGTATTGTATTCCCGAATAATCGTTCAATACTGTTTTTCCGGAAGTACATGTCAGAGCTAATAGGTAAACCAATATTCATGCCTTCGTTGCACACTATCAGCAGCCTTCTTTCAGCCCGGAGCGACCTGAAGCAGGCTGAAAATGTTCAGCTGGTATTTGAACTGTATAAAATTTACCTGGAAGCCAGTAAGCGAAAGGAATCCTTTGACGAGTTTTATTACTGGGGGGAAATGCTTATTAACGATTTTGATGATATTGATAAATACCTTGTTGATCCTGAATTGCTCTTTGCCAATCTCGCTGATTTGAAAGAAATAGATGAGAAATTTGGAACAATGAGCGAGGACATTACAACAATCATCAGGCAGTTCTGGCTTAATTTCGAAGCCTCTAATATGACTGATGAAAAGTCTGATTTTCTTACGGTGTGGCAAATACTCGCAAGCGTTTACAGGCAATTCACAGGAAGACTGAAGGAAAAAGGCCTGGCATACGAAGGGATGATCATACGGGAACAGACAGAGATAATAAAATCCCGGCCGGAGGAATGGTGTGAGGATATAAAAATGTTTCATTTTGTTGGCTTCAATGCTCTGAATAAATGTGAAAAAGAAATCTTGCGTAGCCTGAAGAAATCAGGCAAAGGCAGTTTTTACTGGGATTATGACCCCTGGTATGTCCTTAATAGAGATCATGAGGCAGGTTATTTTATAAGGCAGAATATAGCTGAATTCCCTGCTCATAGCGCTATTGCTCCCACAGAATCCCCTTGTTCCATAGATGTGTATTCGGCACCTTCAGATGTGGCACAGGCCAAGCTGATTCCTTCTTTGATCAATGATTTCGAACTGAGCGATGATCCCAATAACACAGCAATAATACTGGCCGATGAGAATATGCTTACCCCTGTATTGAACAGTTTGCCTGAAACAGTGAACAACATCAATGTGACAATGGGATATCCTTTATTCCAAACCCCGGTATACAGTCTTGTACATCAGCTGCTCAACCTGCAGAAAAACAGGAGGGGGAGGGGAGATGAGTCCCAATTCTATTACAACAATGTTATTAATGTATTACAGCACCAGTACGTGATGTTTAATCAACCAGCTGATTCAGAGTCTGTTATCAAGAAGATCAAAGAAAGAAACCTGATAAGAATAAACAGGCAAGGTTTGCTGCTGAACGAACTGTTTAAACTTATTTTTGCCGGTGAATTCAATAGCAGGACATATCTCCAGGAAATACTGGCATATTTACTTGAACTGCTCGGTATGGATGAAGACACCGGGGAATCAAAAGCTTCCCGCCTAAGCCTGCAGCAGGAATATATCTACAGACTCATATTGCCCCTTAACCAGCTTGGCCTGATAATGGATGAATCAGGAATGGATCCCGGCATTGAATTGTATACAAGGCTTATAGACAGAATGATGAGGAAGATAGTAATACCTTTTAGCGGTGAGCCTCTTCAGGGGGTACAGGTTATGGGGATACTCGAAACGAGATCTCTTGATTTTAAAAATATTATTTTCCTCTCTGCAAACGAAGGCAAGATACCCAGGTCACCCATGGGAAATTCCTATATCCCCTATAACCTGAGGGAGGCATTCGGCTTACCAACCATCAAGCATTCGGATTCAATATATGCATATTACCTCTACAGGCTTTTGCAAAGGGCTGAAAAAGTTAAATTTGTTTACAACAGCAGCACTGAAGGTACACGGAGCGGAGAGATGAGCAGGTACCTGCTGCAGCTAAAATATGATGATCGATATGATGCTTCCTTTATGGATACAAGATTCGATATTTTACCCCAGGCAAGAGTGAAGGATTCAATTGTACGTACAAATGAAATTTACAGGATTCTTGAATCTACATTTTATGACGATGACAGGGCACACTATCTTTCGCCCAGTGGCATTAATACCTGGATAACATGTAATATGAAATTTTATTACCGCTACATTGCTGGTATTGAAGAAAAGGAAGATATACTGGAAGAAGTTGATTACCTTGCTTTTGGTAATATTCTGCATCATGTGATGAAGGAGATTTACCAACCTTATAAAAGGAGGATAATCGGCATGGCTGAACTGGAACATATACTTCATAAGGAAGCATATATAAAAGATATGGCAGAAGAGGCTTTCAGAAAAGTGTTTATGAAAAGCAGCCATGGCAGCATCAAGGGAAAAAACCTGGTAATAACCAGTATTATTGAAAGGATGGCAAAGCAGATATTAAAAGCTGACCAAAATTATATACCCTTTGAAGTAGTGGCGCTGGAAAAGAAATTCAAAGGTTCTATCTCTTTTGTCGTAGATGGTGAGACTAGAGAAGCAAAGATAGGTGGTACCATTGACAGGGTGGACATGGCAGGAGGTTTATACAGGGTTCTTGATTATAAGTCGGGGACGGATGAACTGGATATAAAAAGCCTGGAAGATTTATTTAATTATGATTCGAAGACCCGGAACAGCGCTGCTTTTCAAACCCTTCTGTATTGCGAAATGTTTACCCAGAATATGAGAGAGGCTGAATTAAGACCCTCTCTTTATCCGGTACGGAAAATATTCAGTGACAATTTCTCTGATGCCTTTAAGATAAAGAATGGCCCGGGGAAAGGGGATATTGAATCCTACCGCTTAATCAGGGCAGAATTTACGGCTGGACTCCAAAACATTCTCGCTGATATTTTTGACCGAAACAGGGATATTAAAATGACATCGGACAGGCAGAAATGCCGCTATTGTCCATATAATATTTTATGCAACAGGAAGGCTTAAATTAATTACTTATACACGCAGCATATGGAAATGAGATATTCTTCTTACAGGGTGGAAATAAAAAATATAAAGTTTGTATCTGAAAACGGGATTCAATATCCCCGTACCGCTGTCATTACCTTTCTTGATCATAATAGTGAGGAGTTATCAACCGACCTGCTGGCTTACATTGATGCTCATGATATTTATGCCTCTATTGATGCAGAAAAGGATATAGTACTTGATCATTGTCTTGTAGAGGATTTTTCACTCTCTGTTTACAGGCAGCAAAAGAATATTAACAGGAAAGAATATGTTTGCCTTAAAGGCTTTTCGGCCAGGAAGACATTATTTATAGCTAACACCGCCACTGATTTTTCATATGCTGATTTCGGTGATGCGGATATCTCGTTTGAAGGTTCACATTTTGCACGTGGCAAAGTGCTTTTTAATAACATAAGATCGGGCAGGGGTAATTTTATTTTGTCCGGCACTTATGTTAAGGACGGTCATATTGAATTTACCGGTGCTGAATTTTCGGAAGGAAATTTTGAATTTAAAAATTCAGTGATAAATGATGGTCTGAAGGATTTCCAGGATATGATTTTCTCAACAGGTGATATAAGCTTTGCCAATACTGAATTTAATTCGGGGCAAATTTTGTTTATTAACACGCGTTTCGGAGAGGGGAATTTTTCTTTTAAGATATCACGTATTGTTGGGGGAAAGATTGATTTTCATTATGCTTCCTTTGGTAAGGGTGATGTGGTTTTTGAACGTGTCGAATTCGGGGACTCCAGGGTTGATTTCAGGGCTGTGGACTTTGGAGAAGGAAGGGTTAATTTTAACCGTTCGGTATTCGGAAATGGTGATCTAGTAATGGAGGGCGCATTGTTTAAGGGGACCAAGTTTTTCTTTAAGCGTGTGTGCATGGGTACCGGGACAAAAGATTTCAGCCTTATGGAGATGAAATCGGCAGAGGCAAGTTTTGAAAAAACCGATTTCGGATCCGGTGAACTGAACTTAAACGGATCCTCATTCAGTAAGCTCTCACTTAGATCATGCCATCTTGACCACTATGTTGATATTAGAATAGCACAGGCTGACATACTTGACCTCTCAGATTCTATCGTGAGGGATATTGTTGACATGGAGCCATTCAATAGGGAATATCGTTTAAATGTGCTTGATTTGTCGGGCATGAAGTTACTTGGTAAATTGTATATTGACTGGAACAACAACATGTGCAAGCAAGTAATCATGAACCAGGGAAAGACCAGCCTCAGGCAAAAATCAGAACAGTTCAGGATACTCAAGGAAAACTTTAACGTCACCGGTAAATATGAAGATGAAGACAGGGCTTATGTAATGTTTAAGAGGCTCGAGTCAAAATCCGAACTGGTGGAAGCACTAAAGAGGAAAAAGGGAATAGCGAACCTGCCTGCCTATATATCGTACGGATTCCGCTGGCTTGTTTTTGATGCTGCCGGGCAGTATGCCACCAACCCTATAAGAGTTTTATTTACAATGGTAGTGTCCTACCTTGTATTCAGCGTGGTGTACCTCTTTATGATGCTGTTTACACGATCCGACATAATAGCTTCTGTTGATGATAAACTGCCCCTTGTTGCCAGGGCTTTTTACCATAGTGCCATAACTTTTCTTACCATTGGCTACGGTGATCACTATCCATATGGATCAATCAGGTGGATGTCGGGCCTTGAGGGATTTATCGGACTATTCCTAATGGCTTACTTCACTGTTGCCTTTGTGCGAAAAATTCTAAGATAGCTACCAACAGATCCTTCTCTGGAGATCAACCATCTTGATTGCTGTAAGAGCAGCTTCGTCACCTTTGTTTCCGTGCTTCCCCCCGGCACGGTCTATTGCCTGTTGCAGGGTGTCAGTAGTTAAGAGACCGAAAATAAAAGGTATATTGTATTTGAGATTTAACTGTGTAATACCCTGTGTAACTCCCTGGCAAACATATGTAAAATGAGGTGTCTCACCCTGGATGACACATCCCAGGCAGATTATTGCATCAACATCACTGTTTTCCTTCAGGAGCTGGGCTGCCAGGGGCAGCTCAAAGCTTCCCGGGACATACTCTACTATAATATTATAATCTTTAGCTCCGTGCTTTTTTAAGGTACTGACAGTTCCATCAAGTAATTTTCCTGTTATATCACCATTCCATTCTGATACCACTATCCCGAATCTCATACCATAGGCCGAAGGTATCTTATCGGGATCATAAGCTGAAAGGTCTGTTGTCGCCATTACCGTATTACCTTGAGCCGTGCTATATATTTATCAATATTCCTTCCTTCAGAACTTTCGGGGTATTCTTCCTTAATCCTCTGGTATAATTCGAGGGCTTGATCATATCTACCTTCAAGTTCATGTAATTGTGCGGCTTTCATAAGGTAAAGCGGGTTATAGAATGAGTTCTCGGTGTAATTGGCAGCCCTGAGGTAATATGAAATGCCCTTATTTATATCACCAAGCTCAACATAGGCATCACCAATACAACCAAGAGCCACCGGGCTGATTGATTCGTCCCTTTTCTTGAATTTTTCAAGATAATCGATGGCATCTTCATAATATCCTGATTTAAGGAAGCATATACCGGCATAATAATTAGCCAGGTTGCCAGGCCTTGTTGCCCCATACTCATCAACTATGTCAATAAAGCCCAGGTAGTTACCATCGCCATAGAGGGCAAGCTCAAGAGAATCGTTAGCAAAATAATTCTCAGCCACATACATTTGGGAAAGAGCTTCTTCCGTTCTGCTATCAATCCTTCTGTTATACAGCCATACAATACCTACTACTACCGCCACTACGGCCAGCCCGTATGTAATGGATTTCCAGTTATTTTCCAGAAACTGTTCCGTTTTGGTCAGGGTTTCCTCAACGCCTTCAATTGCTTTTGTTGATTCCTTCTTCTTCTTAGCTTTTGCCATCTTTATATTTTTTGTGCCTTTATACGGCATTTCAAATAAGTTTCGCAAAAGTAACTTATTTCATTTGTATATAAAATATTTAGCAGAAAAAATCCTGTTATATGAACTGTTGAAAAAGAATTCTCACAGTGCCGAATAGATTTACTAAATTTGCTACAAAGAAAACCGATGGTATGTATTTACGAAGGCTTAATCTCTCAAACTTTAAGAATTACAAGGAGATAGATGTAGAATTTTCGCCACGTATAAATTGTTTCGTTGGGGATAACGGGGTGGGAAAAACAAATATCCTTGATGCCATACATTACCTGTCGCTTACAAAAAGTTATTTCGTCAATATTGACAGTGTTAATATTCATCATGGTGACGATTTTTTTATTATTAAGGGTGTTTTTCATAATACCGACAGTGAAGAGGAGATCATTTGTGGTTTGCAGAGAAATAAACGTAAGACATTCAGACGCGAAGGGAAAGAATATACACGTATTTCCGATCATATAGGCAGGTATCCTGTTGTGATGATATCCCCGGCTGATTCCAGTATAATTACCGGCGGGAGTGAAGAACGACGTAAATTTATGAATAATGTAATAAGCCAGTTTAACCGCAATTACCTTAATGACATAATTGCCTATAATAAAGCCATGAAGCAAAGAAACAGCTTGCTCAAGGATTATGCAGCCGAGGAAAGGTACGACAGGCAAATGCTAGAACTCTGGGAAGAGCAGATGCACAGACCGGCACGCGCTATTTATGATAACAGGTCAGGTTTTGTTCGAGAAATAATTCCCCTCTTCCAGCAGTATTATAAGCATATTTCAGATGGGAAGGAAGAGGTGAGATTGAGATATAAATCCCAGCTTTCAAAGAACTCAATGAAGGAGCTGTTTGAAAGAAATCTTGAGAAAGACAGGATAATGCGCTATACCACCTCGGGAATACATCGTGATGATCTTTTTCTTGAAATGAATGACTTTTCAATAAAGGAAATAGGTTCACAGGGTCAACAGAAATCATACCTGGTTGCACTTAAGCTGGCAAAATTTGAATACATCAAAAAAAGTAAAGGCGGGATGAAACCTATATTGCTGATGGATGATGTCTTCGATAAATTCGATGAGAAGCGTGTAGCCCAGATAATAGAACTTGTTTCTGAAAACAGATTTGGACAGATCTTTATTACTGACACCCACAGGGAACGAATGCAAATGTTGCTTTCACAAATTGATATTGACTATAAGTTATTCATCATAGAAGAAGATATGATAAAGGAATTTGTTGTAAACGGTAAGTCACAGAGATAATGAGACGTAATAAAACAATGACATTAAGCGAAGTGCTCAGGGAATACCGGTCTGAGATGAATATCGACCACAGGCTTAAAGAAGTGAGTCTCATAAATTCATGGGAAAATATTGCCGGACGGGCAATAGCAAAACGAACATCGAGAGTATATCTTAAAAATGGCGTACTTTATATTCACCTTACTTCATCCCTTGTAAGGAATGAAATATCGATGGCTAAGGATTCATTGAGGGAAAAGCTCAATAAGGAGGCTGGTGAAGAGCTGGTAAAAGAAATTATTTTGAGATAAAAGAAGCTCTGATTAATCCCAGCTATAAAATCTTTCAAATTCGGAGAAGAAAAATGCTGCTTCCTTGACCGCATTATCAGGGCTGTCGGATCCATGAACCGCATTCATCTGCAGAGAAGTGGCAAATATTTTCCTGATAGTGCCTTCTTTTGCTTTCGATGGATCTGTTTCACCGATCAACTTCCTGAATTCTTCAACGGCATTTTTTTTGCTTAGTATCATTGCCACAACGGGACCTGAAGTCATAAATTCCACAAGGTCATCATAAAATGGTTTTCCCCTGTGAACCTCATAAAAAGCCTGGGCCTGCGGCTTTGTCAGACGTATCATTTTCATTGCGGAAATGCGAAAATCCGATTCATTGATCATTGCAAGAATAGGCCCTGTTTGCTTGTTCCTTACAGCATTTGGCTTTATGAAAGCAAAGGTGAAGTCATTAGGCATAATTAAGTATTTAAGTCTACACTAATAATTTCTATATTTGAAATCTCTTAAGTAGGTATGAGAAAAGAAACGAATAAATATAATAAACTATTATCTGATTTGCTGAATGAGTCGGGTAATATTGTCATGGTATGTCATCATGACCCTGATGGTGATGCAATAGGCTCAATGCTGGGACTTAATAAATACCTGCGGCATCGTGGCAAATTAACTGCAATGATAAGCCCTAATCATTTACAAAAGTTCCTCATGTGGATGAAAAATATCGATTCTATCATCATAAGTGATCAGGAACCCGGCAGGGCAGTAAAACATGTTAAGGAAGCAGATTTGATTATACTGATCGACTTCAATAATATTGACAGATCCGGTAATATGAAAAGTCATATCCAGTCATCAGGGGCAAAAAAAATAATAATTGATCATCATCCCAATCCCAAAGCCGATGTTGACCTGCTGATTTCCGAACCCGGAATCAGTTCCACGGCAGAACTGGTATTTTCACTTATCAGGGATCTTGAAGGTGATTATTATATAGACAATGAATTTATAGAGGCAATATACGTAGGGATGATGACAGATACAGGTAATTTCAGCTTTGGGACATTCGACGGCGACACCCTGAGACAGGTGGCATTAATGCTGGATGAAGGTCTTGACAGGGATGCTATAATGTCCAATATTTATGATAATTTCTCAATAAGCAGAATGCGTTTAAAAGGCTTTGCCACTTATGAAAGGCTTGTTTTTCGGGAGGAATATAATACTGCCTATATCTATCTTGGCAAGGGGGACCTTGACAGGTTTAATTATAAAGCGGGCGATACCGAAGGCTTTGTCAATATTCCCCTGAGCGTTAAGGGTATTATTATGTCAGCCCTGTTCACGGAAAAAAAAGACCATATTAAAGTTTCATTAAGATCAAAGGGTGATTTTAATGTAAATACCTTTGCTGCAAAATACTTTAAGGGTGGCGGCCATATAAATGCTGCGGGAGGTCGTTATGACGGAACGCTGAAAGAATGCCTGTCGTATTTTGAAAAATTACTTGAAAAAACTGATGATCTTGTCAGAAAGAAAAAATAACCGGAGGGAGTGAAAAGGCTTATTTACATATTATTTATTCTAAATATCCTCTTTCTTACAGCCTGTCATGAAAAAAAAGATCAGGAGGAAAAGAAAGGCAGGATCGGTAAAGAACAACTTGCCGAGATTAACAGACAGTTACTGGTTAAAGATCGTGAGAGGATCAAAAGCTATATCGAAAGAAAAGGCCTTGAGATGAAAGAAACAGATACAGGCTTATGGTATTCTGAAAAGGTAGCAGATGAGGAACGTATTACTGATGGTGATAAGGTAAAGCTGGAGTATGTATGCAGCTTGCTGGACGGAACGGTGGTTTATGATTCCAAAAGAGACGGTTTAATGCACTTTGAGGTTGGAAAGTCGGATATACCTTCCGGATTGAATGAAGGGGTCAAACTACTTGGTGAAGGTTCTGAAGCGATATTGATTATGCCCGGCTACCTTGGCTATGGCCTGCTGGGGGATGAAAACAAAATACCTGCACGTTCAATTCTTGTTTACAGGATAAAAGTATTGGAGGTTAATTAAAATAATTTGCATGATATTTGTACTAGTTAAGACAATCTTGATGTTTTATGTTTAATCTTAAAAAATCCGGACCTGTCTATAATACTTAATTTACATTGTTTATGAAAACGAGATTTGTGACTGTTATCAATATCTTTCTTGCATTTTTTCTTATAGGGGGTCTTGTTTCCTGTTTTAAAGATATAAACAGTGAGGAACGGGAACAGGAAATAATAGATGAGTTTCTTAAGAATAATGGCATCGATGCTGAGCCAACGGAGAGTGGTTTATATTATGTTGAGTTAATCGAAGGCACGGGTACGCAGCCTGTGGCGGGTGATACCGTTGAAATTTTTTACAAAGGCTACTTTCTAACCGGGGGTGTTTTTGCCAATAATTTTAATTCCGCCCCCCGCCGCTTCGCTGTTGGTACAGGTGCTGTCATCGAAGGACTGGATGAAGGTATTTTATATATGAAAGAAGGAGGGGAGGCCTTGCTTGTGGTTCCCAGTTCCCTTGCATATGGTTCAGAAGGCAACTATTATCTGGGCATCCCGGGTTATACCCCCCTTGCCTTTGAGATTGTCCTTGACAAAGTAATTCCGGGACCCTTTTAGCCTCAGCCTTAGCCTCAGCCTTAGCCTTAGCCTTAGCCTTAGCCTTAGCCTTAGCCTTAGCCTTAGCCTTAGCCTTAGCCTTAGCCTTAGCCTTAGCCTTAGCCTTAGCCTTAATAACCTACCTTAATATCTTATCCAGTGTAATATTATTTTCCTTAAAGAAATTAACATACCTGGTCCAGTGTTCACCGATGAATGTCTCAATCATCTCCTCAGCCTTATTCATTGCCTCAACAGCTTTGTTTACTGATTCTTCTTCAGCTTCGGTAAGGGCTGAAGTGGCAGTATAGAGAACACTAATTCCGAACATGTCTCTTGATAAACCTTCCCTTCTGTTTGTGAGGGATCTCATAATTGAGTTATATTCCTTATTTACAGAATCATATATCTCCTTATGTTCATCTGCGAAGTCCATATCTTCAGTGATTAATTCATTCATCTTCGCAAGGTTGTTGCGGATATCCCTGAAATCTTTATATTTTTCATTATAGGCTATGACCTGTGTTTGGAGGTCAAAAGCCCTGGACCGGTTTTTCTTTATGGCTTCAATGTCAGGTTCAGGCATCCTGGGGTCATTATTAACAGTAATTTCTGAAGACGAGCTGATATCATTTTTGCAGAGGACCAGTTTATATTTCCCGGGCAGCACTTTTGCCCCCCTCCGATACCTGAAGAAGTTCCTTCTCCCACCACCTTCTTCATTCCTTATCATTCCAGGCATTTCTGGTGGGTCCATTGTATGATCCCAGAGGATCCTGTTAAAGCCTTTATCATATTCTATTTCCATCTTTCTCAATGTGTCGCCGTCATTATTCAGGACATATAGATTAATTTTATCATCATCAGCTTCTCTAGCTGAGTAAAAGGAAATCATTGCAGCAACGGGTTTATTATCTCCTTCGAACATTGCATCAGCCCTGAAATAATAGCCCGGCAGGTTCTTTGTTTCCGCCATGGTTGTTACGGGTGGTTCAAAAAGTACCAGCTCTTCCTCAAGGATGGCAGTCTCGGTTCGTGCCATTTCCCGTAGAGGCACTATGTCATCAATGATCCATATGGAGCGTCCGAAGGTGCCTATTACAAGATCGTTTTCCCTTCTTTGAATGGCCATATCATATGTTGATACCGTGGGATAATCCACGGTCCATTTATTCCAGGTGTCGGCACCATCAAAGCTGACATAGAGTCCGTATTCGGTACCGGCAAACATAAGGTTTGCTTCTACCGGGTCCTGGACAAAGCACAATACATAAGCCCACACATCATTATCGCCAATTATCCGATCCCAGGATTTACCATAGTCGGTTGTCCTGAAGAGGTATGGCTTATAGTCCCCGAGCCTGTAATTATTAACAACAACAAAGGCTTCGCCTTCGTTGTGTTCCGAGGCTGTTATCTGGGGTATCCAGGCATTTGGGGGCATGTCTTTGATATTTTGACCTACTTCCTTCCAGTTTTCTCCCCCGTCCGTGGTGATATGCAGTTTGCCATCATCTGATCCTGCCCATATCAAGCCTTTTTTTACAGGGCCTGGCTCAATTGCGAGAAGGGTACAGTGGTTTTCGGCCCCGGTGGCATCAATGGTGAGTCCTCCGCTTTGCCTTTGTTTCTGTTTCTCAGGATCATTAGTGGTAAGGTCCGGAGATATTGTCTCCCAGCTATCACCACGGTTTGTACTCTTGTGTACAAACTGGCTGCCAAAGTATATTGTATTATTGTCAAAAGGATCCTGTGCCAGTGCCGAATTCCAGTTAAAGCGCAGCCTTTCATCTCCCTCACCGGAAGGTCTTATACTTGTTCCCTCGCCGGTTTCAATATCTATTCTTCTGAGAGCTCCACCCTGTGATTGTGCATAACAATATCTGGGGTCTCCCGGAACAGGCAAGGCATCAAAGCCATCTCCTCCGATAAGGAAATCCCAGTACTCATTGATAATGCCACCGTTAGTCCACGTATATGCAGGACCTCGCCAGGAACCGTTATCCTGTAAACCGCCATATACATGATAGGGTTTTTCCATATCAACGGATATATGGTAAAACTGTCCGACCGGCATGTTTGTAATGTGTCTCCATGATTTTCCCATGTCATAGGTAATGGCAAGTCCCCCATCGTTACCATCTATCATATGTTTCGGGTCTTCGGGATTAATCCACCAGGCGTGATGGTCAAGGTGTACTGTTTCGGCTATTTCGGTGGGAAATGTTAAGCCCCCGTCCTCGCTGACATTAATTCTTGAGTAAAGGGTATATATCCTGTTCTCATTTGTAGGATCAACATAGATTTCGGCATAATAAAAAGGCCTGGTGCCAATATTTTCACTGCCACGTTTTTCCCATGTGAATCCACCATCAGTTGAACGATAGATTGCATTAGTCTCTGATTCCACATAGGCATATACGTATTCAGGCCTGCTTTTTGCTATTGCGAGCCCTATGCGTCCCAGTTTCTCGGGCAGACCTTCCGTGATCTTTTTAAAGCTTTCTCCCCCGTCAAGTGTGATGTACAGTCCGGATCCTTCACCCCCTGAAGTGAAAAACCAGGGCCACCTCTGGTGATCCCACATTGCTACAATTATTTTATCCGGGTTTTCGGGGTCCATAACCATTTCTGCTACTCCCGATGTTTCATTTGTATATAATATCTGCTTCCATGTTTTACCTCCATCGGTGGTCTTGTAAAGTCCTCTTTCCTTATTGGGCAGCCAGGGGCTACCGATGGCTCCTGCATATACTATATTACTGTTATCGGGATTTACCAGTATCCTGTGTATGTGCCTTGTATTTTCAAGGCCTGCGAGGTCCCATGTCATGCCGGCATCGAGGCTTTTATACAGTCCGAAGCCTCCTGTTATGCTGTTTCTTGGATTTCCCTCACCCGTTCCAGCCCAAATAATGTCAGGACGTTGAGGGTCGATTGCCAGGGCACCTATGGAAGCAACCTCTTCCTTATCAAAAACAGGTTCAAATTTTATTCCGCCGCTTGTTGTTTTCCACAATCCGCCGGAAGCAGTTCCGACATAGAAGACATTAGTTTTATTTTGATCTACAGCGATGGCTGTTACGCGCCCGCTCATACCTGCCGGGCCTATGTTTCTTGGCTTCATGCCATGAAAAATGTCCATATCGACTTCCTGGGCCTGGCCAAGGAAAAATATTTGCAGGAAAAATGCAGAAATAATTGCTTTTTTTGGGAACATATAATTTTAGATTTAGTGATTGTGATGGCAATTTATGAAAAAGTATTCTTTAAATGTATGTTTAAAAATACAATATCATCAGAAGGGTTTTTTGCCAATAATAAAAATGGCAGGTTTCTTATTAATGTCAGGTAATCCTTTTTTTGCCCAGTCGCTAATTGATCGTGTAGAAATGTATTCATCCGGCTTAGTGATGCTGGCTGCAATGCATAAATAAGTGTCGTGGCTAAGCGTTGTAACAATATCATCAAGAAGTTTCATATTACGATAGGGTGTTTCCATAAATATCTGGCTCTGTCCCTCTCGTGCCATTTTCTCCAGTTTTTTTATTTCCCTGATACGATCGTATTTATTTATTGGAAGGTAACCATTAAAGGTGAAATTCTGGCCGTTGAGACCTGAGGACATCAGTGCAAGAAAAATGGAAGAGGGGCCGGTCAGGGGGATCACCTTTACGCCCGAAGCATGAGCCCTGATTACCAGTTTTGCACCGGGGTCAGCAATGCCGGGCATACCTGCCTCACTCATAAGCCCCATGTGTGAGCCCTCATTCAAACACCTGAGCATCTTACCTATATCTTCTGAGGCAGTATTTTTATCAAGTAGCATGAAATCGCTTTGGTCAATGGGAAATTCAGGATCAACCATCCTCAGAAACCTTCTTGCACTGCGCACGTCCTCAACGGCAAACTTCCTCAGAGAGCCTATTAGCAACAATACTTTAGGGGGTATCACATAATTGTGATCCTTTGATCCCAAGGTGACAGGTATCAGATATAATTTGCCCTTTAGCATTTTGTCTTTTGCCCGAAAATAATAAAAATACCTTTAAGGGTGACAAGGCCGATTTTAGAAGTGAATTATTTTAACTTATTTTGATAATCTAAAATAACAGTTGTGAAAATAACTTTTCTAGGTACCGGTACTTCACAGGGTGTCCCTGTCATAGCATGTAGCTGTAAAGTATGCCAGTCGAAAGACCCGAAAGATAAGCGCCTCAGATCATCACTGCTTATAGAGTCAGGGGATCAAAATATCGTAATTGATGCCGGGCCTGACTTCAGGCAGCAGATGCTGAGGGCCGGAGTTAAAAAACTCGATAGCATCCTGCTTACTCATGAACACAAGGATCATATAGGGGGTATGGATGATGTCAGGGCCTTTAATTATATCAGTAAAAAACCTATCGACATATATTCGGCTGAAAGGGTTCAAACAGCCATAATGAGGGAATACCCCTATGTGTTTACCGAGCATAAGTATCCCGGAGTGCCTCAAATGAACCTGATAACCATAAATGATGAGCCATTCTGGATAAATAATCTGCATATTATACCTGTAAAAGTGTATCATTACAGATTGCCTGTCTATGGTTTCCGTCTCAATGATTTTGCTTATATCACCGATGCCAATTATATATCCGGAGAAAACAAACAAAAATTAATAGAGGTTAAGTATCTTGTAGTCAATGCTTTAAGAAAAGAAAAGCATCTTTCGCATTTTAACCTGCAGGAAGCAGTTGGCCTGATAAAGGAAATAAGTCCCAGGAAGGCTTATATTACACATATAAGTCATCAGATGGGATTACATAGCGATGTTTCCAAGGAGTTGCCTCCCGATATTGAACTGGCCTATGACGGCTTGGTTCTTGATATTTAGGGCAGTGATATCAGTCGCGTTTTCTTTTGTAGTAACTTCTTTTCAATTTTTTCTGGTATTCGTTCGAAAAGAAATATTTATTCCTGCCCAGCTGTGTGGTGCTTATATGCGATCTTCTTTTCTTTTTAGCCCATGGATTTCTTCTTGAAGCAAAACAGGAGGCCATTAGAAGAGCAATTAATATTATCATTAAGTACTTAAGGTACTTCATAATTGTATTGCTGATATTTAATATATTAAAAGTACAAATATTTTAATTAAATATAAATAACATCACATATATTTACGGATGCAGACGTAAAAAGTTATACACAGGTGCAATTTTTTGCACTTGTGGTGAAACATAAACCCATAGAGAAAAAATATTTCCTGAAATGAAAAAATTAATTGTTGTCCCAGCAATATTATTATTTATACTTTACCAGCAGGTCAACGGTCAAAACCTTCAGAATTTGGGTCTGTCAACACGTAACGGCTTAAGAATAGAAAAACTTATTTTAAACGACAGCGTCGAAACAGGTCGGGGTTTATCCTTCCCCGTATTCAGTTTTGAGCTAAACGGCAAATACCATCTTTCACATGATGTTAATGCCAGCCTTGTTGGAACCCGTTTTCTGATGAACTATGAAAACTCCCTATCCGTATCATTTACCTCCTTTGGAGGTGATCACCCGGGCTGGCGCGGTGAAATAGCATTTCACAATAATGGATTTGATACCATCGAGATAAGTAATGTTTTGCCATTGGGAGAAGACGATGCTAATGTATACATAACGGGCAAGGGCCCATGGAATCTGGCAAGGGCTTATTTGCACCGGCCGGATTATGAACCTGTGAGGGTTATACTGCCGGACAATGCATGGGAACTGGGCTTTTCCATTAAAGAAATCAACCAGGACCTGTCACTGGTTATGCTTGCAAGAAGGGGCCGTAATGAGGGAGCCATTATAAGAAGATATAGCACTTCGCTTCCCCCCGGGGCAAAAGTAGCTTTTAATCTTTACGGTGATATATTTTCAGGATCGTGGCAGGATGGTTTAAAACTTATTTTCAGGGACAGGTATCTATATGACCTCGGTGAATTTGATAATACCCTCTATGCAAGAGAGGACTTGCAGTGGATAAGGCAATCTTACCTTTCTGTAATGCAACAGGCATGGGATCAATCCTTTTATGACCGCTTTGAAGGCAAATATCATTATGGTGAACAGTTAAAGGAATATAACAGCCAGTTCGGGCACATTGACATTTACGGTATCTGGCCCACATGGCCACGCCTGGGTGTTGATATGAGAAACCAATGGGATTTATATGATGACCTGCCGGGTGGTACAGAACAATTAAGGAATTTTGCACGAATGTCCAGGCAATACAATACCAGGTTTTTTATTGCATACAATCCGTGGGATAAAAGTACCAGGCAGGAAAATCCTTATGCTGGTATGGCCAGGCTGATAAAAGAAATTGAAGCCGATGGTGTTGTTCTGGATACAAGGGGTAGCTCAAGTTATGAATTACAGGCAGCTGCAGACAGTGTGAGAGAAGGGGTGGTTATGTATTCGGAAGGGATGGCAGTGACAAAAGATATGCCCGGGATAGTGTCAGGCAGAGTACATAACGCCATTTATCTCGCTCCCGAACTAAACCTGAATAAAATCATTAAACCTGAGTTCGGAATTTTCAGAGTCCTCGACGTAGGTGAAGCTATCCTTCACCGTGAGATAGCAGTAGCATTCTTCAACGGTTACGGATCTGAACTTAACCTATACAGGCCCGGCCGTTATCACCAGATTGATAAGGATTATGACTATTTGGCCAGGACAACAATGATACTGAGAGAAAATAATGATGCCTTTCTGGATAACGACTGGGTGCCGCTTATTGATTCGGGCAGGGATAAACTGCATATCAACAAATGGAAGAGCGGTGATAAAACGATATATACAATATTGAACATGGAATATAAGGGATTTGACGGTGACTTGCTGAAAATAGAGAAGGAGGAAGGATACCATTATGTTAGTCTATGGCATCATGAAGGACTGGAGGCCGTTGAATCAGGAGGTGATTACTTTGTAAATGTCAGTACTTTTCCTTACAGTGAAAGTTATGTAAATACACGCCTGGAGGCAAGCCTTGATTGCATTGCACGTTTCCCCGAAATACTCACTGTTGTACAGGAACAGGATTCACTTCATATCCGTAGCGAGAAAGAAGGAATGCTTAAGGTGTGGAAGGGTATACCATCATACCGGGACGAAGCGGTGGAAATGGAAATCAACGGGGTCAGGAACCTGGATATCACCACAATGTTCCCCGATTATGAAGGTAAGATTGTTATTCAGTTATTCAACGGTAAAATACTCGCAGATGAAGTAGTTGTGGAATTCAGGGGAGGTGAACCATGGCTTATAAGCGAAGTGGAAAGAACGGAGCCACACAGAGGCAGGTATCCAGAAGATATGGTACTGGTACCGGGAGCCCGGATAAATTATAAGCTAAAGGCAAATGATGATTTTATACCCCATCCTCATACTGATGAAATGGTCACGTATGATATTGATTCTTTCCTGATCGATAAATATCCTGTTACAAATTACCAGTATTACAGATTTATTTGCGAAACTGGATACAGTCCGGCAGATACTGTTAACTATTTAAGGCACTGGGTAAACGGGATTTATGAACAGGGAGAAGAAAAGTATCCTGTTTTCTATATAAGCCTGGAAGATGCAAGGGCATATGCTGAATGGGCTGGTAAGAGGTTACCTACGGAAGCCGAGTGGCAGCTGGCGGCACAGGGGACAGATGGACGATTGTGGCCCTGGGGGAATGAATTTCATGGTACGAAGTGCAATAATGCATTTGAGAGATCTACTCCCGTAGATGCTTTTGTAAAGGGTCAGAGTCCATATGGTGTTATGGATATGGTGGGTAATGTATGGCAGCTAACAAATGATGTTTACGATAACGGGAGTTACTATTTCGTGATAATGCGCGGGGGAAGCTATTATAAGCCCACCTCAAGCTGGTGGTACGTAGAGGGTGGACCTCAATCGCTCGATAAAACTCAGATGCTTCTACTTGTTTCTCCAGGTTTCGATCGTAATGCTACGGTAGGCTTCAGATGTGTAAGAGATATAAAATAATTTAAATCTGCCTTACACTGCCTTCTATGGTGGGCCTGTAAAATTCGGCTTTAAGCCCTGTGGCCGATGTGTAGGCCCTGTCAAGTTTTTCAATAAAGGTGTCGGTATGCTTTTTCTCAACAATACTTACGGTGCATCCACCGAAGCCTGCACCCGTCATCCTGCTGCCTATTGTACCCTCTATCTTTCGTGCTTCGTAGGCGAGGGCATCAAGCTCTTTACCTGTCACTTCATAATCTTCCCTGAGGGAGTCGTGGGATTCATTCATTAATTTGCCGAAATAATGTATATCACCCTTGCAGAGTACATTCACCGCCTGTAATACCCTGTTATTTTCAGTTATTACGTGCCTGGCTCTTTTTCTTATTGTCTGGTCAGGAATAAGCTCATCCAGGAGATGAAGGTCGCTTATACTCAGGTGGCTTAGATGTTCTATAGACCTCTCACTATTTATATATTGAACTGCTTTTTCACATTCCGAACGCCTTTCATTATACTTTGAATCGGTAAGGCTCCTTCGCTTATTTGTATTGGTTATAATCAACTGGTATTCATCAAGTTCAAGGGGAACAGGTTCATAATTAAGAGTGTCACAGTTGAGAAATATAGCCTTGTCTTTTTCAGCCATACCTACCACAAACTGGTCCATAATGCCGCAATTCATTCCAACAAATGTATTTTCCGCATGCTGGCTTAACTTAATTAATTCTATATCAGGCAATCCTGCGTTGAAAAGTATATTAAGGGCGTAGGCCGTAGCCATTTCTATTGAGGCTGAAGATGATAATCCCGCACCATTGGGTATATCACCATAAAAGAGCATTTCCATACCTCCCAGTGGTATGCGCCGCTGAATGAATTCCACAATTATGCCCAGGGGATAGTTAACCCATTCCCCGGCTTGGTTTTTCTTAATATTATCTATGTTAAAGGAGTCCGAAAATTCGAGATTCAGGGTATGCAATATTAGTTGGTTGTCATTTCTTTTTCTTACAAGCAGATAAGTACCGTAGTTCAATGCACATGGGAAAACGAAACCATTATTATAATCGGTATGCTCGCCAATGAGATTAACCCTTCCGGGGCTGAAAAAAATAACAGGATCCTTGGTCCTGTTATCATATCTCTTAAAAAACTCTTCCTTAAGTTGTGATATATTCATTCTATACTTTTATTTTCTTTTCTATCTCTGTTATCTGGTTCCTGAAATGTTTATCGGTATCTATAAGGTTATTTACTGTTTTACAAGCATGCAATACCGTTGCATGATCTTTGCCGCCTATTTGTGATCCTATACTGGCAAGGGAGGCTTTTGTGAGGTTCTTGCTGAAGTACATTGAAACCTGTCTTGCCTGCACAATCTCTCTTTTCCTGGTCTTGCTTTGCATGAGGTCTACTGGTATCCTGTAGTAATCACAAACAATCTTCTGTATAAAGTCGATTGTAATTTCTCTTGTTGTATGCTTAACCAGCTTATCGATCATCTGCCTTGCCAGCTCAAGAGTAATTTCTTTTCTGTTAAGTGTAGATTGGGCGTAAAGAGAAATAAGAACTGCTTCCAGTTCCCTGATGTTATTAGTAATATTAGCAGCAAGATATTCAAATATTTCTTCGTCGAGCTCTATACCGTCATTATAGGCTTTCTTTTTCATAATTGCCAGCCTGGTCTCGTAATCGGGCTTCTGCAGATCGGCCAGCAGACCCCATTTGAACCTCGACAATAAACGCTGTTCCATGCCCTGTAATTCAACGGGTGGGCGGTCGCAGGTCAGTATAAGCTGTTTGCCGCTCTGGTGGAGGTGATTAAAAATATGAAAAAATATATCCTGTGTCTTTTCTTTTCCTGCAAATTCCTGGACATCATCCAGTATTAAGACATCTATCATCTGGTAAAAATGCAGGAAATCGTTCCTGTTATTATTTCTTATTGATTCAACAAACTGTGTCTGGAATTTATTTGCATTGACATAGAGTACCACTTTTTCAGGGAAATGTTCTTTTACCTGTATGCCTATTGCCTGTGCAAGATGGGTTTTACCAAGCCCGGAATCACCGTATATCATGAGAGGGTTGAAGGCCGTACCTCCGGGTTTATTTCCAACGGCTATTCCTGCTGACCTGGCCAACCTGTTGCAATCTCCTTCAACAAAGTTCTGAAAAGAATAGTCGGGATTTAACCTGGGGTCGAAGTGTACTTTTTTTATACCCGGTATAACAAAGGGGTTTTTTATGGATGTCTGTGCCGCCTCATAGGGAACTGATACAGGTTTATTTTTAAGTTCGGTTTTATTGCTTGAAGGATATCTTACTGTATAAGGTTTCCCGTTGGAGAATTGTGTGTTCTCCATTACTACATTGTATTCAAGCTTTGCATCATTGCCTAATTCTCGCCTGAGTGTTTTACGCAGAACGTCAATGTACTGTTCTTCAAGGTATTCATAGAAGAAAGGACTGGGTACCTGAATAGTTAATACATTGTTTTTAAGCTTCAGAGGTATAATCGGTTCAAACCAGGTTTTGAAACTAATAGAGGGTATTATATCCTTAATAATCTCAAGACAATTTTCCCATACCTCATGATGTGTTTTATTCATGGAGATTAGCGGTTAACAATTTGCCAGGTTTTAATACAGGTGTAAATCTTATAAATCAGAAGCAATATTTGCAAAAAAAAAAGTGAAAAAAAAAATTTTTTTTACTTGACTTTCTCATAAAAATTCTATGGTATTAGCTTTCAACCGGTTAAAATCCTAAAAAAAAATAATATTTTTAAGTTGCTGACTAACAATAAAATATAAGTATTTGCATGATGGCTTTTAATTAATAAGCCCAGTACATGGGAGGTGTGCTATTTATTTTTTTTTCTTCCGAAGAGGGAAAAATTAACATAGCGCTCCGGATTTGATTTAAGATCTTCCATTAAAAGGTTTAATTGTTCAAGGCTTATAGTAAGTTTTGTATATAGTGAGTCATCATTTAATAACAATCCGGCTGATCCTTTTCCCTCATTGAGTTTTTGAAGCAGAATGGTCGTTTCGTCGATGGCAGCATTAAAATTATCTACTGATTCCCTGATTTCGGATTCTGATAATTCGTTTGTGATCCCGGAAAGCTGGCTGATTGTTGTATCGAGGGTTTCAGAGTTTTTATACAGCATTCCGGTGAAATTGTCAAGGTTAGAAATTAAGCTGCTGATATTTCTGCCTGAATTCTCAAGAAGTGTGTCTATCCTGTAACTTATACTCTCAATATTTTTTGAGCTTTTCCGTATGTCTTCGCGGAATTCATTGTTTAATAATGGTTTCAGGGTCTTAATCAGGGTGTCGATATTTGATATTATCCTGTCTGCTTTGCTTATTATGGGTGACAGTTCATCGCTTACTGCATTAATTACACCCCTGTCAAGTCTTGATTTGATAGTATCTCCATTATTGTGATAAACGGTGCTTTCACCCAGAATCAATTTTACTTTCATTCCTGCGAGCACTGTTTCGGGAGTTATTTCGGCAACTGTTCCCAGCGGAAGTTTATGCCCGCTATTAACATCTATAGTTACCAGCAGCCTCCCTGATCCGTCATTGATAAATTTTATATTTCTGACAATGCCCGCATTATAGCCATTGATTTCGACCGGCCCAGATTCTTCCAGGCCTCCTATATCGTCAAAAACTGCGTAATACCGGTCACTGCTGTTGAATAAGCTATAGCCTTTCAGAAAGCTGAAAAGCCATATAAACAGCAAAATAGTAAAAACGGCTATCAGACCAACAATGATTTCTCTTGAGATTTTATTCATATTATTTTGTATCTGTAAGTTCTATAGCCTCCTGCAGGGGTATTATTTGAAGGTTTCTGACAGCTATTACAAAAGCATCAGGGAATATGGCCTGCAGTTCTTCTCTTCTTTTTGCGGCTTCCCGGTATGTTCTATATTTTCCGGTGGCATATTTATAGTATTTGCCTGACACAAGTTCGGTAATTTCTCCGACTTCCTGAAATTCCTGTGGCAATTCTTCCTTCCTGGTGGATGATGTTGCCAGTTGAACAAGGAACCAGATTTTGTCATCCTTTTTAATTTCACTCCTGGCAGGGGTACTGAAATCACTTTTCTGATCAATAGACGATTTATAATCCCTGAATGCTCTGAAGATAGCTGATGCTATATAATCCTGCCCCTGTTCAGACATAAGGAATCGTTCGTCCTGTGAATTGGTTATGAAACCTGTTTCAACCAATACGCTGGGCATTGTTGTTTGCCACAGTACTATCAGCCCTGCCTGTTTTACACCGCGATCAATCCTCCCAACACGATCCCTGAATTGGTCCTGTATATAGTTAGCAAAGTTGAGACTTTGTTCAAGGTAGATATTCTGCATAAGGGAGAATATAATATATGACTCTGTGGAATTAGGATCATATCCCTGGTACCTGGTTGTATAATCTTCCTCAAGTGTGATAACCGCGTTCTCCTTCATTGCTACCTCCAGGTTACCCTCGTCTTTATGCAAGCCCATAACAAAGGTTTCTGTCCCGTTTATTCTCATATCCCTGAAACCGTTGCAATGGATTGATATAAATAGGTCGGCCTTTGCTTTGTTTGCTATTTCGGCCCTTTTGTACAACTCAACAAATTTATCCTCTTTTCTTGTATATATAACCTTAACGTTATCCATTAAGTCCTCTATGTATTTACCTGCTTTAAGTGCTATTGCCAGAGTTATATCTTTTTCCTTGCACTTTCTGCCTTCAGCGCCGGGATCTTTTCCCCCATGACCTGCATCAATTACCACCACCCATTCATTTACAGGCGGATCTTCAGCCATGGAAACAAAGGCAAAACAAGATATTGTAAAGGCTACTAGAACCAGCCTTAATGCTGGATTAAATATGGTATAATGTTTGTAATTTTTAATCCTGCACTTCATGCTATGAAGATGATTTTAATTAGTTTTACTCCGTTCTAGGCGAACGTTACAAAAATAGTACTAAACTTATATTTTATTTCAGCAAAAAAGATACATATTATCCTCATAAGCACTTTTTTTTCAACATTTATTTATGCCCAGGAGATTAAGGTGCCCGATTCATTGGTTGCTGTAATGGATACAATGGGGTTTATGCAGGATACTATCCAAGTCAGTGACACTGGAATTGACACATCCGGGGTCAGGGAATTCACTATTTCACCTGATGCAGTGGATATGCCTATAGTATATAGTGCCCTTGATAGTCAGTACATTAACATGGAGGAGCAGAAGGTATACCTGGTTAACGGGGCTTCTGCTGTATACGGTGATGTCAGCCTGGAAGCATATCATATAGTACTGGATCTGAATACCAGTGAAGTGGAGGCGTGGGGGAGGAGGGATTCAACAGGAAAGCTTGTTGATACACCCCGGTTCAAAGATGCTAAAGAAGAATTTGAGGCCGATGAGCTAATGTATAATTTCAAGACCAAAAAAGCAATAATCAGGAACATTGTAACCGAGGAAGAAGAAGGTTTCTTGCGCAGTGATGTTACCAAGCGTCATGAGGATGGTTCCTTACATGTTAAGGGAAGCAAATATACTACATGCGATGCTGAAAATCCTCATTATTATGTCAGTCTCCCAAGGGCAAAAGTTATCCCGGACGAAAAGATAGTATCCGGTCCTGCCTTCCTGGTACTTGAAGATATTCCTCTGCCCCTGGTTTTGCCATTTGGCTATTTCCCTGTCCAGAAAGAGTATGATTCAGGGATACTTATACCAAGGTACGGTGAAGAAAACAACAGGGGCTACTTTCTCAAGGGAATGGGTTATTATTTTGCCATAAATGATTATTTCGACCTCAGTTTAACCGGGGACTTATACACTAACGGCACCTGGAGACTGAGTGCTGCAAGCAATTATACAAAACGATATAAATTCAGCGGGAATTTCAGTTTCAATTATGCCAACAATATCACCGGTTATAAAGGCCTGGAAAATTATTCAAAAAGCAATAATTATTCAGTTCGATGGACTCATTCTCAGAATGCAAAAGCCAGGCCGGGTACACGCTTTTCGGCCAGTGTTAACTTGAGTTCATCAGGCTATGACAGGGAAAACAGCTATGTTGTGCAGGAACATGTTAATACCACCAAGCAATCCAGTATAAGCTATTCTAAGACATGGGCCGGCACCCCTTTTAATTTTTCAGCCAGCCTTAATCACAGTCAGAACTCGGCATCGAAATCCGTCAGCCTTAACCTGCCGAAAATGAGCTTTAGCATGTCAAGGATTTACCCCCTGAAGTCAATAAACATTGGTGGTCCAACAAAATGGTGGCAGGAGATGCAGCTTCAATACAGTGCCAGCCTCGATAACCGTATTGCAACCACGGATGAGAAAATGTTCACAGGTGAAATGTTTGAAGACATGAAAAACGGTTTCCAGCACGATATACCGGTGAGCCTGCCAATACGTCCTTTCAGAAATTTCTCTATTTCACCAACACTCAGGTATTCCGGGGTTTTATTCACTGAAAGAACAACAAAGAGATGGGAGCCTGAATATATTGATCCCGTCACCAGTGACACTACCAGTAAAGTAATCAGTGAAAGGGAAAGGG
Source organism: Bacteroidales bacterium (assembly GCA_041686075.1). Classification (GTDB taxonomy): domain Bacteria; phylum Bacteroidota; class Bacteroidia; order Bacteroidales; family VadinHA17; genus UBA9300. Next base: position 25,204 of record JAWLEO010000020.1, on the reverse strand, counting down.
GATTTTTTTACGGACATGCAATAAACCCCTCTATAAGTGCAAGTTATAGCCCCCAGATATTTGGTATGTTCCAGTTTACCAATCCTGAATCACGGATAATTGCAGTGCGACATGTAATGAAACCTTCGGTATCCTTTTCATTTGTCCCTGCAGTAGAAGGTCTTTCCTCTGATATGTACCGCGAGGTGCAGGTCGATACTGTAGGGAATACAAGAGAATATTCAATATTCGAAAACGGAATTTACAGTACACCATCTTTATCACGCAGGAACGGAAACGTGAACTTTTCACTTGCCAATATTATTGAAGCCAAGGTAAGGTCAAAAACCGATACAGCCGATGCTGAAAAGAAAGTGAAGATAATTGATAATCTCAGTCTCAATACTTCTTATAACATTTTTGCTGATTCATTGAGATGGAGCCCGGTGTCGATGGCTATGAGGACCACTCTTTTTGAAGAACTGAGCGTTTCTGCCCGGGGTAATTTTGATATGTACGCAACCGATTCACTCTACAGGAGGATTAATGCCAGTGAATGGTCGGTTAACAGGAGGCCTTTCAGGATGACAAACTTTAATTTAAGTCTTAATTTTGAGCTCAATAACTTGCTTAAATCTTTTTTCGGTGAAGGAAAAGAAAAGGAAACGAGGCCACAAACAGGAGACGATACCGCGGAGTCTGGTCTCGGGGACATGCCGGAATCTTTTGACAGTCCCGGAAGCAGGGGAGGATCATCCACCGGGCGGTCAGGGTCGGGCATGGTTTATGATCAGTACGGCTATGTTGATTTCAATGTGCCATGGTCAATGAGAGTGGCCTATAATTTCTATTACACCAAGACCAGGGGTGAATCAACGATTAATCAGAATGTAACGATGAGTGGTAATGTAAGCCTCACCAATAATTTTGCCATTACTTATTCAACGGGCTATGATTTCAGAAGCAAGGAAATAACCATGACAAGGATAGGGATAACGAGGGACCTGCATTGCTGGGAGATGAGCTTTAACTGGATACCTACAGGCTACCTTAAGAGCTGGGACTTTGTTATACGGGTCAAGGCAAGTGTATTAAGGGATCTTAAATATGAGCGTAGAAAAGATTATCACGATAATTACTAATCAAATATTTTATGAAAAAAATAATTTATACATCGAAAGCACCGGAAGCGCTTGGGCCTTACAGCCAGGCTGTTGAAATAAATAATACACTTTATATTTCCGGCCAGGTACCGGTTGACCCGGCAAGCGGATCTATAGTGGATGGTGGTATTGTTGAGCAAACAGAGCAGGTCCTTAAAAACATTGGGGCCATTCTAAGGGAGGCTGGTTATAGTTACGATGATGTAGTGAGCTCAACCTGCCTACTGGCAGATATGTCCGATTTTAAAGCCATGAATGGCGTATATGCCCGTTATTATAATGAAAATCAGCCTGCGAGGGCTGCATTTGCAGTAAAGGAACTGCCCCTGGGAGCACTACTTGAAATTGTTACCGTAGCGGCAAAAGAATAAAATGAAGGCTGAGGCTAAGGCTGAGGCTAAGGCTAAGGCTAAGGCTAAGGCTCCCTCCTCCACTAAAAGCTTCGGAGGGCGGGGAAGGCTGAGGCTGAGGCTAAGGCTTCACTGAAAATAGCAGATATGGATTCTACTCGGCTTTTATCTCAAAATCAATTTCAGCTTTAACTTCCTTGTGAAGCTTAATCTCTGCTTTGTATTTACCTACTTCTTTCACCTGGGTGCCTTCTATGGAAATATTTTTCCGGTCGATGTCGTAACCCTCGTTTTTAAGAGCCTCGGCTATCTGTATTGTATTGACCGAACCAAATATCTTACCTGAGCTGCTTGTTTTTGCCCCTATGGTAAGCTTAACGCCTGAAATCTTTTCGGCCATTTCTTCAGCTTCCTTTTTAATTTTCTCTTCCTTATGTGCCCGCTGGCGCATATTTTCCTCATGTACTTTTTTTGCTGACGAAGTAGCCAGAATAGCATAACCCTGGGGTATAAGGTAATTGCGTGCATAACCGTCTTTTACAACTACTATCTCACCCTTATCTCCCAATCCGTCTATATCCTGCTTGAGTATTATTTCCATTTCATATCCTCCTTAGTCTATTTTAACAGGTCAGTAACATATGGCAACAATGCCAGATGGCGTGCCCTCTTTATAGCCCTGGCTACTTTTCTCTGGTATTTTAATGATGTGCCGGTTATACGTCTGGGCAATATTTTACCCTGCTCATTCAAAAATTTTTTCAAAAATTCAGGGTCTTTATAGTCAACATATTTTATCCTGTTCTTTTTGAAGCGGCAATACTTTTTCTTTTTTATTTCAACGGTCGGCGGGGTTAAATATCTTATTTCTGATTCATTCTGTGCCATAATCTATTCCTCCTCAATTTTTTCTGTTTCTTTCTGCTTTCTTTTCTTTTCTGCATATTGAACTGCGTATTTGTCCATTTTGAAGGTAAGGAAGCGTATAATCCTCTCGTCCCTTCTGTATTGGACTTCCAGTTTATCAATTGATTCACCCGGTACTTTGAATTCAATAAGATAGTAAAAACCGGTTGATTTCTTTTGGATAGGATAGGCCAGCTTTTTAAGGCCCCAGTTCTCCTCGTGGACTATTTCACCATCGTTATCGGTGATCACCTTCTTGAATTTTTGTACCGCTTCCTTCATCTGAGCCTCAGACAAAACGGGAGTTGCAATGAAAACGGTTTCATACTGATTTAACATAATCTATCAATTTAAAATTAACTAAAATCGGCCTGCAAAAATATAACTTTTTCTCAAATTTACCAATTATCTTCCTGGTATATTTTAGATTAAATAATTCCCCAGGGACATCATTATTTCTTATATTTGCTCATTGTAAAATAAGAATCGATTTAAGCTTTAAACATGGAGAATTTTATTGTATCAGCAAGGAAATACAGGCCGGTTAAATTTGATACGGTGGTTGGCCAGGAATCAATTACTTCAACCTTGAAGAATGCAATAAAAACCAATCATCTCGCACAAGCTTATCTTTTCTGTGGACCACGGGGGGTGGGTAAAACAACCTGTGCCCGCATACTTGCTAAAACTATTAATTGCCAGAACCTTACTGACAACACAGAGGCATGTGGCGAATGTGAATCATGCAAGGCTTTTGAAAGCTCAAGGTCATATAATATACATGAACTGGATGCAGCTTCCAACAATAAGGTGGATGATATAAGGACACTTACCGACCAGGTTAAGATACCTCCACAGGTGGGTAAATATTCTGTCTATATTATTGATGAGGTTCATATGCTAAGCACATCAGCTTTTAATGCATTTCTTAAAACTCTTGAAGAACCTCCTCCACATGCCGTTTTCATACTGGCAACAACAGAAAAGCAAAAAGTAATACCAACAGTGCTTTCCCGGTGTCAGATATTCGATTTTCACCGTATCACCATAGATGACATCGTAAAAAGACTGGTCTATGTTACGGAAAAGGAGAATATTGAGTCCGAACAGGAAGCCCTGCAGATAATAGCCCAGAAATCAGATGGTTCTATGAGGGATGCGCTTTCGATACTTGACCAGATAGTGAGCTACACGGGAAAAAAAATTACTTATGCCGATGTAATCGAGAATCTTAACGTCCTGGATTATGAATACTACATGAAGGCAACCGATGCCTTTCTCTCCGGTGATGTTTCAAGCGCCCTTTTACTTTTTAATGATATCCTGGAGAAAGGATTTGACGGACACAATTTCATTGCCGGCCTGAGCAGCCATTTTCGTAACTTACTCGTATGCAAGGATGAAGCTACACTCAAACTCGTGGAGGCCGGTTCTGCTATCAGGGATAAATATAGGGAGCAAACCTTAAGGTGCCCGGTTAATTTCATATACAAGGGGCTTGAAATATTAAGCGGGGCGGATATATATTATAAGACAAGTAAAAATCAGAAGTTGCATGTCGAGATGGCTTTGATACGACTGGCTGCCATTAATTCTGATGAGGACAAAAATGCCCAAAATGAATTCCGCCTGGAAGAAAAACAGGAAAAAGAAACACCGCTTGAAAGGAGGGAGAAAAATGCCGAAAAGAAGCCTCATCCGAAAAAAGATGGAGCTATTTCAAAATCATTCTCAATAAAAGAAAAACTGAAGGAACAAGAGAACGTCAAGAGTGGCGAAAATGTCGATGATGGGGCTAATGACTATAATGTGGATAATGAATCAGGCAATGACCACGAATTTGAACATGAAGATCTGATGGAGGCCTGGCATAGCTTTGGTGATACAATCAAATCGGGCAATGCACGGATGTCAAGCATTATAAAGGCAATGAAGCCGGTAATTGAGGAAAAAACTAATATTGTACTTGAACTCAGTAACAAAGCACAGAAAGATTATTTTGATAAGAAGTATAAACACGATGTAATAGTACACCTTAAAAAAGAACTGTCAAACTCAGAAATACAGTTCAGAACAAAAGTAAGTGAGAAGCCCCAGAAGAATACACCATATACCGATGAAGAAAAATACCGGCACCTGGCTGGAAAGAATCCCTCCCTTGATAAACTGCGCCAGGACCTGGGATTGGAACATGATTAGAAATTTAAAGTTCTTAAGGGGTGTATCCGGTATTTTAAAGTAACCTTGCCTTTTAGATTGTTTTCACTATTCCCCGGGTCCTTTGCTTTTATTATCTGGAAAAACAAGTTAATTTTGTTGTTTGCTCTGATATTTCTTTGTATATTAAATATAGAGCAAAGAAAGTATTTAAAGATTAGGAAGAATTATGAGTGTATTAAATAAAGTATTGGGAGTATTCCTCGGTAACAAGTATGAGAAGGATTTGAAGGAGATGTCACCCTTCGCGGATCAGGTGAATGAGGAATATAAAAAACTTGGATCCTTAAGCAACGATGAATTACGGTCACTTACAAAGAAGCTGAAGGCAAAGGTTATGGACCACATAAAGGATGAAGAAAAACAAATAACAGCTTTAAAAGAAAAAGCAGCTGCTGAGGAAGACGTTATTGCCAAGGAAAGCTATTATGATGAAATCGATGAGATTGAGGGTAAAATAGACCTTAAGCTGGAAGAGATTCTCACCGAAATACTTCCGGAAGCCTTTGCTATTGTCAAAGAGACGGCACGGCGCTTCAAAGAAAATGAAGAGGTTGAGGTTACAGCAACTGATTTCGACAGGGATCTTGCTGCACACAGGGACAGTATAGAGATCAAGAATGATAAGGCTATATGGAAAAACAGGTGGATAGCCGGTGGGAACGAAATAACATGGGACATGGTCCACTATGACGTCCAGTTAATAGGAGGGGTGGCCCTCCATAAGGGTAAAATTGCAGAGATGGCAACAGGTGAGGGTAAAACACTTGTAGCCACCCTGCCTGTATTCATGAATGCCCTCGCTGGCAGAGGAGTGCATATAGTTACGGTAAATGACTATCTGGCACGTCGTGATGCCGAATGGATGGGTCCGATGTACGAATTTCACGGTTTAACGGTAGATTGCATCGATAAACATGAACCTAATTCGGTAGCCCGTAGAAAGGCCTACCAGGCTGATATTACATACGGTACTAATAATGAGTTTGGTTTCGACTACCTCAGGGATAACATGGCAATTAACCCTCAAGATCTTGTGCAGAGAAAACATAATTATGCCATAGTGGATGAGGTCGATTCTGTTCTTATTGACGATGCGCGTACACCCTTGATAATATCCGGCCCGACGGCTAAAAGTGACACAGAGCAATTTGATGAGTTGAAACCAAGGGTTGAAAAACTCGTCAGTGCCCAGAAAAAATTAGTTACACAGGTGCTTGCAGATGCCAAAAGACTGATAAAAGAAGGTAATACCGAAGATGGAGGATTTATGCTGCTCAGGGCATTTAAGGGCTTGCCAAAAAATAGCGCATTGATTAAATACCTCAGTGAAGAAGGTATAAAGACCCTCTTACTGAAAACGGAAAATTTCTATATGCAGAATAACAGCAAGGAAATGCCCAAAGTAACAGAAGCCCTTTATTTTGTGATCGATGAGAAAAGCAATTCAATAGAACTTACTGAAAAGGGCATTGACCTGATATCTACATCCGTAGAAGATTCCAGCTTTTTCGTTCTGCCTGACGTCGGTAACCAGATAGCTGAAATAGAAAAATCAGAGCTCTCAGACCAGGAGAAATTAAAGGCAAAAGATGAGCTGCTCCAGGACTTTTCGGTTAAGTCGGAGCGTGTCCATACAATGAACCAGTTGCTAAAAGCATATACCCTCTTTGAAAAAGATGTTGAATACGTTGTGATTGACAATAAGGTTAAGATTGTTGATGAGCAGACAGGACGCATCATGGAGGGACGTAGATATTCTGACGGCTTACACCAGGCTATTGAAGCAAAGGAAAGGGTAAAGGTGGAAGCTGCAACCCAGACATTTGCAACTATAACATTGCAGAACTATTTCAGGATGTATCATAAGCTGGCCGGTATGACCGGGACCGCTGAAACAGAAGCAGGTGAATTCTGGAATATCTATAAGCTTGACGTTATGGTTATCCCCACAAATGAACCTGTGATAAGGGATGACAGGGACGATATGGTATTTAAGACCAAGAGGGAAAAATACAATGCGGTAATTGATGAGATTCTTGATCTTAACAGCCAGAAAAGACCCGTACTTGTAGGTACTACTTCGGTTGAGATATCTGAACTGCTCAGCAGGATGTTAAATATGAAGGGCATAAAACACAATGTGCTTAATGCAAAACTCCATGCCCGTGAGGCTGAAATAGTGGCTGAGGCAGGAAAGGAAGGAGCCGTTACAATTGCTACTAATATGGCAGGAAGGGGTACGGATATTAAACTAACTCCCTTTGTGCGGAAAGCCGGGGGCCTGGCTATTATCGGTACCGAAAGGCATGAATCACGAAGGGTCGACCGTCAGCTCAGGGGAAGGGCAGGCCGTCAGGGTGACCCGGGTTCATCACAGTTTTATGTATCCCTGGAAGACGACCTCATGCGTTTGTTTGGATCGGAGAGGATCTCGGGCATAATGGATCGACTGGGCCTGCACGAAGGCGAGATGATACAGCACCAGATGATATCCAAATCCATTGAAAGGGCACAGAAGAAAGTAGAGGAGAATAATTTCGGGATACGAAAAAGACTGCTCGAATATGATGACGTGATGAATAGCCAGAGGGAAGTAATATATAAGAGGAGAAGGCATGCCTTACAGGGAACAAGGCTGAGTGTTGATATCGCAAATATGATGTATGATGTATCCGAAAATATAGTAAATACATATCTCCCCGAAGGGGATTATGAAAACTTCAGCATCGACCTGCTAAGATCCTTCTCCATGGAATCACCGGTAGATGAAAAAGAATTCCTGAAAATCAATGCCGATGAGTTGATTGATATGTTGAACAGAGAGGTGATAGATATCTATAAAAGAAAAGTTGAAAAAATATCTTCCGAAGCATACCCTGTAATAAAAGATGTGTACGAAAAACAGTCTCATGTATATGAAAATGTTGTTGTGCCCATATCAGATGGAACAAAGGTATACCAGGTGATAACAAATCTTAAAGCTACTGTTGAATCAGATGGTAAAGAACTGTCGAGATCATATGAAAAGACAGTTGTACTGGCTACAATCGATGAGTTGTGGAAAGATCACCTGAGGGAAATGGATGAATTGAAACAGTCAGTACAGGCAGCAACATATGAACAAAAAGATCCACTGCTTATATATAAGTTCGAATCTTTTGAGCTCTTTAAATCAATGATAGAAAGGGTGAATAAAAATGTAATATCCACATTGATGAAAGGTCATATCCCGAGTCCCGACCCCGACCAGGTACGGGAGGCTGAAAGGCGCAGGAGAACAGATATGAGCCGGTACAGGGCATCAAAAAGCGATTATTCATCCTATAGCGATACTTCAGGTGGTGGACAGGCTGATAAGCCGCAAAAAGCTGAACCGGTGAGGGTGGAGAAGAAGGTAGGACGTAATGACCCGTGTCCCTGTGGCAGCGGTAAAAAATACAAGCATTGCCACGGCAAGGTTGATACCGGAGCGCCACCACCGTCACCACCACCACAACAAGCAGGGAAAAGGCCCTAAACAGGTTGTTTCAGCTTCAGTTCCTCGAGGGTGGTGTTAATCTTTGCACTGGTTTGCCTTGAAACACCGGTCAATGGCAAACGAAGGTAATTCTGGCATAAGCCGAGACTGTTCATAACAGACTTTATGCCTGCAGGATTGCCGTCAACAAAGAGAAGTTCGATCAGCTTGATGTATTTGTATTTAATCTCGCGCGAGGGCATAATTTTTTGCTTCAGTGCCAGACTTACCATTTCTTTCCATTCGGCCGGAAAAGCATTCCCCAACACCGATATCACACCTGATCCGCCGAGGGTAATTATAGGCATGGCAAGCAGATCATCACCGGAAATAACCTGAAAATTATCGGGTTTCCCATTAATGATTTTCATAACCTGTGACAGGTCCCCCGATGCCTCCTTAATGCCAACTATATTATCAAATGACCATGCAAGATCGAGACAGGTCTCAGCCTCTATATTACTGCTTGTCCTGCCGGGTACGTTATAGAGAATGACAGGAACGGGGGATGCCATGGAAATTTCTTTGTAATGTAACTGTATGCCTCTTTGTCCGGGTTTGTTGTAATAAGGAGAAACAGAGAGAATACCATTAATACCTTCAAAATCAGTGTTCCTGATAATGTCAGTCACAGCCTGTGTATTATTACCACCTATTCCCAGAACCACAGGAACCCTCTCATTATTGATTTCCTTGATGCATGAGCTTACTGCTTCCTTTTCTTCCTTGTTCAATGTTACAGCTTCACTGGTGGTGCCCATAACAACAAGGTAGTCACAACCACCCTCAACAATATAATTAGTGATATTCTCTAATGCTTTGAAATCAACACTTCTGTCAGATTTGAAAGGTGTTATCATAGCAACACCAAGGCCTTCGAATTTTTTCATGCTTAGCTTGAATTTGTCATTTCTTAAGTTCCTGTATTAATCATCTCCAAATAATATTTTATCTGTTGGAGGTAATAGGCTGCATCATGCTTTTTAGTGATGCTGATTGTCATGTCTAACTTATCCCTGTATGTTGAACTTTCGTCACCGACCTTAAATTCGGCCCTTGAAAGTGCAGTTATATATTTAACAGGAAAATAATCATTGCTGTTTATATCTATCAGTATTTCATACGGTGTATTAATAAACTCATCAATATCATCTGATTGTGGGACAAAGAAGAAATTAAGATCCGACTTTTTTATACATGTCAGATATCTGATCGCTGTATATTCATCGGGCAGCACCGCCTTTGGATAATAACATACTATATCCACCTGGATATTTATTTTTTGCATCTCCTGGTAAAACTCCGTTATTGCCCCAAAATCTTCTGTATTGCTCCCATCCCATACTATACCGATCTTATGAGAATTATGGAGGTTATTGAATTTTTTGTACCTCCTCATATTTTTAAGGCGTTGGTTTAGTACAAGCCTCCCACCCAATAGTCGTATCCCGTTAAAGATTTCCATCCTACAAACCTAATCGATTTTTAGGGAAAATTATCCTGATATCTATACTTTCTTCAACAATTTAAGAAAATCATTTTCACTCATTATTTCAATGCCCAGTTTTTCTGCTTTCGCCTTTTTTGCGGGTCCCATATCTTTTCCGGCAAGTATAAAACTCGTAGTTGAGCTAACAGATGACAGGTTTTTCCCTCCGTTCTCTTCAATCATTTTTTTGTATTCATCCCTGCTATGATGCTCAAATTCACCTGAAATGACTATGCTCTTCCCTTGCAGGATATCTGACCTGGTTTTTGGGAGCTCTGAGGCTTCCATATTCACCCCATAATTTTTTAGGCGTTCCAGCACTTCCCTGTTATTTGGCGATTTGAAATAATTAACTACACCGGAGGCTATCTTATCTCCTATTTCAGGGACTTTTATGAGATCATCATAGCTGGCTTCAGCTATATTGTCTATCGACCGGAAATTATTGGCTAATAATTTTGCAACAGTTTCACCAACGAATCGTATTCCCAGGGCATACAATACTTTATGAAAGGGAGCGGACTTTGACTTTTCTATGCTTCTTATGATATTACTGGCCGATTTATCCCCCATACGTTCCAGTCCAACAATCGCTTCTTTGTCCAGGGCATAGAGATCCGCTATGTTATGTACCAGTCCCGATTTGTAAAGGAGGTTGATTGTTTCCTCTCCCAGGCCATCAATATCCATTGCCTTCCTGCTGATGAAATGTTCAATCCTTCCTTTTATCTGGGGCGGGCATTTATACAGGTTAGGGCAGTAATAATTTGCCTCTCCGGGTAGCTTCCTCAAAGTGCTTCCGCATTCCGGACAATTGTTTATAAACTTTACCGGTTTTGCATCCTCATGACGCTCAGTGATATCCACTCCAACAATCTTGGGTATTATCTCACCTCCTTTTTCAACGTAGACTGTATCATTTAAGTGGAGATTGAGCAGGTTTATCTGGGCTTCATTGTGCAGGCTGGCTCTTTTTACTATTGTGCCCGCAAGCGATACAGGTTCAAGAATAGCTACAGGAGTAACAGTACCTGTTCTGCCCACCTGGAATGTTACTGAAAGCAACCTTGTCCTCGCCTGCTCGGCCTTGAATTTATACGCTATGGCCCATCGCGGTGATTTTGCTGTTGTTCCCAGTTTCTTCTGGTCCTGGATGGAATTAACTTTAATAACCACCCCGTCAATCTCAAAGGGAAGCTTTTCCCTTTCTTTATTCCACCGATTGATATAGTCCAGTACTTCGGTGATCCCCTTGCATAAACTTATCTCATCAGGCACCCTGAACCCCCATTCCCGAGCTTTCCGGATATTATCGAAATGATTATCATAGGGCAGGTCTTCCCCCAGCAGGTAATAAAGATAACAGTCGAGGGGACGTGTGGCTACTATTCTCGAGTCTTGCAACTTTATTGTACCTGCAGCTGTATTTCTTGGATTTGAAAATGGCTGTTCGCCCTTTTTTATAAGTTCTTCATTAAGTTTCCTGAAGCCATCCAGGGGAAGAATAATCTCACCCCTGACGATAAATTCGGAAGGGTAATCATCATTGCGCAACTTAAGTGGTATGCTCCTTATCGTTCTCACATTATTGCTTACATCATCTCCCACTTCTCCGTCACCGCGGGTAACAGCTCTATCAAGAAGGCCATTTTTATAGGTCAGGCTAATTGATGCACCATCGTATTTCAACTCACATACATAGTCAACTTCTTTGCCAAGTGCCCCGGTAACACGTTTGTGAAAATCAAATATCTCCTGGTCACTGTAGGTGTTACTGAGGGATAGCATGGGATATTTATGCACTACCTGCCTGAACTCACGAGTTATATCGCTTCCCACTCTCACCGTAGGAGAATCAGCTGTCCTGTACCCGGGATATTTGTCTTCAAGGTCAATTAATTCCTTTAAAAGGACATCATATTGAAAATCCGATATCAGTGGCTTATTGAATACGTAGTAATTATAATTATGATCGTTAATTTCTTTTCTTAGCTGCTGTATCCGGTCATATGCTTCCTTATTTTTCATCCCTGTTTGTAAATAGTGTTTATATTACTTCCATACTCCGTTTATCTCTGAATTACAGAATTTGCATCTTCCATTTACAATATTATTTGATATTATTGTATATCCTCTTCTCTCAATGACTTTTTTGCCGCAATTGTCACACCAGGTATCGGATGCATGTGTCCCCGGTACATTGCCAATATATACATGCTTCAGGCCTTCTTCTTTGGCTGTGTCCCATGCCTGATTGAGGATGCTGACAGGGGTAGGGGGAAGCTGTTCGAGCTTATACATGGGAGTGAACCTGCTAAAGTGAAGGGGAGTATCGCTAAAACCGTTTGCATAAAGCCATTTGCACATTTCCCTTATTTCATCCATTTTGTCGGTCCATTCGGGAACGATAAGATTGGTTATTTCAAGCCATACATTTTGTTCTTTCATAGTCTTCAGTGTATCCAGAACGGGACCCAGCTTACCCCCGGTAAGCCTCAGGTATGTTTTGTCATTAAAAGACTTGAGATCAATATTGGCAGCATCAAGGACGCTGCACAGCTTTATCAGTGGTTCTTTCTTAATATAGCCGTTTGATACCATTATGTTTTTCAGCTCCGATTGCCTGGCCAGGGTGGCCGTATCAAACATATATTCGTAGAAAGTGATAGGTTCTGAATAGGTATATGATATCGACTTACAGTTATTTCTCAACGTATTCTCAACCACCCTGGCAGGCATAAGATCGTGGTTTCGTGTTTCCTCAGGGCTTGTTTGTGAAATAGTCCAGTTCTGACAATTCAGGCAGGCCATATTACAGCCTGCAGTTGCAATGGAAAAGGTAAACGTTGAAGGTAAAAAATGGTAAAGGGGCTTTTTCTCCACCGGATCCAGGTGTACGGCACAGGGATTACCATAAGCCATGGTATATAATTTACCGTCTTTGACGATACGGTTTCTGCAGTCACTCAATTCGCCTTCTTTTAACACACATTCATTGGGACATATATTACACATTACCCCTCTTGCCGTTTCTTCTTGAAACATGGCAAGCCTGTAATTTTTGCTTTTCACCTGCGTCAATGAACTTCTACATAACAAATCCGGACAAATACTCATCCCCCCGGCAGCCAAAAGACAATTTTTTACAAATTCACGCTTCTTCATCAGTCCGTTTTTTTAATGTGACAGCTTCCTGATACCGTTTATCAGCTGATTGGTAATATAAGAGGCAAAATTAATAAAAGCAAGGATAATAAATGTTGATTTTATGCCATAAAGCGGCACAAGTAAGCCTGCTATTACCATAAAGCCAAGAGCAGAACCGCACAGGTCTGCAAAGTAAATGCCTGAAATGGTTCTGGAATTAATATTTCCCTCTGTCTTCCTCCGGTAGTAATAGCCGGCAATCATAGCTGGGATCAATACAAAAACAAGTGATATTACAACAGGTATACTGCCATACCTGAATTCAAGTATGACAGGAGACAACAATGCATAGAACACAGCCACTATGCCAAGCACAGCGGGACTGGTATCCACTAATAATTCTTTGACCTTTAACCTGGAAGAACTTCCTATTGCCAGTCCGGCCATAACTGTGGCGATCAGTAAGCCCGCCAGTTGATAGAAATTGCCTGCGGTTGATTGTATAAGTATTAAGGCAAGTATCTCTGTGCCCGAAAGATTAAGTGATGCGCTATACATTGTTCTTGCACTGTTGTTTCCGGTTATGAAGGGAAGAAGAAGCAAAAGACAAATTGCTAATATGACAGGCAGCCTGTCACTGCCTGCTTTTTTAAGCTGATACCTCTGGCTGTAAAATATAGCCCTTGGTTTATCCAGGAGGTTATTTGGCAAGGTGCTGTCTATTACATTCAATACCTGTTCAGAATTATATTTAATGATTCTATTGTTTAGATAGTAACTGTTTACATAAGTATTTTGAATGTCTTTTTCACTGATATGACCGGTTATTGCTGTAGTCAAGCTTTTGCCAGAGGACAGAAGATAAATGGATTCACCTTTTATTGGAAGTACATTGGGAAACACTTCACTCAGACTATTAAAAATAGTGGATAGTGAGGCCGATTCTTCTTTACTTATATAGCTGCTGGAAGGTCCTGCTTTAAGCAAAAACACCCCTTCCGGATTAAGTATTTCCCTGATATCCGTAAAATATTCCTTTGTGTAAAAACGGTTCGTAACTATATTATCCGGCTCCGCGAGAAGTGATATAATAACATCATGCTTCCTGTTGCTCCTGCGGATATAACTGAATGCATCATCATTCTCAATCATTACTTCCGCTTCTGTATATTCAATACTGGTATCTTGTGTACAGGCTATTAGTACAGGATCACGCTCCAGGTAGGTAATGGATTTAACTGATTCGTATTTAAGAGCTTCAGCTATGTGTTTATCACTGCCCCCGGAGATGATAAGTATGTCTTCCGGATGATGATGTTGAACCATGGCATAGTGAATATTTTCTTCTCTTTGTTTCTGATCCTGTTCAAAATCAATAAGCCGATGATTGTAAAAAATACTTTTTTCGTCCCCGTGTTTGCTTATTGCGATATTACCGTATTTTGAGTCAATGCTTTTAACCACTTTAACACCTCCTAAAAGGATATTTCTGATGTAAGTATCAGGTTCAAAGACAATTGCTCCTATAATGAAAAATGATGCAATAATAAGCAATAACCTGTATGACTTAAATTTACCTACTATAAGAAAGATGATATAATAAACAAGGATTACCGCTGTTATTAATTGGAAATTGCCCAGCAGGTTGCCGGTGAGAATGCTTACAAGGATACCTGCAATCATACTACCTATCGTTTCAATGGCAAATGAATTGCCGGGCAGTAGTGATATTTGCATGCTTGCATAATAGGAGAGGTTGACAAAAAGGTAACCTGAGAGAAGGCAGAATGGTATTAGTGCGAGTACTGTTATTATCAGGGTATAAATGATGCCGGGGGTTACTCCTTCTTCAACCAGGATCTTCGACAGTATTACATAGATAAAAAATGAGACAATGCTTGAAACAGGCAACAAAGCGGTGAGGCTTAATGTTGCTGAGGGCTTGCTTTTACTGGCCAGTTTTGCACCCAGCGCTGAAACAAGTATCCAGCATGCAAAAACAGCACCGGCGACTATCTCGTAGCCCCCTGAGAGGTTTAATATTTCCCTGAGGAAGATTACCTGTACAGCCCCGGTAATAAAACCCAGGAGCACAAGCATCACCCTGTAATTTATCGTTGGCTGCTTACTGTCTTTATCTGAGGGTGTACTTTTTTGTTCAGGGCTCTTTTTGAAGATGACCTTATAATACCTTAAATTCCAGGTGAGATGTATGATAACAGTAAAAGCCAGAGCGATCCCAAAATCCACATGCCATTTAAGTATTTTTTCCACTCCTTGAATATCCCATTGATAGTTAGATTGAAGTGCCAGGAATATACCTGCCCCACCTGCGGTGATGAATGTTAGGAAAAGAATGGTATTCCAGAAAGCCTTATAAGCCCTGGGTGTGATAATCCCTAATTTTATGGCAGAAAGGGATAAGAAGTACAAAATAACTGAGACAACACCGATAACTATAACATGGTACATGGCATTTACTCCTCCTCGAAAACGAGTGCTTCGTATACATAAATATCGGCATCTCTCCAGCCTGTCCAACCAAGGCCGGCTTTATCGCGCGATAAATAGCCCATGAAATCGGTAATTGTCCATTTCTTTTTTTCAACAACCTGGGGAAGAAATGTGCCTGAACAGATTCCTTTCCTTATGTAAACGCCATGTTTACCAAGTATTATCTCATTTATATTGTCAATTTTTCTCAGGGGGCTCAGTACTGATATTTCAATGGTGATATTTTCAAATTCTTCCCCGGACAAAGGTTTAAAGCGGGTGTCATGGAAGGCAGCTTCAAGTGCCATTGTCCTTACAGTCTCATATAGCGGTTCGGATGGCATGAACCGGCCTATGCAACCCCTTAAATTTCCCTCGAGATGCAATGATACAAAAGCACCCAGCTTTTCCTTTAATACCGGGGATAGTTCTGTTTCATCTATTACGGGGGGAGGCTCATTCTCCAGGTATGATCTTATCGATCCCCTGGCAATTTCAATCAATTTTTGCTTATCAACAGTAGTGATACTGAATTCCTTTTTACTGGTATCTGTGTTCTTAGTATCAATAAGGGCAACCGAATGATAGCCAACGACGCTGGATTTGTCACCATAATTACTGTGCCCCGAATTGCGGTATAAAATATGTTTGAATTCAAGCCCGTCCTCTTCTTTGGCAAGGTGAAGCAATACAAGTCCCGACGTCCAACCGCACATGCTTGTTGCAAGTCCCTCGATATTCATCTCAGAATTTTTTCTGATGGTATTCAGGAAAGTGTCGGGATCGCCCGAAAGCAAAGCATTCACTGTGGATTTATCAACTTTTATGGCATCTTCAAATGAGGGGTAATGACTGAAGTCACTGCTTATCACGAAGAGGTTATTAGCATTGAAATATGGTTTCAGACCATCGGCTATTTCCTTACACACACTGGTATTTTGAGTACCCAGGACAATGGGTATTATCCTGATGCCGGTACCCAGGTGGTATTGAAGAAAGGGTATCTGTACCTCAAGACTGTGTTCACTGCTGTGTGCGGCTTTATAATAACTGAAAACCTTTGTGTTATCAATCAATTTTTCTGCCAGTTCAGTATTCACCTCAGCGGTGCCCAGCGGTGTTTTGTAATCGCCCTCTGAATAAATGGAAGCACCGGGAAAAGATACCCTGTGGCTTGATCCAATAAGAAAGATATTGTCATATTTGGAAGCAGGAGGAATTAAGCCAACTGCCGAAGCGGCTACACTGCCGGAAAAAACATATCCTGCGTGAGGTGTAATTATGGCTCTCACCCTCTCTCCGGCTTTTAACCCGATGGATGTCAATTCCCCGGCTTCGCTGAAAAGCTGATCGAGTAATTTATTCAACTCCGATTCCCTTGCCGGATAAAATGATCCTGCAACAACGGGATCCCTGTCATGTTCTTTTTGCTGGCCTGATATACTCATCGTCATAAATATCATTATAAGAAATCCACAAATGGTTCTCATAGGTTAAGAAATTATTAGGGATAATAAAATTAAACAAACAGATGCAGAAAAGAAAAAGTCTCAGCGGTAATTATCAAAGAAGAATAAGTCGTTCTTTCAGAATGGAACCACCATCGTCTGTGGCATAGACTTTAACACCCAGGCTTACAGTGGCATCATTTATTACCTTCAGTGCCATGGCTATTGCTTCCTGTATGTCATCATCATCCATTTCATCATATTCCTCCACATGGAAATAGAGATTGATTGTCAGGAGTTTCTCAGGGTCATCTATCTTTGAAAGAACTTTTACCATACGTGCCATCCATATAGATGATGCGGTATTGAAATAACTGAGGTTGAAATGAAGGTAAGTTTTTTCTGCCGGTTGCCTGGCATATAATCTTAACCAGTCTAATACAGGTTCGTAGATTTTTGTTGCATTTTCAGGCGTGGATTTACCCTTAAAGACAAGCATCCCATTATCCGGATTAAAATCTATTTCGGGTGTGTTTTTTGATTCTGGAATGTGTAACTTTGAAATCTTCATTATGTGTCTCAACGTATATGTCGGTGGTTTGTTTCAAAAGTAAATCATTTTTTTGATACAAGATTTACTGTTCGTCAAAAAATACCCGCTGTCCATCAACAAAGAAACGCGTTTTATACAAATGCAATAAAAAATGTAAGTTTTCAAAGTCAAAATCCGGAATGTAATTTATATTATCTTTGCAGGCTGATAAGGATATCAAATAATGGAAAGGACAATAGAAAGAAATATAATTGATGCGGTTAAACACCTTTATGATTCGAATATCGATGCTGCCGATATACAGATACAAACAACAAGGAAGGAATTTGAAGGTGATGTAACAGCAGTGGTCTTTCCCCTGCTTAAATACTCCCGTAAAGCACCTGAACAAACCGCTGAAGATATTGGTAATTACATACTGGAGGTTAATCCGGGTGTCAGGTCCTTTAACGTGGTAAAGGGATTTTTAAATCTCGAGATAAGTAACAGGGCATGGCTTGATGAGTTTATTAAGCTCCGGTCAGCAGCACCGGCTTACTCAATTCCAGAAAAAGGCAAAGGCCAAACAACACTTATAGAATACTCATCGCCCAACACAAATAAACCCTTGCACCTGGGCCATATACGAAATAACCTGCTGGGCTACTCTCTATATAAAATTTTGAGTGCATGCGGACAAAGGGTTTACAAAACAAATATTGTAAATGACCGGGGCATACATATCTGTAAATCAATGTTGGCATGGAAGCTTTTTGCAAATGGAGAGACGCCGTCGGACAGCGGTTTAAAGGGCGATCATTTTGTGGGTAAATATTATGTGAAGTTTGAAAATGAATACAAAAAAGAGATAAGGAAACTTATTTCCAGGGGCATGACCGAGGAAGAGGCCGCAGATAAATCCGAACTGATGGCCGGCGCACGCGAACTACTGAGGAAATGGGAGGCAGGTGATAAAGAAACACTTGATCTGTGGAAAAGAATGAACAACTGGGTCTATGAGGGCTTTAATAAGACTTACGAAACTTTAGGGGTCGATTTTGATAAGATATATTATGAATCAGATACTTACAAGCTAGGGCGGAGTATAGTGAGGGAGGGACTTGAAAAAGGTATTTTTTACAGGAAAGAAGATGGTTCGGTGTGGGTTAATCTTTCATCTGACAAACTGGATGAAAAACTATTACTGAGAGCCGACGGGACGGCTGTATATATTACTCAAGATCTTGGTACCGCTGTGGAAAGATATAACGACTATAAATTTGACCGGCACTACTACGTGGTTGGGAATGAGCAAAATTATCATTTTCAGGTCCTTAAGTCAATATTGAAAAAGCTGGAATATGACTGGGCGGATGGCATACATCATTTTTCATATGGTATGGTAAATCTGCCTGAAGGTAAAATGAAATCGAGGGAAGGTAAAGTGGTGGATGCTGATGACCTTATAGATACCATGCTTCATACTGCCAGGGAAATGTCGGAGGAACTTGGGAAACTGGATGAGTATTCTGCCGGGGAAAAAGAAAATATTTATCGTAAAATCGGACTGGGTGCATTGAAATATTTCATTCTTAAAGTTGATCCGCGTAAGAATATGCTGTTTAATCCCAGGGAGTCGATCGATTTCAATGGAAATACCGGGCCATTCATTCAATATACATATGCAAGGATAAGATCAGTATTGAGAAAAGCAGAGAGTTATGAGTATTCAGAGGACATCAAAAGGGATGTATTTGAATTGAATAAGAAAGAATCGGACCTGGTAAAACTTCTCAGGAGGTTCGGGCCTGTGGTTGTGGAAGCAGCAGAGACACTAAACCCCTCATTAATAGCTAATTATACTTATGAACTGGCGAAGGAATTTAACCAGTTTTACCATGATTATTCAATTCTTGGTGAAAAAGAAATTGCACTGAGAAGTTTCAGGATAGGTTTATCAGAATATATAGGCCAAATTATAGAGGAAGCAATGGGTCTGCTGGGCATTGACATGCCTGAAAGAATGTAATATTATTTAATATATTTGATAAAATATTAAAGGGAAAAGTAATGTTTGAAAATTTGACGGACAGATTAGAGAGATCATTTAAGATGCTGAAGGGGCAGGGCAGGATAACAGAAATAAATATTGCTGAAACCTTAAAAGATGTTAGACGTGCCTTACTGGATGCAGATGTTAACTATAAGATAGCCAAGACATTTACTGACTCAGTAAAAGAAAAGGCCCTGGGGCAGAATGTGCTGAATGCTGTTAAACCATCACAGATGATGGTCAAAATTGTACATGATGAGTTGTCGGGTCTCATGGGTGGTGAGAAGGCAGATATTAACTTGAAAGGCAACCCCTGTATTGTTCTGGTGGCGGGCTTGCAGGGATCAGGTAAAACAACTTTCAGCGGCAAACTGGCACGTTTACTGAAAAATAAAAATGGTAAAAACCCGATGTTGGTGGCGGGCGATATCTACCGCCCTGCTGCAATAGAGCAATTAAAAATCCTGGGTGAACAAATAGGGGTTCCCGTGTATACTGAAGAAGATAATAAAGATCCTGTAAAGATTGTGAAGAGAGCAGCAAGAGAAGCCAAAAATTCGGGATATGATCTTCTTATTATTGATACCGCGGGACGGCTGGCAATTGACCGGCAAATGATGGATGAGATAGCATCAATAAAAGAGGCAATAAATCCCCATGAAATATTGTTTGTCGTGGATTCTATGACAGGTCAGGACGCTGTTAATACTGCAAAAGAATTTAACGAACGGCTCGATTTTGATGGTGTTGTGCTTACCAAACTGGATGGCGATACACGGGGAGGTGCCGCATTATCAATAAGGGGGGTGGTAAATAAGCCCATTAAGTTCATTGGGTCAGGGGAGAAACTTGATGCCATCGATGTTTTTCATCCCGACAGGATGGCCGACAGGATACTGGGTATGGGTGATATAGTTTCCCTTGTTGAAAAAGCCCAGGAGCAGTATGATGAGCGTGAAGCCGCGCTGGTAAAAAAGAAAATAGCCAAAAACCAGTTTGATTTTAACGATTTCATTTCGCAAATACGCCAGATAAAAAAGATGGGAAATGTTAAAGACCTGATGGCTATGATACCCGGTGCGGGAAAAGCAATGAAGAACCTTGATATTGACGACGATGCTTTTAAAGGCATTGAAGCCATTATTCAGAGCATGACACCTGAAGAAAGGTCCAATCCCGTAGTCATCAACGGAAGTAGACGAAAAAGGATAGCTGATGGTTCCGGGACTACTGTCCAGGAGGTTAACCAGTTGCTCAAACAGTTTAATGAGACCAGAAAAATGATGAAAGCCGTATCAGGGAAGGGTGGAAGAGCCCAATTATCTAATATGCTAAGAACAAAATAAATTGATTTATGTATAAAATAATTGATGGAAAGAAGGTATCATCCGATATCAAACTCGAAATTTCCGGGGAAGTTAAAAAGTTAAAAGAACAGACCGGTAAAGTGCCTCACCTTGTAACAGTTCTTGTTGGCAATGATCCTGCCAGTGAAACCTATGTGTCTCATAAGGTAAAAGCCTGTGAGCAGGTGGGCTTCAAGTCCAGTAACCTGCGTATTGAAAGTAACGTGAGTGAAAAAGAATTGCTGGATAGGGTTAATGAACTTAATAATGATGATGATGTTGATGGATTTATTGTGCAATTGCCCCTGCCTGATCATATATCCGAAAACAAGGTAATTGAAACCATTGATCCCTCAAAAGACGTAGATGGCTTTCACCCCGTTAATATGGGGAAGTTGACCATTGGCTTACCTTCCTTTGTTTCTGCCACACCTTTCGGCATCATGGAGCTGATTAAAAGATATAACATCGAGACATCGGGCAAGAATTGTGTTGTTATCGGAAGGAGTAACATCGTGGGAAGGCCGGTAAGCATTTTATTGTCCAGAAAGGGAGTTGATGCGACAGTTACCCTTATTCACAGCAGAACTAAAAAAGTGGAAGAAATAGTAAAAAGGGCTGATATAATAATTGCTGCCATAGGTGTTCCCGGTTTCGTGACGGAAGATATGGTATCGGAGGGAGCCGTTGTGATAGATGTTGGTACAACAAGGGTAAAATCAGACAAAACAAAGTCGGGATGGAAACTTAAAGGTGATGTGGATTTTGAAAATGTAGCACCCAAATGTTCCTATATTACCCCTGTTCCCGGTGGAGTAGGTCCCATGACCATTGCATCATTGCTGCAGAATACCCTTAAAGCCTTTAAACAAAAACATTAATATTATTCGCCCAGAAGTGTAAGATCTATACCCGTGAAGTACAGATCGTAACCACCTGCACCTGAGGGCCGGTCCGATGAAAATAACAGGAAGTTATTGGTGTAATCAGGACAGCTGCCAATAAGTGGCCTGTACTCATTATGTTCAGTGTTGATATCCGGACCCATGTTAATTGGACTGCTCCATTTGCCATTACTGTAAACAGAGTAATACAGGTCGAAGCCCCCTATGCCCCCCGGTCGGTTTGAGGCGTAAATCATAATATTGTCCTTGATAAAGGGGCATTTGTCGTCATAATCACTGTTAACACTGTCAGTAACACTTATGCTTACCGGATCGCCCTTGAGCCAGTCGTCAAATAATAATTCCTCATTTATGGATGACTCCATTATATCAAAATTACCATTGCTGTCGTTGATGAAATATGCAGTAGTTAGATCATTATCAAAACAGATATAGGCATCATTTGAACTGCTGTTCAATGAGGTTATCAGAGCAGGATCGTTCTGTAGAAGCGAGGTGTAAGGATCTGAAGGTGAATAAGTGAGGTACTTAAGATTCAGCTTGCCCTCCTCGTCTTCCTCGGCATAAAAGAAATATTCCATGCCATTATTCCCATTGAAAAGCATATAGGGACCCAGTTCATCATTGTCTGTATTTACAATGTCTGCAAGGTCAGTATAAAAAGAATTGCTAATCATGTTGCTCTCAATAATAAATTCTGCATCAACCTGGCTGAATGCAAAAAATATGTATCCGCTCTCTATGTTAAACTGGGAACCCTGGCTCCCCCTGTTACTGGAAAAAAGTATAGGTAGCTCGCCCGCTATCTGTGGCAGGCTTACATTGAAATCGTCATAGGAGGAATTAATTCCTTCAAGATTAATTATTTCAGAGGGGAAGGTGCCTGTTTCATAATTAATCTGCTTATCGTTGTCTTTTGAACAGTTACTACCACCCATTATTAACGTTATTGCAATAATGGTAATGTATATAGTTAATTTTCTCTTCATTTCTCTGTTATTTTATTATTGTATACCAAAAGTATGTAAAAAATAATAATCAAAAAAACCGGGCGGGAACCCGGCTCTTTGAAGGTAGAATTTAGGTTAATTTTAGGGTAATTAAGGGTATGAGGGTAATCGTTTAAACTTCCTTTAATTACATTCTTATGATGAACAGAAGGCACAAAAGGTTGCGTTTTATTTCTTTCTTTAAAGATTATTTTTTTAGAAAAAATGTTCCGGCCTGTACTACAGGTGTTTAAAAAAAAGAAGACATGTTTATAAATCAAATTACCTGTGGTGAACAGTCTGATAAAATATTTTACTTTTGCATGAAATAATTAATTTTAATGGAAGACCAGGGTTTTGGACATATCGAGGAAGAGACGCGTGAAATAGTAAGGCGATACGAACGCATGCGTAAAAATAATCAGAATTTCTTCTTTGATGTTTCAGAGTTTGAGGCTATAATAGATTACTATCTTGAATTAAATGATGTTAACGATGCATTTGAAGCAGCTGAATCGGCATCTGAACAACATCCCACAGCATCTTCCCTGCAAATAAGAAAAGCAAAAGTTCTGATTGATAAGGGCAGGCCTGTTGACGTACTCAAAATAATAAGGGCCGTTGAGAAAATTGAACCCAGTAATTCCGATGTCTTCCTGGTTAAAGGAGCCGCACTGGGAATGCTGGGTGACCTGAGTGGGACCAAAAAATATTTTGATCTGGCCCTTTCTCTTGATGAATCTGAAGAGCTTAATGTTCTATTGAATATCACAGATATACTGAATAACCTGAACCATTATAAGTTATTGACCACCTATCTTGAACGTCTTATTGCCCTGGAACCAGACTACAGCACCCATCTTTATGACCTGGCATATACCTATGAAAAGATCGGGGATCTGAAAAGCAGTATAAAATACTATAAGCAATACCTTGATGAGGAACCGTTTTCAGATAATGCCTGGTATAACCTGGGTCTTATTTACACCAGGGAAGCTATGACCAAAAAGGCACTGAGTGCCTATGAATATGCTCTTGCCATTAATCCTGAAAACTTCTTTGCTATTTTTAACATGGCAAATATTCTGAGCAGGGAGAGAAGGTATGAAGAAGCACTTGAAGCCTACCTCCATTACCTTGAATATGAAGCCGAAAGTTCGGAGGCATTGACTTATGCCGCTGAATGTTACGAGAAAATAGGAGAATGGGACAAGGCACTTAAAATGTATAATGAAGCCATTGAAATTGATCCGGATTTCTCTGAACCATGGTATGGTATAGGACTTTTGTTGCTTCATGAAAAACCACAGGAAAGTGTAAAATATTTCAGGACGGCAGTAAATCTCAAACAGGATGAGCCTGAATACTGGTACTACCTATCTGAGGCTTATTATTTTTGCCGCAAATTGAAAGAGTCATTCCGAGCACTCATTGAAGCCGTTACTCTCAATCCCTATTATGATAGTGCATGGCTGAAAATGGGGATGATAATTCTCGCAGGTGGATATTATCGCCATGCAAGCGGCTTGCTCGAAAAGGGCATGAAGGTAATTGGCGATGTTCATGGCATAAGGTATGTGCTAGCCTCCACATACCTTTTTTCAGGAAATAGAGATCTTTTTGTTAGCCATCTGGAAAAGGCGCTGGATGACTCCCCGTCCTATTATGGATTCTTTAATACACTGTTCCCTGAACGATTGATAGATAAGAGGATACAAAAAATAATTAGAAAGAAAATAAAAGAATAACATTATGATGGTTAATCTACCCGGCATGCCCGGCAGAACCGAAAAACCCAGGAACAGCGGTCTTACAATGGTAATGGATAAAGGATTGAGCGTCAGGGAGGCTGAAGACCTTATGAGCGTTGCCAGTGACTATATTGACTACCTCAAGCTCGGATTCGGAACTTCAGTATTTACGCTTGGGGTAAAGGATAAAATAAAAGTGTATGAATCAGCCGGTGTGAAAACATACCTGGGAGGAACTCTTTTTGAAGCTTATGTGGTGCGCAATATGTTTGATGACTATGTGGACTTAATTGATCAGCTGGGTATAAAAGCCGTTGAAGTGTCAGATGGCTCGTATGAAATGGACCAGAATATAAAAACAGAATATATAAAAAGACTGGCGGAAAATTATACTGTCCTTTCCGAAGTGGGCTCGAAAAAGAAAGATGTGGTCTATAGCCCCGAAGAATGGGTGAAAATGATGGTCTCAGAGCTGGAAGCGGGATCGGCCAAAGTAATCGCAGAAGCCAGGGAAAGTGGAACTACAGGCATATATAATGATGACGGATCAATTAACACCAACCTTATTGATAAACTTTCGATAGAGGTAGGCTTCGACCGTATAATATGGGAGGCACCCCTTAAATCACAGCAAACATGGTTTATTAAACAATTCGGAGCAAATGTTAACCTGGGTAATATTGCTCCTGATGAAATCATAGCCCTTGAATCACTGAGAAACGGATTGAGGGGAGATACCTTTTTCCAGTACCTCAAGGATTAATAATATAGTATGCGCAGATTTAAAGATTATAGCCTGCTCTTCCTCAAAGGTGCTGGCATGGGTGCAGCCGATGTCGTTCCAGGAGTTTCAGGGGGTACAATAGCATTTATCACTGGCATATATGAGGAACTCATAGCAGCTATCAAGTCAGTT
>JAWLEO010000019.1:33086-68046 GCA_041686075.1 Bacteroidales bacterium | reverse complement strand
TTCCAGTACGGAAAACAGATCTTTTTTTGAGATATGTTTAAAACGGCTTACATTGAGTCAAATTTAGGAGATATTTTTGGGTTTTTAGACAGACTGACGTTAGCGCCAATGCAACCAAAGTGATTACTATTTACCTGAGACAATGTTTAAAATTTTCATTATGATGATACTATTTGAACAAATCTCAATTATTCTAAGTCCGGATAAAATCACTGCAGGAATAACGATTTTACTTGCTTTGATTACAGGATTTTATGCATATTGGACTTGGAGAATGGTAAAAATACAGGTAAAATCCCTACTCTCATGACTTCTTCAGAAGTTGTAGCTTTTAATGAGAATAATACCGAAAATAAAAGTCTTGGGAAAAGCCTTGCCACAATTGTCATAAACCCAGGTGAGTATATTCGAAAAGATATTATTGTTTTAGAAGATTATAAATTGCCTGGAATATTGACATTTCACTTTGAGATGGAGTATAAATCTTCAGTTAATAAAGATGAAATTTATTTCACAAGGTATATTTATAAATTTGATTCGAATAGAAATTTTGATTTATCAATTGAATCTACTGAAATGCAATAAATAGGTACAGGCGCTAACATGCGGTAATGCAATAATATATCAATTATGAAAACCATCATTACAATCACTTTTATTTTAGCAGGCACAGTCAATTCTTTATATGCACAAACTGCTGATTTGGAATTCAAATTAAATGAATACTTCGATGGAATAGCGCAATTTGGTTTCTCCGGAACTGTAATTGTGGGCGACAAGACAAGTGTTATTTATTCCTCCCCATTTGGTTTTGCTGATAAAAAGGAAGAAAGAAAAAATACCTCTTCTACGGTTTTTACCACGGGTTCAATAACAAAAGTATTTACCGCACTTATAATACTTGATTTAGAAAATAAAAGACTGCTCAGTCTAGATGATCCTATTACAAAATATGTGAAGAATGTACCCGACGATAAAAAAGACATTACAATAAGACATTTATTATCTCACACATCTGGGATTAAACGAAATGGTTTGCCTGGAGGTGATACGAACCTCGATGCTACCAAAAAGGCTGTTCTAATAGATTTACTGGATTCTGAACTTTTATTTGAGCCCGGTGAAAAGCAAGAATACTCTAATATAGCCTATACATTGCTTGCCATAATAGCTGAAAATATAGAGGGATCTGAATATGAAGACATATTATATAATAGAATAACAAAACCAGCAAAAATGTATCAGACGGGGTATCATTTGCCTCAATATAAAAACATAGATCTTGCTAAAGGGTACCGGGGAAATAACGAAATTCCTGCCGTTATTAATTTACCACAACTGGAAGATGGTTTAACATGGAATTTAAGAGGTAATGGAGGTATACACTCTAATATATTTGATATGTATAGATTCTTTATTGCACTCAGCAATAATCAGTTAATTGATCAGAAAATGTTACATGAAATGATTCAGAAACCTTCGGTTTCTGTGAATGAAAATAGATATTACGGGTTGGGCTTTGAAGTATTAATAGAAGAAAATAAAAAAGACATCTCACACAGTGGTGGGAATGGATATTTTGCTTCAGATTTTCACTGGCTTATTGATGAAGGAAAAATGTTTTACATTGCTACAAATGAAGGTAACCTTAACATTGGTCAGATTTCTGAAAATATAAAAAACATAATCAGAAATCTACCTTACAATGAACCTCCAAAATTAAGAGAGCTTAGTGATGAGAATCTAAAAAAACTGGAAGGTTGGTATCGTCTAACCGATAGAGATTCTGTGCAAATTACAGCGCATACCACGTATCTTAGTCTCTCTACACAGTCAATTGCATTGATAAAAAAAATATATAGTGGAATGAGCCCTTCTACAGAGGATGTGGCCAATAAATATGCTGCAGAATCAAAAAGAGTATTAGAACAGGAATTTGTTGGAAATTTTAATCCAAAATATGAAGCCATGAATGGCAGCACATCCATCAACAACCTGAAAAGATATCATTCCTATGATGCAGATTATTGGCTTGAAAATTTCGGTCTATATAAATCAGTAGATGTGGTTGCTGCAAAAGGCACCAAGGAATTTACTTTTGTTCTTTTGAAAATTAATTTTGAGTCTGGAGCAGCAGCAGAGCTTTTCACATGGAGAAAAGGAGTTTTATCTAATATTTCTGTAATACCAGACTGGACAGATTTTGAGTTTAACATCAAACTTTATCCAATATGGCCCACCGGGTTTCAATCATACAACATAAGTAACCCCTTACATACAAACGCTAAATTAAATTTGGAAGAGGATGAATCTGTAATAATTCTAGGTGAAATGCAATTGAGGAGAATTGAAAACCGCTAACATCGTGTATAACACATGCCCTGAAGGAAACAAGGTCCCCCTGAGGGGATTTGCAGGGGGCCCTGACGCTCCCTTTGGTCGGTCAGGGTCTTCGCTCCAGACGCTTCGGTCTGGATCTTCGATACGCTCCGACAGGGGGCAGGGGAAAAAGCTCAGGGCACAGAGCGCAGGGCTCAGGGCATCCACTTCCCTTGATCTGGTAATGAATGAAGATAGAAGATCAACGGTTTAAGATTTAAAAAGTGTGAAGCGTTGTGCGTGGTTTTGCGCGGTGCCGGGTGTGAGGAATATTTACACACTGTGTTTCTCATAATACACAGGGTTTTATCCTTGCGTGCCACCGGCCAGTGGCCTGCATGTTTGAAACCTCGAACCCGAAGTTTGGGACTTGTAAGCGAAAGGGCGTGGAGAATAGAAAATCTTTGGCATAATATTTTAACCATATAGATGTCAAAATACATATAAATGAATATTGACCAGGGATTACCGTATTATGAACTGACAGCCGGAGAAGCCATTGAACGGCTTCAAAGCGACAGCAACGGGCTAAGCGAGGAGGAAGCCCGGAACAGGTTAAAGCGCTTTGGTGAGAACAAGTTACCTGAAAAAGGCAAGGCCAATATTTTCAAGCTTATCTTCAAGCAGTTCAAAGATTTCCTCGTTCTTATACTGGCCATTGCAGCTGTCATATCCTATTTAACCGGCCATATGGTTGATGTTTATGTTATTATCGGGGTGATAGTGGTTAATGCCACAATAGGCTTTGTCCAGGAATACCGCGCTGAGAAATCGATTGAATCACTGAAAAAACTGGTAAAACATAAAGCAACAGTGCTCCGCCAGGGTGAACGGTTTATTGTTGAAGCACGGGAACTGGTGCCGGGCGACATTGTTTTACTGGATGAAGGACTGTCTATACCGGCTGATGCACGACTGATAAGGAAAAAGAACCTGCAGGTGGTGGAGGCATCGCTCACCGGTGAATCCCTGCCCGTTGATAAAGATCCTGAACCTCTTGAAGAAGGTACCAGCGTCGCCGATCGTACTAACATGGTCTTTAAGGGCACACATGTTGCCCGTGGCTCGGGTAAAGCGATAATTACAGCCACGGGAGAGAACACCGAACTGGGCAAGATTGCCGAATCGCTCAAGGAAGTGGAGGATAAAGAGAGCTCCTTCAGGAAAAAGACGGCCAGGCTGGCCAAGATTATGGCAGGCATAGCTGTGAGCACCGCACTGATTGTTTTCCTGACAGGATATTTCATCAGGGACTTTGATTTCGACGATATTTTGCTGGTAACAATTGCAACACTTGTATCATCCATACCAGAAGGCTTACCTGCCGTGCTTTCCATAGTGCTGGCCATTGGCGCTAACCGCATGGCCAGACAGAATGCCATTATCCGGGAGTTCACTGCCACCGAAACAGCTGGATCGCTGAATGTTATCATTTCTGATAAGACAGGCACCATAACCAAGGGTATTTTAACTATCAAGAAATTATTCCTGGCAGATGGTAAAGAATACGATGTTACGGGAGATGGCTACGAAACAAAGGGTGATATTATGTCCGGCGACTCGGTAGTGGATATAAAGGATAACAGGTTCCTGGCAAAATCGCTTATCATCGCCGAAAAATGTAACGATGCCAGCCTTAAGGAAAAGGACGAAGATGATAATGAACGGGATATACTGGGCGACCCTACCGAAGTGGCCCTCCTCGTGCTGGCCAAAAAAACAGGAATAATAAGCTTACCTGAATTCAGTGATATAGAACTGATCGACGACCTGCCTTTTAATTCAGAGCAAAAGTTCAGGGCATCCTTAATATCTTATCCTGACAAACACCGTGAAAAAATTTTTGTTGGTGCACCCGAAAAGATACTGTCAGTGTCGGACAGGATATTAAGCCCGGAAGGACATGAGAAACTTTCGGAGGAAAAGAAACAGGAGATATCCGGGAAGATAAAGGATCTCAGCAGCCGTTCGATGCGTGTTGTGGCTCATGCCTTTAAGGATGGCGGTGAACAGGATGATGAAATTAACCCCGATGATGCCCACGAGCTCGTCTTTGTTGGCCTGTACGGTATTATCGACCCTCCGCGACCTGAAGTGAAACTGGCGGTAGAAGAATGTAAAAGTGCCGGTATAAGGGTGATAATGGCCACCGGTGACCATGCAGACACTGCCGAAGCCATAGCACGCGAGACAGGTATACTGGAAAACGGATCAGGAAGCGAAGATTGCCCGGCAGTATTTGATGAACAGATGCTTGATGTAGACGATGAAACCCTTGACCGTTACACCCGGTGTGGAAGTGTTTTTGCCAGGGTCAATCCTCAAAATAAGCTGAGGATCGCCAAATCGTTACAGGGCAAGAATATACTTATCGGCATGACCGGTGACGGCGTTAATGATGCCCCGGCCCTTAAAGTAGCAGACGTAGGTATTGCCATGGGACAAAAGGGGACGGATGTGGCCAGGGATGCTTCACAGATTGTTCTTTCTGATGACAATTTTGCCAGTATAGTAAATGCCATCAAGGAAGGGAGGATCGTTTTTCGTAACGTCAGACAGACCAGCTTCTTCCTTATCACAACTAATTTTGCATCCACCCTGACCTTAATAGCCGCCATAGCAATAGGGTTTACATACCCATTGTTGCCCACCCAGATACTGTGGATTAACCTGGTAACGGACGGTGTTATGGACGTATCGCTTGCTACGGAGCCCGGACACGGCGACAGCATGGATCACAAACCACTGAAAAAAGACGAACCAATTCTAAACAAACAAATCATCCCTTACCTGCTTATTATCGTTCCGGTAATGGTATCGCTCGCATTGCTGGTCTTCAATCATTACCAGGGTGAAAGCGTCGAAAAAGCACGCACCGGGGTATTCCTGGTGGTGGGTATGACACAGGTTTTTAACGCATTTAATATGCGTTCGCTCAGACAATCGGCCTTTTCCATAGGTTTTTTCAGGAACAAATGGATCATCCTGGCATTTTTTGCCTCCCTGGCGTTGCAGTTCGCAGCCATTAAGCTGCCTTTTCTGAAGGAAATATTCCATTTCAGGGACCTGGCCTGGCCTGATATCCTTATAATAACAGCTCTGTCGTCACTGGTATTCGGTTTTGGTGAGTTGTATAAAGCAATAAGGAAGAAGTTAAGAAAAATCCGGGAGGTAAGATAAAGAAGGAGTCGGATAGCGGGGATAATATTCCTGACCTCCGACGTGGAACGTCAGTAGTTTACCACCTATAGGGACCAAGGTAGAGCTTGAGAACAGGTGACAATTCATCCATTATTTGAAGATACATAATTTTACTTCTTTAGAATAGCGTTATATTCGTTGAGGAGTTTCTTAGTATCAGGTGCCACTTTTATTTTAGGGTTATATAATACAAGTAAGGACATAATGATCATTATGATTAATGCAGGAATTCCTGCTTCTGGTCCATATTCTCCTCCTGTTATGAGCGATGGACCTTTATCTTTTATGGAAAATAAAGAGTGTGATGCCACTGTGCCACTTACAGGTAATGAATAAACATTCCTCATAAAAAAATTCCAGCCGAAATGAAGACCTGATGGAAACCATAGAGATTTTGTAGTTAAATATCCGATGCTGTGCCATATCCCGAAAACCGTCAGGTTAATGGCAACTATCCAGGAGGAGTGAGGAGTAAGCATATGGCCTATTCCGAAAAGGGCAGACATCACTATTGTTGCAATAATAACATTTGTTGCTTCTATAAAGTTTTGAAATAAATAGCCTCTGAAAAGAAGTTCCTCAAAGGCAGACTGTAGCACAGTAATTCCTAATGAGAATATGAATATATTGATGAGTAGATCTGACGTTATACTGTTTAGAGTAATTTCTATAAAATTCATGCTGAGCAGAAGAAGGAATAAAACTGTAACTGATGTAAATCCAATTAGAACTCCCCATGAATAATCTTTTAACCAGCGTGAATGGGGAGTAAATCCAATAAGCTCAGTAGGTTTTTTATCAAGATATTTTGCTGCCAACAAAGAGAAGGCAAAAAGAAGAACAAAGCTTAAAAGGTATTTAATTAAGTAATTGTCCCATAATAAAATTGAGATGAAGTACAATACAGGAAAACTTATTAGTAGAAAAATAAGAATTCTCCACCCGGGTTTAAGACGATTATCAATAAAAAACCATTTTTTTACTCTCATAAATTTAAATTTAGCGAGGTTCTCCGGAGTAAAGTGAGCAGTCGATTTTTAAGTATTTAAAGAACATCATCAAGCTATCCTAATTAATCCAAATTTATTTAATTTTTACCTGGTTTTATAATTCATTGATCCATCATTAATATGTACTTCTATATTTCTCGTTTTTCGCAGAAATTATACCATTGGTTCAAAACTGTGTGTCATATTCTCCCCTTCTCCCCTTCTCCCTTACGCCTTGCTTCATCAGCCAGGGCTTTAGTTGAGGCTGGCACCATGCTCACAATTATTTGAAATTTACCTCGCCAAATAATATCTTTATATTCAAAACCAGACAGAAAGCCTATGCCGGACAAAGCCAACAAGATTGCTGAATTCTTTAAGGAACTTAAAAGGCGCAAGGTCAAAGGGAGAGATCTCTGTTGCGGTGATGCCCTTCCAGAACCTGACCAGTGACACCCTGAAGGATTTCTGGCAGGAGATGATACAGGATAATATGGTTACCGTATTGTCTAATTCCCGTGAGCTAAAAGTAAGGCAGCCTGAATCAGTTAGTACAATCCTTAAAAACACTGAAATATCCAATTATGCTTCCCTTACACCATCAACGGCCAGGGAAGTATCGGAAAAACTAGATGCGAATGTGTTCGTTCATGGCAGTGTGAGCCAGGTTGGGAAGTCAGTCAGGCTCAATGCCAAACTGGTAGATTCAGAAACGGAGGAGGTCTTCCAGTCATTTAAAGTGGAAGGACCGGCTGACAGCATACTGGTTATGGCCGACTCTTTATCATTGCTTGTGCAGGATTACCTTGTTGTTTCGATACTTGAGAAGAGTGTGTTGCAAGATTTGCGTTTTGCAATCGGACAATCCAGATCCCCGGAGGCAGTGAGGTCTGTGATTGAAGCGCAGAAAGCATTTAGAAAAAGGGATTACCAGGAAGCCCGCAGCTTATTTCATAAAGCAATAGAGATCGATACTAATTATTATAATGCCATGTTCTTGCTTTCCGTAGCCTATGGTAATTCCGGACTGTATGATGATGCTAAGAAGTGGATACTCAAGGTTGACGAGAACAAGGATAAAATGGCCAGACTAGACAGGCTATGGGCAGAATATACATATGCGTTATATTTCGGAACCCCAATGGAATGCATTAATATTTTAAGGAAAACCCTGGAGCTGGATGATCATGCAGCTGCATCATACTATAACATAGGCATATTGTATAACGTTTTAGATCGGTATGACAAAGCTGTGACAGCCCTGGAACAGGCACTGGATTATTACAATGAATGGGGTGTAAAACCAATGTGGGTATATAACTATACAAAGCTGGGGAGTGCCTATATTGAACTTGGCATGTATGGCAAGGCCAGGAAACTTTACAGGAAGGCTGAGAAAGATTTTCCTGGTGATATTGCTCTAACAAGGAGCCAGGCTGTGCTGGCATTGCGTGAAGGAAGGGCAAAAGTTGCAAATGAATATATTGATAAGTATGTTTCCCTGCTTGAAGAACGGTCATATTCAGATGCAGCGAGGAAAGCAGCGGAATAAATCCGGTGGGATTTAAGATTTAAGAAGATTGAGCTGTCCTAAATGATGTCTACAAAAAAATAGTAGACAGGTTATAAGATGACAGAATAATTAAGCGTTAGTCGGGATTAGGTGGCGAGTGGAAGTGAAGGAAGGGGATGATTTAAGATGTAAGATTGCAGATTTAAGATTTAAGAATGATGTTTTGAATGTAGAATATCGAATATCGAAGTAATTGCCGTGACATTGTCCCGGGTAATGGACGTATAAAAACTCCTTCCCCGCCACCGCGCGCTGGAGAGGGTTTTGTTGTTGGCACTTTACCCACAGGTGGGACTGTGGTCCTGACGCTCCCGCGCTTCGATCCTTCGGCAGGCTCAGGACAGGCAGGCTCAGCACAAGTTGGTCGGTCAGGATCTTCGATCCTCTCCGATTATTGCTATTCACCGCCTCCAGCGGTATTTAGTTCCTTTCATGTTTACCGTTTATCACGTCCCATGATATGTTGCAGAGAAAAAGTTTCTAAGTTATTGTTAATAACACATCTCCTTTTCTCCTTTTCTCCTTTTCTCCTCTTCACACATTCTCCCTGCTCCCTGCTCCCTGCCCCCTGCAAATCCCCGCAGGGGATTACATTTCTTAAATCTTCATTCTTCATTCGATGGGACTTCCCAGCCGAAATCGACATATTCCCAGTCGAATGTCTCACCGTCAACATGCACCACCAGGAAGCCTTCCTCGAGGTCGCCGCGTGGGCCGTTCCACCAGGAGGCCGATACAGCGCCACCGGTAATGAAATGGGTGCCACTGACATATATGTCTTCAAGAAAGTGCAGGTGGCCCTGCAGCACAAGCTTCAGGTTATAATCGTCAAAGAGGGCCAGCACCTCCCTGGCATTTGTTATTACCAGTCCTTCGTTATTAGCTATTGTGGGTCCGTAAACAAGCTGGGTCTGAACGGTAATGAAAGGGATGTGCACACTTACTGCAATCGGGGTCTCCGCATCCACTTTGGCCAGGTCTTCCGTCAGCCACGACATCTGCAGGCTGTCAACATGGCCGTAATATCCGGAACCATCTTCCTTTTCATCCACTGAATCCAATATGTAGAATCGCCAACCCTTGTGATTGAAAGCATAGTATTTCTCCCCTATCCTTTCTTCATACATCTTCTCGCCATAGAGGGGGTGTGAGGGATCGACGCCACTTTGTTCATAAATCCCAAACACTTCATGGTTGCCCATGGTGTTGTAAACGGGCATTTTAATCTGTGAGGACAATTCATTATACAGGTCATACAATGAATCAGCCCTTGATTCGGTCTGGCCCAGGGCATCCATTATCTGGTCGCCTCCGGTGATCACAAAATCAGGATTCATCCTGTTGACCGTGTCAATAGCCTGTTTGAAGCCCTTGTCCGCATTCTTCTCGGGCTGCACATGTATATCTGTAAGAAAGGCAAAGCTGAAAGCCTGGTCTTCTAAATCTTCAACTTTAGGTGATTTACATGATGAGAAAAAGACCAGGATAAAAGAAAAAATTACAAGATTCAATAATTGTATTTTCGATGATTTCATAGCAAAATTTTTAGTAAGGTTTTTAAAATTTTTAAAAGATTTATATAAAGATAAGAAATACGCATGTTGTTTGCCGCAGAAAAGTAAGGTCCTGTATTAACTAGTTTTTAACCGTCCAGCCATAATCAATATATTCCCAGGTGAACTCGTCTCCTTCGACATCTACAATCAGGAAGCCTTCCTCCGTATCTCCGTAAGGTCCATCCCACCAGTTTCCGCAAACGGCTCCACCCGTAATAAAATGGATACCTACAGCATACACATCTTCCAGGATATGCAGGTGTCCCTGCAAAACAAGCTTCAAATTATGATCACCGAACAATGAAATAACATCGGTGCCATTGCTTATCAAGGGGATATCTGCCTTATTCCCAGATCCTCCTTTGGGTAACTGGGTTTTAAGGCTTATAAATGGTATGTGCACACTAATTACGATGGGTGTAAGCGGGTCAACTCTCCGGAGGTCCTCCTCCAGCCATAGAAGCTGCAGGGTGTCGACATGTCCGTAATATCCCTGCCTGTCTTCCTTTTCATCAACCGAGTCCAGGATATAAAACCTCCATCCCTGGTAATTGAAGGCAAAGTACCTCTCCCCTATTCTTTCTTCATACATCCTTTCGCCATAAAGGGGGTGGGAAGGGTCGACTCCACTTTCTTCATATATACCGAACAATTCATGGTTTCCCATGGTATTGTAAACCGGCATATTCAGTAAGGCTGACAGTTCAATATAGAGATCGTATAAAGAATCGGCCCTTGCCTCTGTCTGCCTCGAGGCATCCATAATCAGGTCACCTCCTGTAATCACAAAATCAGGGTTAAGCTGGTTGACCATTCCAATGGCTTTTATGAAACCCATGTCTGCATTCTTCTCCGGCTGAACATGTATATCGGTGAGAAAAGCAAAGGTGAATTTACTTTCTTCCTCTGACTTTTCACATGATGACAGAAAAAAAAGGAAGGAAAATACAATTATCACTGCCACCAACTTTATTCTGGTTGATTTCATGACGTGAAATACATTAAATCCGTTTGCCAGGGTTGCGACATATTTCTCAAATAAAGATAGGAATATTTTTTGTGCAGTCACAAATTATTGCACTAAATGACACATGTTGCGACAAAAACCACCAGCTTCCGCACAACATTTATGTATTTTTCCGGTCTTTAATTTAATTGTATAAATTTGGCGAAGGCAGAATTATAGCCCGGTGGTTAAAAATTTTTTGGACGCCCAGGTTGGGCGTCCCTACCAGGATGAAAATATTAATTATAAGCGTAAAATGACATGAAAAGGAAGACCTTCAGCAGGATAGCATATACTGCAATTATCCTGTTTTTATTATCAGCAAAACTACCTGCCCAGTCAATCAGTGGTGACTGGTACGGATTGATTGAGGCACAGGGCATTTATTTGCAACTGAACCTCCATTTACAGGAAAGCCCGTCAGGGCTGACAGGGACCTTTGATGTACCTGAACAGGGCGTTGCCGGCATTCCTTTAACTTCAGTGAGCCTCACTGACCAGCAATTTAAATTCTCTTTTGTTCCCGCGGGATTCTCTTTCGAGGGCATCACCGACCTTGATTATTCCCAGATAATAGGATATTTTAAACAGGGGGATCTAAATGTACTGACCAAGTTTAGCCGGGAACCTGTTGATCTGCCCGAAGATAGCGGTACTGCATTGAAAGAAATATATAATAAGGAAGAAGTTTATATTGAAATGAGGGATGGAATAAAACTGTTTACTTCAATATATACCCCGAAGGAAGCAGGTGAAAAATCACCCATCCTCCTCTTCAGAACACCCTATAACGCCGAACCTATGGGTGAAGAGGGCTTTAATTACTTCGTCTCAATATACCACAGGTTCATTAAAGAGGGTTATATACTGGCATTCCAGGATGTGCGGGGCAGGTTTATGAGTGAGGGTGAATACGTTAATGTCAGGCCTTTCATCCCGGACAAGAAGGGGGATCAAATCGATGAGGCATCGGACACCTACGATACAGCTGAATGGCTTATCAATAACGTTGAAAATAACAATGGCCGGATAGGCGTAACGGGCGTTTCATATCCGGGTTTTTATGCAACCATGGCTATTCTTGCCGATCATCCTGCCATAAAAGCGGTGTCGCCCCAGGCCCCTGTCACAAACTGGTTTCTGGGTGACGACTGGCATCATAACGGGGCCTTCTTCCTTATTGACGGCTTCAGTTTCTATACCAGCTTCGGCGATCCCCACCCGGGAGAATCGAGGAGAAACTATCCGCTTAATTTCAGCTGGGGAACGGAAGACAGTTATGATTTTTTCATGGACATGGGTCCGATAAAAAACACGAGGAAGATATTTCCCGATTCTGTTAAGTACTGGCACGAGATATTTGAGCATCCCGACTATGACGACTGGTGGAAAGCAACCGTTCCCGTGCCCTACCTGAAGAATGTGAAACCTGCCGTTATGACCGTAGGCGGCTGGTTTGACGCCGAGGACCTTTACGGTGCACTTAATACCTATAAATCAATAGAGGAGCAGAACAGGGCAAGGCATCCAAACTACCTTGTTATGGGCCCGTGGTCGCACGGACAATGGTCCAGTGGTGAAGCTCCAAACCTGGGTAATATATACTGGGGAATGGCCACAAATGAGATGTACCAGGATCTTGAGGTCGATTTCTTTAATTACTACCTGAAAGATGAAGGTGAAGAAGATTTCTCTGAAGCATATATTTATATGACAGGCGAAAACCAATGGAAAGAATATTCCGATTGGCCTCCTGAAGATGCCACTGAGAAAACGATATACCTTCAGCCCGGAGGCGCAATAAGCTTCAGTGCACCTGATGCTGACAATAATTTTTCCGAGTATATTTCTGATCCCGATAAACCGGTGCCCTATATCGAAGGCATCCACCTCAGGAGGGATCCCGAATATATGATTGATGACCAAAGGTTTGCAGCGAGGCGACCGGATGTGCTTGTATTCGAGACAGAAACTCTTACTGAAGATATTAGCCTTACTGGTCCCCTGACAGCTGACCTGTGGGTATCAACAACAGGCACCGATGCAGACTTTATTGTTAAGATCATTGACGTATTTCCCGACCGGGTGACACCGCCGGCTGATGCCGATATCGATGTTCCCCTGGGAGGCTACCAGATGCTTGTAAGAGGGGAAGTGATGAGGGGCAAATACAGGAATAGCTTTGAAGAACCCGAACCATTTGTCCCGGGTGAGATTACAAAAGTAAGCTTCAGCATACCCGATATAGCGCACAAATTCAAAAAGGGTCACAAGCTGATGATACAGGTACAGAGCAGCTGGTTTCCCCTTGTCGACAGGAATCCCCAAAAGTTTGTGAATATCTACGAATGCGATGAAGAAGATTTTCAGAAGGCCACTATCAGGGTGTACCATGACAGGGAGCATCCGTCAGGGATTAAGGGGATGATTAAATAATAAAGGCTAAGGCTAAGGCTAAGGCTAAGGGTCCGCCTTCGCTGAAGCTACGGCGGACGGTGCTGGTTGCCAGGTACTACTACAATAGTTATATTTAGCAGGTCAATCAAAGTTGTGATACTATGAAGAAGATCAGCAGGAAAGAATTTATTACAAGGACCGGGGCGGGGATTGTTGGCCTTGGCATGTTATCCGGTAAGTCATTTAAGAACAAAGAGGAAAAGCCCGTGATGAATGAACTAGGAAATACGGGAATATCTGTCACACCTCTTTGCTTCGGGGCTTCAAGGACCAATGACGAGGGCCTGATACGTTTTGCCATCGACCATGGAATAAACTTCCTGGACACCGGGCGCTCTTATGCAAGGGGAAACAATGAGCGACTGGTAGGCAGGGCCGTTAAAGGAAGAAGGAAAGATATCGTTATACAGTCGAAGATGCACCTTGAACCCGATGAACTCAGATATGAAGGTAAGGGAAGGAAAGGCCATGATGAGATAAAAGAGATACTCGGAAAACGTATCGGGGAAAGCCTTGAAGCACTCGACACCGACTATATTGACATTATGCTATTTCACAGTGCCGACCAGGAATATCTCACATATCATGATGCTGTTCTTGAATTTTACGATAAACAGAAGAAAGATGGCATAATCAGGGCGCATGGCTTTTCATCGCATGACTACAGCCTTGGCCTCCTGAAGCGAAACAACATTGACAAATTCTATGATGTAGTAATGCACGCCTTCAATTACAAGGGCGGATTCACACATTCACTCTCGGGTTGGTCGGCACGCTGGGACCAGGATGTTTTACTTGAAGAACTTGAGAAAGCTGCCGGTATCGGAACAGGCATAGTGGCCATGAAAACATGCTCGGCCGGCCCGTACTCATTTAATGGCAAGGATGAACCAAGCTACCTCCAGGCCGTAGAATGGGTTTTGCAACACCCCTTCGTACATTCCGCAGCAGTTGCCATGATGAATTATGAACAGGCCAGAAACTACATTGGCTGACCTATTCTTCGGGGATGAGAGATAAGGCGGGATCCTCATATTCAGGGGATAAATCTGGAATACCGTCTCCATTCGTATCTTCCATTGATGAAAGATATTGAACAAGTGCTATCCATTCTTTACCTTCCTGTATTCCTTCCACACTTTCATTAAAATCGATAATAGCTTCTGACATATCCTCCACTTCATTGCCATTGACATCTTTCGGCTTAACTCTGATAAGACCAAAAGTCATCTCCTGGATTATCCCGATGAATTCAAGCATATATGCATTGGCGGTTATGGAATATAAAAGGGGATTCTTACGCGAGATATCCACAGGCACCAGTTCACCATCATCGTTCTTGATGCTTATCGAATCAATCTTCCTCAAAATACCCCTACCGGGATCATACTTCACTTCCAGTCCGGAAAAATAGCAATAATTGGAAGGGGTCGACTTATATGCCACAAGCAGTATTTCAAGTATTCTTTTTAGTTCTTTAGCATTCACATAAACTCTCGCCAGGGGATATCCTGGCACCTCATCATCGCCCCTGCCCAGTGACATGACCCTGAAGATATCCTGGGCAGATTGTATACCCGGTTCCATCCTGTCCCTTATTACACCGGATGCCACCATGCCTATATCTGTCCCGGTCTCTGTGCCGGAATTAACATACTCATAAATTGCATCGGCAACAAGAGGTCCGAGGTTACTATCCTCCGGTTCACCGTATTCATTGCAATCGAGGGCATATCCCGTCTCTACAATTTTATCTTCAATCCTGTATCCACTTACATCACACAGCTTCTCCGATATAAGATTCTTTTGAGCTTCTATCTGCTCCTGTATCTCCCTGTTGCCCAATACATTATCATCCACAGGTATCAACTCATAATCTATAATCCCGACCACACCATCTCTTACTTCAACTTCCAGTTTACCGATATTTCTGCCATAGCTACCCGTTTGAACAAGAGGTGTACTGTTCACCATTAAAGGTTTCTCCAGCGCCGTATGAGTATGACCGCTAATTAGAATATCTATGTCGTCTACCTTCTCCGCAAGCTCCACATCCTCACCGGCCCATTCACCATCGTCATCTTTCTCGATGCCACTGTGCGACAAGCATATAATAATATCACAGCCCTGGCTTTCAAGTTCTTTTGTCATCTCCCTTGCAGACCTGGTGATTTTTTCAAAGCTTACCGGCACCGCATAAGCAGCTGATTCATCAGCATCTTCACCCATAAGGGCAAAGATCCCTATTTTCAAGCCATTCTTTTCGATAATCATTGAACGGCTTATTATTCCCTCCTCATAAAGTGCTTCAAGGCTATCATCGGCACTGTCTTTTGCATCAAATTCTGCATTACTCAGCAGCAGGGGTGGTATCCCGGCCACAGCGCGGGAATTGTTGATTATGTCAGCCAGTTTCCCGGGACCAAAATCGAACTCATGGTTGCCAAGGGCTACTGCATCATAAGCCATTTTCTTCATCAGGGGAAGTTGAAAAGGATTGTATTCCTCCATGTAATGATAAAATGTCCCCATTAGAAAATCTCCGGCATCGACCAGTAGAAACTTGTCCGGGTTTGCAGCCCTTTCTTTTTCTATGATTGCAGCTATCCTGCTGAATCCGCCTCTTGTGCTGTCATCTCCAGGGGTAAAGGGAGTGTACTCTGAAGATGGGGCATATCCTTCAAGCCTGGAATGCAAATCATTGGTATGCATAATTACCAGTTTTCGCCCATCCTGGGCTAAGAGATTCTGGCTGAATAACAATAGAAGAAGCAAAGCCGGAACAGCGAGGCATAAATATTTTGATCTCATTTTCATTTAGTTTTCTTTTTGGCGAATATAATTAATTATCCTTTTCCAACGGGCAACTTTATTTATTGCTAAAGTCCTTTAAAAAATCGGCAACGACAAAGATGCTTCCACCGATAAAAATAATATCTCCGGCATCGGCATTTGAAAGGGCCGAATTATATGCATCATCCACCGAGCTGTAAGCCTTGCCCCTTAATGAGTATTTTACAGCTTTTTCCCTGAGTATTTCATGGTTCAGTGCCCTGGGTATGGAAGCCCGTGTAAAATAGTACTCAGCCTCACCGGGGAATAGGCCCAGTATACTGTCAACATCTTTATCATTGACAATGCCAAAGATAAAATGCAACTTTCCCGCTTTCATTTTCATTAGCTGTGAGATGGCGTGCCTTAATCCATCATAATTATGCGAAGAATCACAGATAACCAGTGGGGACTCTCTCATTATTTGCCATCGCCCTATCAA
Source organism: Bacteroidales bacterium (assembly GCA_041686075.1). GTDB lineage: Bacteria > Bacteroidota > Bacteroidia > Bacteroidales > VadinHA17 > UBA9300. The sequence goes on along the minus strand of JAWLEO010000019.1, from coordinate 51,611 downwards.
TCCGGTATTATCTTTCACATGCCTCAGTCCACAACGCAATGAATCAGTGCTTAACTCCAGGCTATTCTGCAATAACTCAAAGGCCTGCATAAAGGTAATGATGTTCAGTGCCTGGTAATCACCTGCCAGGTCGGTATATAATTCCCGGACAAGCGGTATGCCCTTCCTGTAAATATCAAATACATTTTCATATTTATTATCACCCTTCGTCCGCTTAACCACCGAAAAATTATCATCAGCAAAATAAATCTCCGAATTCATTTCACGGGCTTTGGTGGTGAACACATCCCGCACTTCATTTTGTGACCGCCCTATTACCACAGGCACCTGGTTCTTTATTATACCTGCTTTTTCAGCAGCTATCTTTTCAAGTGTTTCACCTAAAAACTGAGTATGGTCAAAACCAATGTTAGTAATTATCGAAAGCCGGGGAGTGATAATATTGGTAGAATCCAGCCTGCCTCCCATACCGGTCTCAATAACAGCTATATCTACATCTTTTTGTTTAAAATAGAGGAAAGCCAGGGCAACAGTCATTTCGAAAAAGGAGGGTTCAAGTTCCTGTATGATGCCCTTGTTATCTTTCACAAAATCAACAATATATTCTTCCTCTGCCATTTTCCCATTCACCCTGATCCTTTCCCTGAAATCAATAAAATGGGGGGAGGTGTACAATCCCGTTTTATAGCCCGCACTCTGGAGCACAGATGCCAGGATGTGTGATACTGAACCCTTACCGTTTGTTCCTGCAATATGGATCGTAATGAATTCCCTGTGCGGCTTACCAAAATAATTATCCAGCCTTATCGTATCGTCAAGATCAGACTTATATGCAGCCTTCCCTATACGTTGATACATCGGAAGAGATGAGTAAAGAAACTCGAGTGTATCGTTATAATTCATCAAATTGTTAGTTAATTGTGCAAAATAAATAAATTTAGTATTCCTAATGAGCTTTCCAGGCCGTATTTTTGTTATGTCATCAGTAACATAGTATGTCAGGGCTGATGTTTTGAAAGATTTAAAATAGGCTTGATGAAGAAGAAGAAGATCTTTATTATTGACACTAACGTGTTATTGCACGATTACAGTTCGATATACAAGTTTGAGGAGAATGATATCATAATACCCATTGTTGTGCTCGAGGAGCTCGACAGGTTCAAGAAGGGTAATGATCTGATAAATTTTCATGCCAGGGAATTCACCAGGGAGCTGGACAGGATATCCGGCGACAATCTTTTAAACAACGGCATCCCGCTTGGTGAGAATCTCGGGAAGTTATACATAGAAACCGGCAAGGATTTTTCTGAGAGGGTTTTTGCCTCCTTTCCTGAAAAAACCAGTGATCACCGTATACTGGCTATTGCTGATTACGTCTGCAACAAGCACAAGACTGAGAGTGTCATACTGATCACCAAGGACATCAACCTGAGAATGAAAGCCAAATCTCTTGGCATCAGAGCCCAGGATTATGAGAATGACAAGGTGGCCAATATAGATGACCTGTATAAGGGTGTGGAGACTATCGTAGATATTGAAAGTACTATGATAGACAAATTGTATGAGGAACCCGATGGCATAGGTGTTGAAGATATGGGACTCGACATCCATCCCGAAGGTCACCAGTTTTACATATTAAAGAATAACGGATCAAGTGCTCTTGCGCATTATAATCCTACAAATAAACTGGTAAACAGGATAATCAAGCAAAGCACTTACGGCATCGATCCCCGTAATGCCGAACAGACTTTTGCCATTGAAGCACTTACCAACCCGGAGATACAGCTCGTTGCCCTCACCGGGAAAGCCGGGACAGGTAAAACTCTTCTTGCCCTTGCCTCGGCACTGCAACAACATAAAAGGTACAAGCAGATCTTCCTTGCCAGGCCAATCGTGCCCCTGGCCAACAGGGACCTGGGTTTTCTCCCCGGTGATGTAAGTGAGAAAATCGATCCTTACATGCAACCCCTCTTTGACAATCTTACCGTAATAAAACACAAGTTCAGTCACCAGAGTCCCGAATTCATACGCATAAATGACATGATAAAGGAAGAAAAGCTTGTCATTACGCCCCTGGCCTACATAAGAGGGAGGAGCCTGTCCAGCATCTTTTTTATTGTAGACGAAGCACAGAATCTCACCCCTCATGAGGTAAAGACAATTATAACAAGAGCCGGGGAAGATACTAAGATGATATTCACAGGCGATATAGAACAGATTGATTCACCCTACCTTGATATCGGGTCAAACGGGCTATCCTACCTGACAGACAGAATGAAGGGGCAGGAAATATTTGCTCATGTTAACCTGGTTAAAGGAGAAAGGAGTTTTCTTTCTGAGCTGGCCAGCCGTCTTTTATAATTTTTTACTACCTTCCCGGCCATAAATAAAAAAGAAACTGATGAAACGCACTGTTATTATTGTGAGACATGGTAAAGCCTGCTCACTTGATGCCTTCGAAAAGGATATTGACCGTGTACTCACCGAGAGGGGAGTGAATGACGGTTATAAGGTTGCCAAAAAAATTCTTAAATCGGGTATCCGGCCGGACCTAATTCTTACAAGCCCTGCAGCGCGGGCCAGCCACAGCGCACTTATCTTTGCACGTGCCATGAAAACAGGCACCGATATTGTAAGGGTAGTGGAAAACATGTATTATGGATCGGCAACAAAAATGCTCAATGGATTGGCAGTTTTACCCGACGAAGTAAAAACCGTTGCCCTCTTTGGCCATAACCCTGCCATTTCTGACCTTGCAGAGCATCTAACGCGCGGTGCCACCAGCTTTCTGCCCACAACAGGCGTGGCAATCCTTAATTACGATATAAATGGATGGGAGGATATCATTAAATCTGATCCGACAGACTACGATTTTATAATCCCCAAAAAGCTTAAATAAGTCCTTACCTGCCATCTGTTTAAAAATCCTTATTTTTGCAGTCCTATAAGCAGCAAGAATGAGTGACAGACAATTAAAAGTTGCATTTCATACCCTGGGATGCAAGCTAAACTTTGCAGAAACATCAACAATAGCCCATCAAATGGAAGACGCCGGCTTTCGCAAAGTCCCATTTGATGAAAGCGCTGATATATATTTCATCCATGGCTGTACCGTCACCGGGGCTGCTGATAAAAAAGCCAGGTATCTTATAAAAAAGACCATTCGCAGATTCCCCGGAGCATTCATTGTGGTAGCGGGATGTTACGCACAGTTAAGACAGGAAGAAATTGCCGGTATAGAGGGTGTTGATCTCATACTCGGGACAAATGAAAAATATGACATACTAAAATATCTCGGCAAGGTCGAAAAACACTCAGAACCGGAGATACATAATTCAGGAATTACTGCTATAGAGTTGTTTAATGCAGCCTATTCCGCAGGAGACCGCACCAGGGCCTTCCTTAAAATACAGGACGGTTGTGATTATACATGCGCCTATTGCACTATTCCCATGGCACGGGGCAGAAGCCGCAACCAGTCAATTGACTCCTGCCTGAAAGCTGCGGAGGCAATAGCAAAAAAGGGTATAAAAGAAATAGTATTGACGGGGGTTAATATCGGCGATTATGGGAAATCCACCGGCGAATCCTTTTATGAGCTTTTAAAGGCCCTGGTTGAAGTTAAAGGAATTGAAAGATACAGGATTTCATCAATTGAGCCCAACCTGTTAAGCGATGACATAATAAAACTGGTTGCTGACAATGAAAAAATAATGCCTCATTTCCATATACCCTTGCAGAGCGGGTCTGACAGGATACTTGCAAAAATGCGACGGCGATATACAAGGGATGTCTTTGAGTCGAGAGTAAAAAAGATAAGAGAACTATTGCCACTGGCAGGAATAGGCGCTGATATAATCGTGGGCTTCCCCGGCGAAACGGAAGCCGACTTCCAGGCAACTTATGATTTTCTTTCTTCACTTGAACTTTCATACCTCCATGTATTCAGTTATTCTAAAAGAAAGGGTACTTCTGCTGCTTCCATGCCCGGTCATACAGATAAAAAAACTATATACCACAGAAGCAAAATACTACATGCACTGTCAGAAAAGAAAAGGATGGAATTTAATGAGAAATGCAAAGGTATGGATGCCGATATACTCTGGGAAACAGAAGAAAAACCAGGTTACAATGCAGGTTTAACAGGTAATTACATAAGGGTGTTCACTCCCTACAAAAGTGAGCTTGAAGGAAAAATAAGGAGGCATAAGCTTGAGGTAACTGATGAAAATGGTAATTTTATTATATAAAACATTCCCCTATGAATCTGAATAAACTATGTAATGATGTATGCGATATTGCCATACGAAGCGGTGAATTCATAAAAAAAGAAGCAAAAGGCTTTGATATAGAGGATGCCAGGTTAAAAGGACAACATGATTTTGTCTCATATGTAGATATTGAATCCGAAAAGAAACTCCGGGGTGAACTGTCCACTCTTCTGCCCGGCGCCGGCTTCATAGGAGAAGAGGGAGAGGCGCGTGAAGGCAGAAACGATTTAAGCTGGATTGTGGACCCCCTTGACGGGACCACCAACTTTATGCACAGGGTACCGGTCTATTCCATAAGCATAGCCCTTGCACAAAAAGAAAAAATATTACTCGGTGTAATACTTAATGTACCCACAGGTGAACTCTTCTATGCATATAAGGGAGGAGGATCAATGCTGAACGATAAAAATATATACGTGTCAGATACAAAAACACTGGAAGACAGCCTTATAGCTACGGGCTTTCCTTTTAAGAATTATGGCCGGCTGGACAATTACATGCACTGCCTGGAGTTTTTTATACGTAATACCCATGGAGTGAGAAGAATGGGGTCAGCAGCCGTTGACCTGGCATCGGTTGCCTGTGGAAGATTCGACGGTTTCTATGAATACGGCCTGAATAAGTGGGATGTGGCAGCCGGAATAATCATTATTAATGAAGCAGGCGGGATGGTGAGTGATTTCTCCGGTAATAAAAACAATATTGACGGCACCGAGATCGTGGCAGCAAACAATTTAATATTCGATACCTTCAGGCTTGAAGTGGAAAAACATATGAACAGATAAAGCGGATGCAAGCTCTACTATTCTATATCTTTTATTTCATTAACCGGGTTATTACCTTATTACCCCTGAGAATATTATATTGCTTTTCCCCATTATTTTATTTCGTATTGTACCACCTTGCCAGATACAGGAGGAAGGTGGTGATACAAAACCTTCGCAATGCCTTCCCTGAAAAAAAAGATCAGGAGCTGGTCGCCATATCCAAAAAATTCTACCACCACCTGGCCGATCTTTTTATTGAGATCCTGAAACTTGAACACATGAAAGCTTCAGAGATAAAAGAAAGATATAAGATAATAAACCCCGAATTACTGAATAAATTAAAAGATGAAGGCAGGAGCACAATTGCTGTTTTTGGTCACTACGGGAACTGGGAATGGGTCATAAGTCTGCCACTAAGTATAAAATACAAAGTCCTTGCTACTTATAAACCACTGACAAATAAGTATTTTGACAGGTATTTTTTAAAATTCAGGTCTCAGTACGGACTTGAACTTGTACCTATGTCCAGAACAGGCAGAGTATTATACCGTTATGAAGAGGCAGGGATAAAAACATTGCTTGGGCTGGTAGCTGACCAGACACCGCCGGCAAGTGAAATTCAATACTGGACAAAATTTCTGAACCAGGATACCCCTGTATACCTGGGTATTGAAAAACTGGCGCATAAATTCAATATGGTGGTTGTCTTCTTCCGCATCGATAAAATCAAAAGGGGATTTTATGAGGTGAGAATTGAAATTATCACTGATGAACCCAGAAGGCTTAAACCTCATGAACTGACAGAAAAACATGTAAAGCTTCTCGAAGAACAGGTAAAGAGTAGGCCTGAACTGTGGATATGGTCGCACAGGAGATGGAAACATAAAAAACCGGCAGATGCATGATTAAAACATCGGTAGTCATACTAAACTGGAACGGCAGGAAATTTCTGGAACAATTTCTCGGAGATGTCATAAAACATTCTTCAGCTGAGAATAGCAAGGTATATGTGGCAGATAATGGGAGCACTGACGATTCGTGTGAATATATACGTGGCAGTCATCCGGAGGCCGGAATCCTTGAATTGGGGCAGAACTACGGATTTGCCGGGGGCTATAACGAAGCCCTGAAAACCTTGGAATCCGAATACTTCGTTTTGCTTAACTCTGACATTGAAGTGACTCCCGGCTGGTTAAATCCCTTGACTGACTTTATGGATAAAAATCCCGGCGTAGCGGCCTGCCAGCCGAAGATATTAAGCTACGATGACCGCACCAGATTTGAATATGCCGGGGCAGCCGGGGGATTTATTGATAAATATGGATACCCCTTCTGCAGGGGAAGGATAATGAATGTTACAGAAGAGGACAAGGGCCAGTATGATGATATAAAACAAATATTCTGGGCAAGTGGTGCCTGCATGTTCATCCGTTCATCGGCATGGAAAGAATGCGGGGGCTTTGATCCCGATTTCTTTGCTCACATGGAAGAGATTGACCTGTGCTGGAGAATAAATAACAGGGGTATGAAAATCATGTTTATACCCTATTCAGTGGTTTATCATATAGGCGGTGGCACGCTGTCTTATAAATCACCCCTGAAGATTTTTTATAATTTCCGCAATAATCTATTCCTGCTCTATAAAAATCTCCCCCCTGAAAAACTAAAAACCACACTCTTTAAAAGAAAGTGCCTTGACGTGATGGCGGCGGCACGCTTTCTCATAAGCCTCAATATAAGAGCATTTCTGAATGTAATAAAAGCCCATGGACATTATCACACTCATAAAAAGGCCTTAAGGAGAAAAAGAAAGGCAGGGATGGCGAAAATAGTTACTTACCCTGAGAAACTGATATTGAACAAAAGCCTTGTTTTTAACTTTTATATTAAAAAGGAAAGAACATATACAGAGCTTCTAAAAGACTGAACAAGATATAACAATGAGAACAAGGGATCTTGCTATTTTTTTCACTGTAGTTTTTATTATTTATGCAGGTGCAAATGTTTTCCTTTATTTTAAGTGGGCAGATGCTTTCAGGTCATACTCACCGGGGCCAGATGTGGCCTCTTAATTACCTCACCGCATTAACATACAAGCTTATATACGGACATAGCGTAGTTGATGGCAGTCATTATATTGTATCATCAGGATTTGGCGGCTGGGGCCCGAGGGTTAGGATCGGCAGCAGGCCGGAGGTACTTGATCTATCGATAAAATTTACCGGATCGAATTGAACTAAATAGTGTTGCCTGCGCTTTACAGCAGGCTGTATATCTCTTCCAGTCCAATGGCCCTTGATGCTTTAACCAGAACAATACTGTCTTTTACCGGCTTATCAACCAGGTATTTCATTAACTGCTCACGCGATTCGAAGGCGAGCATATTATATTTCCCGGCCAGTGAGTTAAAGACCCTGCCAACAAGTATTACTTTCAGATCATCCATGGCAGCCAGCTTTTGCAAGACCTTTTCATGCTCCTCAATTTCATAATCGCCGAGCTCAAACATATCTCCCAGTATAACAGTTTTATTATCACCATCGTATTTGCTGAAAGACTCTAATGATCTGGACATACTGACCGGATTGGCATTATAGGAATCACATATTATAGTGTTATTACCGGTTTTGAATATCTGGGACCTGTTATTTAGGGGTATATATGATTCTATAGCCTTCTGCATCCTGCCGGGTGAGATATTAAAAAACAGGCCTACAGAAAGTGCGGCTAAAACATTTTCAAGGTTATAAAGACCAAAAAGCCTGGTCTGGAATGTATATTCTATGCCGTCTATCTCAAGAAGCATCCCGAGGTGGGGCATTTGATTTACTTCCAGAATATTTATTTTGTGTTTCCCCGGCTCCAGGTAAGGCACAGATTTTATTTGCCTTTGCCTGACAGCATTTTTCAGAAGAGGATCATTCTCATTATAAAATACATATCCGCCTTCAGCTTCAATATAATCATATAATTCTGTTTTTGCTTGTGCTACGGCTTCCAGAGAACCAAAGCCTTCGAGGTGGGCTTTACCTATATTTGTAATTAGGCCGCAACCGGGTCTTGCTATGTGACAGAGGTCTCTTATCTCACCCCTGTGATTGGCTCCCATTTCCACTATCATAAAGCTGGCATCGACGGGGCATGACAAAAGTGTCAGTGGAACTCCGATATGGTTATTCAAGTTATCCCTGGTATAATGCACCTTATATTCCTGTGCCAGCACCCCGGACAGCATTTCTTTAGTCGTTGTTTTACCATTACTCCCCGTGATAGCCAGTACAGGGATGTCGAAAAAAATACGGTGCTTCAGGGCCAGGGCCTGGAGTTCTTCGAGGACATCATCAACAAGTACAGTGTTTGGATTTGCATATAGAGGATCATCTATCACAGCTACCGTGGCTCCTTTTTCAAGTGCCTCCGGGGCAAAGCGATTGCCATCAAAATTTTCACCCTTAAGGGCAAAAAACACTTCTCCTCCTGACACCTTTCTTGAATCAATTGAGATATTGAAATTATTGTCTTTCAGTATCTTATATATATGTTCTGTTTCCATCTAAAAAAAACCTCATTACGGTTTCCCATAATGAGGCATCAATTATTTTATCAAGAAGTATTTTTAAAAGCCTGATGGGCTTCCCACTCTTATCATAGCACAACGGAAGCCGAGGTCATCACGTGCTGCTTCCTGGTCAAGGAATCTTCTTGTTGAAGGATTCAGCCAGTAAGCCCTGTCTTTCCATGAGCCACCTTTGATCACTCTTGCCCTGTCGTTTATAAGTGAAACGAATTGTTGGTCATCCTGCAGGTACATCGATTCAGTACCCATATCTTCTTCTCCTGTCCATTCTCCGCTTTCCTTTATATTGGACAGATAATCGCCGTCGCGGTAGTTCCTGTAATCACCTTTCTGGTAATTATACCTGTCAGCCACTTCTTCAGACTGCACTGTATCAATCTGCAACCGGCCCAGTTCATCCTTGGTGAGCAGGTTACCATTTGCATCACGGCTGTAATCAGTATAGACGTTACCTCTGAAAGGGTTAAAGGCATCGACATCCTGTGCACTAAGGGGCCTGTAAACATCCTGTACCCATTCGTTAACGTTTCCTGCCATGCAATAGAGGCCATAATCATTTGGCCAGTATGATTTAACCTCAACCGGTACGGTACCGTTATCATTAAGGCTTCCGGCTACTCCCATAAGGTCGCCTCTCCCTCTGACGAAGTTAGCCATGAACTGTCCGCGGTGCCTTTTTTGGGCATTCCTGACATTATGTCCATCCCAGGGATATATTCTTCTTTCAAAAATCCTTTCTTCGAAGGTGTTTCCCCTCAGGGCATATGCTGCAAATTCCCATTCAGCTTCAGTTGGCAGCCTGTACTTTGGTAAAATTATACCATCCGATACCCTTACCCTCCGTTCCTCCTCGTTAGGATCAAGACTGGGCAGGTTTTGATTCACCACGCCGTCGTACTGGCCTGCAAGGTAGGCATCCGTATTAAAATTATTTTCATTTATCTGGTTAGGATCATAATTAAGGATACCCTCATCTATCAATATCTGCTCATTGACCCTGTCGGTACGCCACAGGCAATAGTCATTAGCCTGCAACCAGTTAACACCAACGACCGGGTAGTTGTTATATGAAGGATGTCTGAAATAATACTGAACATAAGGCTCGTTGTATCCCAGTGGCGAGCGCCAAACCAGGGTATCGGGTAATGCCCTCATGTGAACCTCGGGATAATCAACGTATACCCTTTGGAGCCACCACAGATACATCCTGTAATCTACATTCCGGATTTCTGTTTCATCCATGTAGAAAGATGACACAGTAACCCTTCTGATTGGATTATTCCAGTCGTACATAACATCTTCCTGCACCCGACCCATGGTAAAAGTACCTCCTTCAATAAGTACCAGGCCGGGACCTGTTTGCTGTTCTGCTCCAATTACAACTTCAAAGCCACCATTATCCGGATCATTGTATTGCCAACCTGTTGTAGGTGAAACATTTGGATTTTCTCCACGGTTACAGGAAGCAAACAGTAAAACAGCAATAGCGACCATTAACGAGGATGCAAATTTATACATAATACGTAAGATTTTGGTCATATAATTACAAACTCAAATATAACAAATTTTGATAAATGTGCTTTAATTCTCAAATATAACTACATTTTAGGATAATTTATTGCCTTTATTACGTCTCTTTTTTCAATATTGTTTAAAATTACTGAAATATAAGCCTGGTTTGACAGGGTAAAAGGCTCTAAGCTACTGGTTCGCAGGGGGACAAAATTGTAGTTATAGCCCAGTTCAATCCGTCCCGTTCTCAGATGTAAACCTGATTGAACGAAACTTAAACCCATACGCGGGTCAAAGAACGGCACTATATTGATTGATAAATCTCTATAGGCAATGCTGGTACCCAGTGCACTTATTATGTTACTGTTCTGAACACTGATAACGAAAGCCGGTGCAATGCTTATATCTGAATTTCGTCTGTTGAACACTGCTCCACCGTGCATTGAAAAGCGCCTGCCCAGACCCGATTCCTGCAGTCCGCTCGCACTAATATCAGGCCTGAAAATATGATTAACTGAAATACCTGCATGATAATCAAGGTAACTGAATAAAAATCCCAGCCCGGCATCAAATACCGTGCGTGATCCGGAAGTTATCAATTCCCCTGAAGGCAATACGGCTCCCATGAGGGGATCAATTTGATCAGGCAATATTATTTTCCCTGCATCAAAGCCCCTGTGAATCAATGAAGCCATGAAACCTGCGTTGATATATAAATCGCGACTTGCTCGTAAATGGTAGGAATAGGCTGCTCCCGCCCTGAAATCACTCAGCAGATCCCCCATGAGGTCCTCGGAAAGGTAAAAGCCAAAGCCTCCGTGTATAGACTCCAGGAAAGAGTCATAGCTAGAGTATATTGAATGGAGATTAAGGCCCCTGCCGGGATAATAATCGCGGTAAATAAGCTTTAGGATACCCGGCCCCTCAGATCCTGCCATTGCAGGATTTGCCTGAACAGGAGTATAGTAAAAGGATAGGCTTTCCGTATCCTGGGCTGCCAAATTATAGACTGGCAAAAATAAATATACAGTCAGAATTAGTATTTTTACAAAGCCCGGCATTGAATTAATGTATATTTATTAAAAGAGAGCCTGTTTATTTTAACAACAATCTGATATAAAATTACCATCGCAATATGAACAATAATGAATCGTTAAATATTGTGACGGTGGCTAACAAACTTAGAAAATAATCCTGATATAATTGAAGAAGTTTATATCTATACTGATTTTCCCTTTGCTAACATCAGTGATATTATTTTCACAGGAATATGTTAACACTTCTGCACTGTCAACGGGAACATGGCATAAGGTAAAAATAATTGATGAGGGTATTTACCGTATTGACTTTGAAGATCTTTCTGAACTCGGCCTTAGCCCCGGAGGGAAAGCTGCTGTCTACAGCAATAATCATGGTCTGCTTTCATACTATAATGATGACCCCCAGCCTGACGATCTAATCAAAACAGCGATCTATGTAGAAAGGGGTAATGACGGTGTATTTAACGATGGCGACTATATATTGTTTTACGGAAATTCAACACACAGGTGGAAATACGATCAACTTGAAGATGAGTACTATTTCCAGAGGCATTATTATTCTGACACGGCAGTGTATTTTATCAAGCTCAATGAATCACCACTGGAAATAAGCCAGCAGGAGGATCCAGGGCCCGCTGATAATAATTCATCATACACAGACCATCTTTTCATACATGAAATTGAAAAACAGAATATAATGAAATCCGGGCGGGAATGGTACGAACCGCTGGCTGCCGGTCTCGATTACACTGTAGATACTGATATTGGGAGTTTCAATATTGAGGATGGTGCCAGTCTGAATTACAGCCTGCGGGTACTTGGACGTTCGCCGGATGCGTCAATAATAAGGTTAAAGAATGGAGGTGATGTAGTCAGCTCCCTCATGATACCGGCGGTCAATATTAACAACACAGCCGGCACTTACGCAAACCCCGTAGAAGAGGAGGGCGAGATCGATCTTTCACAAGACAATCCAGACATATCAATTACCTTTCATAACAACGGCAACATCACTGCACTGGCATGGCTGGACTACCTTGTATTGCAGACACGCATTGAGAATAATTACAGCAATCCTGATCTCAATCATTTTATTATACGCGACAGGTCATCGGTTCAACCAGGTATAATTACCGAATTCAAGTTAAAATCAACATTCGAAGACCTTATATTTTGGGACATAAGCAACGAAAAATCAATCACCGCCATACAGAGAAGTTATTCCCAGAATGAATATTCATTCAAAGCAAGGACTGACAGCCTGAAGAAGTTTATCGCTTTCAGGGTGGAGGATGCCCTGGAACCATTCATTGAAAGGGAGCCTGTAGCTAACCAGAACCTTCATCAGCCAGGGCAATATGATATGATAATACTAACTCACCCTCTTTTTTACGGGTATGCATCTGAGCTGGCATTGCTTCACGCTGTAAATGATTCATATGAAAGCATAGTGGTAACACCGGGTGAGATATACAATGAATTCTCAGGAGGTGTTCCTGACATCAGTGCCATAAGGAATTACGTAAGGATGGTATACTCGCGAAACAAGGAAAGTGATAAGCCACTTAAATATCTTCTCTTGTTTGGTGACGGCTCATACGAGAACAAAACTCTTCCCCCTGCAAATCCAAACTTCGTCCCCACATATCAAAGTCTTAACTCCTGGGTAAAGATAAAGTCATTTACATCGGATGATTATTATGGTTTGCTTGACCCCGGTGAAGGAGAAGCAGAAGGATTTTTGGACATAGGTATTGGCAGGCTGCCTGTTTCTGACACCCTCCAGGCCAGGGCGATGGTAAACAAGATAAAAGACTACCTCAGTCCTGCTTATATGGGCCCCTGGAGAAACATTATAACAATGGTGGCTGATGATGAGGATAACAATATCCATATGAGTGATTCGGATAAGCTGGCCGAATTAATTGAAAACAGGGAACCTTCTTTCAATATAGAAAAGATTTATCTTGATTCTTACAAACAGCATACCTCTATCAGCGGGCAATCCTACCCTGAAGCCGAAAGGGCAATAAATGACAGGATCAATAATGGTTGTCTTATAGTTAATTACTCGGGCCATGGCAATGAGCTGGGACTGGCCCATGAAAGGGTGGTAAATACCGAAACTATTAATTCATGGTCGAATAAAGGCAAGTACCCCGTTTTTGTCACTGCCACATGTGAGTTTTCACGTTTTGAAGATATTAAGATTGACCAGGGAACGGGTGAAATAAGTCAGAGGTCATCGGCCGGTGAACTCGTATTACTTAATCCCGAAGGAGGAGCCATTGCCCTTTTTTCAACCACTCGTATAGTCTTTGCTTCACATAATTACACCCTGGCATCAAAACTGTATGAGAATGCCTTTAATAAAGACGAGGACGGGAGGGGCCTTACTTTGGGGGAAATTATGAGGCAGTCTAAAATAAACACTGCAGGTGACAACAAAAGAAATTTCACCCTGCTGGGTGATCCTGCCCTCAGGCTAGCCTGGCCGTGGCATGGCTATATTATAACAGACTCAATAAATGGGAAAAGCGTAACGGCTTTCAATGATACCATTATGGGACTCACTGAACTTAAAATATCAGGCCATGTCAATGATAATTCCGGTAATCCCCTGCAATCATTTAATGGCTTCCTCTACCCTTCCCTGTTTGACAAGGAATATGAAAACACAACCCTGGCAAATGACGGTGGCCAACCATTTGACTACATGACCAGGGACAGGGTTCTATTCAAAGGAAAAACTGAAGTTATTAACGGTAAGTTCAGCTTTTCAATCTTTATTCCGAGAGACATTGACTACACTTTCGGAAAGGGAAAACTAAGTTATTTCGCTGAAGGGGACAATTCCGGTCATACAGGTTTTTATAATGACCTGATTATTGGAGGTCTGTGTAATCCGGCAGAAGCAGACACCACAGGTCCGCATATCAGGCTCTTTCTCAATGATACACTTTTCAGGGATGGAGGGATAACCGATACCGATCCTGTCTTTCTTGCACACCTGAGTGATCCTGCAAGTATAAATACATCGGGAATGGGAATAGGGCATGATATAGTTGCAATAATTGATAACGAAACAGGAAATCCTATAATATTGAATAATTATTATGAGAATGACCTTGGGACCTATGAGTCAGGTAAAATAGTATATCCCCTGGCTGACCTGGAAAAAGGTGAACATGTCATCTCACTCAAAGCCTGGGATAACTTTAATAATTCATCAACTGATTCCATAATGTTTTTTGTCAGGGATGAGGAGGGACTGGTTTTGAATAAACTGATCAATTATCCTAATCCCTTCGTAAACAGCACAAAGATAAGCCTGGAACACAACAGGCCTGATGATAATATTGAAATAATCATCAATATTTACAGCCCTAATGGCATGCTGGTAAAAACCATTAAAACAAACAAGCCCCCGGGAGGATACAGGATAAGCCCGATAACATGGGATGGAAGGGACAATAAAGGATCAAGGGTAGCTTCCGGGATATATATATACACAGTAATTTTTAAAACCGAAAAAAATGAGACTGCACGTGTGTCTGGCCGGATGATGATTTTATAGTCCGGGACACAATAAAGAGAACATAAATTTGTTTATATATTTGCACGTGTAAACATGAAAATTAATGAAAACAAAACTTCTGGTTGTCAGTGTGATCCTCAGTATGTTGTCTTCATCATTTGTAAGGGCACAGGATACTGACGAACTAAACGCCATACAATATGTTGTGCCATTTTTATTGATTGCACCGGACTCAAGGGCGGGTGCAATGGGTGATGCAGGTGTTGCAACTTCAGCTGATATTTACAGCATGCACTGGAACCCCGCCAAGTATGCATTTATTGACGGGGAAGGAGGTATGGGTATATCATATTCACCATGGCTTCGGACACTGGTGCCTGATATTAACATAGCATATCTCGCAGGCTACTACCGCATTGATGACAAACAGGTTATCAGCTCCAGCCTGCTTTATTCGAGCCTGGGAGATATACCATTCACAGATGACTGGGGTAATGTTGAGCGTAATTTCAGACCCAATGAATTTGGCCTGGATGCTGCTTATTCGCGTAAGCTGGGCAACAATATAGCAGGAAGCATAGCGTTCAGGTTCATATATTCCAACCTCACAGGTGGCTTCCCTGCCGGAGGCACTGAAACAAAGCCCGGCACATCAATAGCATCAGATATATCATTCTACTATTTGAATGATATTTCAATATCATCAAAAGATGCCAGCATTTCTTTCGGAACCAATATATCGAATATAGGTGCCAAGATATCCTATACTGATGAGAATGATCCTGATTTCATTCCAATGAACCTGCGTTTGGGACCGGCACTGAATATCGAACTGGACAGGTACAATGAAATAGGTATAGCCGTTGATTTTAATAAGCTGCTGGTGCCTACACCACCCGAATATGATGAAATGACAGGAGAAATTATAGCGGGTAAAGATCCCAATGTTGCGGTACCGGTTGCAATTTTCCAGTCATTTTATGATGCCCCGGGAGGTATAAGGGAAGAATTGAATGAAATAAGTTATTCATTTGGGTTGGAATACTGGTACAATAGCCAGTTTGCAATCAGGGGTGGTTACTTCCATGAGCATGCCAGTAAGGGCAACAGGAAATATTTCACGGCAGGTGCAGGATTCAGGATGAATGTATTCTCACTTGATTTCTCATACCTTATGCCTCTGGTCAATAACCATCCTCTGGCCCGCACACTCAGGTTTTCCCTCTCCTTTGACTTTGATGCATTCAGAAATATTAAATCATCTGGTTAATGGATATACGTACCGGGCAGGGAATAGATTTTCATAAGCTTGTGAAAGGTAAACCCCTCTGGCTGGGAGGAATCAATATACCCTCGGACAAGGGTTGCCTGGCTCATTCTGAAGGAGATGTATTGATCCATGCCATATGTGATGCCCTCCTGGGAGCGGCAGGCTTAAGGGATATAGGTTATCATTTTCCTGACACAGATGAACAGTACAGGGGTATCGACAGCAAAATACTGCTGGAAAAAACGTTGAACCTATTATCAGAGAATAAATTTCATATAATCAATATTGACAGTACGGTCTGCCTTGAAGAACCAAGATTATCAGGATATATTGAAAAGATGCGTGAATGCCTGGCGGGCATATGCAAAATAGATAAAAGCCTTATCTCTGTTAAAGCAACAACAACTGAGAAAATGGGATTTACAGGCCGTGGTGAAGGGATAATGGCCCTGGCCGTTGCATTGCTGAATAAAAATGAGTAAGCCCGATCTTGACAGTAAATTCTAATCACCGAACAGCCCGCTGATGAGCTTATCATCAGCAATATGAGGAAGGGTTATTTTTAGGTCAGGTGTTCGTTCCATCTCTCGAACGGCAGCAAAACGTGCTTCATCATTTCTTGCCCAGCTGCGTCTGGCTATTCCGTTGTTCACATCCCAGTGCAGCATCATCCTCAGCCTTTTTAAAGCATCATCCGATCCGTCAAGAACCAGGCCGAATCCACCGTTTATTACCTCACCCCAGCCTACGCCTCCACCATTGTGGATGCTAACCCAGCTTGCTCCCCTGAAGGCATCTCCTATTACATTCTGAACTGACATATCAGCAGTAAAGCTCGATCCATCGTAGATATTGGATGTTTCCCTGTAGGGAGAATCCGTACCTGATACATCATGATGATCACGGCCAAGAACTACAGGTGCACTTATCCTTCCTCTTTTTATTGCGTCATTGAAGGCTGTTGCAATCGCTATCCGCCCTTCAGCATCGGCGTATAATATCCTTGCCTGGGAGCCAACAACAAGTTTATTTTTTTCTGCTTCCTTAATCCACCTTACATTATCCAGCATCTGTTGTTTTATCTGCTCCGGTGAGCGTTCAGATATTTTCTCAAGTACCTCACATGCTATATTGTCTGTCAGCTCCAGGTCACCGGGCCTGTTTGAGCAACACACCCACCTGAAGGGACCAAAGCCATAATCAAAATAAATGGGTCCCATTATATCCTGGACATAACTCGGGTATCTGAAATTACCTTCAGGTGTCATTATATCTGCCCCGGCGCGGGACGATTCAAGAAGAAAGGCATTGCCATAATCAAAAAAGTAGGTGCCCCTGGATGTATGATGGTTAATTGCTTTTACCTGTCTTATCAATGACTGCTGCACAATTTTTTTGAACTCAGCCGGGTCACTGGTCATAAGTCTGTTGGAATCTTCAAAACCCAATCCTGCCGGGTAATAGCCCCCTGACCAGGGATTATGGAGAGATGTCTGATCAGAACCAATGTCAGGAATAATATTCTTTTCTGCGAAACTTTCCCATACATCAACGATATTACCATAGTATGCCACCGACAAAGGTTCTCTCCTTTGCCTTGCGCGTTTCACTCTCACTACCAGTTTATCAATGTCTTCTATTACCTCATCAACCCATCCCTGGGAGAACCTCTTCTTTATCGCCTTTGGATTAACTTCAGCAATTACCGAGGTAAGACCTGCAATGCTGGCTGCCTTAGGCTGTGCACCTGACATACCACCCAGGCCTGAGGAAACGAAGAGTTTCCCCTTAAGATCTTCATTTTTGCCTGATATTCGGCGGCATGCATTGAGAATGGTAATCGTGGTGCCATGCACTATTCCCTGTGGACCGATATACATATATGAACCTGCTGTCATCTGACCATACTGGCTGACACCCAGGGCATTAAACCTCTCATAGTCATCGCTGCCCGAATAGTTGGGGATTACCATACCATTAGTTACGACCAGCCTGGGTGCATCTTTATGTGAAGGAAAAATTCCCAGGGGATGACCTGAATATACGACAAGTGTCTGTTTATCTGTTATGGTAGCAAGGTATTTCATTACCAGCCTGTATTGGGCCCAGTTTTGAAAGACCGCTCCATTTCCTCCGTAAGTAATGAGTTCATGTGGATGCTGGGCAACAGCATTATCAAGGTTATTGCTTATCATGAGCATAATAGCTGCGGCCTGTTTTGACTTATGGGGGAAATCGTTTATATGCCTTGCCTTTATTTCATAATCGGGTCTGAACCTGTACATATATATCCGTCCATATTTCAATAACTCCCCGGCAAATTCAGGTGCCAGCTTACCATGAAATTTTTCAGGGAAATACCTCAGTGCATTTCTGACAGCCAGGCGTTTCTCCTCCCCGGTCAATATATCCTTACGCCTGGGGGCATGGTTAACACTCTCATCATAAGGCTTGATAGCCGGTAGTTCATCCGGTATACCTTCCAGTATTTGATTAGGGAAATCTTTCATTTTATAAAATGCATAATGATTAATGATACATTATGCTAAG
>JAWLEO010000019.1:0-33076 GCA_041686075.1 Bacteroidales bacterium | reverse complement strand
AAAAAGGTTGGATAGGATTGTCAGCTCGCCTTATTTAGCCTTAGCCTTAGCCTTAGCCTTCTTATCAGACGTAGCTTTAGCAGAGGAGGAAGCCTTCTCCTTCTCCTTCTCCTTCTTCTTCTTCTCCTCCTCTTTCTCTTGTTCCCGTATCTCATCATCAACGAGGATACGCCCGCAATATTCACATACAATGATTTTCTTATGTGATTTAATATCCAGCTGGCGCTGGGGGGGTATCTGGTTGAAACATCCACCACAGGCATCTCTCTGTACGGGTACCACCGCCAGTCCGTTTCTTGCATTCTGACGGATTCTCCTGTAGGCTGTAAGTAACCTGTCTTCTATTGATTCGCTTATCTTTTGAGACTCTTTCTCAAGGGCCTCTTCTTCTTTCCTGGTATCTGCGATAATGGAATCCAGCTCAGATTTTTTATTTTCGAGGTCACCTTTCAGTTCCTCCAAATTCTTCTTTGAGTCATCTATGACCTCTGTCTTCTCCTCTTTCAGGGCGCTGAACTCCGTTATCTTTTTATTGCATAGTTCAATTTCCAGTGTCTGGTATTCAATTTCTTTTGATAGGGAGTCATATTCCCTGTTGTTTCTTACATTATTTTGTTGCTCCTCGTATTTCTTTATAAGGTTTTCAGCATCAATTATTTCATTTTGTTTTGTCTTAATCGCCCTCACCAATTCATCGAGTTCTTCATTCAGTTTACCAATCCTTGTTTCAAGACCCTCCACCTCATCTTCGAGATCCTGGACCTCCAAAGGCAGTTCGCCCCTCAGGGTCTTTATCTCATCTATCTTGGAATCAACAATCTGCAACCGGTACAGTGCCTTTAATTTTTCTGCAACTGTCATTTCTTTCTCGCCTGCTTTCACTTTTTCCATACCTGTGAATAATTAACTGGATTTGTATTTACTTCTGAAAATTGGATTGCAAATTTAGGGAATTTTTTTGTAATTAACTCATGTAAAATCTCTGTTGCAGGTTTTTCACTTTCATAATGCCCGATATCGACCAGTAATAAATCATCGCCTGCTTGAAAATATGAATGATATTTAATATCGGCAGTAATAAAGGCATCAGCTCCGCTTGAAACAGCCCTGTTTATAAAAGCATCGCCGGAGCCTCCCAGCACAGCCACTTTACTTATTTTTTTACCGTGTAATGTTGTATGCCTGATACCTTTTGCTTTAAATATTTCACCGAGTCTTTCAATAAGATCATGGTCTGTAATACTTTCAGGCATCACGCCCACACATCCCAGGCCTGCACCCGGCACTTTATTTTCAATCCTGTAAAGGTCATAAGCCACTTCCTCATAGGGATGTGAATCGATCATTGCCCTGATCACCTTTTTTTCTAAGTGCCCGGGTAAGACTGTTTCTATCCTGATCTCTTCTTCTGTATGCTCCTTGCCCCGCTCCCCGGCAAAAGGTTCAGAGCCGGGACCGGCCCGGTATGTCCCCCTTCCGGAAATGTTATAACTGCACCTGTCATAATTACCAATATTTCCCGCACCCGCATTAAATATTGCATCCCTTACTTTCTCTTCGTGAGACAGCGGAACAAAAACCACCAGCTTAAGAAGCTTATTATCCAGAGGCGCCAATACCTGTATATCCCTGAGCTTAATTTTTTCAGCCATCCTGTAACTCACTCCCCCCCTGATTATATCGAGGTTTGTATGCATACTGTAAATAGCGATATTATTACGTATGGCTTTGATAATAATTTTTTCCACATCAGTTTTGCCTGTTATGCTCTTCAGTGGGTGAAAAATCAGTGGGTGATGCGAAATTATCACCTGGCATCCTTTTTTGCTGGCTTCATCAATGACCTCCCGGGTAATATCAAGACTGAGAAGCGCCGACTCCACAATGCTATCAGGTTCACCAATCTGTATTCCCGAATTATCATACGATTCCTGGAAGGCAGGAGGTACCTGTGATTCGAGGTACTCAACCAGTTCTTTAAGTTTCATCATCCATATATTTCAAATATTGTCCCTTAGCTCAATGAGAAGGCCTTTTATTTTCTTAAGTGATTCTATCACTTCATGATTTTTTCTAACGTCATCGGGGTTTTCGGACATTTTTTTCTTAACGCCTGCAATAGTCATACCTTTCTCTTTCAACAGGTAATGTATCATTTTCAGGTTCTCAATGTCTTCGTAGGTGAACATCCTGTTACCTTTTTTATTTTTTTGGGGTTTGATGATATCAAACTCTTTTTCCCAGTATCTTACTGCCGAGGTTTGTTCACCAAGCATTTCAGCAACCTCCCCTATTGAATAAAACAACTTTTTTTTCTTATCACTGTTTTCATCCATGATCACTTCTTAATAGTAATATTTCCATCATCGTCAATTATTATACCTGATTCAGGAAAATCTGTCAATGTTAATTCCCTGATCTTAAAAATAGCTCTTTTCCCGGGATCTGGCTTAACATGGCCATAATTATTCTGGTACACCGGTATTATTTTGCCAAATAAAAATTCCCCCTCTGTGTTGAGACAGGCATAAAGTAAGGGTGCATAGCCATTGGGTCCCTGGAGGTTAAATCTCCTGTATGTGCAAAAATTTCCGAGACTATATGCAATTAGCCTCCCCCGGTATATTTCCAGTGCCCTGCTTACATGCGGGCCATGTCCCAGCACAATGTCGGCTCCCAGGTCTATAATTCTGTGAGCAAATTCATGAATATTACCCCTGTTCTCACCGTAATAATATTCTTCTGTCCTTGTGACATGCTGATTTTCAGCTCCTTCTCCCCCTCCATGAACAGACACGACCACAATATCACAACTGTCATTAAGGATACTTATAATCTCTTCTGCCCTTTTTATGTCATGCAGGCTTACAGTACCCTTATTCGGTGCAAAGGCACAAAATCCCACTTTGAGGCTATCGAATATCGTTCTGACAGTCCAAGGATAATCAACTGTCCCCGCATAAGACATATTCAGTGAATCCAGTATAGCTACTGTTGTCAGCTTTGCCTCAGTTCCAAAGTCGCCTATATGGTTATTTGCCAGGCTCAGCAAGTCAAAGCCGGCACTGTCGAGCACTCCTGCGTAACTTTCGGGTACTCTAAAAGCGTAGCATTTGGTTGTATCCCTGCATCTTTTAACAAGCCGGGCATCATCGGAAAAGGGACCTTCCAGGTTCCCGAAAGTAAGATCGGTCAGGGATAGGGTTTCAAAGAGGGATGACATCAGGGGATAGGGGTCGTTCCCGGGTGGCAGGTAGCTTTTTTCAGGGAAAGAGGTTCCAAGCATGATATCGCCTGTAGCAGCAATGGTAATTAATTGTCGGTCATAATTTATCTGTGAAAACAATGCACAGGGGAAGCAAAGGACGGCAACTATTAACTGGGATATTCTAATATGCAAGTGTCCAGCCCGGATTTTAAACATATAAGACTCGGGGTTAATCAAAAGACTGGCCGCTTTTCATAGCCAGCTCAATCATTCTTTCATACTCTTCCGGGCTCAAATCATTGAAATAATAATTGGCCGGATCCACTTTTTTACCGTTCAGATGAACCTCGTAATGCAGGTGAGGCGCAGTTGACAGCCCGGTACTTCCGACAAAAGCGATTACATCGCCCCTCTTCACCTTCTTACCTACATAAATGTCGTTAAACCCGTTCAGGTGGGCATATACGGTTTCGTATCCAAAGCCGTGATCAACAACAATGTGATTACCAAATCCCCTTTTGGAACTTCTTATCCTGGCTATGGTACCATCCCCTGTGGCATAGATCTCCGTACCTGTGGGAGCAGTAAAATCCATACCGTAGTGAAATTTTCTTATCTTATAGATAGGATGGATTCGATATCCCCATCCAGATGCAGTGCGGGTGAGGTCCTTATTGGATATAGGCATTATTGCAGGTATGCTTCTGAGCATCTCCTCTTTTTCGCTGGCGAGCACTTTAAGCTCATCAAATGATTTTGACTGGACATAGGTTTTTTTATTTATTTTGTCGAGCCTCATAGCTGTTTCAATAACTATCCTAGAGTTATCATAACCTTCCAGCTCCTCGTACCTGTTAACACCCCCGATACCTCCTTCACGCAGGGATGTCGGTATAGGCTCTGCCTCAAAAACAGTCCTGTACAGATTATCATCTGTCTCCTGCAAGTGTGCCAATACTTTTTCAACCTTATCGAGGTTCTTATTTAGCAATTCATACTGAAGCCGCATCTGTTCATTTTCACGTTTCAGGACCTTCTCTTTGGGTGAATCAAAAAGGAAGGTGAAAAGAATTCCGTAAAGCGCTGCAAGAATAATGGAACCCATAAAATAAGTCATAAATCTCAGGAAACGTTCACCAAAGGTCATTTTTATCCTCTCGTAGGATAAGGATTCAGGGTTAAATTTGTACTTTATTTTAGCCATATTATATTAAATAATAACGCACGAAGGTAGCATAAATATATTAAATATAAAGGATTACGTAATTCATTTGGGTGAAAATTATTAACATAACAAAAAAAGTTATGGAAAATAACTAATTAAAGTAGTCTTTGCTCAGGACATTAATCATTTCCTTATATTCTTCACTGGAAAGGTCATCATTAAAGAAATATAAAGGATTTTCTATCTTGCCGTTATAATGTATTTCGTAATGCAAGTGGGGGCCCGAGGATATTCCCGTACTGCCCGATAAACCTATCAGGTCACCCCTGTCAACCTCCTGACCTTCTGTCACCCTTACCGCACTTAGATGGCCATATATTGTTTTAAAGCCATAACCGTGATCTATTTCCACCATGTTGCCGAAACCGTGAGGGTTCCACCCTGCCCTTAAGACTACACCCTTACCCGTAGAGAACACTTCTGTACCTATGGGAGCCTGAAAATCCTGACCGTGATGCCACCTGGGGCATCCCAGGACAGGATGTTCTTCCCTGAACTTCAAACCTTCGCCCAGTGGAATATTTACATTAACCGGACGGATGTAGGGTATATGGTCCCACTTATCTTTCCACTCGGAAGCAACCGGTATAATAACATCAAATGATCGTGACTGGATATAGGTTCTTCTCAGAAGTTCATCAACTTTACTGGTTGCCGATATGAGAATATCTGCATTCTCATATCCTTCAAGGTCCCTGTACTTCCTCGTACCACCATATCCAGACTGCCTGAAAGAGGCAGGAATCTGTTTCATATCAAAAACCGGCCTGTAAATATTATCTTCAGCCGCTGCTATATCGTCTAATTCACCTTCTATGGTTTCAAAATCTTTCTCCAGTAATTTGTACTTCAGCCGTATCTCCTGAAGTTCTGATTTCAGTTTTTTCTCTTTCGGTGAACCGAAAAAATATTTGAAAGCAAGGCCATAAGCTGTGGCCAGGATAAGTGAAGCAATCAGGAAGAGGCTGAACCTGGCAAGCTTCCGGGTGAAAGAAAGACGGTATTCCTTATAAACTAACTCTCTTTTGTCAAGTAAGTACTTCTTTCGTAACATCAGGATCTCGCAATATGATTTTTTCCCTAGGGTGCAACAAATCTAAATTAAATAAACTAATTTTACAAACCATTAGGTTTTAATCACTTTAACGGAGCAGGAGCTAAATGGATTCAAAAGAAATAAGAAAAAAATTTTTTGATTTTTTTTCCGGGAAAGGACATACTGTAGTTGAATCAGCCCCAATGGTTCTTAAAAATGATCCTACTCTCATGTTTACCAATGCAGGGATGAACCAGTTTAAAGATATTTTTCTGGGCAATGAAAAACCTGTAACAAAACGTATAGCCAATACACAAAAATGCCTGAGGGTATCGGGTAAACATAATGATCTTGAGGAAGTTGGACATGACACATATCATCATACAATGTTCGAGATGCTCGGCAACTGGTCATTCGGGGATTATTTCAAGAAAGAAGCAATACAGTGGGCCTGGGAATTTCTTACTTCCGTACTGAAACTTCAGGAAGACAGGTTATATGCAACTGTTTTTGAAGGCGACAGGGACGAAAAAATAGTAAGGGACACCGAGTCAGCCACTTACTGGGAAAAATGCTTCAAAAATTCTGAAAACAGGGTATTAGAAGGATCAAAAAAAGATAATTTCTGGGAGATGGGTGATACGGGACCATGCGGACCATGTTCTGAGATACATGTTGACATGAGGGAGAATGATGAGCGCCAGGCCGTACCCGGTCATACCCTTATTAATAAAAACCATCCGCTGGTTATTGAGATATGGAACCTGGTTTTTATACAATATAATCGCAAGGCTGATGGTTCGCTGGAACTATTGCCCGAAAAACATATTGATACGGGTATGGGCTTTGAAAGACTCTGTATGGTGGTGCAGGGTAAAAAATCCAATTATGACACTGACATCTTCCAGTCGCTTATAAACGAAATATCTGCCATAACAGGCATTAAGTACGGTGAGGAGAAAGACACCGATGTTGCATTGCGTGTTATTGCCGATCACCTGAGAGCCATATCTTTCTCTATTGCTGATGGCCAGATACCTTCCAATAACAAAGCAGGTTATGTAATACGCAGGATCCTCAGGAGGGCAATCCGTTATGGTTTCAACTATCTTCAACAGGAAGATCCTTTTATATACAGGCTTGTACCCGTACTGGTTAATGTTATGGGCGACACCTTCCCGGAGTTAAAGGCACAGCAAAAGCAGATCACTGCTATAATCCGGCAGGAAGAAGCTACTTTTCTCAATACCCTGGGCAAGGGTATACGATTAATCGACAGGCGTATTGCGGAACTGAAAGCAAATAATAAAGATATCTTACCCGGCAAAGATGCTTTTACCCTTTATGACACCTATGGATTTCCCCTTGATCTTACCCAGCTTATATTGAAAGAAAATAATATGACGGTGGATATGCCGGGATTCGAGGAAGAGATGAAAAAACAAAAGCAAAGGTCAAAGGTAGATGCAGTTAAAGAGTCGACAGACTGGGAAATAATTATTGATCAGCAGGGAACCACATTCACCGGCTATGACAAGACCACAGATAAAATAAGGCTTACCCGCTATCGCAAAATAAAGAGCAAAGGCAGGGAATTATACCAACTGGTATTTGACAAAACTCCTTTTTATGCTGAATCCGGGGGGCAGGCAGGTGACAAAGGCTACATTACAAACGGGAAAGAAAAAATTGATATCATCGACACCATAAAGGAAAACAATCTTATAATCCACGTAAGTAAATCCCTTCCGGGGGATCCTGAAAATCCTTATGAAGCAGTGGTGGATGAGAGGAAACGCTCTGCAACGGCAAAAAACCATACCGCCACTCACCTGCTTCATTATGCCTTGAGGAAAACCCTGGGTGATCATGTGGAACAGAAGGGCTCACTGGTTAATAATGAGAGATTACGTTTTGATTTCAGTCATTTCAAAAAAATTACGGGTGAAGAAATCAGTAATATTGAAAAGCTTGTAAATGAAATGATAAGGAAGAATATACCTGCCAGGGTCATTGATGAATTACCCATGGATGAAGCCATTGATAAGGGTGCCATTGCTCTTTTCGGTGAGAAATACGACAATAAAGTGAGAGTGGTGGGCTTTGATGAATCCCTGGAACTATGCGGCGGCACTCATGTTGAAGCTACCGGCGAGATAGGTCTATTTAAAATCGTATCCGAGGGTGCCATAGCTGCAGGTATAAGAAGAATAGAAGCGGTTACTTCCGAGCGGGCACTGGACTATGTCAACCACAAACTGGCTATACTCGACGAAGTAAGCAATATGCTCACCAGTTCAAAAGATATACCTGATGCAATAGCAAGGCTTATAGCCCAGGTTAACGACCTGAATAAAAGGATAGAAAAACTGGAATCCAATGCATCGGCAACATTGCGTGACGAGCTTCTAAAAAAATCTGAAGAGATAAACGGAGTGCAATTTATAGCTCAGCAGGTTCAAACCGATTCTGTTGAGATATTAAAGAAAATTGCCCATATGGTCAGGTCATCAAATGATGATATAATACTTGCCATAGGGGCACATATAGGGAACAAAGCACATTTACTTATGATGGTCAGTGATGATATTGCCAGACAGAAAAAAATACATGCAGGTGACATTATTCGAAATGTTGCATCCCATATAAAAGGCGGTGGCGGCGGACAGCCCTTTATGGCTACGGCAGGAGGAAGTGAGCCCCAGGGAATACCGCAAGCACTTCAAAATATACGGGATATTGTTAAAGAATCACTAAGCTGAATATCCCGACCCGCAAAGCCAGTCGAAAAACCATACCTGTCAGTTTATATCTGATATACTCTGTTAATGCATTAAAGGAACTGCATCATTCCATGTTCGATAATATTATTTTTTAATTGTTCGAAAAAAATTTGTAGAATTGTCCTACACTTAAAAACCAAAAAACCATGGAAGTAAGAAGGATCTTTGATATTATTGACTGGAATATTGAAAAATACCCCAGGGAAGTAGCTGTGGCAGGCAAGATAAAAGGGGAATGGAAAAAGTACTCCACCGAAGATTATCGCGATCATGCCAACCGGGTAAGTTATGGACTGATGGCAGCTGGCCTTAAGAAAGGAGATAAAGTGGCTACAATTACCGGAAACCGTCCGGAATGGTGTTTTGTTGATATGGGATTATCACAGTCCGGTATGGTGCATGTACCCATCTACCCCACCATCGGACCCGAGGAATATTTATATATCCTCAATCATGCAGAGGTGAAAGTGATCATCCTTTCAAATAAAACAATTTATAAAAAAGTGGAGCCCATACTGGAAAAGCTCGATAACTTTAAGGAAATATATTCTTTTGACGAGATTGAAGGAGTTAAACATTTCAGCGAATTACTTGAACTGGGAAAGAATAATGAAGATCAATATAGAGATGAAGTTCACAGGATAAAAGAATCAATAAGACCTGATGATCTGCTTACCATCATTTATACCTCAGGAACAACAGGCAAACCCAAAGGTGTAATGCTGTCGCATAACAACCTGGTTTCAAACTGCCTGGCAGTAACCGACATTCATCACCTTGGATATGGAGACACTGCCATGAGTTTTCTTCCCCTCTGCCATATTTATGAAAGGATGGTAAATTATCATTTCCAGTACAAGGGTATAAGCGTATATTACATTGAGAACATGGGCCAGATCACTGAACTCATTAAGGAGGTTAAACCCCATGTAATGAATACTGTACCCCGTCTAATGGAAAAGATTTATGATGGTATCATGAGTAAGGGGGGAGCTTTGACAGGAATCAAGAAAAAATTATTCTTCTGGGCGGTTAAGCTGGGATTGAAATATGAACTTCAGGGTAAAAGCATAGTTTATAAAGCAAAGCTTGCCATTGCCAATAAACTGATATTCAGCAAGTGGAGAGAAGCATTAGGGGGAAATATTGAAATTATTGTTTCAGGCGGTGCTGCAATACAGCCAAGGCTTGAAAGAATATTCTGGGCAGCCGGTTTACCCATACTTGCAGGATATGGCTTAACCGAAAGCTCACCGGTGATAGCAGTTAATGTGTTCAAGAAGGAAGAAATAATGTTCGGCACTGTAGGCCCACCCATACCGGGTGTTGAAGTAAAAATAGCAGAAGA
The DNA here is from genome assembly GCA_041686075.1 of Bacteroidales bacterium. Taxonomy (GTDB): domain Bacteria; phylum Bacteroidota; class Bacteroidia; order Bacteroidales; family VadinHA17; genus UBA9300. The sequence goes on along the minus strand of JAWLEO010000019.1, from coordinate 23,476 downwards.
CAGGGAAATTCTGACCAGGGGCCCCCATGTAATGATCGGTTACTATAAAGACAAGGAGATGACAGGCGAAGTGATTGACAGTGAAGGATGGTTGCATACCGGGGATATAGGCACCCTTGTTGAAGGTAAATGGCTTAAGATAACCGACAGGAAAAAAGAAATATTCAAAACATCGGCAGGTAAATATATTGCCCCCCAGGTGATCGAAAATAAATTGAAAGAGTCAATATTCATTGAACAGGCAATGGTGATAGGCGAAAATCAAAAATTTGCCAGTGCGCTTATATCTCCTAATTTCAAACACCTCCATGACTGGTGCTCCCAGGAAAATATTAAATTTCAGGATAACGCTGAGCTTATAAAAAAACCAGAGGTCATAAGTCGCATGAACGAGGAGGTTGACAAGCTGAACAAGTCCCTTGGTGACCATGAGAAGATAAAGAGATTCAGGTTTGTTGAAGAAGAATGGTCGACCGAGACGGGAGAATTATCACCTACCCTGAAGCTCAGGAGGGAGGAGATTACGAATAAATACCAGGAAACAATAAGTCAAATCTTTAACCATAAAAAGAATTGACATTTTGATCTCATAGCAGGAACAAAGCTTTTTTGGGACATTCATTTTTCATACTTTTGAATACATTTGTTTTCAAATGATGAAAAATATATTTCTCACCCTGCTGTTGATTGCACTGGCTGTATTAAACAATGCCTGCACAAAGGAAGGTTGCAATGAGGACACCGAAGTAATGATGCGGGCTGTTTTCTACTCCAATGAAACGGGGGAACAACTAAGCATTGATAGCCTGGACATCTATGGATTGAACATCCCTGATTCATCAATCTACTCAATGTCAACACAAAAAAATATAGACCTGCCTCTTAACCCGTCTGATACAAATTGTTCTTTTGCTCTTATCAATGGCGGACGTGCAGATACCATTGCAATATATTATACCTCAAGGCTTAAGTTCGTATCTGCTGCCTGTGGCTATATTTACATCCATGAACTCGAAGAAATAGAACATACTGTGAATGACATAAAGGATATATTAATCACAAATAAACCAGTTAACCCGGGTGATCAGGAGAATATTCAAATTATTTTTTAGCATCTCCCTGTTGATATGCTCACTGCTTACCACTGCACAGGAAGCTGATACGGTGAAAGCCAGAAAATCTATCAGTGCCGGTATTGACATAATAGGACCCGCACTGTATGCGCTGGATAATTCAAAATATAACTTCGAAGGTCATCTGTCGTACCGGTTAAATTACAAATATTACATTGTCTGCGAACCAGGTTATTCATCATATAATTATGACCAATACAACTATGAATATCACAGCGAAGGCTTTTTCTTGAGAATAGGTCCGGATATAGGCATGCTAGAACCTGTAGCTTCCAAAATCAATCACTTTGCCGGTATAGGCTTAAGGTACGGCATTTCTGTTTTTGAACAGGAAACACCTTCCATAAGCATTGACAATTACTGGGGAAATCATGATGCTTCCATTCCAAAAAATTCAGTTCATGCACATTTTCTTGAAATACAGGGCAGCGTGAAAACAGAATTAGTAAAAAATTTCCTTATAGGATGGTCTGTTAAGCTGCGCACACTTATAGCTTCCTCCGGCAAAAATGAAAAGGAAGCAGTCTACATTCCAGGAATGGGAAGCACAGACGGTGGTTTAGTGCCGGCAGTGTCCTATTACATCATCTACCGCTTTCCTCTGGGAGGTTCTTCCGGCGAATGATCATCATGCCAAGGAAAGTGATAAGGCCGTTGACAATCAAGAGTTCAAAGCCAAATTTATATCCCCAGAATAATTTCTCTGAAAAACTATTAAGCAGAACACATATCAGGGGAGAGGCAATTGCAACATAGGGCATCAGATGGTCATATATTTTCCACTTTAGAAACAATCCAAATGAATACATTCCCAGCAGCGGCCCATAGGTGTAACCTGCAACTGTGTACAGGGCACTTATTACACTCTCGTCATTTATAAGCCTGAAAATCATAATTACCGCCATGAGAATGAATGAAAACATTATATGTACCCGGAAACGTATCTTTTTTAATACCGGCTCCTTTTCACCTCCTTTACCAAGTATATCAACTGTGAATGATGTGGTAAGGGCAGTAAGTGCAGAATCGGCGCTCGAATAGGCAGCTGCTATTAAGCCCAGTATAAAAAATATGCTTACTGCAGGTGCTAATCCACCCCTTGTGGCCACAAGTGGAAAAAGGTTATCAGGCTGTTCCGGTATGGACATACCCGCGAATGAAGTATATATTACCAGCAGAACTCCAAGCACCAGGAAGATCAAATTAACGGGTACGAAGGCAATGCTGTATGTATAAATATTCTTCTTTGCATCATTCACATTACGGCAGCTCAGGTTTTTCTGCATCATATCCTGGTCAAGGCCCGTCATAACTATGGTAATGAACATCCCCCCGAAGAATTGTTTTAAAAAGTGACGCTCATCATTAAAATCTCCAAAAAAGAAAATCTTTGACAGTTTATTTCCCCTGACCGCTTCAATCATTGAACCCGGTGTCATGTCCATTGACTTAGAAATATAAATCACTGTCAGGATAACCGCGGTAAGCATAAAAATGGTCTGCAGGACATCAGTCCAGATTATGGTTTTTATTCCGCCCTTGTAAGTATATAGCCAGATAAACAGCAGGGTAATAATCACGGTTACTGCAAATGGTACATTCCAGGCATCAAAAATTGCGAATTGCAACACAATTGCAACAAGGAAGAGTCTGAATGAGGCCCCTATTGTACGCGATAAGAGGAAGAACGAAGATCCCGTCTTATATGAAAAAAGCCCGAAACGTTTTTCCAGGTAGGTATATATTGACGTAAGCCTGAGCTTGTAATACAAGGGCAGCAGAACCTCGGCTATAACCGTATAGCCTACCAGGAAGCCAAAAACCATTTGCATATACGACATCTGGCTGTCAAGCACCCAGCCGGGAACCGAGATAAACGTGACTCCTGATAATGATGCACCCAGCATCCCTATAGCGACTATAAGCCATGGTGACATACGGTTGCCAATAAAAAAACTTTCGCTGTCAGCCTTGCGACCGGTGACCCAGCCAATGAGAAGTAAAAAGCTGAAATACAGTAAAATTATTAGCAGTGTTAATGCCGGGCTCATACGTAAAATTTTGGCAAGGATAATAAAAACACTCGAGAGAAAAAATTAAAATTATTAATTTAAGACACTAAATCTTTAACTTGCAGGTGAAAAAAATAGCATATGACATTCTCTGAATATCCATCAAAGCTACTTGAAAACGCAGTTAATGAGTTTGCCTCCCTGCCAGGAATAGGGAAAAAAACTGCATTCAGACTGGTTATGCACCTCTTAAGGCAAAACGAATCAGATGTAGAACGCTTTGGTGAAAGCATAATAAGGCTTAAAAAAGAAATTAAATACTGTAAAATATGTTTCAATATTTCTGACAACGATATATGTGATATATGCAGTGACAAATCAAGAGACAGGTCTATTATATGCGTGGTTGAAAATAGCAGGGATGTTATTGCCATTGAAAACACACGGCAGTACAGGGGAGTATATCATGTACTCGGCGGTATAATATCCCCAATGGATGGCATAGGGCCTTCTGATCTCAATATCGATCAACTGGAAGAAAAAATAAAAGAAGGAAATGTTACAGAAGTAATATTAGCTCTGAGCACAACCATGGAAGGTGATACAACGAACTATTACATTTACAGGCGGCTTCTCTCTTATGATGTTAAGATAACATCCCTTTCAAGGGGAGTAGCCATAGGAGATGAGCTGGAATATACCGATGAGATTACACTTGGAAGGTCAATATTGAACCGGACACCATTTAAATTACCGGAATAAATAATCTGCTGTGGATTCACCGCCATTGGTGGTGATTCAAATTATTCTTATCTTAGATAAATACATATTTAATTTATTAAACCAAACACAAATAATATGACGCCGGATATAAACAATAAGCTGTCAAACTCAGCAAAATCGATGAAGAGGTCTGCCATAAGGGAGATACTGAAGCTTTTACAGAATCCTGAAATGATATCCTTCGCAGGGGGACTGCCATCACCTGATTCCTTTCCTGTAAGTGAAATTAAAGAAATTACATCATTTATTCTTGACACACAGGGCCCCTCAGCCCTTCAATATGGCACCACGGAAGGAGATCGTGATCTGAGGGAGATGTTACTCAAAAGACACAAAGACCAGGGACTTACTGTGGGCCATGACAATCTGGCGATCAGCACCGGGTCACAGCAGGCACTCGATATTTTATCCAAAATATTCATTGATCGCGGTGATTGTGTTATATGTGGCCTTCCTTCCTACCTGGGAGGCTTATCTGCTTTCACTGTTTACGGTGCAAGACTGGAAGGCATTCCTTTCGATGATCATGGTATGAGAGCCGATGAACTGGAGAAAAAACTTAAACAGCTACAAAAAGAAAATGTAAAGGTTAAATTTATCTATGTAATCCCTGATTTTCAAAATCCCGCAGGAATCACCATGCCCGAGTCAAGAAGAAAAGAGATACTGAAGATAGCTTCAAAATATAACCTGCTTGTCATGGAAGACAGCCCCTACCGCGACATACGTTTCGAAGGTAAGACACAAAAACTGATGTACGAGATTGATAAGGAAGGAAGGGTAATAACCCTTTTTACCTTCTCTAAAATACTGGCCCCCGGCTTCCGGTTAGCATGGATACTGGGAAATCCTGAAATAATTGATAAATTTTTGATGGCCAAGCAGTCAGCTGACCTTTGTTCCCCTGTTTTTGTTCAGAAGATAGCGGCTGAATACATGAAAAGGGGATTGCTTGATAAAAACCTTGTCAATACCATTAAACTTTACAAATCACGACGCGATCACATGCTCGGTTGTTTTGAGAAATATATGCCTGAAGGCGTTAAATGGACAAAGCCCGAGGGTGGTCTCTTCCTCTTCCTCACCCTGCCGGAACACATGAGCGCTGACGACCTCTTAAACCGGGCGGTGGAAAAAAACGTAGCCTTTGTTAAAGGTTCTGCTTTTTATTGCAACGACTGCGGGAAAAATACTATGAGAATAAACTTTTCTTATTGTGACGAAGACACAATCACAGCAGGAGTGGAAAGACTGGCGGGGGTCATCAAAGAATCTATGTAATAACTCACTTAGACCAATATAAGTTCACCCGTTTGAAACATTTTTGATTTAATTTGTTTAATAGGTAGAAAACGAACTCATAAGCAAATGGGAAAAATTGAGATTTACTTACCGTCAATGGGTGAAGGAGTTATTGAGGCAACCATTACCAAATGGCTCGTAAATGAAGGAAGCGAAGTGGAAGAAGACGATCCTGTAGTTGAGGTAGCCACCGATAAAGTTGACACCGAGATACCTGCCCCGGCTTCAGGTGTACTTAAAAATATAGCATTCAAGGAAGGGGATGTTCCAAAAGTAGGTGATATACTGGCATATATTGAAAGCGATACCATTGAAACCTCATCGGAAGAATCAGCACCTGAAGTTGAAAAAAATTTCGACGAAGTCAGAAAAGCTTCATCCACCTATCTTTCCAATAAGGAAGAGGAAGAAAAGGAAACAGAAGTGATGAAAAGCAGAACACCTGGAGGCAAGTATCTCTCACCTCTCGTCAGAAAAATAGCCGTGGAAGAAAATATCAACTATTCCGAACTTGATGGCATTGAAGGCTCGGGCATGGACGGGAGAATTACAAAGGATGATATAAAGGAATATATTTCTTCCCGTGAAGCGGAAGCCAGGCAGACCCCGGAGGAAGAAAAAAGTGTCAAAACAGAAAAAGCCGCGAAAAGACCGGAGAAAACAGTAAGTCCACAGGCATCCGGAATTACCGCCGAAGGTGATGAAATTATCGAGATGGGCCGTGTAAGGAAGCTTATTGCCGAACACATGGTTAAATCAAAGAAAACATCACCTCATGTAACATCTTACATCGATGTTGATGTCACCGATATAGTAAACTGGAGAGAGAAAATAAAGGACAGATTCCTTAAGAAAGAAGGAATTAAAATCACACTGACCCCTATCTTCCTGGAGGCTACTGCACGGGCTATCAGGCAGGTGCCCATGATCAATGTAAGCGTTGACGGCGACAGGATAATAAAGAAGAAAAACATAAATATAGGTATGGCTACGGCCCTTCCCGATGGTAATCTTATCGTTCCCGTTATTAAGAAAGCAGATGAAAAAAGCATTATCGGCCTGGCACGCGAAGTAAATGACCTGGCTGAAAGAGCCAGGAACAATAAACTAAAACCCGAAGAAATCACCGGAGGAACATTTTCCATTACAAATTACGGTACGGTTGGAACACTTATGGGCTCACCCATAATAAACCAGCCACAGGCAGCAATACTGGGTATAGGGACTGTTAAAAAAATGCCGGCAGTAATTGAAAGTGCATCGGGTGATGCTATAGGAATAAGAAATATAGTGTACTTATCACTCAGCTATGACCACCGGGTGGTCGATGGAGCGCTCGGGGGACTCTTCCTTAAGAAAATCAAGGAGAACCTTGAATCATTTATGGAAAACAAGTTCATCAAGGATTTATCACTTTAAAAATACCTGTCCGGAAAAAAAGAAGGGTCATATTTATTGACTCTTTTTTTTTTTAATATTGTCTTAATATTAGTAGATTTGGAGAAATGAAACCTAACACAGATGAACAAAGAGGCTTTTAAACTGCTACTGATTGCCCTGCTCATTAACTCAACAATTTTAACAGCCCAAAGCCGAAGGGAAATCAAGGATATGTTTTACGAGGCCGAGTCGTGGACGCTTTTTGAAGAATATAAAGATGCCCTCCCACTTTACCTGAATCTCCTGGAAATAAATCCTGATAATTATAATTATAAATACCGTATCGGCTTATGTTACCTGAACATCCCGGGGGAAAAAGAAAAGGCCCTGCCCTATTTACAGGATGCGGCAAAGCATATAAATCCCAAATATAGAGAGGGAAAATTCAGGGAGGCGGAAGCACCATATGATGCCCTTTTTTACCTCGGCACTGCTTACAGAATATCTAACCAGCTCGACAAAGCACTTGAGACATACCGGGTGTTTTATGAGGGTATGGACTATGACACTTATGATTCAACCGTTGTAAAACAGCAAATAGAGGCCTGCCAGAATGCAAAAACTCTTATGAAAACACCCCTGTATCTCAAACGTGAGAACCTGGGGGATTTGATTAACGGACAGAGATCAGATGTTAGCCCGGTAGTGTCGGCTGATGAAAAAACTATAGTGTTTACCCGGGAATTGCCCTTCTACGAAGGAATCTTCTATGCTAAAAAGAAAAATGGTAAATGGACCTCTATAAGACAACTGCAGGAAGAGCTTCTTATAGATGACGGATATCCAACATGCCTGTCGCCTGATGGCAATGAACTATATATTTACCGGGACGACGGCTACGACGGTAATATCTATGTCAGTCATTATTCGAATGGCCGCTGGGCTCCTGCTGTTAAACTAAATGAAAATATAAACACTAAATACTGGGAATCACACGCATGCATCTCAGGTGACGGTGATAAACTTTATTTTACCTCAAACAGAAAGGGAGGATATGGAGGCCTGGATATATATGTCTCCAAAAAAGACAGCATCGGGGAATGGGGTCCACCAATTAACCTCGGGCCAACCATAAACACTCCTTTTAATGAAGAAACACCCTTTTTGGACCATACTGGAAAGGTGCTATTCTTCAGCTCAAGAGGACATTTCAATATGGGGGGATACGATATTTTCTATTCCACAAAGATAGATGATAATAAATGGTCAACGCCGGTTAATATGGGTTATCCCCTAAATACAACTGACGATGACCTGTTTTTCTCACCCGTTAAAGAAGGTTACCTGGCTTATATCTCAGAATTTGATCCCGATGGCTACGGAAGAGAAGATATTTTTAGGGTAGAGATATTTTCCAATGACCACCCCAGGAATTTTTATGTCAGAGGAATAGTTAAACTGAAAGATCTCCTCAGCCAGTATGAGGACAGTGTCAGGATTAGTGCCCTCGATAAACCCTATCTTGATACACTGGTAACTGTTTATTCCAATCCATATACAGGAAAATATCATTTTGAGCTACCTCACGGCGATTATAAAATTATTTATGAATCGGAAGGTTCAGAGAAGATAACAAAAGATATCAGTCTTGCCCTGACAAATCCAGGCGACAGTATTACACTGCCTGCCCAGGAACTGGGGAAAACCGATTATATAGCAGAAATACTTCTGCCCGCAATAAGTGATTCCCTGATCTACCTGTATGGCGATACGGTCACTCTTGACCTGGTACTCGAACCCAGGTCAATGCTTATAGTGGAACACTGGCAGAACGACAGCCTTATTAAAACTGAAGAGTTTTATATTAATGATCCTACATTTATATATAAAACAGAAGCACTGACAGGTGATAATAACATTAAGTTCACCTTAAAAGACCGATTCAATAATGTAACTGTAAAAAATTATAGGTTCATGGTCAGCAAACCGGCAAAAATAGAACCAGAAATAGCAGAACCTGTTATTGCCGAACCAGAGCCGCAGGAGATGGTAGCACAGCAAAAAACTCTCGATAGTCTGGAAGCAGTGCAGGCTAAAGAAGCAGAATCGATCGACCGCATGGGTGAGGTCATCAGTGAGGCAAGCAAGACCAAGGAAACAAAACAAATACAGGATGCCATTGAGAAGACCAATGAGAAACAGATACAGAATGCCGGGGAATGGCTCCAGGCACTTTATTCAGTTGCCATTGAAGATGGAACTGAGAAAGAACTTCTCGAAAGGCTGATTGCTGCTATGTCAGCAGATTCCGCTGATGATGCAGAGGAATACATCAAAAGATTGGCCGAATTTGCCGGTCCAAATTTGAAAAAAGCACTTGAGGATATAGATCCTGATAAACTGCAGGATGATAGTCCTGAAGGAATAATTGATTATCTCCTTACCAATGCCGACAAACTCGGCTATAGCAAAGAAGAAGTCTTTGAGGCCTTTGCTAAATTGATTAATGCCTCCGAAAAAACAGCTGAAGACATTGTTAATTACCTGAAAATTAAGGAAAGCCGCAATATCTGGATACTCTGGATCCTGCTCGGCGGCGTTGCCATAGCCTTAATTATTTTTGGGCTATCAAGGAGAAAAAAGAAAAATGATCAAGCTGAAACGATATAAAAACCTGGTATAACATCTGGGTGATCCGGTTTTTATATTATTAATATTTTAATATTTTTGTTATGAACAAATTTCCGGGGATATGAATAGAGTAGTGATAAGTCTGGCAATTATTCTATTAATAATAAATGTGGATCTCCCAGCACAGAATTTCAAAAGAGACCAGGAAACATTCCTTGATGCTGAGTATTTCCTGATGTTCGAAGACTATAATGATGCCCTGCCATATTACCTTGAATTATATAATAATTACCCGGAAAATCATAATCTCGCATTCAGGATAGGTATGTGTTATCTTGGCATTGACGGCAAAAAACATATGGCAATAGACTACCTTGAAGAAGCAGCAAAAAACTCTGAAGCCTCCTACCGGGAAGGGTCACTTCGCCAAAAAACCGCCCCCTATACCGCCTGGTACTATCTTGGTAACGCTTACAGGATAAATTATCAGTTCGAAAAGGCAAAAGAGGCATATAAAAAATATCGCGAAACACTGATGGAAGAGGATACTGACAATATCCTCTTTATCGAACACCAGATAAAAGTTTGCGATAATGCCAGGAAAATAATGGAAAATCCGGTTGAATATGAAGAGGAAAATGTAGGTAAGCCGTTTAATGATACAAATGACAACTTTAATCCCATAATCTCTTCTGACGGATCACGGTTCGCATATATGACCTCACTGAAATTTTATGATGCTGTTTTTTTCTCCCGGAAAGAAAGAAACAGGTGGAATACTCCTGTAAATATCATACCTGACCTGAGATTAGACGGGGATCTCTACATCTCCTGCCTGGCAGATAATGGTAATACCCTGTATCTGTCGAAGGACAATGACATGGAAAGCGATATTTATTTCAGTGAGTATGATGGTGAGAAATGGTCGCCTGCAGAACCCCTGCCTGATGTTATCAATAGCAGTCACTGGGAATCACATGCCTTTGTTTCAAAAGATGGCTCTGCAATGATATTTGCATCCGACCGGCCGGGCGGAATGGGAGGACTTGACCTCTATGTATCATATAAAAACGAAGACGGTGAATGGGACCAGCCAGTAAATATGGGTCCTGAGATAAACACACCCTTCAATGAAGACAGGGCATTCCTCATTGATAATGGCAACAAGCTATTCTTCTGTTCTCAGGGCCATTACAACATGGGTGGCTTTGACCTGTTCATGTCAGAAAAAACGGAAGGTGGCAACTGGTCTAAACCTGAAAATCTGGGCTATCCCATAAATACCTCTGACGATGATGTATTCTTTATGCCGGTAAACAACGGGCAATCTGGCTATATTTCCGTTCACAGGGAAGGGAAAGGATATGGTAAGAAGGATATTTATTTAATAAAATTTAAGTAAGTCTGCAATGCACAAGAGTATTTTGTTTTTTACGATCCTCCTTTGTCCACTGAATATTAATGCCCAGAATGATGACTTACATGAAATTTTCGTAGAAGCAGAGTCCCATTATCTTTTCAGTGAATATGAGCTTGCAAATCCCCTTTATCTTATATTGGACGATTACATGGCAGGTAATGCCAATATTAAATTTAAGATAGGCAACTGTTACCTCCATATCCCGGACGAGAAAACCAAGGCGATACCATATTTGCAGGAAGCAGTGCAAAATGCCAGCTATGATGCCAAACCGGAATCATTCAGGGAAACCAGGGCACCACTGGAAGCATACTTTGCTCTTGCATCTGCCTACAGGATAAACTATGAATTTCAGAAAGCCCTGGAAACATATGTTGAACTTAAGAAGCTGATGACAGAGGAGCAGATGCTTAGAAATGCCGACTTTATTGACCAGCAAATAAATGCCTGCCATAATGCACTGTCGTTCCTTGACTATCCCGTCAGATTCGACAAACAAAACCTGGGACCTGACATAAATCTGGGCTCGATGAATGTTTATCCTGCGATCAGTGGCGACGGCAATACACTTGTTTATACCGAAAAAAGAGGACTGGAAAATACAATTTACTATCTCAAGAAAGAAGAAGGAGAATGGGGCACGCCTGTAGAAATAACTTCACAACTCGGGGGTGAAAGAGATATTGCATCAAACTCTCTTAATATGAACGGAACAGAACTTTACCTCTATAAAAATGATAATTTCGATGGCAATATCTATGTGTCTTATCTTGAAAATGGAAGCTGGTCGGAAATAAAGAAACTGAATCGTAATATCAATACAAGGTTTTATGAATCGCATGCATGCATTTCACCCGGCGGAAACAAGCTTTATTTTACTTCCAACAGGCCAGGTGGTGAAGGCGGTCTTGATATATATATTTCAGAAAAAAACTCAAAAGGTCAATGGGGAAAAGCAAAAAATATAGGGCCTGTCATAAATACTGCTTTTAACGAAGATGCACCCTTTATAAGCAATGATGGTACTGTACTTTACTTTAGCTCGGAAGGCCATAAGAATATGGGGGGTTATGATATATTCAGCTCAAAGTACTTAGGAGATGCATGGGGAAGTCCCACCAACGTGGGTTATCCCATTAACACACCCGATAACGATCTTTTCTTTAACCCCGTTAATAATGGCCAAAATGCATATTATTCCATGACGGATGGATATAAAGAAAAAGATATTTTTTATTTGGATATCAAGGAGAAACTTATCCCCACATACGAGATAAAAGGTATTGTGAGCCTCAGCGATACAACTGTAGAATTTGATGATAACTACACGGTATTGCTCTTCAGCGAAACGGTAAAAGACACCATTGATATTGCTTATCCGAACAAAACAACGGGTTATTACAGCTTCAGGGTTGAGCCGGATGATTACTCGATTACATATAAAGGTCTCGGATACCTTACGGTAAGGGAAAATCTTACCATTCAACAGGACCATCCTAATAAGGAAGAAATAATAGATGTAATCCTCGAACCTGATCCAAACTATGTGGCTGAAAGTGTCAAAAAGATGGATTTCTCAAAGGTTCAGGAAGTGAAGGCCATAGATTCATCCATACTCATAACCGACGTTATTGTGAGGGATGTAAGCGATTCCGATTCCACCAATGAGGATGTTCTGTATTATACAGTTCAACTCATGGCTCTTTATAATCCTGTTGACGTAAGTTTCTTCGAACTGGATGATATCAGAGTGGTATACAATGAAGACGACCGGTTTTACAGGTATACCACAGGAAATTATAAAACAAAAGAAGAAGCCTACAGAAAAAGAAATGAGCTTATAAGCCGGGGCTATCCGGATGATCTGTGGGTCAAAACAGTCTTCAGGAGAAATGATCGATGATATTTGACAAAATCAAACTCAGAGCCCCGGAACCGGAAGACCTGTCCAGGCTCTACGAATGGGAAAACGACCCGGCAATCTGGCAGGTAAGCAACACATTAACTCCATTTTCAAAATACACCCTTAGAAAATACATTGAAAATTCGGGTAAAAGTGTATTCGAAACCGGGCAACTTAGATTTATGATTGAAATTATCGAAACCGGTAAGACCATAGGCACCATTGATCTTTTTGACTTTGATCCCTTTCATCTCCGTGCCGGAGTGGGCGTGCTGATAGCCGATATCGAAGAAAGGAGAAAAGGATATGCCGAGATGTCAATAAGGTGCCTGGTTGATTATTGTTTCGGTCACCTCAAGCTTCATCAGCTGTACTGCAATATTACCGAAGATAACAAGCCTTCTGTAAGCCTGTTCGGGAAAATAGGCTTTCGTGAAATAGGCCGTAAGAAAGACTGGATAAGGGGAGATAAGGGTTTTAAAGATGAAATAATGTTTCAAATCATTAATCCCCGAAAGGATGTTTAATATCCCGGGTGAGCATACCTCCTAACATTTGCGCTCCATCCCCGGTAACAACAAAGCAGTCTTCAATCCTCACTCCAAATTCCCCGTAGATATATATGCCTGGCTCATTGCTGAAAGTCATTCCCGGTTCAAGCAATAAGGGATTGTCTTTCACCAGGTAGGGATATTCATGCACGTCCATCCCTATCCCATGCCCCAGCCTGTGGGCAAAATATTTATAAGCGGGCCCAAAGCCGGCATCTTCTATCACTTTCCGGGCAACACGGTCTATTTCGCCACATGGAACACCTGGCTTTATAGCCTCATGAGCTTTTTGTTGTGCCTTCAGTACAATATTAAACACTTCCCTCTGCCGATTGCCGGGTTCTCCAAATACAGTGGTGCGTGTTACATCGCTCCTGAAACCCTCAACAGAGCACCCTCCATCAACAAGTACGATATCACCTTTATGCAGATGCCTAACCTGGCTGGTACCATGGGGAAAAGCCGAAGTAAAGCCGAAATAAGGTCCTCCACTCCCACTTGTTCCCATCTCGGAATGAGCAAATCTTATGTGATCTGCCAGCTCTCCCCTGGTCATGGCCTCTTCGAGCCTGCTGAAAGCATATTTATAGGCTTTCTTGGTAATATTATTGGCCAGGTCCATATATGCCAGCTCCTTATCTGTCTTGATAGCCCTTACCATGTTTACTGCCATGCTTCCATCCTTCATGTCGGTGCGCAAAGCTCTCTGGAAACCTTCGGAAATGAAACTTCTCACAGAAGGACCCATGGCTACCTTATCTTTATTTATTCCCAGGTCCTTCACTATACCGGCCAGGAGGTCATAGGGAGACTCATGCTCAGCCCACGTTTTTATTTGATGATCTTCCGGGATCTGTTCCTTTGCCCTCTCAAGTTCAAACCCGGGGCATATCCATACCGGTTCCTTCTTTGTATTGATGACAGGTCCGAATGTTCTCTCGCTCAGCCACCAGGATACATCGAAAAAGTACCTCAGGTTGGTGCTGCCTTCAATAAACAAGGCTTCGATATCCTGCTTAATCATAGAATCCACAAGGCGATTGAGCCTGCTTTGATAATCCTCTTCAGTAAGAGGCTCAACACCTTTTACCTCATTTACAAGATCATGGCCAGCCATTTCGCTATCCTTCTCTGCACATGATTTCAAAAAAGGAGCAACAAGGCCCGTGGCTGCTATTGAAAGACCTCCTATCTTAATGAATTCGCGTCGGGTATTTTTCATTTTTCATGTTTTTGAGTTACCCTAAAGTTATGCTATTCCACGGATTATTGAAATGTTTATCAGCAGCTTCATGGATAGGGCAAAGAGAAGAGAGAGGTTGAATAAGGTTGAAAAAGGTTTAGAATGGGTTTGGCAAAGCGGGCTCGCCGGAGGTATACATTATTCCATTATTCCAGATTGATGTATCTTAGCATAATAAAATCATATATCAAAATGAAATTCCTGACATCATCCATCCTTAGTCCCGAAATTCTTTCGCCAGAATGGCGATATAGAATTTCGAGGATCCTCGAAAAAGCAAAGCTTTTTCGGGACCTTAGCCTCATCCTTAGCCTCAGCCTACTCCTCCCCTCCTGCTCCCCGGACAGGACTGAAAATAAAGAACCCAATGTAATCATAATACTCACCGACGACCAGGGCTCCGTTGATATGAATATATACGGTGCCACTGACCTCACAACACCTGCAATGGATAAACTTGCATCTGAGGGAGTGCGCTTTTCCAGGTTTTATGCCGGGTCAGCAGTGTGCTCGCCTTCCCGTGCATGCATACTTACAGGTATGACACCTCATTCTGCCGGCGTTCCGGGTAATGTATCGTCGAGGCCCGGGAATAAGGGTATGCCATCTTCAAAGACCACAATAGCAGAAATGCTCAGGGGTGCGGGATATACAACGGCTCATATAGGTAAATGGCATCTTGGATATTCCAATGAAACAATGCCACTGGCCCAGGGCTTTGATTACAGTTTTGGTCATATGGGAGGATGTATTGACAATTATTCCCATTTCTTTTATTGGAATGGTCCAAACAGGCATGACCTCTGGGAAAATGGCAAGGAAATATTCAGGGAAGGGGAATATTTCCCGGATCTTATGTATGAAAAAGCTAAAAATTTTATTATTAAAAATAAGAACAAGCCCTTCTTCCTTTATTATGCCATCAATGTACCTCATTATCCTTTGCAGCCAACAAAAAAATGGCGCAGGCATTATAAAGATCTTGAAATGCCCAGACGCGACTATGCCGCTTTTTTATCCAGTGCCGATGAAAATATAGGTAATATTATAGAACTCCTTAACGACCTTAAAATAAGGGACAAAACAATTGTGTTCTTCATGTCTGACCATGGTCACTCCTATGAAATACGTACTTTCGGCGGAGGCGGTAGTGCAGGACCTTTCAGGGGAGGTAAAACTTCACTGTTTGAAGGAGGCATAAGGGTACCTGCAATAATAAGCTGGCCCGGTAAAATACCCGGGGGAAAAATCAGAAGCCAGGCCTGTCATAGTGTTGACCTGCTGCCAACAATTGCCGCACTTTGTAATATTGATACTATTCCCGAAAATGTTGAGGGAATGGATTTAAGTAATTTACTGGTCAATAATGAAGACATAGGCGAAAGAACGCTTTACTGGAAACTCGGCAGCCAGTGGGCAGTAATGAAAGATAACTGGAAGCTCATAGGCCATCCTGTTGACCCTTCAGGGGAGATGCCCCTCGATAAGATAAAAGACCGCATGTTCCTGGTTAACCTTGCTGAAGATTCCACCGAATCAAAAAACCTGGCCGAAGAATATCCCGATACACTTGAACAGATGGCAGGTAAATACCTTGAATGGGAGCATGCCTCTAAAGAAGATATACCCGTTGAAGTGAAACTGGATAATGCCGCGGCAGGTGCAAAGATAAATCTTGAAGCGGAACCTGACAGTAAATATCATGGCGGGGGAGCCTCGAGCCTCCTGGACAATATAGCAGGTTCACGCTCATTTCATGATGGATGCTGGCTGGGCTTTGAACAGGACGACCTTGATGCTGAAATTGACCTGGGCCAAACTGAAATGGTTAACTCTGTTAAGATCAGGTTTATGAATAATCCTGACAGCTGGATCTTTGGTCCAGAATATGTCGAAATAAGTTATTCCGGTAACGAACGAAACTTCAGTGATACAATCAGGTTGAAAGGTCCTTTCGGACCTGAAAAGACGTTCAATATCCAGACAGCAGGGACAGACCTGAATAAAAAGATCCGGTATCTCAAGGTATTTGCAGCCAATATCCGTGAAAATCCTCAATGGCACAGTAACCCCGGCGGTAAAGCCTGGCTCTTCTGCGACGAAATAATCATCAAGTAGCAACTGTACCCGGGAATAGTAGCACCTGTTCCAAGTTTCAACGGCAGTACACAAATTAGGGGATTGGAATATTGGAATTGTGGATTATTGGAATAATGGGTTTATGGTCAGCCAACTATTCCCTTTTCCATTATTCCATCATTCCAATATTCCAGATCAACATCCCCCTGACCCCCTTCAAAGTGGGATCTCTTCAGAAATCCCAGTATTATTCGTATTTTTAGAAACTAAAACATGTATCATGATAGTTACAACAGCTGAAACAGTTCCCGGAAGGGAAATAACTGAAGTACTGGGCATTTCAAGGGGCAGCACCGTGAGGGCCCGTCACCTTGGTCGCGACATCTTCGCAGGTTTGAAAAACCTCGTCGGTGGCGAAGTGCATGAATATACAGAACTGCAGGCTGAAGCCAGGGAGCAGGCATTGCAAAGAATGATATCTGATGCTGAAAAGCTGGGAGCCGATGCAATAATAAACATCCGGATGCATACCTCCATGATTATGCAGGCATGCTCGGAAATACTGGTTTATGGCACTGCAGTAAAACTAAAATAGTATAAAATGAAATTCCTGGTTGGATTTATTGTTGTCCTTGCACTGGCTCTTGGAATATATATGATGGTGAAAATACTCCTTATTATTGCACGGAGGGTTGAAGATAAAGACAAAGAAGATTTTGAGAAAAGAAAATACTAAAGCATTATAAAAAAGAATAAAACACCGATGAGAAATCCTGGTTTCTACCTGTTTATGATATTAATTATTGCTGCTTTTGCATGCAGAGAAACCACCGACAGAAGTAAAACAAGCATGAAAAACCCAGAAAAGATATACTCCGCCGACAGAGATTTCCTTAATAGATACACTGAAACAATAGAACTTAAAAACGACGAAAGTGCTATATTGATTGTTCCGTCCTGGCAGGGGCGTGTAATGACCAGCACCTGTGAAGGTGATGACGGATTCAGCTTCGGATGGATAAACCATGAGCTTATAAGTTCAGGTGACACACTTGCCCACATGAACCCCTTCGGCGGAGAAGAAAGATTATGGCTGGGCCCCGAAGGCGGACAGTACGCCCTCTTTTTCAAAAAGGGTGATCCCTTTGAGTATGAATACTGGCAAACGCCGCCAGCTATGGATACCGAAAGTTTCAGACTCGTTGAAAAAGAAGATACCATGGCGGTGTTCAAAAAAGAGTTCAACCTTACAAATTATTCAGGCACTGAATTTGACTTCCTCATAACAAGAAAAATTTATCTTCTCACACCGGAAGAAATATCACAAGTCATGCAGGCTGATATAAAAGGCCGTAATACAGTGGCTTACAGGTCAGAAAATATAATAGAAAATACAGGCACAAACAAATGGACAAAAGATAAGGGACTGGTTTCCATCTGGATGCTCGGTATGTTTAATCCTTCACCATCAGCTGTAGTGATAATACCGGTAAGGAAAGGCGAAGATGATAAATATGGTCCGATGGTTAATGATAATTACTTTGGCAACATACCTGAAAACAGGCTGCAAATAAAAGATAATATAGTATACTTCAGGGCTGACGGCAAAAAAAGAGGGAAGATTGGCATCCCGCCCCTCAGGTCAAAAGGCATTATGGCAAGCTACGATCCTGCTAATAATGCACTTACTTTTCTCTTTTGTGACACCCCTGACGGTCTAACAGATTATGTTAATTCAGCATGGGAATTACAGGAGAAGCCCTACTCGGGTGATGCACTTAATGCATACAATGACGGTCCCCTGGAAGACGGCACCATAATGGGACCTTTTTACGAACTTGAAACCTCATCCCCTGCCCTTTCCCTGGCACCGGGAGAAAAATATAATCATAGCCAGGTAACCATCCATTTTACCGGACGCCGGGAAGAGCTAAGCAAAATTTACAAAAAATTGACAGGTGCAAACTTTGAAGATATACCATTATGAATAAAGCACACAGGCATCATTTCAGGATACAATCTTACCTTATAATCCTGTTGACAATTGCGATCATCTTAAATATTTACCCTCTTTCAGCACAGGAGCATAATGAAAACTATATTCAATATGTTAACCCCTTCATCGGCACTCAGAAAATGGGTCACACCTATCCCGGTGCAACTGTGCCCTTTGGTATGGTACAGCTAAGCCCCGACACGGATACCATACCATATGAGGATAATGGAGAGTATAACAGGAAGGTTTATGAATACTGTGCGGGCTACCAGTATGATGATCCAACAATCGTAGGCTTCAGCCATACGCATTTCAGCGGGACAGGCCACTCAGACCTTGGCGATATACTTATTATGCCCACTACGGGAGACTTGCTGCTTAAGCCGGGAACAGAATCAAAGCCTGATAAAGGTTTCCGCTCGAGGTATTCCCATGAGAGGGAATATGCAGAACCAAACTACTATTGTGTTGATCTCCTTGATTATGATATTAAGGCCGAACTGACAACAACGAGCAGGGTGGGCTTCCACCGGTACACATTTCCAAGGACAGAAGAAGCACATATCATTCTCGATATGATACATGGCATATATAACTATGAGGAGAAGAATATCTGGACCTTCCTGAGAGTGGAAAATGACACACTGCTTACCGGCTACAGGCAAACCAGCGGTTGGGCTCGTACACGCACGGTGTATTTCGCCATAGCATTCAATAAACCTGTTAAATCATACGGCCATCATAAAAAGGATGCCATCCTTTACAAAGGCTTCTATAAAAAATTCAACGAAGCCGAAAACTTCCCGGAGATGGCAGGCAGGCAGATACGCGCTTATTTTAATTTTAACGTGAAAGAGGGCGAACAGCTGAAGGTCAAAGTTGCCCTGTCGCCAGTAAGCACAGAAGGTGCTATTAAAAATATGATGGCTGAAATCCCGCACTGGGATTTTGAGAAAATAAAAAAGGATGGACAGCAGTCATGGAACAGGGAATTGGCAAAAATTAAAGTAAAGACCCTAACTCCCGGTGACAGGACTGTCTTCTACACCGCCATGTACCACGCTTCTTTAAGCCCGATAAGATACATGGATGTGGATGGAAGGTACAGGGGCCTCGATCAGAACATACACAGGGCAGAAGGATTTACCAATTATACAATTTTCTCCTTATGGGACACTTACAGGGCCCTCCACCCGCTTTTTAACATTATCCAGCCATCGCGGAGCGGCGATATGGTTGAATCGATGCTCGCCCACTATGACCAGAGTGTGCACCCCATGCTGCCGGTATGGTCTCATTATGCCAATGAAAACTGGTGTATGATAGGCTATCACAGTGTTTCAGTTATATCTGACGCTGTAGTGAAAGGAGTATGGGCAGCTGATATCGAAAGAGCCCTGGATGCATGTGTAAGAACAGCCTCATACGGGAAATATGACGGACTGGATTATTACATGAAACTGGGCTATGTCCCATCGGATAAGAATGATTATTCCGTAAGTAAGACACTGGAATATGCATATGACGACTGGTGTATTAAACAGCTTGCGGAGGAAGCTGGGAATGACAGCATTGCAGAAATATTCTCCTCAAGGGCAGAATATTACCGGAATGTATTTAATCCGGAAAGCGGCTTTATGCACCCGAGGCTGTCAAGCGGTGAGTTCAGGGAAGAATTCGACCCTCTGGATACATACGGCCAGGGTTTTATTGAAGGCAACGCGTGGAACTATGGACTGTATGTGCCGCACGATATACCTGAAATGGTGAAGATGATGGGTGGGAAGAAAGAGTTTGCCCTAATGCTTGATTCACTGTTTCATTCACAGCTGGGTGATGAGCATATTGAAAGAAACGAGGATATCACCAGGGAGGGGATAATTGGAATGTATGTACACGGCAATGAGCCCGGCCATCATATACCCTACCTGTATAACTGGACAGATAAGCCCTGGAAGACACAGGAAAGGGTCAGGATGATCATGGAAACCATGTACCGGGACGAAGCGAACGGCCTTTGTGGTAATGACGATTGCGGACAGATGTCGGCCTGGTATATCTTCAGTGCCCTGGGATTCTACCCTGTATGCCCCGGCAGCAACAAATATTCCATTGGAAGCCCACTGGTAAAAGAAGCGGTAATTAACTTTGAAAACGGGAAATCCCTGAAAATAAAAGCTGTCAACCAGGGAAAAGAAAATGTGTACGTTGATAAAGTGTTCCTTAACGGGAAAGAGCTTGACCGTCTTTATCTTACCTATTCAGAGATAATGTCCGGAGGAGAGATGGTGTTTCATATGAAAAGCAGGGAGCAGGGAGCAGGGAGTGGTGAATGGATGATATGATTTAAGAATTTTATACGACTGCTCTGCAGTCTACAATTATATGACACCTACGGCGTCATTCTTAATTCAACTGACCCCGTCAGGGGTCAAATAATTGTAACAGCGTATCACCCTATAAAACCACTTCCCCAACGAGGTCGTATAATCATAAAACCTCGCCCCATAATCATACATGTTTACGTGAGTTTTTGGATGTTCACAAGATCGATATACGCACCTCAGAGAAGGTTTTTCAAAAGCGATATGTGCAAGTTTCAGACAGCCCATTTTTCGTTTATCACCCCTAAAATAGCTTCTTTTTTCTTTTTATTGAAGCATTTAACCGGTATTTTTAGCAGCTCCATGTCTAACGACAAGTTAATTTTCAGTTAAAAGAAAAATGACAACCGCCAGACAGGCAAGCACAAACGAACCGGCGTGAGAACAAAACAAAAGACAGGGGGAAGTGAGCGAAGCGAACAGGCTGGGTTTTGTTTTGTGGGGATCTTGTCAGCCTATTTGTTCTTTACAGGATCCTGATGTGTATCAAAAACCCTGTTGATATAGACTGTCGGTTTACTTGAGCTTAAGCGATATGTGACTTTGATGTTTCTTACTATCAGTTTCTTATAGTCTCTCTTTAGGTGCTTGAACTGTTCATCAACAGCACCCATCCTTGTAAAACGTTTGTCAGACAAAACATCTACCTTTTTTATTATTGACTGAACCAGGCTAAAGGCTTTTTCTTCTCCCCGCTGCTCAGTGTAAAAAACATAGATCTTGCGCAAGTCTTTGACTGCCCTTGATGTCCATTTTATTTCGTACATCTCCAGTCTAAGACTTCTTTCTTTAATGATTCATGGGATATTAAATCGCCGTTTTTGATATCTTCCTCTGATTCATTGATCAATGACTCATGAAGAAAGGACAACATCTTATCATAGATATCATTTATCATAGGTTCTTCTACCCGGTGCAAATGACTGTGTATAAAATCTCTTTTCTCAACTGTATTCATAAGTCCCATTGTTTACTCTATTACAAAGTTACAAATTTATATTCATATTTGGTTGTCCTAAAGGTAAGATATGGACACAGGCAAAATAATAGCTGATTTAAGAGAGCAGAAAGGATGGCCTCAGACCGACCTGGCTGACAAAAGTGGTGTATCAAGGGTGATGATAGGCAAGTATGAGCGCGGGGATGCTGTGCCATCTATTGAAGCCGCTAAAAAAATTGCCGACGCACTGGAGGTTTCACTCGACTATCTGGTGGGCGAAGGCATTAACAGCAAGTTTGATAAACGAACCCTTAAAAGACTACAGGATCTCGAGCTCCTGGAAGAAGATAAAAAGAGTACTCTGTTTGATCTGATTGACACTTATATTAGAGATAGTAAAGCCAGACAGGCCTACTCTGCATGAAATAACCCGGCAAAACCGGGTTATTAATAAAATCTTGCAGTTCTTACTAAATGATTACTTTCTTGTTCTTGTTAAAATACCATTTCTAAACTTTATCTTACTCTTACTTATTAGCTTGATGGTATCATTACAAATAATATAGTTAGGTTGCAAGGCATTGATTAATTTATCATCAGAACCATTCATACTTTGGCAATTAATTAAAATTTTATCGTCTGCAATAAATTTCCAACTACCTACACATGTGTCAATACGATTCGGAATGTTCCTGATTACCACAAGTTTATTATTTCCTTCAAACTGTATTCTATACGAACTTAGTTCTGATTTATTTACAAATCTCTTCCCTCTAAAATCTTGCTTATACAAATCATTGTTGCAAGAATGAAAAACAATGGTGATAGTTAATAGCCAAAATCTCATTTCCATGATATTAATAATTATCTCTATTTATATAATCGAATAGGCATTAACCTTAAATGTATTGGAATGCTATTGATAAAGCTTTTATCAAATTTAACTTTCGGATAATAAAAAGAATACATGTAGGTTGGAGTATTTTTATCTACGCGGTATTGGCTATAATGTGCAGCCTGATAAGGATATGGGTTATCCAGGCTTTGGGGATCATGCAACTTATAAACCCAACTCGCATTGACGGAATTAACGCTCATATATCCAGAATATGCAAACTCAGCCTTATAAGCACTAACTTCGTCATATAAATCATTTAAATATGAAAATCCCCCTCCATCTGGAAAATCTAAATCCCCAGATAAATATTGCGCTCCATGTTTAGCTTCATGGACAAAATTACTAGTTGTTCCCAGATAATTTATAACAACTGCACCTGTTTCATCCATTGATATAAAGCCTTGAGATACATTTGAGCCTAAGTTATTTAACTTATAAGTTACATTCTCATCGCTTTCCATAGTATCAAACTCACTCAATGACTTTGATAGTTGTCCAACTCGACTAGTAAGCGCAGATATTGATTTTCCTTTTGATTCTCTTCTATCAATTTTCTTCTGAAGTCTATCACGCTTCTTTTCAACACTCTTAGTAAGTCTATTCCAATCCTTTTGACTAGTCGAGTCTATTTTAGCTCCATCTGGATCAAAGAAGCGGATTGGATTATTAGCAACAAATGCATAATTAGATATGGAATAATACTTTTCCGCCAGTGGATCGATACTTAAAAACCTCTGTACAACTTTTTGCTGTGGCTCAGTTTTCCTATACACCACTTTTAGAGGCGTTTCCGGTTGATAATATGTGAGTTTTTTACATCC
>JAWLEO010000018.1:0-75795 GCA_041686075.1 Bacteroidales bacterium | reverse complement strand
GGCTGAGGCTGAGGCTAAGGTAAGGCTGAGGCTGAGGCTGAGGCTGAGGCTGAGGCTGAGGCTAAGGCTGAGGCTAAGGCTGAGGCTGAGGCTAAGGCTGAGGAAGCGATGAGAGATGAGCGGTGAGCAAAGGTCGAACTCGGCTCCTCATGGGTTAATCTATATTCATTATTCTACATTAGTCAATTTTGCATATTTTTACATTTTAAATATCGAGTGTAAAATGTTGAGAATATTGCTAAGGTTCTTACTAATTCTCTTACTGCTTGTACCGACATCACTGATTGCACAGGAACAGCCGCATATAATAGTCCTTGGCGTGGCACAGGACGGAGGCTATCCCCATATGGGATGCATGAAAGAATGCTGCAAAATGGCCTGGGATAATCCCTCCATGAGAAGAAACGTGGTTTCACTCGCCCTGGTGGATCCCGTCTCACAGCACTGGTATCTTTTTGAAGCAAGTCCGGACATAAAGGAACAATTACATCTGTTCAGGCAACTTACAGCGGGCGAATACAATTATCTTCCCAGGGCTGTATTTGTGAGTCATGCCCACATAGGTCATTATACCGGACTTATGCAATTCGGCCGCGAAGTAATGAACACAGATGGGATTACTGTTTATGCAATGCCCCGGATGAAACATTTTCTGGAGAGTAACGGTCCATGGGATCAGCTTGTGAGGCTCGAGAACATAATACCTGTGGAGATCAATGATGGTTCAGAGCTTGCCATTTCAGAAGAAATTACCGTTAAGGTCTTCTCTGTACCGCACCGCAATGAATACTCAGAAACGGCAGGATATAAAATAATAGCCGGCAAGAGGTCATACCTTTTTATCCCTGATGTTGACAAATGGGATAAAATGGATAAGGATATAATCAGTCTTGTTCAATCATCTGACATATCTTTCCTCGATGGCACCTTCTATTCCGGAGGTGAGCTACCCGGACGAAATATGGATGAGATCCCCCATCCATTTATAATTGAAACAATGGACCTCTTCAGTCGGGCCGACAAAGAGACAAAGAATAAAATACATTTTATCCATTTCAACCATACCAACCCGGTGCTTTACAATAAAGACATCCGGGAAGAGATATTGAATAAGGGCTTTAATAATGCTGAGCAAGCACATTATTACTAGATCATAAACCATGGATCCTGTCTGGTTGAGCATAGCATTTATTTTTGGTTTCCTGATAAGACTGACAGGCTTACCCCCTCTTGTAGGCTATCTTATAGCAGGATTTGTTTTGAACTACCTGGGTGCTGAGTCGGGCGAGTTTATTGAAACTGTTTCTGACCTGGGTGTCATGCTTCTGCTTTTTACTATCGGTCTTAAACTTAAATTAAAGAATCTTATAAGGCATGAAGTCTATGGTGGCGCAATAATTCATATGCTGCTGATCACACTTATTTTTACACTCTTGCTTATGCTGGCAGGTCTCAGCAATACGCTACTTTTTCAGAATTTCAGTATATACCAGGCACTGCTGGTAGCTTTTGCCCTGAGCTTCTCAAGTACCGTATTCGCGGTCAAAGTACTGGATGACAGAGGGGAGAGTACTTCGCTGCATGGCACTACAGCAATAGCAGTACTTATAATCCAGGATTTACTGGCCGTAATCTTTCTCGTAACAACAGCTGATAAATTACCAAGTATATGGGTTTTTGCGCTTCCGGTAATACTCTTAATGATAAAACCACTTGTCTTTTTCATTTATAAAAAAATAGGACATGGTGAACTTCTGATCCTCTTTGGTTTTTTTCTTGCACTGGTACCCGGTGCCGAGTTGTTTAAAATAGTTGGCCTAAAGCCTGAACTTGGGGCATTGGTTATGGGCATACTTGTGGCCGGCCACCACAAATCTAAAGAGATGGCTGGCTTATTGATGCATTTCAAAGACCTCTTCCTTATTGGCTTTTTCCTTTCGATCGGTCTCTCAGTTGCACCAACAATCGACATCTTTATAATTGCACTTTGTGTGGCACTGGCAATTAATCTTAAAGTATTTCTTTATTTTCTTGTATTTACAAGATTTGGCCTGAGAGCTCTTACAAGTTATTTTACTTCCCTTAGCCTTGCTAATTATTCAGAATTTGGACTCATTGTTGCTTCGGTAGCCTCCGCAAATGGCTGGCTGCCAAATGAATGGCTTGGTGTCATTGGCATTGCTCTGTCAATAAGCTTTTTTATTTCCTCTCCCTTGAATGCATATTCACACCAGATATATAACCGGGTAAGGTCCTACCTGGTAAAATTCGAAACCAGCTGGCGGCTGATGTATGACCGTACAATAGATATCGGAGATGCAGAAATCCTGATATTTGGAATGGGCCGGCTGGGTGCATCTGTCTACGACCATCTTAAGAAAGTTTATGGTCAGAAAGTGCTGGCGCTGGACTATAACCCGGATATCGTTGGATACCACAGAAAACAGGGCAGGGACGTAATACAGAACGATGCCACCGATATCGAATTCTGGGAAAGAGCTAGTAAGATGGAGAAAGAAAAAAGACAGGTAAAAATGGTTATACTTTGTATGAACGACCATAAGTCAAACCTCTTTGCTATTAAAGAATTAAAAGCTATAAATTACCAGGGCAAGATAGCAGCCACTGCATGGCATGAAGATGACATCAAACAACTGGAAAAAATGGGGGTAGACTCTGTTTATAATCTTTATACGGAAGCCGGGGTGGGCCTGGCAGATCATGTGTGCTCCAGTTCGAAAAAAAATACATGAGAAATAAATAAAATAAGAAATGATGGACGAAGAATATTGCCGTTTTATATAACGATTAACAATACGGATCAATAGGAAAATCACGGGGGATAAAATTATAAGCCACTTTGGTTGTTTTAAAAATACTTACTACTTTTGCAACGCCTTTCAAAAAAGGCACCGGAGATTCAGTAGCTCAGCTGGTAGAGCACATCCCTTTTAAGGATGGGGTCCTGGGTTCGAGACCCAGCTGAATCACCCTCAAAGGCCCGCCAAACGGCGGGTCTTTCTTTTTTGCTGTAATTATTAATCCTCCGATACTTCCATAAGAAGGTCCCGGTATGTGGAAAAAACCCTCGATTTGGAAAGAAATCCCACATATTTGCCCCCGTCAAGTACAGGCAGGTTCCATGCTCCTGTTTTCCTGAAAGTTTCCATTACGGTGTCAATTTTCTCATTCTTATCAATATATGATGGAGGCATAACCATGAGGTCACTGACAAAGGTTTCATCGTATAAATCCTGGTTGAACATAATATCCCTGACATTATCCAGCAAAACCACACCTTCAAGCACCCCTATCTCATCAACTACCGGAAAGATATTCCTCTTCGAAGATGATATTACCTTAACCAGTTCCCCCAGGGTATCTCCGGAGCTAACTGTCATTAGATCAGTTTCTATTTCCTTTGTCCAGTCCATCCTGGTCAGAACAGCCTTATCCTTATGATGGGTAATAAGCTCTCCCCTTTGCGCCAGACGTTTATGGTATATCGAATGTTTCTCAAATCTCATCACGGTCATATATGATATGGTTGAAGTTATAATAAGTGGTACCAGCAAGCTGTAACCTCCTGTTATTTCCGCTATAAGAAATATAGCAGTAAGAGGTGCGTGCATGATTCCGGCCATAGCCCCTGCCATACCGGCCAGGGTAAAGCTACTTTCGGGTAAGGAGGTATTTCCAACAGTATTTACCAGCCGGGCCATAAAAAACCCACTTATGCCACCAATAAACAATGAGGGGGCAAATACACCTCCCACTCCACCTGCACCATTAGTTGAGCTGCTGGCTATGACCTTGAAAAGTGCAAGTGCCAGCAATAAAACAAGCAGAAACCATGTATTTCTACCTGCCTCACTGAAAAAGCTGTTCGCGAAAAGCGCAGAGGTATTACCATTCAGAAGATCGCTGATGGTATTATATCCTTCACCGTACAAGGGAGGAAGAAGAAGAATAAATATCCCGAGAACCACACCCCCTGTGATAAGCCTGGCATAAGGACTTTTAACTTTATTATACAAGCCCTCGAGTGACATTGTTGCCCTGGTAAAATACACGGATAATAGAGCTGTTCCTATTCCCAGGACAATGTACCATGGTATATTGCCCAAAGAAAATGATTCCCGTAGGGCAAATGAGAAAAGTACATCCCTGCCCATCAGAAAATATGTCACCGTAGCAGCAGTAACGGATGATATTAGTAGTGGCACTATGGATGAAATAGTGAGATCGAGCATAAGTATTTCCAGGGTAAACACTATTCCGGCTATAGGGGCTTTAAAGATTCCTGCCACAGCACCCGCAGCACCACAACCCACCAGGAGGGTAATGTTCCTGTAATTCATCTTCATGAGCCGACCAATATTCGACCCTATAGATGCACCTGTCAGCACAACCGGGGCCTCTGCCCCCACCGACCCACCAAAACCAATTGTAAATGTAGCTGCAAGTAGTGATGACCAGTTGTTATGCCACTTTAACCTGCTGTTCTTCTTTGATATAGCATACAAAATGCGACTAACTCCATGCCCAATCCGGTCCCTTACAATGTAACGCACAAATAATACCGTGAGAAACATACCTACAACCGGGTATGCCAGGTAAAGATAACCCGCGGTACCTGACTTAAACCATGTAGTCAGAAAATGTTCAGTATAGTGTATGGCATTTTTTAGCAATACCGCCGCCAGTGCACTGAGCATTCCGGTAATGAAACTCAGCACATAAAGAAAACGCCTCTGATCAACGTTTCTGACTCTCCATTTAAGAAACCTGTTTAGTAATACTGATAATCTTATCATCTATCCTTATTAAAGTAGAGAAGTTTAGGGCTTAAAAATCTCAAAATCATAACGGCTCGCTTCATCTCTATTATTTCACTATAACTTAAACAGCATATAAAGAGGGTATTAGGGTGTTTTAAATTTCGAATGATGAACCGAACAGCGCGAAACATGCTGTCGGCATGTGAGTGCTGTGAGCTCGCTGAGGGCTGTAAGCCTGAAGCAATTTCGAATGAAGAATGTCGAAGTAATAGCTGGATTATTTCAGATTTAATTCTCATTGTTGCAGAGGTTTTATTGTCTTTATACGATGTAATATATGTCACATTTTTTTATTGTTGTAAAAATAAATTTATTTAAAATTAACTCATCTTATTCGTCAAGTTAGAATCACACTTACGCCGACTCTACTTCTGCAATCGATATTCGAAATTCGATATTGCTCGCACCCACAGGCCACAATCACAAGCCGCTCGCGAGCTCGTCTCGATTTCTCGAAACTCGGTTCGACATTCTTAACCTTTGTTAAAAGCAGTTAGTAGAATAGAGAATATCATTTTTACAATAATTGGAAAAACTCACCTCTCATCTCCCCTTGCTCGCCACCCCTTAAAAGATAGATTATTCTTCCATAAAGTTACGTATCATCGACCTGTATTTTGAAAATACATTAGCCCTTGACACAAATCCAACATACTTGCCATTGTCAAGCACAGGGAGATTATAATGAGATGACGTCTGGAACTTATATGCTACATCTTCCATTGATTCATGAATCGACACGGTGGGTTCGGGCATAAACATTAACTCCCTCACATAGAAATTATCATATAACTCCGGCTTGAAAACAAGATGCCGTATATCATTTACCCATACCACACCAAGAAAGGTGTTTTCACTGTCAACGACAGGAAAAACGTTTCTCGATGAACGGGATATTACCTTCACGAGGTCCCCCAGGGTGGCATTGGGCGACACAGTGCTGAAATTTGTTTCTATCAGACTCGAAACATCCATAAGTGAGAGTGCTGCTTTATCCTTGTCGTGGGTTATCAGTTCACCCCTCTGGGCCAACTGGTAGGTATAAACAGAATTTCTGACAAATATCCTCACAGTAGCATATGATATGGTAGATGTTATCATCAGTGGCAGGAAGAGTTCATACCCACCTGTTATTTCAGCGATAAGGAAAATGGAAGTAAAGGGAGCATGGATAACACCTGCTATCATTCCAGCCATAGCAACAAGTACAAAATTACTTACCTCTACTTCGAAGCCAAAGTTATTAAGGAGAATGCCAAAAAGCAATCCTGCATGAGCTCCGGTAAACAGGGAAGGGGCAAATATCCCTCCCACACCACCACTGCCAAAGGTAACCGAAGTAGCAACCACCTTGAATAATATCAACATTGCCAGAACCAGTACCAGTACCAAAAGGCTGTTGTTATATTTATAATATAATGATTCTTCAAAAAGATAATTATATTCTCCTGCCAGGGCACTGTTGATACCTTCATAGCCCTCGCCATATAAAGCAGGCAGATTAAATATCATAACACCCAGTATAGCACCACCAATGAGCAGCCTGTTTCCCCATTTTTTAACTGCCTGGAATTTATCTGCTATATAAATGTATATGCGGGTAAAATATACCGATACAAGTCCTGTAAATACACCTAACAGCAGGAAATAGGGCACATGCCCTACTATAAAGCCCTGTTTAAGGGTAAAGGTATACAGGAAGTTCTGGCCAAGGAAAACGTATGAGGTAAGAACAGCAGAAGCACTGGATATTAATAAGGGGACAATTGAAGCCATCGATAAATTAAGCATGATAACTTCGAGTGCAAAAGCGATGGCAGCTACAGGAGCCTTAAAAATAGCAGCCATGGCACCCGCCGAAGCACAGCCCAGCAGGGTCATAACCTGTTTATAACTTAACCTCATCTTCCTGCCAAGGTTTGATCCTATTGCTGCCCCTGTTGCCACGGTAGGTCCCTCCAGCCCGACCGATCCGCCAAAACCCACAGTTAAAGCACTGGAAATAATGGAAGAATACATATTGTGACCTTTTATCCGACCATTGGTTTTGGATATTGCAAAAAGAACAGCGGGTATACCATGACCCACTTCCTGCCGTAAAATGTACCTTGTGAATATTAATGTAGCCAGCACCCCTATGACCGGTAAAAGGAGATAAAAAATATTATAATGTTCAAGGTTAAAACCAAGAGTAAGAAGTTTTTGAATATAACGAACAAGGCTTTTTATGATGACCGCCCCCATACCTGCCGAGATCCCAATCACCACACTCAGTATTATAACAAAGGTTCTGTCGCCTATATTTCTTTTGCGCCAGCTGAGGAACCTGTCGATTAGACGCCTTTTTGTCATAAATGCAAATATAAAAACAATAACAACCTGAAATGCTTGTTTTTTAATTAAGTTTGCATATAAGGCTGTACAATGGTGAATTATCTAAAAGTAATAGCACTGGTTTTTTTACTGTCATGCACTGATTATCTGTCAGCCCAGGACACAGAAAGACCCTTGCCTCCCACACTTGATCTTGTAACAGTTGATCCTTTTACGGGTCATTCCTCCTTAGAATGGACAGCCGGTGGTTCCCCTGATGTAGCCGGCTACATAATCTACCTCTACCTGAATGAAGAAGGGTACGCTATAGATACCATATACCAGCCCTATGCAAGCTCATATACAAATACCGATTCAAATGCATCATTTTACAGTGAAAGTTATGTCATCGCTGCCATTGATTCATCTGATAATGTAAGTCCACTATCCAATTTTCTGAATACAATATACCTCCAGGTGCAGATTGACACCTGCGACTATAAAATAGAGCTTATATGGAACACTTACAACACAATTAATCCCTCCGTGAATGAATACATAATATTTTCTTCCAGGGACGGTTCGGCTTATGTAACCGAAGGCATGACAAATGATACAACTTTTATCATGGAATCCTTCGAATCCTATTCTGAATATTGCTTTTATGTTGAAGCCAGCCTGTCTGACGGATCATCATCTTTCTCAAATATTTTTTGTGTAAATACCGACCTTCCGATTCCACCTGCCTGGATAAATGCTGACTATGCAACTTACATCAATGATATCTCCGTACAGCTTTCATTTACCATCGATCCTGACACCGAATACAATAAGTACATGGTTGAAAGAAGCACTGAAATACCATCCGGTTTTGAAAACATACATGTAGCTTACACTTCGCAAAACAGGATAGAATATACCGACAACAGTCCACCGGATGGTATTAATTATTATCGGCTGGCAGCACTGAATAATTGTGATCAAGCAATTGAATATTCAAATACCGCATCTACGATTAACCTGAGTCTCAATCTAATAGATGACCTTATAGAACTTCGTTGGAATAAATATAAGCACTGGAGGGGAGGTGTTTCCCTATACAGGATATTCAGAAATAACAGTGGTAATTATGAAGAGATAGCCACAGTAAATGGCAGCGATACCACGTTCACCGACAACATGAGGTCCTTTCTTTACGAGACAAGCCAGGAAAATATATGCTACAGGATTGTCGCTGAAGAAGCTTACAACCCTTATTTTAATGATGCCAGCAGTACGTCAGATACTAAATGCATCGAGCAACCTGTAAAAATATTTGTGCCAAATGCTTTTACACCTGATAATAATACGGTGAATGATATTTTCAAACCTGTATTGTCCTTCACCCCCCTTAAGTATAAAATGATCATCAAGAGCCGGGCTGGTCTCAGTCTCTTCCAGACAAATGACCATCTTGAAGGATGGAATGGACGGCAGGGAGGCAAGAAATTGCCTGAAGGTGTTTACATATGGTTTATTGAGGTTGACACACCGGACGGAAAGACTATTAAAAAAAGTGGTACTGTGACAATAATTTTTAACCAGGATAGCCCGTCATAGGTTTAAAATGACCTTAATAATCGCTATATTTGCAGTAGGGAGGTTGAAAAGAAAACATGGGGAACAAGAATATATTCACGGACGAAGATTTCGCGCTGATCAATAAAGAGTTTGATGCTTTGAAAAACAATCTTGTCAGGTGCAAAAAACCGGAAGAGGTGGAGCTTGTTACCAAAGCATTCAACCTGGCCAACAAGGCCCATTTGAACATGCGGAGAAGATCAGGCGAACCATATATTATACACCCGATTGAGGTAGCGAAAATTGTCAATTTCGAACTCGGTTTGGGCGCAAAGTCTGTTGCTGCTGCCCTTCTTCATGATGTGGTGGAAGATACCGATTATACCCTGGAGGATATTAAGAAACACTTTGGACCAAAAATTGCCTCCATAATCGACGGCTTAACAAAAATTTCAGGAAACTATGATAACAGGGATACTTCTAAACAGGCGGAGAATTTCAGGAAAATGTTGTTAACCCTCTCGGATGATATAAGAGTAATACTTATTAAGACAGCTGACCGGCTTCATAATATGCGCACACTGGATTCACTACCCGAAAGAAAAAAGATGAAGGTTGCAGGGGAAACAATATATTTATACGCTCCACTGGCGCACCGACTGGGGCTTTTTGCCATAAAAACCGAACTTGAAGACCTCAGTCTCAAATACCGCTACCCTAAAGTATTTGATGAAATCAGCAGAAAGTTGAAGCACAGTGAGAAAAAAAACCAGGCTATGATTAACAGGTTCTCGCTTCCTATAATAGAACGTCTTGAGGCTGATAACCTGAAATTTGATATTAACGGAAGACCGAAATCCATATATTCAATATGGAAAAAAATGCAAACTAAAAATGTGTCTTTTGAAGAGATATATGACATTCTCGCTGTCAGAATAGTATTTGAACCATTAAATAGAGTGTCTGAAAAAAAGATATGCTGGAATATTTACTCCATAATAACAGATATCTATATGCCTAAACCCGACAGGCTTCGTGACTGGGTGAGCAGGCCCAAAGCAAATGGTTATGAAGCCCTGCACCTTACCGTAATGGGTCCCCATGGCAGGTGGGTTGAGGTTCAGATCCGGAGTAAACGCATGGATGAGTATGCAGAGAGAGGATATGCAGCCCACTGGAAATATAAAGGAGATAATTCCCAGGAAAGCGAACTGGATAAATGGATTAAAAAGATCCGTGAAATGCTCGAAAATCCAAATAATGACCCCATTGAGTTCCTTGATGAATTTAAAATGAACCTTTTCTCCTCGGAGATAATGGTGTTCACACCTAAGGGAAATATAATTACCCTGCCCAAAGGAGCTTCAGCCCTTGACTTTGCTTATGAGATTCATACCGAAATAGGTAACCACGCTATTGGTGCCAAAATAAATTACAAACTGCAGACATTAAATACCACCCTGCAAAGCGGCGACCAGGTCGAGATAATAACCAGCGATAAAGCAAAACCTGTAAAAGAATGGCTTGATTATGTTACCGTGGCCAAAGCAAAGTCTGCAATAAAACATGCCCTGAGAAATGAATTAAAAGAACTTAAAGAAAAAGGAAGGAAAATACTTGAAGAGAAACTTAAGGAACTTAAAGTAACTCATAATGCAGAAGTGTATAAAAAACTCCTTCCGGGCTATGATTGCGTCAGCAGGGAAGAACTGTATAAAAAAATAGGAAATGGCATTATTAGCCTTGACAACATAAAAAAAATATTGAAAAAGAGTCACAGCAGCCGGATTATGAAATACTGGGAACTCAGGATGTCGGGGGCACAGAAAGATACCAGAAACAGCGATAAAAAACAAAAGCTGAATGGCATAGATAAAAAATCTCCCTATATAATAAGAGAGAATGTTGATATTCAAAAACCTGATTATGAAATAGCCAAATGCTGTAAACCAATTCCCGGAGATGATGTGATAGGCTACCTCGCCCCAAATGATAAAGTAGTAATACATAAAACCAAATGTCCCGTTGCAGTACGCTTAATGTCAAGTGAAGGAAACAGGCTGATATCCGCAAAATGGACCATACACAAAATGGTCTCATTTTTAGCACAAATACGCCTTCAGGGAATTGACAGGCTTGGTGTGCTAAATGATATAACCAATATCATTTCAGGTGAACTGAATGTTAATATGAGAAATATAACCATCAATGTACATGACGGTATATTTGAAGGAACCATTGATGTGTACATGCATCATACAAAAGACCTCAATAACCTGATAATGAAACTTGTAAATATTGATGGTGTGGATAAAGTGAGCAGGGTTGAAGATTTTTAATAAAATCTTCAGCCTTAAATGAATAAGTATTCATTTTGCAGTGATAAAAAAATCGTTTATTTTCGTTTTAGTTATTTTAATCTGGTTTAAATATGGTTAATGAAGAAACCAAAAAAACCGTGAAGAAGATATTCACAGAATACCTTGAGAAGAAAGGTCACCGTAAAACACCTGAACGTTTTGCCATACTCGATGAAATATACTCAAGATCAGGACATTTTGATATTGAATCGCTCTATATTTTCATGAAAAATAAAAATTATCAGGTAAGCAGGGCAACGCTGTATAATACCATCGAACTTTTGCTTAACTGTAACCTCGTGATCAAGCATCAATTCGGCAAAAATATAGCACAGTTTGAAAGGGCATATAATTGTGCCCAACACGATCATCTCATTGATACCGAAACAGGAAAAGTAATTGAATTCTGTGACCCCAGGATACATGAAATCGTAGATACAGCCTGTGAACTGAATAATTTTACTCCTCTCTACCATTCTCTGTATATCTACGGTATTAGCAAGGACAAAAAAGACTGACAACATATAAGCAGGACAGAACAAGAGATGAAGAAAATATTATATCCGATAACGGCTATATTCATATTGTTTTTGCTATATAGGTGTGAAAGCAGTGATGATTTTGATCATCTTTACCTTAGAGATCACAGCCTGGCGAGATCATATGCGGTTTCCAATATTTCCGGTAACCTATTATTGTTAGAAGCAATACATCCAGAAATAGCTTCCCTGGAAGCCAATATCTCTTACGGTGTGAAGGTATATTCAATAAGTTATAAAACCACTTTCCTGGGTGAGGAAATAACTGCATCAGGGCTTGTAAGTATCCCTGACACCGAAGGCTCATTTCCAATCATCAGCTTCCAGAACGGTACCAACACATGCCATTCCAATGCCCCAAGTGTCAATCCCAATAATACGCTTTATTCCCTGCTCAGCATGAATGCAGGCCTTGGTTTTATTATTGCCATACCTGACTATATTGGTTTTGGTGAATCAGATGAATTCCTCCACCTCTATTTCCATACCGAATCAAATAATCAGCTCATTAGGGATATGATTCATGCGCTTGAAGAATTTACCGATTATATCGATGGACTGAGTATAAATAAGGATTTATACATGATGGGCTATTCACAGGGTGGATGGGCAACACTTGCCGCACTCAAGGATATGGAAGAGTATCACTTGAAAGATTATAACCTGATGGCTGCCTCCTGCGGTGCCGGAGCCTATGACCTTGTCGACTTTACACATCATATCCTCAGCCTTGAAACATTTCCCAATCCTTTTTATTTCCCTTATTTCATCGAATCAAGAAGACAAAACGGCATTATTGATGATCCAACAGGTCTTTTTTTCAAGGAACCATATGCCAGCTTGATTCCCGAACTATTTGATGGTTCAATATGCAATAGCGAACTGAACACTTACTTAACAGATACTATATCGAATTTGCTTTCTGACAATCTAATTTCAGGTTTTGACTCCAGTGATGATTTTATCCAATTAAGGAACGAACTTGTGTCAAGCAGCATAATCCCCTGGAAAATAAACACTCCGGTCTTACTTGCACATAGTAATGGCGACCAGAGCGTACCAATGCAACAATCTGTAAACATGTATGATGACCTTCTGGCTGCCGGAACTGAACAAAGCAATATTGATTTTCTTGAATTAGATAGTCTACTCCATAATGAGGCGATTATACCCTGGGGTATACATACTTTGCTCTGGTTTCTAAATTAACCGATGCATATTCCATCATTACATGTACAAATTTGTAAAGCAAGCATTAAAGCAATTTATTAACAAGATATTATACCAATCGTCAATAAGGAAAATAATTAGTATTTTTCGGTGTTTTATATAATTTTTATTTACCGGGTATGGCAGAAATTGATATTCTGATAGGACTACAATGGGGCGATGAAGGAAAAGGGAAAATAGTTGATGCCCTGTCTCCTGAATATGATATTATAACACGGTTCCAGGGAGGGCCGAATGCAGGTCATACACTTGAATTTGAGGATGAAAAGTATATTTTACATACTATTCCATCAGGGATCTTCAGAAAGGAAAAGATAAATATAATTGGCAATGGACTTGTTATTGACCCTTCAGTCTTTCTTCAGGAGGTAAGTTCATTAAAAATGCCTTTAAGAGAATTGCTTGGTAAAATTATTATTTCATCCAAAGCACACCTTATATTACCCACACACCGCCTTCTGGATGCAGCATATGAACAATCCAAAGGAGAATCAAAAATAGGATCCACGCTCAAGGGTATAGGTCCGGCATACACCGATAAAACGTCGAGATCGGGCCTGCGGGCAGGGGAGATTCTAAAACAAAATTTCCGTGAGGTTTATGATTTACATAAAGAGAGACACTTAAAGATACTGCAGAACTACAACATTGATGCAGATCCCGAAAAATATGAAAAGGAATGGTTTGAAGGTGTCGAACTGATGAAAAAATTCCGTCTTATCAATACTGAATACTTCATAAACAGGAGTCTGGATGAGGGAAAAAAGATTCTCGCCGAAGGTGCGCAGGGTACCATGCTGGATATAGATTTCGGATCATACCCTTTTGTTACATCATCGAATACAATCAGTGCTGGTGCCTGTTCCGGCCTGGGTGTTTCACCCAGGAAAATAGGTAACATTTTTGGGATATTCAAAGCATATTGCACCCGTGTGGGAGGAGGCCCCTTTCCTACCGAACTGGAAAATAACACCGGGCAGAAACTCCGAGATAACGGCAATGAATATGGCTCCACCACCGGCAGGCCCCGCCGCTGTGGATGGCTGGACCTCCCGGCCTTAAAATATTCATGCATGATTAACGGCGTAAGCTCTCTTTTTATGACCAAAGCCGATGTGCTAACAGGCTTTGAAAAGATCAGGGTATGCACCGACTATAAAATAAAAAACTCGATAACTCAAGAATTGCCCTATGATATTGGGTCTGTAATGGAACCCGTCTATGTTGAAATGAATGGCTGGAATGAAGAAATAAAAGGAATACGTAACTATGATAAGCTGCCGGCCGCGCTTCGTGAATATGTCAGTTTCATCGAGAAAAAAACGGGATTATCAATTGATTATATTTCCGTTGGAGCAGATAGATCCCAAACAGTTATCAGAGACGAGCGATGAGAGATGAGTATCTGAGCTTCCCTACATAATGGACGGCAGTTAATCATCATTCCATCATTCCATCATTCCATTATTCCCTTAATCATTAATATACAGCCATGCTGCAAATTCAACCGTATCCTGGTATTGATACAATCTTTTTATTGCACGGTTGAGATTATCATGCACCTCGGCAGAAACCAGGCGGAATATTTGGGCCTGTCCGTCAATTATTTGGGCATCAGTATAGCCCTTAGACTTATAATACTCCAGATAATCATCAGCATATTCTGGG
Source organism: Bacteroidales bacterium (assembly GCA_041686075.1). Classification (GTDB taxonomy): domain Bacteria; phylum Bacteroidota; class Bacteroidia; order Bacteroidales; family VadinHA17; genus UBA9300. The sequence goes on along the minus strand of JAWLEO010000018.1, from coordinate 61,284 downwards.
GTAAGGAAGCCACCCACTATAATATGATATTTAAACCTTTCTTCGTATTCACGCTGGGCCTGCTCGGCAGCCTGGATAGAATCGAGACGTGCCTGTTCCGCGGCTCTCGCCCTTTCCTCTGCAGCCTTTATTGAATCAGCAAGCCTGATGCTATCCTGCCTGGCTAACCATACAGCCATGGTGTCAGGTTCTGACTTTCCAAACCAGCCTTTTTCCTTGATAAATTTACAGGAGGAAGTGCTCAGGATTATCAGTGTAATAAGTATTGTAAGCGCCGTTTTCATACTTGATTTCATATTTCTAAATTTTCTATCAAACAAATATACAAATAATTAGAATCACAATAAAAAGTTTGAATTATTGCTAAAATTACATATAAATTAAAAATTTGTATCTTCGATCGAATTTACCTTAATCCTAATAATTACATAATGAAATCAATAGTTCAATTCTTTGAAGAGAATGTAAACAAATTTGGGAATAATTCTTACCTGTGGGAAAAGCCCGAAGACCGGTATGAAAGTACAAGCTATTCAGAAGTGCATAAACAGGTTCATGAGTATGCTGCCGGGCTCCTGCAAATTGGATTAAAAGAAGGAGAAAGGGTGAGCCTCCTATCAGAAGGATGTAACAACTGGGTAATAGGGGAGCTGGGGGCTTTATATACAGGTGCTATCAATGTCCCGCTTTCGACAAAGCTAAACGCGGAGGAAGTGAAATTCAGGTTGAATCATTCCGAATCACGGTTTATAATGGTATCGGCAATGCAAACTCCAAAACTTATGGAGGTGATCAATGAATGCAATACCATTGAAAAAATCATTTGCTTTGAAAAAAAGGAAGAATATGCCGATAATGAGATCCAGTTCAACCAGATTAAAAAAATAGGTAAAGAATGGCTGGAGAAGCCAGGTAACAGGGAAAAATTTGAAAAGATCTACCACGAAATCAGCCCCGATAATTTTGCCAACATCTGCTATACATCGGGAACAACTGCCGATCCCAAAGGCATAATTCTTACCCACGGCAATTACATCACCAACTGTTATCAGGCATACAGCCTAATAGATATCCCACCCTTCTGGAAAACCTTGCTCTTCCTTCCCTGGGACCATTCATTTGCACATACAGCTGCTATTTTTGCTTTTATGGGTAAAGGTGCCAGCATTGCATCGGTCAAAACCGGCAGAACACCTATGGAAACACTAAGAAATTTTCCAAACAATATGCGCGAGATTAAACCCAACCTGCTTTTGAGTGCTCCTGCTGTATCGAAAAATTTCAAGAAGAATATTGAGAAAGGCATTAAGGAAAAAGGCAAATTCACAACATTCATGTTCGAAACAGGCCTTAAGATCGCATATGCCTATAATAAGGAAGGATGGAACAAAGGAACAGGATCATCAAAAATTCTGGCTCCCCTGGTGAAGTTTTTTGATAAAATGGTGTTTTCTAAAATACGCGAATTCTTTGGTGGTGAACTGGAATATTTCATTGGAGGTGCAGCCCTCCTGGATATGGAACTGCAAAGATTCTTCTATGCTATTGGCGTGCCTGTTTTCCAGGGATATGGACTATCAGAAGCTTCTCCTATAATATCGTCAAACTCAAAAACCAATCACAAGCTTGGTTCGTCAGGTAAACTGGTGAATAATATGGAGTTAAAAATATGTGATGAAGGAGGCAATTCATTACCGCCGGGAGAGAAAGGAGAAATTGTAATAAAAGGAGGTAATGTGATGCACGGATACTGGAAGAATGAAGCTGCCACAAAGGAAACCATAAGGGACGGCTGGCTCCATACAGGCGATCTGGGATATATGGATAAAGATGGATTTCTTTACGTACTGGGCCGATTTAAAAGCCTTCTTATTTCTGATGACGGTGAAAAATACAGCCCTGAAAGTATAGAAGAAGCCATTATAGAACATTCTAAATATATTGACCAGTGTATCCTTCACAATAATCAGCAACCTTATACGGTAGGCCTGGTGGTGCCCAACCAGCATAACCTCAAGTCCTTCCTTGATGAAAAAAAGATAAATGTGAATTCAGAAGAAGGGAAAAGAGCCGCACTGATGCTCATTGAAAAAGAATTAAACGAATATCGGACGAACGGTAAATATGGGAAGATGTTCCCACAGCGTTGGCTGCCGGTGGCCGTGGGCGTACTGGATGAAGGCTTTACAGAAGAAAACGGCCTTGTCAATGCCACCGCCAAAGTGATCAGGGGTAAAGTTATTGATAAATATGAAGAACTGATTGAATTCCTTTATACACCCGCTGCAAAAGCTATTTCAAATGAAAGAAACATAGAGGCAGTTGAAAAAATGAACCTTGGATAAAACTTTTAAACATGATAAAAGAAAAAATAATAATTTTTTGCATTCTGACATTGGTCCTGTTTTCATGTGGGCAAGAAGAACCGTCAAATTGGGAAATGGCAGATAATCCTCTGGTCACTGAATGGGCCGATGATGTAAACCCTGAAAAACCATGGCCTGAATACCCACGCCCAATGATGATTAGAGAAACATGGTTAAACCTTAATGGCCTCTGGAAATATGCTATTACAGCCAAAGATCAAGAACCTGCTGAATGGGAAGGCGAAATACTTGTGCCATACCCCCTTGAGTCAGCCCTGTCAGGTGTGAGAAAACGGATCAATGAAAACCAGTGCCTATGGTACAAAACAGAAATAAAAGTGCCTTCTTCCTGGAGAAATAAAAGAATCTTATTGAACTTTGAGGCCGTTGACTGGGAAACCAGAATATGGATTGACGATAATAAAGCAGGCGAACACAGGGGAGGATATGACCCTTTCAGCATAGATATTACCGATTATGTTAGGGCAGGTAAAAACCATGAGCTGAAAATAAGCGTATGGGATCCATCAGATAAGGCTACACAGGCACGAGGCAAACAGGTAGCAAACCCCCATGGCATTTGGTACACCCCCTCATCGGGAATATGGCAAACTGTGTGGATGGAACCCGTAGATGACATTTATCTCACTTCATTCCGAACAATAAGCAATATAAGTGATGGAACAATAAGAATACAACCGGATATAGTAAATCTCCGGGAAGGAGTATATACAAATGTTAAAGTTCTGAAAGATAATACTATCCTACAGGAGAAAAAAACATCAATCGATAATGAGGTGATAATACGTCTCGAAGATTACATGCTCTGGTCTCCTGAAAAGCCTGAATTATATGATATTGAAATAGAGCTTGTGTACAACGGAAAAATAAAAGATAAGGTAAAAACCTATACAGGCTTCAGAAAAATATCCACAGGCAAGACCGTAGACGGCTTTACGCGTATACTTTTAAATGATAATTTTGTATTCCAGAACGGGCCCCTTGACCAGGGTTTCTGGCCCGATGGCTTATATACCCCACCAGGCGATGAAGCAATGCGCTATGATCTCGAGATGATAAAAAATATGGGATTCAATATGCTTCGTAAGCATGTCAAGGTTGAAAACAGACGTTTCTATTACTGGTGCGATAAGATGGGACTACTGGTATGGCAGGATATGCCAAACGCAAACAAGCATATTGGCAGCGACAAGGAAAAAATTGAAAGACCAGAAGAAGCTGACAGGCAATTTGAACAGGAGTTGAGCCGGATGGTAGCAACAAAATATAATCATCCTTCAATAATAATATGGGTCCCGTTTAACGAGGGTTGGGGCCAGTATGAAACAGCAAGAATAACACAGCTTATCAAAGAAATTGATCCTACAAGGCTGGTCAACAGTGCCTCTGGGTGGAGTGACATGGGTACAGGTGATATTCTTGATATTCATCATTACCCTGAACCAAGGTGCCCCGAAGCCGAGGAAAACAGGGCCATAGTCCTTGGTGAATTCGGTGGTCTGGGTTTACCCATCACCGGTCATACATGGGAACAGAAGAACTGGGGATATGAAGATATGGAAGACAGCAGTTCCTTGCTTCAGAAATACGAAGATTTCTATAACACTGTGTATATCATGGCAGAGGAGAAAGGGCTCAGTGCATCGGTCTATACCCAGATAACTGACGTGGAAACTGAAACCAATGGCCTCCTAACCTATGACCGTAAGGTTAACAAAATGGGGGCTGAAAATCTGTACGAAATAAATAAAGGGGAAAAATGATTTACACTACCAGCCTGCTTTTAAAGGGCAGGAAGGTCATGAAATCCGCATGATGCACGATATAGGCCTCGGTTGTCCTCTTTACATGGTCGCCCTCCCCTGCATGGGCAGCTATAATATGACAAACTTCAGGAGGCAATCCACACTCCTCTGCAAGTGATACACCCGAGAAGGGATGCCTGAGGTATTTGCCATATGTGCCCTGTACGGCATTGCCGTTGTCATCCTTTACATATTCAAGCAGTTTACCTACATCGGCGAGTATTGCACCAGAAATGAGTACATCCATATTCAAGGGTAAATCATCGCCAAAAAATTCCATCACTTTTTTACCGCTTTCCATTGCTATATGGACAACGCACCTTTTGTGTGCCATAAAGCTCACCTTAAGATCGGGGCCACAAAGCAGGGTAAAGGGTATTTTGTTGAGATCGGCAGATGTAAGAACGCTTCTCTCAAGAGCTATTTCCCATACCCTGGCTGTTTTTTCTCTTAATTCATCATTTTTAATCCAGTCTAATTCTGGCCATAGATTATAAACTTCCTTACTCATATAATATGACTTAATTTAAAGATTTGATATTATTTCATCGGTCATCTGAGCAGTGCTTGCCGCTCCTTTCTTAATCACATCAGGCCCGCCGGGGATCCTCATCATGTCGTAGGTCCGTACCTTGCCTTCTTCAATTACTTTAGCCACCGCCTTTCGTATTTTTGAAGATATCTCTTTCTCATCAAGAAAATCAAGCATCATACATGAAGACTCAATCATGGCAATAGGATTAACAAAGGGAACATCATATTCCGCATACTTGGGTGCTGAACCGTGTGTTGGCTCAAAAACTCCAATACCATCGGCTGAAAACTGGGCCGAACAGGCAAAGCCAAGGCCCCCAATTAAACCGGCAAAAGCATCTGACACTATATCACCAAACATATTCCCTGCAACTATAACACCATAATCTTCCGGGTTTTTAGTAAGCCACATCATCTGGGCATCGATATTTGTATTCCACAATTGAATATCCTGATATTCATTTTTTTGTATATCTTTTGCCAGTGTTAACATCATGCCTGATGTTTCCCTTATTACGTTCGGCTTTTCACACACGGTAACTGATTTATAATCATATTCACGGGCATAATCAAAAGCTGCTCTCACTATTCTTTCAGTTGCTTTCTTTGAAAAGATACGTGTTGAAACTGATAATTCATCGATAGGGACATTCCCGAAGTTCTTAAGAAACTTGGGATGTGTCATCAGGGCTTTATATACTATTGAAGGAGGGTTTGACCATTCAACACCCCCGTATAATCCTTCTGTATTCTGCCTGAATATTGCAACATCAACAACAGGCTCATCATAGGAACCTTCCTTATTTTTGCGTATGAAATTCAGAGGGTTTCCTTTATAAGTGCGGCAGGGACGCAGGCATATATCCAGGTTAAAATGTTGTCTCAATCCTACAATGGGACTGGAATAAACATGGCCTTTATTTTGCAGGGAAGGATGTAATTCACTGGCAGCCTCATCTTTGGGTTTTGAAGTAATGGCCCCGAAAAGGGCTATTTTATGTTTCTCCAATAAATCGATGGTTCGTTCAGGAAGAGGATTACCTTCTTTGCACCAGAATTCCCATCCTATATCACCGTGAACATAATCAGCCTCAAAACCAGCTGCATCTAATACTTTTATAGCCTGTTCGAGTACAATACCCCCAATACCGTCGCCAGGTAAGCTTACAATTTTTCTTTTTGTCATAGTGTGTTGATTTACTTTAGATTTTTAAATCACAATATAGTGAGTTAAAATAAGAATTTTTTTTTGTTAAGTAAAACCTGTTATACAGAATATAATGTAAATAGAAGCCAATTTTTGATACCTTTGTCACAATTATTTAATACTGGATATATTTATTAACAAAATATGATTTTTGATAATCTTGAGCCTCCGAAAATCTGGTCATACTTCGAGGAGATATGTAAAATACCAAGACTCTCAAAAAACGAAGAAAAAATCAGGCAATACCTGCTGGATTTTGCTGAAAAACATGGGCTTCAAAGCAAAAATGACAAAGCCGGCAACGTATTAATAAACAAAACCGCCGATCCTGAATATAACAAAAGGAAGAGTGTGATCCTGCAAAGTCATATGGATATGGTGGGTGAAAAAGATGCTAAAACCGAACATGACTGGACAAAGGATCCTATATTGCCATACATCGATGGTAAATGGGTGAAAGCAAAAGATACAACACTGGGTGCAGATGATGGAATAGGCATAGCAGCACAACTGGCACTCTTGTCAGATAATGAAATAAAAACAGGTCCGATAGAATGTCTTTTTACCGTGGATGAGGAAAGTGGAATGACAGGAGCCATTGAGCTCGAGAAAAATTTCTTTGACAGCAAGATACTCATAAACCTTGACTCTGAAGATGAAGGAGAACTCTTCATTGGATGTGCGGGGGGAATAGACACTGTGGGTGCAATGCCATACAAAAAGGAAGATCCTGACAGTGATCATGTAGCCCTGAAAATATCTATCACAGGATTGCATGGCGGGCACTCCGGTGACGAAATTCATAAGGGATATGCTAATTCGGTTAAAATGATGACGGGCTTACTGCAAATCTTAAGCTCAAAATATAAGATCAGGCTATCCGGATTCAATGGTGGTAATCTCAGGAATGCCATTCCCAGGGAGGCATTTGCATATATTACCTGCGATAAAGATCATGTTGATAACATCAGGAAGGATTCAGAACAATATCTTGAGAAAATGAGGGATGAATTTGCATCAACTGAGAAAGGCATAAATATTACGGTAAGCAAGACAGGTCTTCCCTCTTTTGTTATTGATCATAAGAGCCACAAATCGCTCCTTAATGCCCTGGATCAATGCCCTCATGGTGTCGTTGCCTGGTCTGAAGAAATGGAAGACCTGGTTGAAACATCCACTAACCTGGCATCTGTGAAATTTAAAGATGGTGATATCAGGATAGTAACAAGCCAGCGCAGTTCGGTGGATTCAGCAAAAAAAGAAATCTCAGGTCGAGTGTACGATATCTTCACCAAAAATAATGCTCTGGCACAACACTCGGGTGGTTACCCTGGCTGGAAACCTGATACCAATTCAGAGATACTGAATATCACCAGGAGGTCATATGAGAAGCTCTTTAATACCACTCCTGTTGTAAGGGCCATACACGCCGGCCTCGAATGCGGGCTTATCCTGGAAAAATATCCTGGCCTGGACATGATCTCTTTTGGTCCCACTATAAAAGGAGCACATACCCCTCAGGAGAGGCTTGACATTGAAACAACAAAGAAATTCTGGGACCTCCTGGTTGACGTCCTCAGAAATATTCCCGAGGCTTAGTCAATCTTCTCAAATTGCTTTTTGCTGGATCCGCAAACAGGGCACGTCCAGTCATCCGGAAGATCCTCAAAGGCAGTTCCCTCTGCTATTCCTCTTTCTTTATCACCTTCCTCGGGATTATACTCATGACCGCATACACCACACTTATAAATACTCATAATAAAATTATTTTTTGTAGCCTTGCTACTGTTAAATTTTTACTTTCCTTACAATATCCAGCACTGTCCCGTCAACCCATTTTATTGCGGCAATAACCTTATCATCCAATTGTGCTTTCTCCGGTTTCCCACAGATACGCTCTGCTTCCTCCTTCAGCTCATGAATTGACCTCAGGGGCAAGGCCGAGCCACTGACAGCTTCCAACAAATCCTTTCTCAATGGATTCACTGCTATACCTCTTTCGGTAACAATAACATCAATAAGTTCACCCGGGCCACAAAGCGTTGTTACTTCATCAATTATAACCGGGACCCTGTCTCTCATCAAGGGCAGGGGTAATATTACTGTTTTTGACAAAAGACAGTTCTGCCACCCTCCTATGCCGTGCAGAAGATAGCCATCTGAATGGGTTACTACATTTGCATTGAAATTGATATCTACCTCGGTGGCACCGAGTATTGCCACATCGACCAGGGGAGCAAAATTTCCTTTACCATGGTAATTATAACTGGTAAAGGGGCTTGTCCATACATGCCTTGGATTATCACGCATTGATCTCACTCCCTCAAGGTCAAATGTCTGTCCATCAAGGATATAATCCACAAGATCTTCTTCGAGCATTGATACCAGGTATTTATTGCTGCCGCCGCGAGCAAATCTTGCTCTTACACCCTTTTTCTTCATGATTTCCTTAAAGAATTCTCCAACGGCAAGTGAGGTTCCTCCTGCCCCACTCTGAAATGAAAAACCATCCCTGATGATGCCAGCCTCATCACAAAACCTGGCAGTGAGTTCGGCAAGCAGCAGTCGATCAGGGCTTTTTGTTATTCTTGTTGTACCTGACACTATTCGCTCAGGGATTCCCAATTTATCTACTTCCACAGTATAATCAACGTAATTACCCTGTATCTGCCATGGTATACATGGAAAAGGAACCAAATTATCTGTTACTATTATTACCTTATCAGCATACTGGGAATCAGCCAGTGCAAACCCAAGCAGGCCGCAGGCAGAATCCCCTTCCAGGCCGTTGGCATTACCAAAGGGATCTGCTTTGGGAGCCCCAATCACAGCTATATCTATCTCAACCTCCCCATCCTGCACTGCCTGGTATCTTCCACCATGCGATCTAAGCACAGCCATACCCCTCATCTTGCCTTCAGACGTATATTTACCCAGTGGCCCATTCATACTTCCTTCTATATGGTGTATAGTACCATCTTCTAAGTATTGTATAAGGTGTTCATGACAGGGAAAGGAAGCAGAGGGAAACCACCTTATATCTTTAATCCCCAGCTCATTGACAGCATCAAAGAGCATATTGGCCAGGAGGTCACCATTTCGAAAATGATGGTGTGTTGATATTGTCATGCCATCCCTGATACCCGCTTTAACAAGCGCTTCTTTAATGGTCTTCACCCTTTTATCGCCATTATCAGGATAATCAGCGCATCTGGATATCCGGGGAGCATATTTTCTTCCTTCCGGTTTATGTTTACCTACTCCTTTGAATGGTACGGCCTCTTGCCCGTTTATTTCGGTAACAACTTCACGGCCCGCAGCATTTTTCACCATTTTTTTTGCCATAGTATCTTTACTGCTAATAAATGTTTTTACTCTTTTTTCTCGTCGGTCGCTTCGTCAGAACCAAGATTCAATTTTTCGGCCAGATCAATAGTGCGTCTTGCCCTTGCAACCACGGGAGGATCTATCATTTTAGACCCTACAGCCACCACCCCGAGTCCTTTTTCCTCGGCTTCCTTGAAGGCCTGTACAATCTCAGAAGCCTTCTTTATTTCTTCGGGTTCGGGAGCAAATGAGGTTTTAATTACATGTATCTGCCTCGGGTGTATACATCCCATTCCTTCGAAACCCAAAGATTTGGATATTTTTACGGTAGACTTAAGACCTTCCATATCAGTGACATCTGAAAAAACTGAATCTATAGCTTGTACCCTGGCTGCCTTGGCTGCATTCACCATCCTCAGTCTCGCATAAAGGGATTCCCGGCCTTCATATGTTCTCTGTACACCGAGGTCGGCAGTGTAATCCTCAAGGCCTATTGCTATTGCAACCACATTGTTAACTGAGGTGGCTATTTCATAAGCCCTCTCCACACCCAGGGCACTCTCAATTATTGGCATAAAGAATATTTCCTGTTCAATATTATTGTCAGCCAGTATAAGCCCTGCATTCCGGGCCAGGTCTTTAAGGTATTCGCTGCTTTCACATTTCGGAACAAGTATAAGGTGTACATTGTGGGGCAATACACATTTCAGGTCTTCAAAACCTCTTTCCCCCTGGTTAATTCTCACCATACGTTCAGCACCATAGAAATTAACATGCCTGAGAGCATTTCTTACAATTAACCTGGCCTCATCCTTCTTGGAGGGAGCCACTGAATCTTCAAGGTCAAGTATAATGCCATCAGGTGAATGAAGACCTGCATTTAACATCATGCTGGGAGTATTTCCCGGCAGGTAGAGTCTGCTGAACCTGAACCTGTTCCTGGTTGAAGAATATTTATTATAGTCTTCCATCTGAGGCAGGAACTCCTTATTAGTTTTGATCAGGCTTTTCACAGCTGCCTCAAGTCGGGCCATATGAACGAAAGGCAGGGCACCGGAATCATTTATGCCAACACTGGCATTTTTTATACCGAAAAAATCAAGTCCTTCTTTCACAAGGGAGGCAATTGAATTACCATACATCGTTTTTACCTTTGACTCAAGGCTTATTTTGATACCTCCACCTGTCCTTATTTCAAGTTTCAGTTCACAGTCAGATCTTATTCTCGGGCCTGCGTTACCCGTAACTGCAACTTTTTTCATCAGGCATATTTTTAATACAAATTAATACAAACCTAAAGATACAGAAAAATTTAACCAAGGAAACTCAATAAAATTCCTGCTGCAACAGCTGAGCCTATAACACCTGATACATTTGGAGTCATGGCATGCATTAAGAGGTGATTGGTGGGATCGGCCCTAAGCCCTTCATTTTGCACAACCCTGGCACTATCCGGAACAGCTGAAACTCCTGCGGCACCAACAAGGGGGTTTATTTTGTTATTACCCCTGAGAAAAAGATTCATAATCTTGGCAAATAACAATCCCCCGGCAGTGGCTATCATAAAGGATACTGCTCCCAGGATAAATATCAGAAGTGAGTCAGGCGTGAGAAATACATCAGCCTGGGTTGAAGCACCCACTGTAAGTCCGAGAAGTATTGTAACAATATCTACCATTGAAGTACGAGCCGTTTCAGCAAGACGCCTGGTAACCCCGGATTCCTTCAGGATATTACCGAAAAAGAGCATACCCAACAAGGGGAGTGAGCTGGGAGAAATAAACGCTGTAAGTAACAAGCCTATTATCGGGAACAATATCTTTTCAGTTTTTGAAACGGCTCTTGGGGGTTTCATCCTGATTTTCCTTTCTCTCCGGGAAGTAAGCAAGCGCATTATGGGAGGCTGTATAACGGGCACCAGGGCCATATAAGAATATGCAGCAATGGCGATGGGCCCTATAAGGTTCTTAACCGTTGTTCCGTCTGGCAGAATATTGACCCCATTGGCCAGTCTCGAAGACAGAAATATCGCTGTTGGGCCATCTGCACCTCCTATTATACCAATGGCACCTGCTTCAGGAGGCGCAAATCCCAGGGTCAAAGCTCCCAGAAAGGTTAAAAATATACCAACCTGTGCAGCTGCACCAAGTATCATAAGGCGCGGATTGGAAAGTAAGGATGAAAAGTCAGTCATAGCCCCCAATCCCAGGAAGATGAGAGGAGGATATACACCTTTCAATACACCGAAATATAAGTAGTTGAGCACACTTCCTGCCTCGTAAATTCCAAGCTGAAGATTAATGTCCCCATCCTGGTAAAAAGGGATATTCCCTATAATAATCCCTGTGCCTATAGGTATCAGTAGCAAGGGTTCATAATCATATCTTATGGCCAGGAATATAAATAAGAGGCCAACCACAAGCATTATTAGATGACCTTTGGTGGCATTCCTGAATCCGGAATATTCCCAGAATTTCCTCAGTCCCTTTGTAGCTCCTCCGGCTTCTGTATCCTCTTCTATTTGTGACCTGTTTTCATTACCTGTTTGAATTTCGGTTTTATACAGGTTTTCCTTTTCCTTTTCAGGTTTAACAAAAGCCGTCCAGGTAAGGGATAAAATGACCAGAATGCCAATGACAGTGATAAACCTCCTCATAATCAATTCATTTCAATTAAGACCTCATCCTGTAGAACCGACTGACCCTGGATAACCTTAACGGAGATGATCTCACCGTCATTTTCTGCCTTTATCTCGTTTTCCATTTTCATGGCTTCCATAAGTATCAGCTTCTGGCCTTTGCTTACCTTATCTCCCGCTTTCACCATAACCTGCATTATTATACCTGGGAGGGGGGCTTTAATCTCCAGTTTGGGGCCTCCTTCTTTCCTGTCAATATTCTTCTGAGGTTCCCGTATTACAGGACGTACCAGCGTTGGTGTTTTTACAGGTTTTACCTCCTGGTGTATCTCGACGAGATAGGGTGTTCCGTTCACTTCCAGTTTTGCCAGGTCACCATCTACCTCAAGTATCTCAACCTCGTATGTATTGCCACTTATGGTAAATTTATAGTTTTTCATCATGCCTTATCTTAACGTTCAAGATTTCTCATATTGTAAAGTTTGGAATTCCACGGAGAGTAGGATTTTGATACTTTCCTGATAGTTATAACATTACTTTCATAGTCATGTATCTCATCAAAATAAAGGTAGAGTGCGGTTGCTATGGCGGCATTTACTTCACCTGTCAGCACCTCTCTTTCAGAATCATCCAGTGCCCTGCCTTCCCTGGCAGCACGCCGGTACATTTTGATCTTAAAAAAAAGAGGCATAATATATCTGAAAACAAGGTAAAGGATGACCAGGGCAAGGAAGACTACCAGGTAACCTACAGCCACTATTATTGTTGCTTGCCTGTCGATACTTGCATATGCGGTTGTAAACATTAAGATTGTATTCATGAACCCTGCCTGTTTATAGTGGTATATTTGAATGTTTTTTCATTGGTCCCGGATCTTTTTTTGTAGCCAGTGTACGCAGTGCCCTGATTAGCCTGAATCTTGTGTTTCTTGGTTCTATTATATCATCAAGATAACCGAAACGTGCAGCCTCGTAAGGGTTTGCAAATTTTTCGCGATATTCTTTTTCTTTAAGAGCTAGATACTTTGCCTTTTCTTCTTCATCTCCTATTTCAGCTATTTTTCTCCCTTCAAGCACTTCAATGGCTCCTTGTGGGCCCATAACAGCTATTTCGGCTGAAGGCCACGCATAATTGATGTCGCCGCGTAATTGTTTGGATGACATTACACAGTGTGCACCTCCATATGACTTCCTCAGTGTTACTGTTACTTTTGGCACCGTTGCCTCCCCGTAGGCAAACATAAGTTTGGCACCATGAATGATAATACCTCCGTATTCCTGGTTGCTTCCCGGCAGGAAACCAGGGACATCAACAAAGGTCACCACGGGGATATTGAATGCGTCGCAAAACCTCACAAAGCGGGCTGCTTTTCTGGAGGCGTTTATATCGAGTACACCGGCAAGGAAATTAGGTTGGTTAGCCACTATGCCAACTGACATGCCTCCCATTTTTGCAAATCCAACCACGATATTTTTAGCATAATTAGAGTGTACTTCAAGGAATTCTTCCTCGTCAACAACCTTATATATTATATCTTTGACATTATAGGGATGGTTGGGGTTTTCAGGGATTATGATATTTAAATCATCTTCAAGCCTGTCAATAGGATCATTGCAGTCGGTCAGCGGAGGGTCCTCGAGGTTATTCTGAGGCATATAACTCAGAAGTTTTCTTATTAAGAGTAATCCTTCTTCTTCATCCTCGGCAACGAACTGGGCAACACCCGACCTGGTGGAATGGATCCTGGCACTTCCGAGGTCTTCAATGGATATATCCTCCCCTGTAACTGCCCTGGTAACCTTAGGTCCTGTAACAAACATATAACTGCTTTGCTCGCTCATTATAATAAAGTCAGTCAGAGCAGGTGAGTAAACAGCACCGCCTGCACAGGGACCGAAAATGGCTGATATCTGTGGTATCACTCCTGAAGCCAGTATATTTCTTTCAAAAATCTCCGAATAACCGGCCAGGCTCCTCACTCCTTCCTGTATCCTAGCTCCGCCACTATCGTTGATACCTATTACAGGTGCTCCAACTTTCATAGCCTGGTCCATCAACTTACATATCTTGTTGGCAAAGGTTTCAGACAGTGAACCGCCAAAAACCGTGAAATCCTGGGCAAACACATATACCACCCGGCCATCAATTGTGCCATGGCCCGTAACAACACCATCTGAAAGGTATTTCTTGTCCTTCAGTCCAAACTCATCGGTACGGTGTGTAACAAACATGTCATATTCTTCAAAGCTGCCCTCGTCCACAAGGATATCAATCCTCTCGCGAGCTGTCATCTTGCCTTTTGCATGCTGGCTGGCTATCCTTTTTTCACCACCCCCCATTTTTGCTTTTTCCCGCAGATCAATTAGTTGCCTTATTTTTTCCTGGCTATCCATCTTTAAGAAATATTAATGTTAATTATCCGATTTATCTTCACATAATTCTGTGAGGACACCGAAAGTTGACCTGGGGTGGAGGAAGGCTATATCCAAACCTTCAGCACCCTTTCTTGGTTTTTTATCAATTAGCCTGACACCTTTTGATTCTGCTTTTCTGAGTTTTTCCTCCAGGTCGCTTACTGCCAGAGCCAGATGATGAATGCCTTCTCCTCTTTTTTCAATAAACTTACCTACCGGGCCTTCGGGATCAGTCGATTCCAGCAATTCAATCTTTGTCTGCCCCACCTTAAAAAAGGCTGTACGCACTTTCTGGTCGGCCACTTCTTCAATGTTGTAACATTCCAAACCCAGAATATTTTCATAAAAGGGGATGGCTTCTTCCAGGCTCTTAACGGCGATGCCAATATGCTCAATATGTGTTGGTTTCATAAAAATACGGCTTATCGTGAAATATCAGGCAAAAGTAATGCTAATTATATTACATTAATGCAGATAAAAGTCATATTTTACCTACTTTTTCAACTTTTACAAGGGATTTGTAATATTAATCTATGACACCATTTTCTTGACCTGCCAGGAAGGAATTTTTAAAATGGGAAGTCATCCAGTTCCTGTACCTTCAATTCTTCTTCTTCAGGTTTTTTAGCATCCTGATGAATGGGATTCCCATCGACGTATATGGCTTTATAGGGAGTGGTGGGACAAGCATATTCACAGGCACCGCAGCCAACACATATTTCATCATTTATTTCAGGGATAACAAGGTTACCAATATACGGTACCATTTGAACAGCTTTTGTTGGGCAATGCTCAGAACAGGCTCCGCAATCTGTTCTTTCAGTTTCAACGATGCAATTTTCTTTTATAAAATGTACCTTACCGATCTGGGTAAGTTTTTTAGCTTCCAGAGAAAGGGGAAGAAGGGCTCCGGAAGGACATACTTCAGTACACCTGATGCATTCAAAGTTGCAAAATCCTTTGTGGTAATCCATCCTGGGTTGCATCATGCCTGCAATACCATATTCGGTTAAAGATGGTATAATTACCTTGTCGGGGCAGGCGCTCACACACAAAGAACAGGCAGTGCAATAGTCATTGAAATGCTCAATGCTGATTCCCCCGGGAGGACAAACGGGTGTTGTACGGTTTTCAGGTACTGTAGATTCCTTCTCCGGAACAGGTGCATCCTGCGCCTTCAAAGCACGTGGTAAGAATGCGATTAAAGCAAGCATACCACCTATAAAACCTCTCTTATTCTGGTCGGGAACCGCAGCCTTACCTTGGCCTTTTCGTAAATTGACCAGGCCGTATGAAATAGCATCATCGGGACAGGGACTTATACAGTTGAAGCATGCGACACATCTACTTAAGTCAACATTCTCATTCTTAAAATCAATGCATGATGCCTTGCATTTAGCGGCACATATCCCGCAATGAGTGCATTTACTATCGTCAATTTTGATTCTAAAAATGGATACCCTCGATATAAAGCCCAGAAAGGTGCCCACAGGACACACTGTATTACAATATAGCCGGCCCCTGGTGAATGACAACCAGGTAACAAGGCCAATTAGCAATACAGGGATAATAAAAGCTTCGAAAGGTATTTTAATAAAATCAACCTTGAACAGGGTATAGTTATCAAACAGGGCCGAAACAGCAGCTACAAGGTTATTAATTATTATAGCAAGCGGTTGAAGCAAATATGTTGCACCCCTGCCAAATATACTGTAAGGATCGAGGAGGCTAATCAAAAAAACAGACCCTGCCAGCATTACTATAAGTGTTAGGGCCAGGATAACATTCCTGAGTATGGTATGTGGCTTACCATAGCCAAAACGGCGAAACTTTCTTTTAAACCTGCCCCCCACCCGGCTTACGACGTCCTGGTATATACCCAGCGGACAGAGAAAAGAACAATAAGACCTGCCCGTCAACAGCGTAAGAATCAATACAATTACAAAGCCCGCTGATGCAATGGCGGCTATATTCATGAAATTAAGTACCGAAGGGACAAACTGAAGGAAGAGAATGCCATTAAACCATTTGTCAGGTATAATATGCCTGAAATCAATAAATGACAGGGTAATGATTACAAATACTAAGACAGCTAGTATTACCCTGACTGTTTTTAAAGCAGAAGACCTCATCAGGTTAAACCTTACATTTTAATTCTGTGAATATTAAGGTTCTCAAGGTCCATGCGGCCTACACCTTTCTCACTGGCAAGATGCAAATAATCTACTTGTGCGGGTTTCATGTTCATCATACTTGTTGCGGCCACATCAGATGCCAGAATATCTGTTGATATAATCTGAGCCTTCATAGTCACTGAATCACTTACTGAAACTCCCTGTGGGCCGTTGCGCATCATTACCCTGTAACAGTCGATGACATTTAAAGTTGGTTTCTTCTCATATGTGGCATAATCAGCAATACACTGATGAAGATTATTCGCATGCCAGTATCCGCGGTCCCATACAACACCCATAAGGTTTTTAAGATTAGCCGTCATCTTCGTGCTGGAATGATGCTTGAGAACGGGTACATTAATGAAGACATCCGTTTCAAGAACCAGTTCATGCACTTTTGCACGCTTAAGTATACTGGCTTCAGGAATGCTTACTTCATGATAGTACTTCTCGGTATCAGCAGGCACTATCGTTGCACCGGCATCCTTGGCTGCTCTTTCAATCCCGGAGTTCTTGTATGACTTGACCCAGTTATGACATGTATGATCAAAAACATAGACTTTACTTGCTCCTGCTCTAATGCAATGCTCGACAATACGCTTAACAAGAATTGGATTGGTGGTGGCTGCCACTTCCGGGCGCCTGTCCCATCCGATATTTGGTTTTACAATAACTCTTTGACCTTTCTTTACAAAATTTGTTATTCCACCCAGGGCACTGATGCCCTTATCAAACATTGCATCAGGTTCGCCACCCATCACCGCAACCATATCATAGTTCGCTGCAGAAGGTGTCGAAGCCCATAATTTATTGTACCCTCCCATGCTGGCAGCTGCCCCGGCAGCTATGCCAGCACCAATTGATTTAATAAAAAAATCGCGCCTTTTCATTCGTTAATAATTAATTCGTTATTAATTTACTGCAAATATTCAAATTAAATATTTGAATGCAAAATAGCTATTATATTATTATAATTAATATGACTAATATTATCTTAGCAGTTGTTTTATAAAACATTCACGAATGAATATACTGTATTATGACTGCTTCTCGGGTATTAGCGGCGATATGAACCTGGGAGCAATGATTGACCTGGGAATAGACAAGGATTACCTTATCGGCGAATTGAAAAAACTGGATCTTGAAGGATGGGAAATGCGTATCGAAAAAGACCAGCGCCATGGTATCACAGGAACAAAAGTGACGGTTGTTCTTACCAGGGAGGAGAAGGTACATCGTCATTTTTCTGATATACAGAACATCATAGATAAAAGCAGCCTGGATCCCGCTGTAAAGAAACTTGCACTCGAAATCTTCAGTAAAGTAGCAGAGGCTGAATCCAGAGTCCATGACATACCGATAAATAAAGTGCATTTTCACGAAGTAGGTGCTGTTGATTCTATAATAGATATAACAGGAGCTGCTATATGCTATGTCAAACTGGGGCTAAAAGAGATAATTGTATCTCCCATTGAACTGGGGAGTGGTTTTGTAAGATGTGCCCATGGCTTATTACCCGTACCGGCACCGGCAACGTCAGAGATTTTGAAAGGTATCCCTGTGCACAGCGGCAAAGTGGATTTTGAGGCAACAACCCCTACAGGTGCAGCAATAATAACGACTCTTGGAACCAGGTTTGAAAGCAAACTGGACATGAAGATCCTCCGGACAGGATATGGAATAGGACAGAGAAATAACCCGGAATTACCAAATTTACTCAGAGTATACCTGGGTGAACCCGGTGTAAAGGGAAAAAGAGGGCATTTATCCTACCTTGTTGAAAGCAATATTGATGATATGAATCCTGAATTGTACGAAAACCTGGTAAATAAACTCTTCGCTGCCGGCGCCGCAGATGTCTTCCTTTCAAATATCATTATGAAACGATCCCGACCGGCAATAAAAGTAAGTGTTATCTGCCAACCTGGTGATATAGAAGCAATTAAAGATATCCTTTTCACTGAGTCCACAACACTTGGCCTGAGAATTTTCCAGTTTGATAAACATACCGTCAACAGGCAGTTGAATAAAGTTGAAACACCATACGGGCCTGTTACCGTTAAATATGCATATTACGAAAGTAAACTGATATCTGCCAAACCTGAAATATCAGAGTGCATGTCAATAGCGGAAAAAAACAAATTGCCTCTTGGAGAGGTTTATAATAATATTATCGCACTTATTCATGCCGGCAAAAAATAAAGTAGAACAATTATGTGGCTCTTTCGGTGACTCGGACAATATCCTGGTGGCATTTTCAGGGGGAGTAGACAGTTCTTTTCTCTTATATGTACTCAGGATGTTCTCAAGGGCAAAAGTCTCAGCAGTAACCATAAAAACTCCTTATATACCCCGGTGGGAGGTAGATGAAGCAAAAAGTTTTTGCAGGTCACTGAATATAAGTCATGAGATAATCGAATTAGCCTTGCCTGAGTCTATTATAATGAATCCACCTGAACGTTGTTACCTGTGTAAATCAATATTATTCGGCCATATAAAATCATATGCTGAAAGAAAGGGCTTTAATATTATTATTGACGGCAGCAATGCAGATGATAGAAAAGATTACAGGCCTGGCATGAAGGCTCTTAAAGAACTTGATATAAGAAGCCCCTTACTGGAATGGGGATTTGGTAAGGAGGAAATCAGAAAAAAACTACGGGAATATGGCCTGGAAATATGGGATAAGCCTGCCTATGCCTGTCTGCTGACACGCCTGCCATATAATACCAAAATTGACAGCCAGGACCTCAGGATGATAGAAGAAGGGGAAAGATTACTTCACAAATTGGGCTTCAAGGGAGCGCGACTTCGCCTCATGAATAAAACAGTGCGAATAGAAATGAAACCCATATATTTCAATAAGATTATTGAAGAAGAAGTCCGGGAAAAAATAATACGTTCATTTAAGGAAATCGGTATTGAATTTATCAGTCTCGACTTAGAGGGATACCGTACCGGGAGTATGAATAAAACTAAATAATAAAATATGAACAGGGAAGGATTAAAAAAAATACTGGCAGAACTGTCGGAAGGAAAGATAAATATTGAGGAAGCTTTGGAAAAACTGAAGTACTTCCCACTCAGTGACCTTGGCTTTGCGCGAATTGATCACCACCGGGAAATACGAACGGGATATCCTGAAATAGTCTTCTGCGAAGGTAAAACCATAGGCCAGGTAAGGGATATCTTTAAACATATCTCTGTTAGTGGTCAAAATGTTATTGGCACAAGGGCAAACATAGATAAATTCAATGCTGTACACAAGATTGCTCCCGAAGCCGTATGGCACGAAGAAGCCAGGATTATAAGCCTTATCAGGGAAAAACATAAAGTTGCTGCTTCTCCTGTTGCAGTTATCACTGCCGGGACCTCTGATATACCCGTAGCAGAAGAAGCGGCGGTTACCTGTGAGCTGCTGGGCAACAATGTGACACGTATTTACGATGCCGGGGTTGCAGGGATACACAGGCTGCTTGATAAACTGCCCGAAATAAAAAAATGCAGGGTTGTAATTGTTATTGCAGGCATGGAGGGAGCACTGGCAAGTGTGGTGGGTGGCCTGATTGATAAACCTGTAATCGCAGTTCCGACCAGTGTTGGCTATGGTGCAAATTTCAAAGGTGTATCAGCCCTTCTGGCTATGCTTACAAGTTGTGCCTCAGGTGTAAGTGTGGTGAATATTGACAATGGTTTCGGAGCGGGATTCAATGCCAGTATGATTAACCACTTATAGCAGATCGTGAACAATAAGACCTTAATTCTTTCAACAGCATATTATCCACCGATACAGTACTTTGCGGAAATAATAAAATCGGATAAAGTACTTATTGAACAGCATGAAACCTACCCGAAACAGACATACCGTAACAGGTGTTATATTTACTCGGCCAACGGGGTTTTACCACTTAGCATACCGGTGGAAAGAGGCAGTTTCCATAAGGTACAGCTCATGGATATAAAAATAGATAATTCCAGAAAGTGGCAAAGAGAGCATATACACGCTATAAGGTCAGCATATAATTCATCTGCTTTTTTCGAATTTTATGCCGAACAGTTAATGCGACCTCTTGAATCACATTACCAGTATCTCATCGATCTTAATATGGATATACTGAATATTATATGCGATATACTGGAGATAAATGTAAGTATTGAAAAAACATCATCCTTCATTAAAAATTACGGGGATGAGTACTGGGATATGAGATATATTTTGTCTCCAAAATCTGAAATCACATATCCAACACCCGAATATTTCCAGGTTTTCAGTCCAGCTCATGGTTTTAAACCAAACCTGAGCATCATAGATTTATTGTTCAATATGGGTCCTGAAGCCTGGTCGCGTCTTAAAACTTAAATCCTAAAGTTGCTGTTACCAGGTGCCTGTTATAAGTTATTTCGGCGGGATTAACAGCGGGATGATTATACATAAAGTACATCTGATCGTTACTTCTGAGTGCATATGAAACGTCAAATGAAAAATTCCTTTGCCTTATTCCCACACCTGCCGAGTATACAGAATGAAAATTATCCGCATTGTCTTCCCCTCTTACAAAGGGACTTCCATAAAGAGCATAACCTCCCCTCAGGTACACGGTATTCATCCTGAATTCAGCACCGAAACGGAGATTATGGGCAACATCATAAACATCTTTTATACCTTCGTTCTCATAGTAATAGTCATAATCATCCGAGGCTCTCGAGAACCTTGCCATCCTGTAGTCTACAAATTCATAATCGGCGCTCAGCATCCCTGACTTACCAAGCTGCACTGCAGCACCGGCCATAGCCCTTAAAGGGGTAGTCAGGGTATATGAGAACCGGAAGGGCTCATTTTCCCATGTATAAGAATCACCGTTATCAAATTCTGACCTTATATCATCATAATAGTATTCGTCGAGCCTGTATACCGTAGGGCTGTGAAAGGCGAATCCAAGCCTTACCATCTCTATGGGTCTTACTATAACACCAAGCTTAAGTGCATAACCTGTTCCGGAGGCCTCAACCACATCCCTGTATGAAAAATTATTGAAATCAAATATCAGGTTATCATCATCAGACTCAACATGCTCATAGGTTGAATATGAATTAAGTTTATTTATTCCCAGTGTTGCGCCCACGTATAACTTATGGCCGAAGTTTGCCGAAACACTGAATGCGTGTTCTGCAGCATGTCCTTCACGATTGATTACCCTCCTCAGGTGCTGACCATAGGTTGAATTGGTATTCTCCCCGTACTGGGAAAAAGTAGTGGCATACTCATAACCATCTGATCCGGTAATGGTATCCAGGATCCATACTTCAAAAGCAGCACCCGGTGCGCCATCGAGGTCAGCATAATAGATGTCACTGGCTATGTCAGCCCAGTAGTCGGCCATGGAGCTGTTGTTATTGACTCCCCTGATTACCGTATTCAGATTAAAATTATTGGTGCGATTAAACGAATACCCCAGGTTAAGCCCTGACAGTCCATCTGCATTATCCTTGCTCACAAGCGGGAAGACAAAGCCTGCCTGGTTGAGGTTGAATTGATATGCATAATCGCTTGATTCAGTGCCATTATATTTTGAAACGGATTTATTGTAATACATCTGAGGAGATAAAACTAACTCCATTGATCTGTTAACGGCCAGTCCTGCCGGGTTCTGGCTCAGTACCGAAAGATCTCCTCCAAGTGCGGTAAAGGCACCACCCATTGACTGGAACCTTGCTGTTCCTCCATAGAAAAGTTGTGAATACCACAGTGCCTCATCTATTGACTGTCCCCTGCTTATGCCCAGTGTGGCTGCAAAAGTTATAAGGATTATTAATGCTCTTTTCATTTTCGTTTGTATTAAATGTTACCCTTGTCATCCCACCTTCGGGATGATATAATTAACAAATTCAACAAGCTAATTTCCAATAATTGCACTAGATCTCTCTACCTTCTGCCTGAGCTTCTGGAGCCCGATGAGCTTCTTCCACTTGATGAACGACCACCACTGCTTGATGATACAGAACTTGAGCGGCCGCTACTTGAGGATGAAGACCTTATAAAAGATGAGCCTGTAGAGCTCCTGGATGAACTTCCGAATGATGACGATCTGGATGATCTATTAATAGTACTGCTCCTTCCACTTGAAGTAGAGCGATTAACAATCGATCGTCCTGAAGTACCGCTGGATGATCTGTTAATGATAGACCTGCTGCCTGATGACCGGTTATTTATTACACGGCTTGCATTTCTGTTCGTAACTGTACTGCTACTCCTGGAAGGATTATTATAAGTAGGACGTGTGGTCATCCTTGGATTAGTGTAAGTTGGCCTGTATGTCCTGCTTCGAGTATTATATTCAGGTTTCGTAGCAGCACGCGTAGTAGTATTAACCTGTGTTCTCCTGCTCAGGTTTGAGTTTACAGATCTCTCCTGAGGATTAGTAGCACTTCGTATATTTGTATTACTTGATACCACCGTCTGATTAGTCCTTCGACTACCCTCAGTACTTCTTACATTATCAGATACTGCTGTCGTTCTCCTTGACTCTGAACCAATAACTGAGCTGCTCCTCATTGAGCCTTCACCAACAGACCTGTTAGCCAGGGTACTGTATGTACTCCTTCTCCTCACCGGAGTTGTATAATAATCTACATTACTGTTGTAGTAACCATAATAATATGGTGACATGTAAGAATAGCCTAAACCATATCTATAAGGGCTGTAATAAAATGACGAACCCCAGTAGTAAGGTGAACGATAAGGCATATAGAAGGGATCAGAGTAATATGATGAATAATAATAAGGGCTGTAGAAAGGATCCCACATCCTGTATGAATAATAGGGGAAGCCATATGTCAATCCATACCTGAATCCGTAATAAAATGGATCTCTCCAGTACGGATCAAAATAATTTCCGTAAAAACGATTCAGGTAACTAGCATAAGATACCCCGTCATAGTAATCAAAGGCACTGCTTTTATCACTGTCGTAATACATCAGGTCCTTGTCGTATTCAGCAGGATCGAGGTATTCGTCTGCAACCAGTGTATCAAGGTCATACTGGCTTTCAATCTCTGAAATTGATGCATATGCCTCTTCAGGCACACCGGCTTCCTGCACATATACTTCTTCAGGAGCAGGTGTATAATAAAGATCATCGTATTCACCACTCATATAAAGTGATGAAGAACAACTGCTTAGAAGAAATAAAGCTAAAACTGCTATGTAAAGATAAGTTTTCATTTTATTTTACCTCCGATAAATTATTTCATCCTGTTAATATGAAAGCAAAAACCATACCAATTAATGCGAAGTAATATGCGCTATGCTTGTCTAACAAATATAAGATTTTTCTTTTAACCTGGTAGCTTTTCATGATTCATGAAATAAAAAAGCAGGCTATTAACGCCTGCCTCCTCTTGTTGATGTTGCTTTACTGCTATTTCTTGAACTCGAGCTCCGATTAACAGCCCTGCTTCCGGAACTACGTCCACTGGAACTTCTCACTGCGCTGCTACGGGAAGTGCGGCCTGTTGAACTTCTCACTGCACTGCTGCGGGAAGTGCGGCCTGTTGAACTTCTCACTGCGCTGCTGCGGGAAGTGCGGCCTGTTGAACTTCTCACTGCACTGCTGCGGGAAGTGCGGCCTGTTGAACTTCTCACTGCGCTGCTGCGGGAAGTGCGGCCCGTTGAACTTCTCACTGCGCTGCTGCGGGAAGTGCGGCCTGTTGAACTTCTCACTGCACTGCTGCGGGAAGTGCTGCCTGTTGAACTTCTCACTGCGCTGCTGCGGGAAGTGCGGCCTGTTGAACTTCTCACTGCGCTGCTACGGGAAGTGCGGGTACTTGCATTGTTAACCGCCCGGTTCGTGGAAGTCCTGGCATTACGGTTAATGACAGGGTTGGTCCTGATACTGGTCCTGGCATTACGGTTATTGGTCCGTTCCGCATTATCCACATTGACTTGTGTGGTCCTCCTGCTATGTTCATTACGTACAATATCTGTTGTTGTGCGCTGGACACTGTTCCTGTTATAGCTTGTCCTGGTCGCAGTAGGCTCCACGCGCCTGCTGTTTACCGGTCTGCTGTACGAAGCATACTGTCGCGACGGGTAACGATGATACCTGTCATTTCCAAGATACCTCTGGTAATGGTGCCTGGGTGAGTAGCGATTATATGCATAATAATGGTTGTCATAGAAATGATAGTGGTAATGGTAATGGTTTCTTATCCTGACCCTGTATCTTATTGTTGGCCACGACCAGTAATAATAATTCGGGTAATAATCATAGTAATAATAATCTGGATAGTAGCCGCCATAATATATATATGGATCATACCACCCGGTGTAATAATAAGGATATCCAAAAGTCCATCCGAATCCAAAAGTTGTATTACCGGCATATATGCTCATACCCCAGGTTGCGGGTCGGTGAGTGTACCAGTATGTCTCTGTATAAACGGGGGAATAAAAACCGAAAGACACATATGAACTGTGGAAACGTCTTATTCTGGAGGCGTAGAAGAAATCATGGCCTCTTACTGATGCACTAACAAACACACCCGGGCTTGTTTTGGCGTAAGCGGCCTCAGCAGGTGTCTCCCCTGCTTGCAGTGGAGCTGTTATTGTTAAAATACCTGCTATTAATCCGGTAAAATATTTTGCTTTCATGACACCCTCCTGCTTTTATATTAACTGTAAGTTTATTTACTTTGTGCGATATTTTCAGTTTCACTTAACAATTTACAAATTCCATACCAAACGCCATGGCAGATTTTTTAACAAAGATGGAAGACAATTATGCACAATGGTATAATGACCTGGTAATCAAGGCGGATCTTGCTGAAAACTCTGCCGTGAGAGGATGCATGGTGATCAAACCCTATGGCTATGGTATCTGGGAAAAGATACAATCTGAACTGGATAAGCTATTTAAAGATACCGGTCATGTAAATGCATATTTCCCTCTTTTTATACCCAAGTCCTTCTTTGCCAGGGAAGCTGATCATGTTGAAGGCTTTGCAAAAGAATGTGCTGTTGTTACTCATTACAGGTTAAGAAACAGGCCCGATGGTAGGGGTATCGAGGTTGATCCAGATGCAAAGCTTGAGGAAGAACTGATAATCAGGCCCACCTCGGAAACTATAATATGGAATACTTACAGGAATTGGATCCAATCGTATCGTGATCTGCCCTTACTTATAAACCAGTGGGCAAATGTTGTAAGGTGGGAAATGCGAACAAGGCTTTTTCTCCGCACGGCCGAGTTCTTGTGGCAGGAAGGTCACACGGCCCATGCAAGCAAAGAGGAAGCTATAGAGGAAACAAAAACCATAATCAACCTCTATACTCATTTTGTACAGGATTACATGGGGATCCCCGTATTAAAAGGAACTAAATCTGAATCAGAAAAGTTTGCAGGTGCAATTGACACCTATGCCATTGAAGCACTTATGCAGGATGGTAAGTCATTACAGGCAGGCACCTCACATTTCCTCGGGCAGAACTTCGCAAAAGCCTTCGATGTGCAGTTCACAGATAAATCAGGAAAACTAGAATACGTATGGTCTACATCATGGGGTGTTTCCACCAGGCTCATGGGCGCACTGGTAATGTCCCATGGTGATAACCATGGTCTTGTTCTGCCTCCTAAACTTGCACCTATACAGGTTGTTATTGTACCCATATATAAAGGTAACTCTCAGCTTGACGCAATTTCTTCTACGGCCCTGAAGATCAAAACAGACCTTGAAAAGCATGGACTCAGGGTTAAATATGACGACAGGGATACACATAAACCTGGATTTAAATTCGCCGAGTACGAACTCAAGGGAGTTCCCATAAGACTGGCAATCGGGCCAAGGGATATTGAAAATCAGACTGTTGAGGTAGCCAGGCGTGACACCATGGATAAGAAAACAATAAATATTAATAATACTGTTGAACATCTTATTAGCTTAATTACAGATATTCAAAAGAACATCTTTAATAAAGCATTGAAATTCAGGGAGCAGAACACCTATGAGGTGGATTCCTGGGATGAATTCAAAGAATCAATTGAAAACAGGGGAGGCTTCATCCTGGCACACTGGGATGGAACAGCAGAAACCGAGGAAAAAATTAAAAATGAAACCAGGGCAAGCATAAGGATAATACCTCTTGACAGTCAAGCACAAAAAGGAAAGTGTGTATACTCGGGCAAAGCCTCGCAAAAGAGGGTGGTTTTTGCCAGGGCCTATTGATTTTATACCGTATTCTTTAACGGAATTTTTATTACATTGCCATACTCGTAAATAATCCAGGGCAATGGAACTCAATGAGCAAAAAAATAAAATAATAGAGATACTGGAAGATAAATCAGTACTCAAGCAAAAGGTATATGATAATACCGAAGCAGCATTTGACAGGATAAAAAGCCTCCTCGCAGCATTATCACGCGAAATAAAGAGGGATATTAGTGACGTACTGAAAGAATAATCGTAGCTTCTGAAAAGCAAAGGAAAAATTACTATGGCAAAATTCAGGCAAATATCACTTCTGCTTGGGATTATAATGTCATTATCTATATTATCGTCCAATGCTCAACAACATACCTTCCTGAAACCCGTAAGGGTGGCCAGGGGGTCCTATGTGAGTATAAATGACTCCCTGTACTACTTTAAAAATGACACTGTTATATATATTGCCGACAGTTACATGCCCCAGGACACAAATACTTACAACCAGACTGTGGTATTCTACGACTCGCTTAAAGCAAAGGCCGAAAGGAAGAATTTGACCAAAATATTATATGACCTTGTTGTTATACCCCCTGCCAGAACCAATAATGCAAAGGCCATTGAGAGAAATATTGATAATTACAATGATCAAAGTGGTAAAATTATCAGGCACATATTCTTCAGAAGACTCAATGCATTCGGCTCTACACTGAACGATCCTAAAGCCTCCCTCGAAAATGAATCCAAATATTTCCTTAATAAAACCCACTTAAAAACGAGGGAATATATAATTAAGAATTATCTGCTGATAGAGGAAAACGACTCTCTGGTGCCAATGAAAGTATCTGAGAGCGAGCGTATTATAAGACAACTTCCATATATCTATGATGCCCGGATTGTTGTGATACCGGTAAGCAATACCGAGGTCGACATTATGGTTATTACAAAAGATATCTATTCGCTGGGCTTAATGGCTGAGATACATGGCTATAATGTAGGTAAAATATCACTCTTCGATAAAAATCTCTTAGGCTTTGGTCACGAGCTGGAATTCGAAACACCCTATGATTACAGGAATTACAACTCAATGGGCTTTGGCGCCACCTATGTAATGAAAAATATTAGCCGGACAATGATAAATGTTAAACTGCAATACAGGGATGTATTTAATAGAAGGGATGCGGGCTTTGATGTATCCAGGAAATTCTATACAGCCTATACAAAATATGCAGGTGGCATTTCGGTAAATGAGTCATATGCTCTGGAAAACCTTGACACCCTCACCCTTCCCCAGCCGGTAGAATACAATAATTTTGACATATGGTTAGGCAGGTCGTATCTTATTGATGATAATTATACAAGGGCTGTTATATCAGGTCGCTATATAAATAATAACGTGTGGAACAGGCCTGAAATAACAAGTACTTCCTATTATGAATATCAGAAATATAAAATTTATCTCGCTTCTTTTTCACTGGTATCACAACGTTTTTATAAGTCTAACCTGATTTATAACTACGGTAGAAGTGAAGACATACCATATGGTGGCATTCTTGAACTTACCTATGGTAAAGAATTCAATGAATTCCTTAAACGAGATTACATTTCCATAAGAGCAGCTTTTGGCAATTTTGTACCCAATGTAGGTTATATCTATGGCCGGGGCTTACTATCCACATTCACGAAAGAGAATAAAACCCAGCAGGGTCTTTTTCAAATGCATTTTAAATATATTTCTGATTTATATAATTTTAAGTCGCACAGGCTCAGGTTGTTCGGCACACTTGACTATAGCAGGGGCTTTTACAGGTATGATGATGAATTCCTGCATATTGGGGAAGACAATGGAATACGGGGATTTAAAAATGATTCTCTCTTCCCCGACCAGCGCTTATATTTAAACCTGGAAGCCGTAGCATTCAGCAAAGCCTTCCTCTACGGCTTCAGGTTTGCTCTTTTCGGTTTTGCCGATGTTGTCCTGCTTGCAAGAGATAAAAACTTTTATGAATACGACAATATTATTTCAGGCCTGGGAATTGGCCTCAGGATAAGGAATGAAAACCTGATATTTAATACCTTCCAGATAAGATTCGGCATATACCCCGGCGCACCTCCGAACTCAATATTACAATACGTTGATATCGATGGTGAAAAATTGCTCAATCCACCTGGCTTTGATCCTCGTGCACCCGGTGTTACCGAATTCCGGTAAATAACAAGGCGCATATAGTAATCCTTCTATTCATCTGTCTTTTTATTACTTTTGTAATTAGTGCTTGAAAGAAAACTAAGTTATTTTCAGTCTTTGATAAGAAAGCGTCAAATACAAGGCTTTCGAAGTTTTTGAAGCTAAGGAGTTTACTATTCGTAAATGACTGCTTCAAAAACGAGAATAACGCAGTAGTTGGCGTTTTCTTGCAAAGACTAATTAAGCAAGTGAAGACCAATGAAAGAACAGTTTGAAGAATACCGGAAGAAAAATAATATCTTCAAAAGAAATGATAGTATTCTGCTGGCTGTAAGTGGTGGTATAGATTCCGTTGTGATGTTGGATCTTTTTGTTAAGGGAAAATATAACATTGCGGTTGCACACTGTAATTTCCAGCTAAGGGGAAAAGAATCTGACGGGGATGAATGGTATGTTGAAGGTTTGTGTAGATCTGCAGGGATAAAACTGTATAAAAAGAGATTTTCCACCATTGAATATGCTGGAGAAAAAGGTATATCTATACAGATGGCGGCACGTGACCTGAGATTTGAGTGGCTTGCTGAAGTAAAGGAAAAAGAGAACTATAAGCTGCTGGCAATAGGTCATAACCTGAATGACAGCATAGAAACAATGCTTATTAACCTTACAAGGGGTACAGGTATAAAAGGCCTCACCGGAATAAGACCAAAGTCAGGATATATCATCAGACCACTGCTTTTTGCAACAAGAGAAATGATAAAGGAATATGCCGGGGATAATAAGATTGTATACAGGGAGGATTCAAGCAATATTCAAACAAAATATTCCAGGAATAAGATAAGGCACAATGTTATTCCTGTACTTGAAGAAATCAATCCTTCGGTTCTATACTCAATTAATGAAACTGCTGACTACCTTGAATCGGCATATATTATTTATGCCCAGGCTATAGAAGCAAAAAGTGAAGAAATAATAAAACACAAAGGAAAATCAGCTTATATAAAAATATCCGACATAAATAAATTAAAACCCCTGGAAACATGGGTCTTTGAAATATTCAAAAAGTGGAATTTCGGTAAGCTGCAGTTGGCTGATATTCTCCATCTTATTGAAGGAGATACCGGGAAGCAGTTATTCAGTAATACACACGTTATAACAAAAGACAGGGATAAGATAATCATTACACCTTTACCTGAGGACAAAATAAAAGCCATTACCGTTAACTCTGCCGATGAGTTGATTGACAATAACTTAATAGAAAGTTATGAAATAATACCACGAGAAAAACTTGATATCGGCCAAGATCCCGCATATGCATACCTGGATGCCAACCTTATCCGTTATCCGCTTACCATACGTAAATGGCAGGCAGGTGACTATTTTTATCCCCTCGGCATGAAGGGGAGGAAGAAAATCAGCGATCTGCTTATCGATATGAAAATATCCCTGCCCGAAAAAGATGATATTTATGTCCTTGAAACAGATGGCAAGATAGCCTGGGTAGTAGGGCTGAGAATCGATGAGCGGTTTAAGGTCACCGACTCAACTAAAGAAGTTTTGATAATACGAAAACGTAAAAACTAACTATCCGCCATTCCAACATTATTACGGAGCTTGTTGAAGAGATCATGTAATTCTTGTTCCTCCTTATTTTCCAGCATCTTTATAAGCTCATTAAGCCTTCGGCTTATTTCGTAGAGTTTACCAATAGAATATTTATTCAGCAGTATCCCGCTCAGCAGGTAATCATCTTCCGAAAGTAGTCCCTGCGCTATCTTAAGATGATTTTTAAAGGTGGTTCCGGGTACTTCCAGCTTTTTCATGCATGCAGAAAATACGATTGATGAACTGAAAGGAATAGAAAGTGAATATGCAATGGTTTTATCATGCTCAACAAAATCATATTCATAAATATTGAGTCCAAGTTTCATGTAAAACGACCTGAAAAAATCTTTCCCCTCCTCATCTGACTCTGATATTATTATGGCACTCTCACCTCTCAGTTCCCTGATATTACCAAAGGTGGGTCCGAACATGGGATGACTTGATACAAACCTGAAACCACATTTAGAATAAAAATCGGCAAGGCCGTTTTTTACTGATGCTATATCAGAGATAATACAATCCCTGGGAATATAAGGCAATATCTCCCTGTAAGCCATGACCGTTTGCTTCAAGCCCGTTGCATTTATCAACAGGTGGGGTTTAAAATCAGCTATATCAGTTAATCTTTTAAACCTGTGAGTATTAAAGAGGTATTTTAACTTATGAGGATCGGAGTCGTAAACTCCAACATCATAGTCAAGGCAAAGTGTTTCGGCAAGCCATGACCCCATATTGCCGGCTCCCATTATCAGTATTCTTTCCATTTACTTAATCCCTCCATATATTGCCCTGTTTATAAGAGTCAGGTCAGCCAGTGCAAGGGCTACGGCTGCTTCTATAATAACCGGCATCCTCAGGGCTATGCACGCATCGTGCCTTCCTTTTATCTTTAAAATATCCATTTCATTCTTTTCAATATTCCAGGTTTTTTGTTCCTTGGAAATACTGGAAGGCGGCTTTACTGCCACCCGAAGTACAATATCGTTACCATTGCTTATCCCGCCATTAATACCTCCTGCATTATTGCTTGATGTTTTACCTTCACTGTTAATGATCGGGTCATTATGTTCTGAACCCCTCATTGAAGCTGCACGGAAACCCGATCCAAATTCAATGCCTTTTATTGCAGGGATTGAGAATATTGCCTGGCTTATGGCTGATTCGCTTGAATAGTATAAAGGTTCACCCAGCCCTGCCGGCACTCCCGAGGCCACACATTCTATTAAACCACCAATTGAATCGCCATCCTTAAGTGCTCTATTTATTTCTGACTCCACATCTGTATTTCCACCGGCACTTAGCAGGTGGGCTTTTACTCTTGCGGGTTTAATTATCAGTCGTGCTATTGATCCTGCGACAACCATTCCCCAGGTAAGCCTTCCAGACAAATGTCCGCCACCATGTGGATCAGCATAGGCCTTAAATTTTTGTCGGCTTGTCATATCAGCGTGACCGGGGCGGGGCATAGCAATAAATTCCCGGTAATCGGAACTGCGTTTATCCAGATTAGCTGTCATTACCATCAAGGGCGCACCGGTGCTAACTCCTTGATATAAGCCGCTGATTATTTCCGGCATATCATGCTCCCTCCTGGCGGTGGTTCCCTTCCTACCCCCCTGCCGGCGGTCAATATCTTCCATTATAGATTCGTTTTTTATAACAAGGCCGGGAGGACAACCATCTATAAGAACGCCTATTCCCGGCCCATGCGACTCACCAAATACGGATATCCTGAAAATTTTTCCCAGTGTATTCATCTTCTATTCTGATATATTTATTTTTATTCCCATCTGTAACAGGTCCCTGAAAAAGTATGGGTAAGATTTGTTTACCGATTCAGCTCCGGATATTGTTACCACACTTTCAGATGCGACTGACAATATAGCAAGTGCCATACATATCCTGTGATCACCGTGAGAATGAACTGCTCCCCCCTTTATTACAGAGGGCCCCTGCACCTCAATCCTGTCTGCATAATTCACGATATTGACTCCCAATTTTGAGAACTCGGCCATAAGGGCATCTCCCCTCATGCTTTCCTTTACTTTCAATCTTTCGGTACCCCTTATTACACTCTTCCCCCGGCAAAAAGAAGCCAGTACCGCAAGTGGCGGAGCCAGGTCAGGATAATTAGTTATGTCAGTTTCAAAAGAGTGTAATTCGGCTCTTTTTACTACAATCCCGTCCTCATGTATCTCAACAAGAGCACCTGCTTTTCTCAATACGTCAATGATTGCAATATCAGCCTGGGTTGACATACAGGATATGCCTCTCACTTTAATCTCACCAGCTATAGCCGCCAGTACAAAAAGAAAGGCTGCTCCACTCCAGTCTCCTTCAACGGTATATTTACAAGGCTTATATCTCTGCAAACCTGGTATATTAAAAACTGTATAATTCTCATTTATAACCTCTACTCCAAAGAAATTCAAAATATTAATAGTCAGGTTTATATACGGTTTGCTCTTAAGGTTTTTGACAATAATTTTTGAGTCAGCTTCCAGAGTGGGCAATGCAATAAGCAGGCCGGTTAAAAACTGGGAGCTTATTGAACCATCAACAAAAGCGAGGCCTCCCTTCAAGGGTCCTTTGACCTTAATGGGCATTAAACCACCGGAAGTAACCACTTCTACGCCCATCTGGGCAAGCGTCTCCTCTATCATATGAACAGGCCGCTTAAGCAAAGATCCGCTTCCGTCTATTTCTATCCAGTCGTCATGCAGGGCGGCCAGGACAGAAAATAACCTGGCACCCAGTCCTGATTCACCACAATTTATCTTATTGCACACAGGCTTATAACCACCTTCAATTATTATCCTGCCGGAGTTATTGGTAATATCAGCACCCAGGCATTCAGCCATCTTCAGAGCAGCAATGGCATCATCGCAAAGTGAGGGATTAATAATTTCAGACCTGCCTTCTGCAAGTAAAACACAGGCAATGGCTCTTTGCATAGCGCTTTTGGAGGAAGGTGCAGATATGGTTCCGCTCACAGATGATGCCTCTATTGTAACTTCCATATCAAAATATTTTAAGGCGGAGCTTATTAAGTAGTTCATCCAGCGGGTATTCCTTCTGTATCGCTTTCCCTATGCCGTTAAGCAATATATAATAAATAGTGTTTCCCTTTCTTTTTTTGTCCGCATATATCCTTTCACTTATATCTTCCCAGCTGCTTTCTATTTGGGCCAGCAAGCCCAGACGTTTAAACAAATTACCTACCCTTTCCACTTCTTCTTTCTTTATTAACTTTTCATCATATGATATTTCAGTAGCAGTCATCATACCTGCTGCAATTGATACACCGTGGCTTAATCCTGTTGCCGATTCAATAGCGTGACCCAGGGTATGTCCAAAATTAAGTACCCTTCTTTCACCTTCTTCCTTTTCATCTTTTTCCACAATAGAAGCTTTTATTGCTATAGACCTTGAGATCAGTTCCTTCAGCAGTTCCTCCCTCCTTTCAAGTATAGGTTCTACATTTTTTTCTATCAGTTCAAAAAGCAGATAATCTCTGATAAGAGCATGCTTCACCAGTTCACCCAGGCCGGAAATAAATTCCTCTTCGGATAGTGTTTTCAACAAAGCTGCATCACAAATAACAAAGGAAGGCTGTTTAAAACAACCTATAATGTTTTTAATACCGTTTAAATTCACCCCATTCTTACCTCCTATGCTGGCATCAACCTGGGAAAGAAGGGTGGTTGAAACAAAGCCGAATTTTATTCCCCGCATGAATATCGAGGCAACGAAGCCAGTGATGTCACAGACAACACCCCCGCCTATGCCAAGAAGGAATGACGATCTGTCGGCCCCGATAGCAAGAAGGTGCTTTATAATGGTTTCAACAGTATCCGGTTCTTTTACCCTTTCTCCTGTGCCTATTGTTATTACCGGATATTCCGGGAAATGATCACCATAAAGCCCACTAACATTGATGTCGGTAATAATAATAACATCCTTTACCGGTGTTAATGCCTGAAGTAGCTCCCATGCATTACCTATATGGACATTAGTCCTTATACCATCATATTTTATTTCCATTTTATCCAAGCGTAGAAATTTATTCCTTAAAGGTATTAAATCAAATCAACTAATTCATCACCCTGTTCTGGAAGCTGATAGATTCTTGATGTATGTGTTTAAATATTTGTACAATAAATTGTTCACTCATCCCCATTTCCCTGGCTTGCGCCAACCTG
Source organism: Bacteroidales bacterium (assembly GCA_041686075.1). Classification (GTDB taxonomy): domain Bacteria; phylum Bacteroidota; class Bacteroidia; order Bacteroidales; family VadinHA17; genus UBA9300. The sequence continues at coordinate 26,606 of JAWLEO010000018.1, read as the reverse complement.
TTTTCCAGTATTTCAGACCAGCGGTCAGTTTGTAAAATTGTAATATTCTCCTTCTTTTTGAGCTTCCCTATTTCCTCTGATATTGACATCCGGTTTCTCAACACCCTTATTAATTCAGTATCCCATTGGTCGATTTGTCTTCTGTAGTCATTAAGGCCTTCCAGGTGTTTTGTATTATCTATTTCTGATTTCCTGTAAATAAGTTTTGCCAGTAATGTTTTCAGTTCACCCGGTCTTATTTGCTGCTCTTTATCACTCAAAGCAGCCTCAGGCTTATAATGTGATTCAATAAAAAGCCCATCAAAATCCAGGTCCATAGCTGTTTGCGATATACCGAAAAGTAAATCTTTATTCCCGCATATATGACTCGGGTCGGTGATGATTGGCAAATCCGGTATTCTTCTTTTCAATTCAATTGGAATTTCCCATTGCGGTATATTTCGATAAGGTGAAGGCCCATAATAACTGAATCCCCTGTGTATGGCTGCAAGTTTTTTTACACCTGCCTTATTTAACCTTTCGAAAGCGCCTATCCACAGTTCAAGATCCGGGTTGACAGGATTTTTTATAAAAACGGGAATATCCAGCCCTCTGAGTCCGTCAGCCAATTCCTGTACCGCAAAAGGGTTGGCTGTGGTGCGGGCTCCGATCCATAGCATGTCCACTCCGTATTTAAGTGCCTCTTTAAGATGCCATACATTTGCAACTTCTATAGCTGTCAGCATGCCTGTCTCTTCCTTTACCCTTCTCAACCACGGCAGGGCGATGGAACCTAATCCTTCGAATGTGCCAGGCCGGGTTCTGGGCTTCCAGATGCCTGCCCTGAATATTTTTACTTTGCTGTCAGCCAATTTTTTAGCTGTTTCAATTACCTGTTCCTCTGACTCAGCACTGCAGGGCCCAGAAATTATCAATGGCTTTGCATCCTTCCTGAACAGTTTGTTCTTTCTAAGATCCAGTTTGTCTTGCATAATTTATATGTTTTACTCTTTCAATAGCTTCTTTAATCCGTGATTCTTTAAGGCATAGTGATGTTCTGACATACCTCCTGCCATTTAAGCCAAAAACTAATCCCGGCGTAATAAAGAGGTGGTATTTATTCAAACAATAGTCTGAAAACTTGTATGAATCAGTAAATCTATCCGGTATCCTTGACCATAGGAATAAGCCGGACTGGTCATCCCTTGTTAAGCAAGCAAGTCGATTAAGTAAATCATAAACCAGTTGCTGCCGGCTATAGTAGATTGAATTAAGTCTTTCATACCACTCCTGACCAATATTTAGTGCCTTGATTGCAGCCTGCTGTATTGGAAGGAACATCCCTGAATCCATGTTGCTCTTTATCTTCAAAATATTATTTATGTGTTTTTCATGGCCAATTGCCATGCCCATTCTCCATCCCGCCATATTATGAGATTTACTGAGTGAATTAAGCTCAAGAACGTTTTCAAACGAACTATCTGCCCGTAGTATGCTCAGGGGCTTATTGTTAATGATGAAACTATATGGGTTATCGTTAACTACTAAAATGTTGTGCTTACGGGCAAAACTAACCAGCTCCCTAAACAATTCCGTTGTCCCTCTTACACCTGTAGGCATGTTTGGATAGTTAACCCACATCAATTTTACTCCTCGCAGATCTGCTTTTTCTATATTTTGTATATCGGGCATCCAGTTATTCGATTTATTAAGATCATAATAAATACACCTTGCACCACATATCCCGGCGGCGGTTGAATATGCAGGATAACCAGGGTCGGGAACCAGTACCGCATCCCTGCTGTTTAAGTAGGCCAAACTTATGTGCATTATTCCCTCTTTTGAGCCAATAAGTGGAAGAACCTGGCTGGCTGGATCCGGTTTAACGCCATAATGAAGGTGATACCATAGAGATATAGCCGCTCTTAGCTCATCAACACCCTTATAAGGCTGATAACCATGGGCACCTGCCTTATTACAGGTGCTTGTAAGAGCCTCAATCACTTCAGGCGGTGGCAGGATGTCAGGACTGCCGATGCCCATGTTTATCACATCAAGACCTCCTGCAATCATATCCCTTATTGTGGATAATTTACTTGAGAAATAATATTCTCTGACCTCTTTTGTTCTGTTTGCTGAATCTACCATAGATAAAAAAAGCCCCTCCGCGCGGAGGGGCTACCTGTTAAATATTATATATATGTGCGAATATATCCCTCCTACTTTACTTCAGTGAAGTAATAATAATAGTAGAAGAAATAGTTATTCGCATTTATCATCCTGCAATTATTTGGCATCAAAATTAAACTTGTTTTTTATATATGCAATAAATTATTCTGATTTTTTGTTTTTTCTTAAAACATTTGAGCGAAATATGTATTATTGTATTTTGCTGTATGACAAAAAAAGAAAGATATAAAGGGGTAATAGATTATTTTCTTGAGCACAGGCCTGTTGCGGAAACGGAACTTATTTACACAAAGCCTTTTGAACTTATTGTGGCAGTTATTTTATCAGCCCAGTGCACCGATAAGCGTGTGAATATGATTACCCCGGAGCTGTTCCGACGCTTCCCTGGTCCCAGGGAAATGGCTGGGGCAGAGGTAAACGAAATCCTGGAATATGTAAAAACATGTTCTTATCCCAATAATAAAGCAAGGTACCTGAAAGAAATGTCGGAGGTCCTGGTTTCGGAATTCAATAATACTGTTCCGTCAGATATTGAAGACCTGCAAAAGCTTCCCGGCGTTGGCCGTAAAACAGCTAATGTAATAGCAGCTGTAATATTCAAGCATCCGGCCATGCCCGTGGATACACATGTTTTCAGGGTTTCAGCACGAATAGGACTTACGAATAATGCACGCACACCGCTTGCAGCAGAAAAACAGCTTACAGCAAATATACCTGCAAAGCTTATACCGCTTGCCCATCACTGGCTCATACTCCACGGGAGGTACATTTGTAAGGCCAGAAAACCCCTGTGCCAGGAATGTGGCATAAGTAATTATTGCAAATATTACAAGCAAATAAATAAAGAGGATAAAAAATAAAATATATATTATAATTTTAACCTGAATAAGCTTTTTTGCCGGATGAGAATAAAAACTAAAATAAGCCGCCTCCGCGAGGAAAATGACAAACTGAAAAAAAAGATTGAAAAGCTACAAAAACAGGCAGGTGAAGCTGGCTTATTAAATTCAGATATTCATTTGTTGAAAGAAAAAGCCCTTCTGGAAACTCTTATTGACACAGCTCCTGAAGCCATTGTACAAACCACAACAGAGGGCTTGATAGAAAGAATTAATGAACAATTTGTAAAGGAATTTGGATATACAAAGAAAGAAGCAATAGGTAAAAACATTGATGACCTTGTTGTACCGCCTGAGTTGAGGAATGAAGGAATAGATTATACCAAGCGGACAGCAAATAATGAAACAATAAGCACTGATACTTACAGGATAAATAAGAAGGGTGAAAAAATATATGTGAGGCTTATTATGCAACCCGTATGGTTAAATGAGAAAATCACTGCTCTTTATGCCATGTACCGTAACATCTCAATCAAAAAGAAAGATGATGATGCTAAATCTGTTATTTATAATATTTCTGCGGCTGCACTAACAATAACCGAGTTTTCTGATATTTTTAACTCAATAAAAGATGAGATTGGGAAAATATGGGATACCAAAAACTTCTATATAGTACTGTATAATAAAGATACCCAGACCCTCACTTTATCCTTTTTCCAGGATGAAAAAGATAGTTTTGAGGAGGTGCCGGTGGAAAATACAATCACCGGGTGGCTTATAAAGAAGGAGAAAAAGCCCGTTTTGCTTAAAGAAGCTGATATTGACGAACTTGAAGCTAAAGATGAAATAGCACTGGTTGGTTCCCCCTGTAAGTTATGGCTGGGAGTGCCACTCAGCGTTGAAAATGAAGTAATGGGCGCCATGGTACTTCAGGATTATAATAATGAGGAGGCATTCAACAAAGAAGACCTGCGGTTGCTTAGCCTTATTGGTAACCAGATCGCCCTTGCTATCCAACGAAAATGGATGCTTAATAACCTTATACTCGAAAGGAGAAAGGCCGAAGAAGCAGCAATGCTTAAACAACAGTTTATGTCGACTATGAGTCATGAAATAAGGACGCCTCTCAATGAGGTAATAGGTATAAATAATCTCCTCCTTCAAAGCAATCCCCGTAAGGACCAGATGGAATATATAAAGACACTGAGCTTCTCAGCAAATCATTTACTGACACTGGTAAATGATGTACTCGACTATACCAAGATGGAAACGGGGAATATCAGCTTTGAGCAAACAAAGTTTAATATATTCGAGTTTGTAGATGAGTTAAAACGCTCCTATTCATTCAGAACCGAAAAGAAGAATCTTAACTTCACATTAGACATCGATAAAAACATACCACCTCATATTATTGGTGATCCTGTAAGGCTTAACCAGATATTATCGAACCTCCTTTCAAATGCAGTGAAATTCACGTCAAGGGGAGACATTCATCTGTCAGTCAAGGAAACATCTAGATCTAATAAAAAAATAAATATTTGTTTCAGTGTAAAAGACACTGGCATTGGCATACCTGCAGATAGCCTGGCACTAATTTTTGAAAGCTTTAAACAGGCATCAAATGATACAGCCAGGAAGTATGGAGGTACGGGACTGGGCCTGTCTATCAGTAAAAAGCTTGTTGAATTGCAAGGTGGTAATCTAAATGTTGAAAGCAAGCCGGACGAGGGTTCACACTTTTTTTTCAATATGAAATTTTTATTGGTCCCCGGGGAGGATACGGGCAAGGATAAAGGCGTGGAAGAAGAAAAATGGGACGAATTAAAGGGGAAGAAAGTACTTATTGCCGAAGATAACAAAATAAACTTCTTTGTTGTAGCTAAATTTTTAAATAAATGGGGAGTTGAAGTAACACAGGCAGAGAATGGTAGAATCGCGCTTGACCTGATAAAGGAAAACAAGTACGACCTGGTATTGATGGACCTTCATATGCCTGACGTAGATGGTATAGAAGCAACGGAAATAATCAGAAATTCAGACGACCCTGAGATAAAAAAGCTGCCCATCATTGCACTTACAGCAGCAATAATGTCTTATAATGAAGAAAAACTGGATGAATTAGATATCAATGATTTTATTTTGAAGCCATTCAAGCCAAGAGATCTTTATACGAAAATCCTCAAGCATGCCAGGTAGCTCTACTTAATACAGTATTTGCTTAACATTCCCGCAGCTTTCCGCTTACCATACCTTAAGGCCATTCTGAAATCATGACATGCCTCTTCGGTTTTTCCGGAGTTTATTAAAGCAAGGCCCTTATTGTAATAAGTGTCGCCGTTTCTAGGCCATAAGTCTAAAGCCATAGAATAATCATAGACAGCCGCATCCCAGGATTTAATTTTAAGGTAGATATCCCCACGGTCGGTATAGCACTGAGCTTTACCAGGATACTTCTCAATATTCTTCGATAAATAGCGGAGGGCCTTGTTGTATTCACCTATTTCACCGGCTATAAGGCCTGCCTGCCTGTTTGAGAATTCATCATCAGGATATAATGCCAGGTATCTCTCAGCTTCATCCAGTGCCCTTTTACGATCATTGGCTACCCTCAGGTACTCAGATTTCATGAATATCAGTTCTGTTTGTCCGGGAAAAGAATCCAGGGCCCTTTCACAGGCATCCGCTGCGCCTATATAATTACCAGCCTCAGCCATTTGCTCAATGTATAGCTTCCAGGTTTGATAATCCGATTCGTCCATGGAAACAGCCATGGTGAGGTAATCAATGGCTTGCGTGGGATTACCGTTTGCAGCTGAAATAATGCCTTTTGCGTATAAAATTCCTGCTTTCTCCCTGTATAAGCTCTCAACACCGGCCAGTATATCTTCAGCTTCACTTACTCTACCGGCTTTAACATAGTATTCAATTTCGGCAATCGCTTCTTCAAGTTGATTATACCATCTTGTCTTCCATAACAGCCGCCACTCTGATGTTCCCTCCAGGGAAGATAAGTATTTATCCATCAGAATTTCTTTACGGGGCAATCTATAATCTGATTTGAGATGATGCTCCAGGTTAACAATTGCTTTAACCACGTCTTTATCAGCAGCATAGGCCCTGGCTAGCCCCAGGTATCCAGATCCTTGCTCCAAGTTATTCGCCGTTAAAAAGTCATCTATTGCAGCATCCGTATCACCTGTCATCAGGTATATTTCTCCGCGTCCTGTATAGAGACGGTAATCATCACTTACTTCCATTGCTTCGGTGTAAAGGGCAATAGCTTCAGAATACAATGCCCTGTCTTTAAGGGCGGTGGCTTCAGTGATATATTTATTTGTATCCTGAGCCGAGGTCAATACACCATTCAGCAAGAAAAATATTAATAATATACTGTACCTTACTTTCATCTATTTATATTCTATGTTAACCGGTTCCGCTCCTTTTTCTGTTATTACATGGACAAAACCTGAAAGGCTATATTCTTCCAGTCCTGAAATTCTTCTTTCAAAAACATCACACTGGTAAAAATATACTCCTGGTTTGACTATTGAACCCTTATAAGTTCCATTCCAGTTTAATCTGGGTACATCTGTTCGGAATATCAGCATTCCTCCCCTGTTAAAAAGTTTGAAATCCACTTTCTCAACCAGCCCCGTTGTCTTGGCTCTCAGGATATCATTTATACCATCATTATTTGGAGTGAACACATTGGGTATTTCATAAAAGTTGCATGCATCAACGCAAATAACGAGCGAAAGAGGACTCTCATTACCGTTCTCGTCGAAAGCGAGAATGGCATAACAACCCGCTACAATTTCACCTGGCTCATGGATGTATTCAAGTATGTTCCTGTCTTTAAATGTAATAAGGAGGGTCAGTTCACCATCGAAATCACTCTTGAAAAATAATTTGTAGCCCGCTATATCTTCAAAACAATCAGGGTCATCTATTGACCAGGTTACGTAATTATAAAGGCTGTCGCAATTTGTTGTCACGTTAAGGACGGGTGTACATGGTGGTTCATTATCAACAGGTATCATACACGCTTCCTGTGATAAATTAATAAGATCTTTTGGTAATCCGGGATTCTGATATGAACCCAGCGATCTTACATAATAACAATATTCCTGCTCGTTCACCAGCCCGGTGTCGGCATATTCCAGCAGAGTGGTGGTGGCTAGTGAATCAAAAGTCGATGTAATGTCATTCCACCTGAAGATATCATAGCGGTAATTCACCCATGGCACATTACGCTGTATCACAAACCTGACCTTCCTGTCACCCGGCGAAAGCTCAATGAACATTGAAGAGGCAACTCCGGGTTCACCCACAAGGAACCTGTCACCGGGACTGTCATTATACAATTCAAGCCTGTATATATATCCTAGTTCAAGCGTATTCAGCCCCGTGTCTGTATAAGTAGTGTCGTTCAGGTCAGAAGTCTGAATAGAATCGATAGGAACAAATCCGTTCCCTGAATGACCTTCCGACCTGTAAATAATATATTCATAAGGTCCTGGAGCAGGGATTGTATCCAGCTGGCCGGGCTTGGACCATGCCAGGAATATTTCCCCATCTGTTGAACCTGTATTTGTTACGCTCACATTTGTTATCAGCGGTACACCGGAAACAAGAGCAGATCGCATTTCGTTGGATACCTTGCTTTCAGTACCATTGGGATAAACAGCGACAATACGGTAAGAATATTCAATTCCATTTTCAAGGCCCTCACCTTCATTTGTGTCAATAAAAGTTACTGTAGAGGCACCCTCTGCAAAACCAACTTTTTCAAATCCATATTGAGGAGGTATGCCGTTTGTACAACTGTCAGGTTGAAAGTCAGTAGCTGCCTCCGCCCTGTAAATATTAAATCCTTCCACATAATCCGATTCATATAGTTCCCAGTTCAGCCGTATGTATTTTCCTGTAGGACCGGCAGAGGTAAGTACAGGGGCCGGTCCCAGCACTTTTATATTGAAGTTATCCAAATCAAAAAGCGCCAGGTCATCGTTATTATCCTCCGATTTTATAAGTACATCGTATGGCTGATCCCTGACACTCTCATGACAGGGTATCCACGTCAGGAGAGACCGTGAAAAACCCGGAACCCCACTTATGCTATCAAACCTTGCAGGGCATTCTTCCAGGGTATAGATTCCTGAAGTAGACAACATCGTAATACGATCATTATCAGGATCAGTTGCAGTAACTTCATATTCCAGTGTATCACCCGCCTCAATGCAAAAATCCCTTAAGGGACTGTTTTCAGGAGGGTTATTGTCAGTTTCATATACTTCTATCTGCATATCCCTGACTACTATCCCAATTTTTATTCCGTTACGCCATTCATTTATTTCCATTGCAACATTGAAGGTGCCCAGTTGTGTGGGTGCATCCCAAACAAGATCACCTGTGATACTGTCAACATAAAAAGCATTTGAGGCAGGAGGATATGTGTAATTCTCTATAGGCTTGCCGTCTTCCTTGGTGCAAACAGTGAGATTATATGATAAGCTGTCTCCATCCGGGTCATAAGCACCCGGGTTGTGAATAAACTTATATCCCAGTGCTGCTTTGTCATATGGTGGATTCAGAAGCACCGGTGTGCTGTTAAGCCCCATACCCGGGTTTACCATGAGAACGGTGGAGATAGAAAATACCACATTAACTGAATTTGGTATATTTACTATCCCGTAGTTTCTGTTGGGGTCCTGTACAACAATCTTATAAACACCCGGCCCGGGATAGGTATGCTCGATCTTATATATATTCTTCTGGTAATAATTAGGTAACTGGCCTTTGAAGATCCTCTCGGCAGTTGATATAGTCCCGTCACCCCAATCAACATCCAGGAAATCCCTGTCAGCCTGGCTTAAAACATATGTGAATGTGGTTATGGTAATCTCATATGTCAGATCCGATAATTGCTTATATGTTATCTCTCCGGCCCTGTTATGTGTACTATATGAGCTGAGAACAAAAGTAAAAAAGATCAATATCGTAGTCAGTATGTGCTTCATCAAACTTGTATTTACGGTACTGTTTCCGGGTTAACCAGATTAAGCCTTTCTTCTGAATAGGTAGTAGTAAAACGAAAGGCAAGTTCGTTTTTATCATCTTTATATATAAAAAGGTTCACCTGATCCACATATATACCGGTTAAAATTGTATTACTTATTTCAACGCTGTCAGCTCTACCTTCAAATGAAACAAAGAGCCGCATTATTGTTTCAATCTCAAGTTTTTCGCTTGCAAGCAATTCGGCCCTGTATTGCTTTCCGTTAATTTTTATTTCGATCTTTTCATTTACATAATCTTCATATATATCATCCGGGCCTGTATAAACGTGATCAGCAATGTGTTCTCCCGGAAGTTCATAAAGGTTCAGGAGATCCAGCAGCAGGTCATCACTGAACACCCTCACTGTTATTTTGTAACCCTTATCATCAGGCACATATTCCATGCTCGACATCGATACATGCACAGGATGCAGCAATAATGAAAATATAGATATTATTAAATATTTTATCATCTTGTCACAGAAATGAACATCACATCTGACATCAAAAATCAGACCATTATAGGGTGTTAATTGATTAACTTACCCTGTCCTTGAGAAACTCAACAGATCCCACCTCGATATAGGAAGATCCTGCCCCACGGTTAAAATTACCGGCAAGCACAACAAGTATGTCATTATCTTTAAGTTCATGAGACTTAAGGAGGTTTTCAAGCGCTATTTTCAAGAATTTCTCCGATGATTTGTGTTTTTCCTGCAGACTCGGATATACGCCGTAAGATAAAGCAAGTTCACGCATCGTTCTGTCTGAATAGCACTGGGCAATAATAGGATTATAACCCCTGTAAGCTGCCATATTTCTGATTGTTCGACCGCGTACGGTATCTGAAATAATATATTTTGCCCCTACTCTTGAAGCTGTCTTAACAGCAACTTTTGCCAGGTATGCCGATACTTCGCCGGTAAGCGATCCGGCAGGCAATTCAAGAAATTTTTCCTTGTTTTTCTCCACTTCCTTTGCCACCCTGGTCATTGTTTCCACTGATTCAACAGGGTATTTGCCATAAGCCGTTTCACCACTTAGCATAATAGCATCAGTCTGCCAGTAAATAGCATTTGCAATATCACTGACCTCCGCACGGGTAGGCCTGGGATTTTTAATCATTGAATGAAGCATCTGCGTGGCAACAATAACAGGCTTCCTTTTCTTTATGCATTTATTAATTATCCGGCGCTGTATGCCCGGTATCCTTTCATAAGGTATCTCTATTGCCAGGTCACCCCTGGCTACCATTATGCCATAGGAGTTTTCAAGTATCTCGTTGAGATTATCTACTCCTTCCTGGTTCTCTATTTTTGCGATGAACTTTATTTTGCTGTTCTTTTCATCCAGGATCTTTTGAACATCCTGGACATCCTGTGCAGACCTGACAAAAGAATGTGCTATAAAATCAATATCATTCTCGATGGCAAAATCAATATACCTTTTATCCTTTTCACTTATTGACGGCAGGCAGAGTTTAACTTTAGGTACATTTACGCTTTTTCTTGATCCAAGGGGTGCGTCATTGAGCACCTCGCATTCAAGAACCTGGCCATCCTTTGACAGGACCTCCAGTTCAAGTATTCCATCATCAATAAGAATATGTGAACCCACCGGTACATCGCTGGCAAAATCAGAATACGTCACAGCTATAACTGAGTTGTTTGTACGGGATTCAGGATCACCAATAATATTTACGTGCTCACCCTTGCTGAAATTCAATGTTCCTTCAGACACTGTCGTTCGTATTTCAGGACCCTTGGTATCGAGAATAAAAGCAATTTTATCCGATACTTTCCTGACATTTTCCATGAGCCTCATCGTTCCCTCTATCTCCTGATGCGCAGTATTTATGCGCACCACATCCATACCTGCCTTGTACAATTTCCGGATAAACTCAGGTTCAGCCTTTTTGTCAGAAATAGTAGCAACAATTTTAGTTCTTTTCCAGTTCATTGTTTATCCTTTAAAATTTTTAATAAAGCTTCTGTTGCCAGCCTGTAACCGTCAAGGCCAAAACCAAACAGGCTTCCCTTGCAATGTGGAGCTATCAATGATTTGTGCCTGTATTCCTCCCTGCTCAAAATATTGCTGATATGTACCTCAATTACAGGAACATGGATTGCTGCCACAGCATCGGCAATTGAAACCGAGGTGTGAGTATAAGCTGCAGCATTCAAAATGATCCCGTGGGCTTCACCCCCGGCTTCCTGCAAAGCATTTATTATTTCACCTTCAAGGTTCGATTGAAAATACCTGAAATCAACTTCCGGGTAAGTATTTTTCAACTCTTTAAAATAATCCTCGAAACTTTTATCCCCGTAAATATCCTTCTCCCTATTTCCCTGTAAATTAAGGTTCGGACCGTTAATTATTGTAATTATCATCTTGGTTTATTACTTGCACCTAACAAAGATAACAAATTTGACTCTTGATTTCCATAGAAGGGGCTTGAAAGCAAAATTTTGAACTTATGATACTTAGTGATATTTTTGGATAATCATAGCCGTATAATGAAAGAAAACTGGACAGATTGCATCAGGGAATTTAAGAATTACCTCACTATTGAACGTTCATTGTCAGATAATAGTATCCATGCCTATCTTACTGATGTGAATAAGCTGCGCGAATACTGCGAAAACCAGTCGCCTGCATTAATGCCGGGTGATGTAACTTTCGAACACCTGTCTGCTTTTATTAAATGGCTCGATATTGACAAGCCGAGGACGCAATCAAGAATACTATCAGGCATAAGGAGTTTTTTCAGGTATATGCTTATTGAAGGTAAAATAAGTGAAAACCCGGCCACAATGCTTGAATCACCACGAACCGGTACAAAACTACCAGATGTTCTTTCCGTTGAAGAAATTGACAGTATCATTTCAGTTATTGATCTCAGCAAGCCCGAAGGACAAAGGAATAAGGCAATTATTGAAACATTATACGGCTGTGGCTTGCGTGTATCTGAGCTTATTAACCTGAGATTAACCGACATACATTTTAAGGAGGAATATATTACAATCACGGGCAAAGGCGATAAACAAAGACTGGTGCCACTCAATCAAAATACTATAAAGCAAATAAAATACTATTTACAGGACAGAAACAGGCTGAAGAAAATTGAGGACCAAAACATAGTTTTTTTGAACCGCAGGGGTAAAAAACTCAGCCGTATCATGATATATACGATTATCCGTGATTTGTGCAAACAGGCCGGGATCAGGAAAAAGGTAAGTCCCCATACCTTCAGACATTCATTTGCCACCCACCTGGTACAGGCCGGTGCCGATCTCAGGGCTGTACAGGAAATGCTGGGGCACGAGTCAATACTGACTACCGAGGTCTATACACATATCGACCGCTTATATCTGAGGGAAACAATCGGGCTGTATCATCCGAGGGCAGGGAGCAGGGGGCAGGGAGCAGGGAGCAGGGAGCAGGGGGCGGAAGATTGAAGATTGAAGATTGAAGATTTAAGATTTAAGAAACTCATTCAAACCTTCCATTTTGAACAATTTTACCCATTCATACCTTATAGTGATACTGGAGGGTAAATAAATGGAATATATAAGGGATTTTATTAATGAGCTATACTTTATAACCACGGAGATGGCTCCCTATTTATTATTGGGATTCTTCTTCGCCGGCATATTATACCTCCTATTCCCGAAGAACAAAGTCAGGAGATATATGGGAAGAAACCGAAATGGTGCGGTTGCGAATGCTTCAATACTTGGAATACCATTGCCTTTATGTAGCTGCGGAGTGATACCAACAGGCCTGTCATTTTACAAGAACGGTGCCTCCCGGGGCTCTACAGTGTCATTCCTTATATCAACACCACAGACCGGCATTGATTCAATACTTGTAACTTATTCGATGCTTGGCCTGCCCTTTGCTCTTATAAGGCCTTTCGTGGCCCTGGCTACAGGAATTTCGGGCGGATTGCTAACAAACAGGATTACAAGGAAAGAAAAGGAAGAACAGATTGTTAATACAGGTAACAATAACTCACCTCCTTCCGGCTTTTTCCCTCGTATGAAAGCTATGCTTCGTTATGCTTTTGTAGACTTCCTTCAGGATATTATGGGATGGCTCATTATTGGGCTGTTGATAGCCGCCCTTATAGCAGTTTTCATACCTGATGATTTTTTTGCGGGGAGAGCCAGTAATGATATTGTTGAGATGTTCATAATACTCATTGCATCAATCCCCATCTACATCTGTGCCACTGCCTCTGTGCCCATAGCCGCGGTCTTAATGTTAAAAGGTCTTAGCCCGGGTGCTGCCCTTGTATTACTGATGGCAGGGCCCGCTACAAATGCAGCCACAATAACCATGATAGGGAAAGTGATGGGAAGAAAAAGTCTTGTAGGCTACCTTATATCAATTATTTCCGGAGCATTGATCTTTGGCCTCCTGATAAATACACTACTCCCCCAGTCCTGGTTTGAACTGCCACAGCACATGGTATCTCATGATCACCAGTTGCTACCTGAATGGCTGAGCATAGCTTCAGCAGTTTTACTGGTATTTTTAATAATTAATGGATATATGAATAAATTCTTTGGAAATAGAAATAAAAAGAAAATAGATAAACCACAGGAAACCATTAAGGGTCTTACAACCATGACTGTTAAAGGTATGACCTGCAACCACTGCAAACAAAATGTTGAGAATGCAGCCTCTTCTGTTGATGGTATTGAATCTGCCGAAGTGGATCTAGCAAAGGAAAAGCTGTCCGTCAGCGGAAAAGATTACGACCTCGAGAAGCTTAAGTCAAATATCCGTGCTGTAGGCTATGAGGTGGAAGAATAGCGATGATCACTTCGTCTCGCATTTCGCATTTCGCATTTGCTCGTTCCCACTGGCCACAATCACTATCCATGCCGAAAAAGCTTGCTTTTTCGAGGATCCTCGAATCAAAGATTCGGGACTCGCGAGCTCGCAGCACTCGCTTGCCTGTGGCAAACTCACGCTGCTCGGTTCGCATCTCGCATTTCGCCTCTCGCATTTCGCATTTCGCCTCTCGCCTCTCGCATCTCACATTTCGCATTTCGCCTCTCGCCTCTCGTCATTCATAACTCATAACTCATAATTAATACTTATCACTTAATTCCCTCCCGCTTCAAGGTTTTCAAGCCAGAATTTTTCCATTGTTTCCCTGACATGATATGATGTATTCTCTCTTTCATGAATGCCATGTGACCGCATTGGATAAACCATCTGGTCAAAGAGCTTGTTATGCTTTATCAACTCATTGGTAAGCATTTCAAAGTTCTGGTAATGAACATTATCATCTGCCGTGCCATGCATTATCAACAACTTACCCTGCAGGTTATGAGCGTGGGTTATCGGTGAACCATCCCTGTATCCCTCGGGGTTATCCTGGGGAGTGCTCATATACCTCTCCTGGTATATTGTATCATAATTCTTCTGATCCGAGACAAAGGCCACCGCTATTCCTGTCTTATATAATTCCGGATACCTGAACATGCAATTCAGGGTCATTTGCCCTCCTCCACTCCAGCCATGAATTCCTATCCTTGAACCATCGACAAAGGGATAGGTGTCAATCACTTTTCTTACAGCAGCAGCATGGTCTTTGGGGGCCACTATCCCAATCTTTCTGTAAATAATTTTACGCCACTCTCTGCCTCGGGGTGACCTTGTGCCACGCGGATCAATACTCAGGATAAGATATCCATGCTGAGCCATATACTGGTGCCACAGATCACCTCCTCCCCAGTTATTCTGTACAGTTGCTCCTGCCGGTTCACCGTAGATATAAATTATCACCGGGTATTTCTTTGAGGGATCAAAATCACGTGGCTTTATCATCCATGCATCCAGTTCAACCTCACCTATGTCAACCCTGAAAAATTCCTTGGGGTTCAAACTCAGGTTTTCATAACGTTCTTTTGCCTCACGGTTACTTACCAGCAAGCGCAATTCTTTGTGCTTTGGAATACTTACAAGTGATATACGTGGCGGCGTCACAACATTCTGATATGTATGAATAGCCCAGCTAGCATCTGCCGACATCTGGTACGAGTGCTGGCCGGACATATTATATGGAGTTACTCTTTCAGCTTCTACCCTGCCATCAATCCTGCTCCTGTACAGATA
This sequence comes from Bacteroidales bacterium, assembly GCA_041686075.1. Lineage (GTDB taxonomy): Bacteria > Bacteroidota > Bacteroidia > Bacteroidales > VadinHA17 > UBA9300. Next base: position 11,407 of record JAWLEO010000018.1, on the reverse strand, counting down.
ACGGTCTATAGGTTTATCCGGTGAAGCAATATAGTATACATAACCTCCGACGGGATCAATACAGCTTATACTTATAACATCAAAATCACCCCTTGTAATGAGCTCCATCTCTTTTCCATCCCTCGATACCTTATAGAGGTGAAGCCAACCGTCACGTTCACTGGTCCAGGTGAAATATTGCTCCTCATCCAGCCACATAATATTATCATGTATATCAAGGAAGGCTTCATCGCGGTCAGTAAAGATATTTTTAAGCTCCATATCATTAATGTTACCGATCCATACAGTATTGGTGTTTTGTTTACGGTTCAGCTGCTGTATCATTACTTCATCCGAGCCCGGGATAAAATCCATTCTTGCGAGGTAGTTATTACGTGGATCACCGGGAATGTCAAACCACCTGGTTTTACCACCACCAGCAGATACCACACCTACTTTAACTGCAGAATTTGTTGTGCCTGCTTTGGGGTATGGTAAGGGTATTGGAACGGAATATACTGAATCAACATTGTTTATCATATAAAAAACACCTGTTCCTTCCGTGTCTGTCTGCCAGTATGCTATATGATCACCATCGGGACTCCATCTGAAACCATCCCTGCAATCCAGCTCCTCTTCATATACCCAATCAAATGTACCGTTGATAATATTACCGCCTCCATCATATGTTATCTGCTCGATTTTGCCTGACGACAGGTCTTCGACGTAAATATTCTGTTCACTTACATAGGCAAGCCTTGATGCATCAGGCGAGAATTTGGCAAACATCATTGTCGCTCTTTCCACCTCTTTACCCAATTGCTGTAATTTACCGGTTCGAAGGTTGAGCACCCAGTAATCACCTCTTGTATGATATCGCCACACCCTTCTGGTATTTGTAAAGATTAATAGTTTGGTGTTATCTTCAGACCACGTGTAATCAGCAATTTGTAATGGTTCGGACTTACCATCAGGGATCAATTGTTTAGATGATATTAAAACTCTTCGTTTGCCTGAGCTGGCTTCATACCTGACAATGTCAGGGGCTCCCGTTTCTTTATTTAACTCAAGAGTTGAATAAGCCTTAGAATCTTTCATCCACCTTACCGGTCCGTATCTTTCCTGAGTATATACTCTATCAAGGTAAATATCTTCAAGCCTGAGCTCATTATAATCCTGAGCATTCAATATGACTGTGATAAAAAATAAAGAAAAAAGCAATAAAGTCCTTCCCTGTAAATGATTCTTCATTTTAGTGTATTATTTTGATTATGCATTAACTATTTCAATTTGGTCTCGGACAAAATAATCAATAATGTGAAGCGCAATAAATTATAACCGGAATCTTACATATGATATTCTACCCAATTACAACATTATACAAGGCACCAGCCTCCGTTTCAAATTCAAATATTCCATCATCGATTTTTTTAATGCCAACCCTCTTTCCTGAGGATATAATCTCGCAATCTGAACCAATATTTATCCTGCATTTTTCACCGGCCTTTGATAAAATATACACTTCCGTGAGTTTCTTATCCTTCCATTCAAAGGATAACTCAAATCCACCCCTGGCACAAACACCATCAAATTTTCCTTCATCCCACTCATTTGCCGGTTGTTCATACCATAAGGTAAAGATAGATCCAAAATCCTCTTCCTGCGCATAGGAAATGAAAGAAACAAACGAAAACAGTAATAATAAAGCGCTTGCTTTCATACTATCTTAAGTTTAAAAAATACCTGTAATATTAACATTGAACAAAGTAAGGCTATTTAGCAAAAAAACTCCCTGTCGACCAAAAAAATTAGAAGTGAGATATGAGATCGAATAGTAATCATCCTTCATAATTCATAACTCATAATTCATAATTAATACTTAATATTTAGTATATTTGCGACTTAAATTTTAAAAAGAATTATTAGTTAATATTTATAAAAAATAAAGTTTATGGCTAAGGTAAAAAGAGTTTACACTTTTGGAGACAAAAATGCCGAGGGTAATGCAAGTATGAAAAATTTGCTTGGTGGTAAAGGAGCCAACCTGGCTGAAATGAACCTTACAGGTGTACCTGTGCCTCCGGGTTTTACAATTACGACGGATGTTTGTACAGAGTACAATGAGCTTGGCAAGGATAAAGTTCGGGATTTGATCAAAGATGAAGTCGAGAAAGCAATAGCGAATATTGAAAAATTAATGGGAACAGAATTTGGTTCAAGGGAGAATCCATGCCTCGTTTCTGTAAGATCAGGTGCAAGGGTATCGATGCCCGGAATGATGGATACAGTGCTTAACCTGGGTATGAATGACGATGCGGTTGCAGGACTGGCTAAAAAAACAGGCAATGAAAGATTTGCATGGGATTCATATCGCAGGTTTATACAGATGTATGGCGACGTTGTAATGGGCCTTAAGCCAGTATCAAAAGAAGATGTTGATCCTTTTGAAGAAATAATAGAAACTTTGAAGGAAGAAAAAGGGATTGAAAATGACGTTGAACTTACAACTGATGACCTTAAATTGCTGGTAAAAAAATTCAAAAAAGCAGTAAAAGACAAAACTAATAAGGACTTCCCCACTGATCCATGGGATCAACTCTGGGGATCGATCTATGCTGTTTTTGGCAGCTGGATGAATAAGCGTGCAAAGTATTACCGACAGATGCATAATATTCCTGAAGAATGGGGCACTGCAGTTAATGTACAGGCCATGGTGTTTGGCAATATGGGTGATAACTCAGGAACAGGAGTGGCATTTACACGTGATGCCGCAACAGGAGAAAATGTTTTTAACGGTGAGTACCTCCTTGATGCCCAGGGAGAGGATGTCGTTGCAGGTACAAGAACCCCCAGGCAAATTACACGCGAAGGATCACTGCGCTGGGCTAAATTGGCAGGTATAAGTGAAGAGGAAAGAGCTTCAAAATTTCCTTCCCTGGAAGAGGTAATGCCCGGGGTATATAAGGAACTGTTTACTATCCAAAAAAAGCTTGAAGATCATTATAGCGAAATGCAGGACCTGGAATTTACTATCCAGGAAGGCAAATTATGGCTGCTGCAAACCAGGACCGGCAAGAGGACAGGTGCTGCCATGGTTAAAATAGCTATTGACATGCTGAAAGAAGGAAAAATAGATGAAAAAACAGCATTGCTCAGGCAGGAACCGAATAAGCTTGATGAACTTTTACACCCTGTATTCGATGAGAAAGAATTGAAAAAGGCAGTTGTAATTGGCAAAGGACTACCCGCTTCTCCGGGAGCTGCAACAGGGCAGATAGTATTTTTTGCTGACGAAGCAAAAAAATATCCCGATTCAATACTTGTTCGTATCGAAACATCACCCGAGGATCTTGAAGGAATGAATATAGCAAAAGGTATACTGACTAACCGCGGAGGTATGACATCTCATGCCGCTGTGGTTGCCAGAGGAATGGGAAAATGTTGTGTCTCAGGTGCAGGAAAAATAAGTATTAACTATAAAAAGCGGACGATGACAGCCGGGGATAAAACCTTCAAGGAAGGTGACTGGATATCATTGAACGGAACTACCGGTGAAGTATATGAGTCTAAAATCCCTACAATTGAACCACAGATGGGTGGCGACTTTGGAGAAATAATGGAACTGGCTGAAAAATATACCAGGATGGACGTGAGAACAAATGCAGATACACCTAAAGATGCAAAAACAGCCAGGAAGTTTGGAGCTAAAGGAATAGGACTGACACGTACCGAACATATGTTCTTCGAGGGGGATAGAATCAGGGCTATGAGAGAAATGATCCTGTCCGACAAGGAAGAAGACAGACGTAAAGCTCTGGAAAAACTCCTTCCATACCAGAGAGAAGACTTTGAAGGAATACTTGAAGCAATGCAGGGTTACGGCGTTACTATAAGATTGCTTGACCCACCACTTCACGAATTTGTACCCCATGAGGAGGAAAATCAGGCTGAGATGGCCAAAGAAATGAATATAACAGCCGATGAGATTAAGTCAAAAGTGGATGCATTACATGAATTTAACCCCATGCTCGGTCACCGTGGCTGCCGCCTGGGCATTACATACCCCGAGATAACAGAAATGCAGGCACGAGCCATTATAGAAGCTGCATGCAACCTTAAAAAGAAAGGTGTTGATGCCAAACCTGAAATAATGGTTCCCCTGATCGGTGATGTGGAAGAATTTAAACTGCAGGAAGAGATAATACGAAGTGTTGCAGAAGAAGTGTTTAAAGAAAAAGACGTAGAGGTGGATTACCTTGTCGGAACAATGATAGAAATACCACGCGCAGCACTTACAGCCGATAAAGTGGCCGAAGCAGCTGAATTCTTTTCTTTCGGAACCAACGACCTTACACAAATGGCTTTCGGATATTCAAGGGACGATGCCGGGAAATTTCTCCCCGTGTACCTCGAGAAAGGTATACTGAAACACGATCCTTTCCAGATACTCGACCAGGAAGGTGTGGGTCAACTTGTTAGGATGGGAACAGATAGAGGCCGAGAAGCAAATAAAGACCTGAAAGTAGGTATCTGCGGTGAACACGGTGGTGAACCAAGCTCAGTTGAATTCTGCCATACCGTGGGAATGGACTATGTAAGCTGCTCACCATTCAGGGTTCCTATAGCCAGACTGGCAGCCGCACAGGCAAATATAAGGTAGTTTTTTCAAGGTAGAGTTCGTAATCCAGTGTGAAAATATCATCGATCGCACTGTCAGCTATATTGTCAAAAAATTTGGTCGATCCGTAACGGACATCAAATAATGTGCGATCTATGTCAATGTGGCCGGTAAAAATCAAGGCCTCCTCTGATGCCGTAAGATCACTTACAAACTCCAGTGGCTGAGTTATTCCCTTAATTGTTATGTTTCCCATTATTTTAATGGCTCCCCCATTAAGGATTTCAGAACCTGTAATTTCAAATTTGGCCTCGGGAAATTTTTCCACGCTGAAAAAATCATCCGACCTGAGGTGATCTTCGAGTCTTTTCCTCATTCCCTCATTCTTAATATCAGTATCTTTAATACTGGTCATGTCAATGATTACAGTGCCACTAACCGGCCTGTTGTAATTCATTTCAATATCGGCTGATTTGAGTTTTATTGTACCCTCATGTTTGCCACCTACCTTCTTGCCTTCCCATAATATAACAGTCTTATCAGGATTAGCACTGTAATTCTGTGCCACCGCTAATGAAAATGAACCTGCCAGGAAGGATGTTAAAAAAATTAAATATACCTTTTTCATTTTGTTTTGCTTTAATACTTGTTTATATAATAAGACAAATATTTGAACAAAATGTTTATTCAAGTACCTGCAGTAATCATAAATTGTCATTTATAAAATCTTTATATTACAGCTTGTACCTCTAATGTATTCTCTTCATATACCAAATAACATGTACTTGCAGCATCTTTCTGCATCAAATATTTTATACCTTTGGTAATTAAAAATAAAAATAGATAGCAATGGTCAATAAAGAAGCTCTCATGGCTTACCATATCAAAGAGCCAAAAGAAATTATTTATAATCCTGACTATGATTACTTATTCCAGGCTGAAACAGACTCTGAGCTGAAAGGTTATGAAAAAGGAGTTGTAACTAATACGGGTGCTGTTGCAGTTGATACCGGAATATATACCGGCAGGTCTCCCAAGGACAAGTATATTGTACTCGATGATAAAACAAGGGATACCATATGGTGGAAATCTGAAAAAGCCCAGGTGTCAGACAATAAGCCTATAAATCTGGAGGTCTGGAACCATTGCAAGAACCTGGCCTCCAAACAACTCTCGGGAAAGAAATTATATGTTATGGATTGTTATGCCGGTGCCAACAAGGACACAAGGCTGAATATAAGGTTTATTACGGAAGTGGCATGGCAGGCCCATTTCATTAAGAATATGTTCATAAGGCCTACTGAGGAAGAACTTGAATCATTTCAACCTGAATTTGTTTTTTTGGTTGCTTCAAAAACCAGAAACGATAAATGGAAAGAGCAGGGATTGCATTCTGAGACCTTTGTTTTCTTCAACCTCACTGAAAATATGGCCGTACTGGGTGGAAGCTGGTATGGTGGCGAATTGAAAAAAGGTATTTTTTCTGTGATGAATTACTACCTTCCCTTACAGAAGATAGCTGCCATGCATTGCTCGGCCAATCTTGGCAAAGATAATGATGTAGCTATATTCTTTGGCCTCTCAGGGACAGGGAAAACTACTCTCTCAACTGATCCTGACAGAGCCTTAATAGGTGATGACGAACATGGCTGGGACGATGACGGCATATTTAATTTTGAAGGAGGGTGCTATGCAAAATGCATTAACCTGAGCAAGGAAAAAGAGCCTGATATCTATAATGCTATAAGGCGTGATGCCCTTCTTGAAAATGTTGTGGTCAGAGAAGATGGTTCTATCGATTTTGATGATGGCAGTAAAACAGAGAACACCCGGGTATCCTATCCTATTTATCATATCAAAAATATTGTTAAACCTGTTTCCAAGGCCGGTCACGCCTCCAGGGTTATTTTCCTGACTGCTGATGCTTTCGGCGTATTGCCACCGGTTTCAAAGCTCAACAAGGGACAAACCAGTTATTATTTTATCAGTGGTTATACGGCAAAGGTTGCAGGCACAGAAAGGGGAATAAAAGAACCGCAACCCTCCTTTTCTGCCTGCTTTGGAGCGGCATTCCTACTCCTGGATCCTATTATATATGCAAACGAACTGGTTCGCAAAATGGAACTTCACGGAGCCGATGCCTGGCTTGTAAATACAGGATGGATGGGTGGACCATATGGTGTGGGCAAAAGAATTGATTTAAAATCAACAAGGAGAATTATAAATTCAATACTGGATGGGTCTATAAATGATGCGGAGTTTTATGAAACCCCTGTTTTTAACCTCTCAGTTCCTGATGAAGTCAAAGGAGTGGATAAAAAACTGCTCGAACCGGCAAAGGCATGGGAAAGTCCCCATGACTGGCATAAGTCTGCTACCGTGCTTGCCGATAAGTTTATCCAGAATTTTAAGAAATTTGCTGTTAACAAGGATCTGCTCGAATTAACAAAGTATGGACCCCAACTATAAGATTTTTATACTTATATGCCTGGTAGCCTACGGTCTGGGATCAATCCCCACATCAGTATTGGCTGGTAAAGTGTTCCATAATATAGACATAAGAGAACACGGGAGCGGGAATGCAGGCGCAACAAACACCATAAGGGTTCTCGGATGGTCAACAGGGATACCGGTGCTTTTAATTGATATTGGTAAAGGATGGCTCGCAGCAAGCCTCCCGGCTATGATGAAATTAGGTCCCCAGGGATCTGCAGAATTAATCAATATGCAAATAATTACCGGGGTAATAGCAATAGTTGGTCACGTTTTTCCTGTTTTCGCAGGTTTTAGAGGAGGAAAAGGAGTTGCCAGTACTTTTGGAATCTTGCTTGCACTTAATCCACCGGCTACTCTCCTGTGTATAGCTGTGTTTCTCGCCGTACTGCTTATTACAGGTTATGTATCTATAAGCTCAATCTCAGCAGGCATTGCTTTTCCGATTATATCACTTGTCTTTTTCGAGAGTCCCTCCCTGATATTTACTATCTTCTCAATATTGATAGCCATAACCCTTATTATAACACATAAGAAAAATATCGGCAGGCTGTTCAGGGGTGAGGAAAACCGGTTTATATGGAAGAAACGCGATTCCGCTTAATACCCGTTAAATGATATCACTTCTTCACGCTTCTTACGGTCTTTTTTTCTTTGAGGCTTTGAAGAATAACCCAGGGTAATAATTAGTTCTGCCCTTCTCGCCTGAGGCACATCCAGCAAATCTTTAACTTTTTTTTCATTGAACCACCCGATAATGCAAGTACCAAGGCCTTCTGTTAATGCCTGTAAACAGATGTTTTCTGCAGCTATTCCTATATCAATCAATGAGTAATCTTTATTTTTTAAAGCCCCGCCTGCCTGTGATATCAGCTTGGGTTTTTCCCTTATTATGACAATTAATACTGGTGCCTGGTCAATAAAATTATTGAAGCCCAGCTCGCGGGCAGAAGCTGCAGTTGCAACCTTCTTTCTCAGTTCAGGTTCATTTACAACAATGAATTTCCATGGTTGTGAATTACAAGCTGATGGAGCCATACGCCCGGCTTCCAGTATCCTTTCAATTTTATCACCCTCCACCTCCTTCTCATAATATCCTCTTTCACTTTGCCTGGAGATAATGACCTCCAGCATTTCCTTTCCTGAAATTTTCGTCATATATTTAATGCTTATATTAAAATTTTAAGGTTTAGACCCTTTAAATATAACTCTTTAGTTTCATAATCGGGATTTAATCATAATTAAGCAAATTAAGTATCTAAATATGAAAGGTTATTTGTTAAAAGCATTATTAGTATCAATTATATTAATAACAGGCTGTAAACAAGAAAAAATTACAGAGTATAAGCTCTATTTCCTTGGAGGTCAGTCTAATATGGAAGGCTATGGTTATTGTTCTGAGCTTCCCGACAGTTTAAACAGGGTCTTCAAGGATATTTTAATCTTCCATGGGAACACTTCCCCGGATGGTGAAGAGCCAGACGGTAGAGGTATATGGTCACCATTAAGACCTGGTCATGGTGGAGGTTTCAGCTCAGATGGAAAGCGTAATAATTATTCTGACAGGTTCGGTTGTGAACTGAGTTTCGGTTTAAAAATGCAGGAACTAAATCCGGATTCCAAAATAGCTCTTTTGAAATATGCAAAAGGAGGCAGTTCAATAGATGAAGAAGCCGCAGGAAGTTTTGGTAGCTGGGATCAAGCTTATTTAGAAGGAGAAGGCATCAACCAGTATGATCATTTTTTGGCTGCTGTTGACAATGCACTGAATGTCAAAGATATTGATGGGGACGGTAATGAAGACAGGCTGATACCCTCAGGAATAATATGGATGCAGGGAGAATCGGATGCCGCTTTCACGGAGAAGATAGCCGACCGGTACTATGCTAACCTTAAGGAATTGATGAGCCTTGTAAGGGAAGCCCTGGGTAGACATGACATACCTATTGTTATCGGAAGGATCTCGGATTCCGGGGATGACCCTTCCGGTAAAGTATGGCAATTCGGGGAGCGGGTAAGAAAGGCTCAGCATAAATTTGCTGAAGCTGACTCCCTGGCAGCAATCATCACATCAACGGATCAATACTCTTATTCAGATCCATGGCATTATGATACGGAAGCATATATTGACCTGGGAATAGAATTTGCTGTGACCCTGGATTCCTTGTCTAAGAAATAACATCGGGAATCCACTCCAGCTTACCCAGGGCTTCCTTTATCCTTTTACATGCTTCGATTAACTCCTCCTCGGATGCTGCAAATGATAATCGCAGGCAATCAGGTGCCCCGAAACCTGCTCCTCCTACCACAGCCACATGAGCTTTTTCCAGTATATACATTGCAAGCTCGGTAGAATCACCTATGGTAGTTTCCCCATCACTTTTACCGAAAAAACTGCTAACATCGGGAAAGACATAGAAAGCACCCTGGGGTACCCGTATCTCAAGTCCGTCTATCTCCTTTAACAAACCACATATCAAATCCCTCCTTTTCAGAAAAGCATCCCTCATCTTTTCCTTTGAGCCACTGGTGGAATTTATAGCGGCAAGTGCTGCACGCTGTCCAATTGATGATACACCGGAGGTAAACTGTCCTTGTAGCTTGTTCACAGCCTTCGCAATCCACAGGGACGCACCAAGATATCCAATCCTCCAACCCGTCATTGCAAAGCTTTTTGACACTCCGTTGACTGTAATGACCCGGTCATAAATAAAATCAAATGAAGCCATGCTAACATGCTCACAGCTGTAGGTGATATGTTCATATATTTCATCCGAGACAATAAAAAGGCCTTCGTGTTTTTCAATGACCCTTGCCAGCTCTTCCATCTCTTCACGGGTGTAGACCATGCCGGTGGGATTTGAAGGCGAATTAAAAATAATGAGCCTTGTGCGCTCCGTTATTCCCTCTTCAAGCTCCCGGGCAGTTATCTTGAAGTCATTCTCAATGGTGGTATTTAGAACTACGGGTTTCCCCTCAGCAAGTATTATCTGGTCATAATAACTTACCCAGTAGGGAGATATTATTATTACCTCCTCACCGGGATTAACAAGACTCAGTACTACGTTAATGATGGAATGCTTTCCCCCGGCTGAAACGATAATCTGTTCAGGTGAATAATTAAGATTATTTTCCCTTTTGAATTTTTCAGATATTGCCTTTCTCAGGTCAGGATATCCGGGCACAGGAGGATAGTGAGTATAGTTATCATCAATTGCCTTCTTCGCTGCCTCCTTTATGTCATCAGGAGTATCGAAATCGGGCTCGCCGATACTGAGATTAATAACATCAATTCCTTTCTCTTTCATATCACGGCTTTTCTGTGCCATGGCAAGAGTCTGTGAAACCGAAAGTGATTTGATACGATCCGATAAGTATTCCATGAGTTACTGATTGATTTTATAAAAGCTTAAAATTAATTTTTTTTTGCCAATTAACATCCGGGCAAACACAATTTATCCATTATGCCAGATCTACATCCCCCTAACCCCCTTCAAAGGGGGATCCAGGCTTGTAAACCCATTATTCCATTATTCCATAAAAAATCTTACGTTTGTATAAATAACTCATCAATTATGGAAATGGAACTAATAAAAGAAATACTGCTTGTAACCATACCGGCACTGCTTGTATTTTTAACCGCCTACCTGTTGATAAGAAAAACAATAGAAAATGACCGGGAAAAGAGGCGTCATGAAATAATACTTGAGAATTCAAAGACTATTACGCCTGTAAGGCTGCAGGCTTATGAAAGGCTGACCCTCTTCCTTGAGAGGATATCAATGGAGTCACTGATTATGCGAACTCACAAAGAAGGCATGGATGCAAAGAAGCTGCATTCTGCTCTTCTCAGCACTATAAGGTCTGAATATGAACACAATCTTGCACAACAGATCTATGTCTCTCCACAGGCATGGGAGGTATTGAAAAGTGCACGCTCAAATACTATAAAACTTATCAACACCATAGCCGAAAAGATTCCTCCCACTGCATCCAGCTCGGAACTTTCAAAAAACCTGCTTGAAGGTGTGATGGAAATGGACCATGAACCGGCAAAGGTAGCCCTGGACTTCCTTAAGAAAGAGATTTCAAAAATGCTATGATTATTAAAGTTGAGAGTGCCTGCCTGCCGGCAGGCAGGAGTTGAGAATGAGTTGAGAATGAGTTTCTTATGAAACTGATCAAACCCATTCTCAACCTTATTCAACCTTATTCAACTTTATTCAACCTTTCTACAAGAGATCAATACTCCGCTTAACAAAGGTGCTGAGTTTCTCTCCCTTGAGCATGTTGTTTGCCAGCAAAGCAAGATCGATA
>JAWLEO010000017.1:0-76845 GCA_041686075.1 Bacteroidales bacterium | reverse complement strand
CTATGGTAGAATTTATACTAACGAGAATAGGACTTGAACTTACAGATTTGCTTGTGTGTCTTGGTGTTTTTATTGCGGGATCAGTCTTATCCTTCTTTATGTGGCAGCTTGCCCTGAAAAGAAGAGGCAACAAAATAATTGCGGAAGCAGAAAATGAAGCCGAAGTTCTTAAAAAAGAAAAAATACTTCAGGCAAAAGAAAAGTTCTTTCAGCTAAAGTCTGAGCATGAAAAATATATAGGCGAAAAAAACAATAAAATAGCCCAGGCTGAAAACAGGATTAAGCAAAAAGAGTCATCTTTATCCCAGAAACTAGAAGAAACACAGAGGAAGAAAAATGAACTGGACGCCATACGCGAAAACCTGAATAATCAACTTGAAATAGTTGAGAAACGCGGCGAAGAGCTCAGTAAAATGCATAAGCAACAGGTTGAACAACTGGAAACAATTTCAAGCCTTTCCGCGGAGGAAGCAAAAAGTCAGTTGATTGAATCTTTGAAGGAAGAAGCAAGGACCGAAGCCATGTCTTACATAAACGAGATAATGGACGAGGCCCGTATGACTGCCAATAAGGAAGCCAAACGTATAGTAATGATGACTATACAGAGGGTGGCAACAGAAGCAGCTATTGAAAATGCAGTTACTGTATTTCATATCGAATCCGACGAAATAAAAGGAAGGATAATAGGGCGGGAAGGACGTAATATAAGAGCTCTTGAAGCTGCTACCGGTGTGGAGATAATAGTGGATGACACACCTGAAGCCATAGTCCTGTCAGCCTTTGACCCGGTGCGACGGGAGATTGCACGCTTATCACTGCATCAACTGGTAAGTGACGGAAGAATACACCCCGCACGTATAGAAGAGATAGTTGAGAAAACAAGGAAGCAAATAGAAGAGGAGATAGTGGAAGTAGGAAAGCGAACAGCAATAGACCTGGGCATACATGGCTTACATCCCGAGCTTATTCGTTTGGTGGGCAAGATGAAGTACAGGTCATCTTACGGGCAAAACCTCCTTCAACACAGTCGCGAAGTGGCTAACTTAAGTGCAATAATGGCCTCCGAACTCGGGCTTAATGCCAAGCTTGCCAAACGCGCAGGCTTACTCCATGACCTCGGCAAGGTGCCTGACGATGAACCTGAATTACCTCATGCTGTCTATGGTATGAAACTGGCAGAAAAATATAAGGAAAAACCTGAAGTATATAATGCTATAGGTGCACACCATGATGAGATTGAAATGACATCACTGATTGCACCTGTGGTTCAGGTATGTGATGCCATATCCGGTGCAAGACCCGGGGCAAGGAGGGAAGTGGTTGAACTATATATAAAACGTCTGAAAGAACTGGAAGCAGTGGCACTGGAATACCCCGGAGTGTTGAAAACATATGCAATACAGGCCGGAAGAGAATTACGGGTAATAGTAGGGGCCGAGGCTGTTACAGACAAGGAAGCAGAAGCAATGTCGAATGATATTGCAAGAAAGATTCAGGATGAAATGACATACCCCGGCCAGGTAAAAATAACCGTTATAAGGGAAACCAGGGCAGTTAGTTATGCAAAATAAGGAATTATATAGCTGCCGGAAATAAGGGTGATATTAAGGTGCCAAATAATCAAATAGTATCAAGTATTGTAATCGCCAGGCTATTCATAATCGGTTTGTAATCATTTATAAACTTACCCGTGACCCTGTTTCCGATAGCTGCACAGATAGTAATGGCCTTGTGGTCAAGTAATTTAGACAGGCCGTAAATAGCTGAACTTTCCATTTCATAGTTCAGGATGCGGCTGCCCCTGTACCTGAAAGCCATTATCTTATCATTGAGCTTATCATCATAGGGCTTAAGGGTAAGCTTACGGCCCTGGGGAGCATAAAAACCAGGAGTTGAAATAGTCATCCCCCTTATGAAACCGGCAGAGGAAAATTTTTCCAGGAGGTCCCTGCTTCCATCAATTATATATGGAGAGGGTAGCCTGTCAGACCATGATGTATGTCTAATAAATTCTGATTCAAATTCAATATCTGTTATTTCTTCTATGCCACTGTAGTAATTCATTACTGAATCAAAGCCAATGGCCTTTTCAGTAATTATTGCCTGGCCGGGCAACAGATCAGGCTGAAGACCCCCGGAAGTGCCCAATCTTACTAGAGTCAGTGATCTTCTTTCATCTAATGGTACTTTGTTCTCCATGTCGTAATTGAAGAGGGCATCCACTTCATTCAAAAGAATATCTATATTATCAGTACCAATCCCACTTGAGATAATACTTACCTCTTTATTCCTGTAAGTGCCCGTAATTGTGAAAAACTCCCTGTTTTTCCTCTCTACAATTATGCTGTCAAGGTTTTTTCCTATCAACTCAACACGACCCGGGTCGCCTACTATTATAATTTTATCAGATAGTTCTCCGGGCTTGAGCCTCAAATGGAAAATACTACCGTCATTATTGGTAATAAGCTCAGTTTCTTTCATTTCCTGGTTTGATTATAGATTCGCATCTTGTTCTCAATATAGAAAAAAGTCCCCTAATATTAAGAAAGAAAACAATTTTAGCCTACATTTGTAATTCTAAGAAACACAAAATAATTATTATAGCCATGAAACAAAGACAGACAATTATTATTTCACTGGTAGTTATAGTCGTACTTTTTTTACTGTTCGGCAGCAGGATGTTTTACGTTATAAAGCCCGGTGAAAGAGCGGTTTTATTCAAGACTCTCACAGGGGAATTAAGGAAGGACGATATAATGGGTACAGGTTTTAAGATAGTCGCACCCTGGAATTCGCTCTACAAATATGATGTTAAAGAACAGAAGAGTGAGGAGACAATGGATGTTTTGGATAAAAACGGATTGAGTATAAATGTTGACATTACCGTAAGGTTCAACCCTATTTATGACAGGATTGGATTTTTACATGAAACTTTCGGCGAGAACTATGTTGCCAGGCTTGTGGTACCTGAGGTCAGGTCAACAGTGAGGCAGGTTACCGGGCGCTTCACAGCCGAGGAGATATATTCAACAAAGCGGTCTGAAGTTGAAGCAACCATTATTGAAGAAACCGGTGCAATATTGCGAAAAAACAATATTGATATGCGCGCCCTCCTCATACGTTCTATAGGCCTTCCACCTGATATAAAAAAAGCTATTGAGACCAAGCTTACAAGAGAGCAGGAAGCACTGGCAATGACTTATATTAATGAGAGGGAAAGGCTGGAAGCCGAGAGAAAACAAATCGAGGCTAATGGTATTGCCAATTACAACAGGACAATAAGCGCAAGCCTCACTGACAGAATACTTACCCAGAAAGGCATAGATGCTACCCTCCAGCTTGCTGAATCGCAGAATTCAAAAATTGTGATAGTCGGTGCGGGTGACAATGGCCTGCCTTTGATATTAGGTAATTATTAATTAATATCTAATAAATAACTGATAAAATAGATCAAGGGGTGTCTCCAGGAAGGCACCTTTTTTTTTCTGCTGTTAAAAAATGTTAAGCCCTTCCACAATTGGCCGCAATGCGAGCCATTAATTAGATTTTTAGTCTATTTTTGTAAGCATTCTTAAACAAATATTGTAATATATTGTTTTAGAGTTAAATAGATATTTATGAGAGATATAGGCCTCAGTCGAATTTTATTGTTGCTAATGCTTTTGTTTTTTGTGACTGCATCTAATATGTACGCAGACAGGAAGGACAGGAAGGATAAACCATTGCTGATGCAAAAGAGTATAGCTGCAATAAAAATCGACGATCCGCCCCTTATTGATGGTAAACTCGATGACCAGGCATGGTTGTCAGCAGATATAGCTGACAATTTCATCCAGTATACACCCTTTAACGGATCTCCGAGTAAATATAAGACAGAAGTGAGGGTGCTATATGATAATTCAGCATTGTATGTGGGGGCTATGATGTATGATCCCAGTCCTGACAGCATATACACGGAGCTCGGGGAAAGGGATTCTGATCATGGGCTTAATGCTGACCAGTTTGCAATTGATATAAGCCCTTACAATGACGGTATAAATGGGGCAGTATTCAAAGTTTCCGTGTCCGGGGTGCAGTCTGACAGTCCACCGCGATCAGGTTCGGATTACAGGCGTAACGGGGACACATGGGATGCTGTATGGGAGAGCAGCACCTCCGTAGTTGAGAATGGATGGATAGCAGAAATAAAAATACCATATTCAGCATTGAGGTTTCCCAAAGATGAAGTTCAAACCTGGGGTATTAACTTCTGGAGAGAAGTAAGAAGGAATCGTGAGCAATCATCATGGAACTATGTCAACAGGGAGGTGGGTTCAACCTTCAATCATCTCGGGGAAATGACACAGATAAGGGATATCGAACCACCATTGAGGTTGTCTTTCACTCCTTACGTCTCGGGCTACCTTGAGCAGGCTCCGGGTGAAAGTGGACCACAATTTACCTATAATGGCGGGCTTGACCTGAAATATGGCATTAATGAGTCTTTTACACTTGATGCTACTCTTGTCCCGGATTTCGGGCAGGTGCAATCGGATGACCGGGTACTGAACCTGAGTCCATATGAGGTGCGTTATAACGAAAAGCGGCCCTTCTTCATGGAAGGAACAGAATTATTCAATAAGGGCAATATTTTTTATTCCAGGCGTGTGGGATCAAGGCCAAAAGGGTATTATGAGGTTTACAATGATCTTGATCCTACTGAAGATGTTGTACATAATCCTTCTGAATCGTCCTTGATTAACGCATCAAAGGTATCAGGAAGAACAAAGTCAGGTCTGGGAATCGGCGTGTTCAATGCAATGACCAATACGATGTATGCTACTATTGAGGATAGTGAAAGCGCTGAAACCAGGCGGGTGATGACCGATCCCTTCACAAACTATAATATGATTGTATTGGACCAGAGCCTGAAAAATAATTCTTACATAAGCCTGGTGAATACAAATGTATGGAGAAATGCAGAGAATGATGAGAATTTCTACAATGCTAACGTAACGGGCACCGAATTCACTATACAGGATAAAAGCAGGCACTATTCAATATCAGGGCAAGCAGCTGTTTCACAGAAATATTATAAAGATATTGAAAACGATTATGGCCATGCTTTCCAAATGAGCGGAGGTAAAACGGGAGGCGCCTTCAGGCTTGAATATCAGATGGAAGCTATGTCTGATACCTATGATCATAATGACATGGGATATATGAGGCGTAACAATGAATTACAGAACCGGTTGAGTGTTTCCTATAATATATACCAACCTTTTGGTAAGATTCTGAGTGCAAGAAATTCTTTATCGTACAGGCATATGATGTTGTATAGGCCCAGGGTTTTTACCGGTTCTGAGTTCAACCTCAGTTCATACGTAACCTTCGTTAACCACCTGTCCTTTTTCCTTAGGGCAGAATATAAACCAAGGGGAGAAGATGATTACTATGAGCCCCGGGTTGATGGGTGGTATTATCATCGTGGAAAAGAGCTTTCAACAAGTGCATTTATCAGTTCTGACCGCAGTAAGAAGCTTTCTGCAAATGTGAGACTTAGCTATAATAAAATATGGTCGCCCTATGATCAATATCAATACTCATTTTCCGTAAGCCCTACATTCAAGATATCTGACAGATTTTCATTAGATTATGAAATTGAAGTACGTAACAGGATAAATGATATCGGCTATGTCAGCTACCGGGAAGAAACGGAAATGATTTATTTCGGCCTTAGAAATAACAAGACTATCGAAAATAAGATTCAGTCGGGTTTTATATTCTCTGCAAATTCATACCTATCAGTGCGTTTACGCCATTACTGGTCCAAGGCCGACTACCTGGATCAATATTACACCCTTAACGATGATGGCTCCCTTACTGAGACCACACTGGATGACAACTACGATTATAATTATAATGCCTGGAATATTGATGTTAAATATACCTGGAGGTTTGCACCTGGCAGCGAGATGTCACTGGTATGGAAGAATTCGATTTACTCCAGTTCTGACCAGATATTCTATGATTTCATGGATAACATGCGCCATATGTTTGATACCGGCATGACAAACAGTTTATCACTCAAAATATTATACTACCTTGACTGGATGTATTTCCAAAAAAGGAGTTAATTTAGCAGAGCATTAAACAGGGTAATATATGATACAGAGAATACAAACGCTGTACCTGGCGATTGCTACTGCTTTATCGGGTTTTTTACTCAACGGGGCTATAGTCAGGCTGGTAAGTGATGCCAATGAGACCTATGAATTGAATTTTAAAGGTATATATTCTGTTTATAACGGGGACATTACTGCGCTGATTGAGAAGAGCCTGCCGCTGACATTATTACTCATAGTAGTGCCCGTATTATTCTTTGTGGCAATTTTCCTTTATAAACGGCGAAAATTACAGATGCGGCTTACTGTTTTTTCAAGCCTTCTTTTGATAGGTGCCTTTCTGCTTATGTTATATTATATATTTTATACAGGACGTAAGCTGGAAGCGGAGCTAATTTTCAATATAAAACTTACGTTTCCTATTGTCGGTGCAATTTTTGGATACCTGGCATTCAGGAATATCTTAAAAGATGAATTGCTGATTAAAACCTACGACAGGCTACGTAAATGATTATCATAGTATGACCATATGCTCCTGGTCAGTAATTTTTTCGCAATAATGACATTTTAGTGCCACATTCTTTTTTGCAACAACTGTGAATCTGGTGGTAACAGCTTCGTAATTGGTAATGCACTTTGGATTTACACATTTTGCTATACCGATAATTTCGTCCGGCACCTTTACAATGCTTTTTTCAACCACCTCGTATCCTTTTATTATATTAAGTTTAGCCTCCGGTGCTACAAGGGCTATGCGATTGATATCGTCGTCTTCAAAAAATATACCTGCCAGCTTAATAATTGCCTTATGTCCCAGTTTCTTGCTTTCAAGGTTTGTTCCGAAGGTGATTTGATTATTTATTTTATCCAGTCCGAGTATCTGTATAACCTTGAAAAGGCTGGATGCCGGTATATGATCAATTACTGTACCGTTTTCAATTGCACTTACACTTAATTGTTTCGGTTCTTTCATAATTGCAGTTGTTTATTTAAGATCAAGTAAACGGGTTAAAATAGCCTGCCGGGTGTAGACACCATTTAAGGCCTGCTGGAAGTAGTATGATTTCTTATTTAGATCAACATCAGTGTGTATTTCATTAACCCTGGGCAAGGGATGCAAGACCTTCATATTGTCCTTTGTGCTATGCAGCATGCTGTTATGCAATACGTAGACATTCTTCACTTTTTCGTACTCCATGGGGTCACTGAAACGCTCTTTCTGAACCCTTGTCATGTAAATTATATCAGCTTCGTTTATTATATCCGTAAAATCTGAATGCTCATAATATTTTAATCCGAGCTTATCAAGGTAAAGCTTATATTCAACGGGCATCCTCAGTTCTTCAGGTGATATAAAGTTAAAAGTGGTATTCCACCTCGACATTGCCATTAATAGTGAATGCACCGTGCGCCCGTATTTAAGGTCACCAACCAGAAAGATATTCAGCTTATCAAGACCACCCTGTGTTTTCCTTATTGAGTAGAGGTCAAGCATCGTCTGTGTAGGGTGTTGGTTGGCCCCGTCACCTGCATTGACTACTGGGACATCAGCTATTTCACTCGCGAAACGTGCACTGCCCTCTATTGGATGTCTCATTACAATCAGGTCACAATAATTATTAACCGTACGGATAGTGTCATTAAGCGTTTCACCCTTGGTAACACTTGAGGATGAGGCATCTGTAAAGCCGACTATCTTACCGCTCAGCCGTGATATGGCACTCTCAAAGCTCAGGCGTGTGCGCGTTGAGGGCTCAAAAAAAAGTGTGGCTATAACTTTACCCTCAAGGAGTGGTTGGCTGGATTCTCTTTCAAATTCTTCGGCCAGATCAAGTATGGATACCATTTCATCGGTACTGAGATCATCGATCGAAACCAGGCTCTTATTCATAATTAATCGGTGATTTATGTGATTATAATTTGTTCATTTGACAAAGTTATAAACAATGAAATATTTACACTTATTTGTTAATAATTAATTGATAAATACCCTTTCAAATTCAAGCTTCTCTACCAATTGAAACCTTCTCTTTATCCTTTCTTCCCACGATGCCCTGAAGTGTATCTTCATCCTACAGTCGACTTCGAAAACCTGGTCACTTTGCCTTAGATTTTCTTCCTTTATTATCTTCATAACTTCATTCATGGCTGAATAGGGAAAATGTAAGCGGTAGGTGCAGTCCAGGGTTCTTTTGATTATATCAGCATTTTCAAGTGCGTCCCTGGCTGCACTACGATAAGCCTTTATGAGTCCTCCCGTACCAAGAAGCGTCCCGCCGAAATACCTTATAACAATAATTAAAATATTTGTGAGCCTAAAAGACCTTATCTGACCCATAATTGGATTCCCCGCCGTTCCCGGTGGTTCACCATCATCACTTACCCTCCACCTATCATCACCGGTACCCAGTTTATATGCGTAGCAATGATGACGGGCATTATGATATTTCTTTTTTACATTTTCCAGGATCCCGTCTATTTCTTCAGTTGAATACACGGGACTTGCAATGGCTATAAATTTGCTGCCCCTGTCTTTGAAAATCCCCTCCGATTCCTTGCGTATTGTCCTGTATTCGTCTTTCACGGATTTACATTAAATATAACTCAGGAAAATAATAGTCAATATTGACAATAAAATACCTGCTACATTGAGTTTACTCAGTTTCTCATTAAAGAAAACAAGAGCAATTATAACAGATAATACCACTATACCCATATTATTAATGCCAAAGACAATTGAACTGTCGAATACATAACTCTCGAGAGCCATTATAATAGCATATAGCGAGAAAAAATTCACTATGCCCAGTGTAATTCCCGCAACTATTGATTGAATAAGTTTTTCAGTTTTCAGGACACCCTTTCTGAATAGACTGGAGATCAACCCTGTCATGGCAGATATTGAAAACAATATAGAAGAAAACATTAAAGCACTTTGATCAGCGATATGGACTTCCTGGGTATATTTTATAAGTGAATCTATAATGCCCGCGCTGAAGAAAAGTATAAAGGGTAATAATAACGCCTGGATACCTCTCTTTTTACTCTTATCCCTGTTATATGTTGTCATAAAGACCGCTACAATGGCTGAGATTATACCTATTATTTTTAATGCGCTTATTGGCTCATTAAAATAAAATAAGGAGAAGGTTATTGGTATTACAACTGACATCTTTGTGGCAACGGACGTAACGGCTATGCCTGCCTTTTGCGTCGATAGGGCTATTATAAAAAACACTACAATAAAAAGAATACCGATGATAATTGCCATTGGCATCCAGCCGGCATTGAGATCAGTCTTCTCCGGAAGCTCACCTATGGAAAATCCCAGTATGGCAGCAGCAATGTAATTTATGATAATGATCCTGAAAGTATCCAGCTTTAAGTTGCCGGCTATTTTGAAAACAACATATATGCCTGCATTTGATATTATGCATAACAGAAGGTAAATCATTCGTGTCCTTTTTCGTATTTGCTGATTAAAGAATTTGTTAATGAATGTATTAATCTAATATCCTTTCCCTTAGCCAGTGCCAGGCGTTCCATAATCCTTCCTTTTAGAGCTTTGTTTTTATCTATCGTTGTTCCTGAAAAAAGGGTCTCTATTTTGTTTTTCAGTAAGCTCAGGCTCTCATTTCCAGGTAGCGGATCATTATGAACAAAGCCTGATTCCGTCTTTTCACTCAGCATATATGAATATATCATCACAGCCTGGGACAGGTTAAGGGATGGATAGGAAGATGCCATTGGAATGGTACTTGTTATGTCACACAGTTCCATTTCTTCATTGCTTAAACCGTATTCTTCCCTCCCGAAAACCACAGCAATTATTTTGTATTCTTCCTTCCTTTCTTCCAGGAAGGACCTGAGTCCCGAAATATCAATATATTCACTTTTTGATATTCTCTGCCTGGCTGTGGTTCCAATGACTAGATCATTATTCGCAACAGCTGTTTCCAGGCTGGTAAATACTTCTGCATTATCGAGGATATCTTCTGAGCCATGAGCAAGCCACCTGGCTTTGCCGGTTCGATATTCACATGGCCTGACAAGGCAAAGTCTCTTGAAGCCCATGGTTTTCATTGCTCTTGCTGCCGCTCCGACGTTTTCCGGGACTTTTGGCTCTACGAGTATAAATGATATATGCACCTGATAAATTTTTTACAAATATTCCTAAAAAATACCTTATCAGAAAATAATATATAAATTTGTCCGTACTTACTGTAAAAATGAGGTAATGAATGTGCTTTTAGATGAAAAAGATCTGAATAAACTAATAGTTGTCGGAGACAGGATATTGATCAAACCCAAAACTCCACAATCCAAAACTAAATCAGGACTATATCTCCCACCCGGAGTGCATGAGAATGAAAAGGTACAGCTAGGTTACGTCTTGAAGGTGGGCCCTGGATACCCTATCCCCTCCATTACCGATGTGGATGAGCCATGGAAGAAAAGAAGTGAGGAGCCACAATATGTACCACTACAACCAAAGGAAGGTGACCTTGCTGTTTATATGCAGAACACAGCTGTGGAGATAGAATTCAATAAGGAAAAATATGTGGTTGTATCGCAATCAAGTATACTGCTACTGGTAAGGGACGAAAGCTTATTTGAATGAGCCATTTGGCACTACAGTAATCATAAAAAGTGCTATGAAAAACAGATTAATTCTTATTATTTTCATTTTAATAGTAATGGTTACAGGCGTTGTGTCAATTGCCGTTCTGCACAGTATAAAATCCGACAGGCTGCAAAATGAAGTCGCTGCATATTCGGGTAGCGAAAGCTGTCGTCCATGTCACGAAAGGTTTTATGATTTATGGCATGACTCGTATCACGGCCTGGCAATGCAGCCTGTTACAGGTGATTTTATTGAAGAGAATATCAGGTCATTTAACCAGGAAATAAAGGTGGGTACTGATAAATTTAAGGTTCTGTTGAAGAATGACACCCTTGTTTTTGAGGAAATGAAGAGGTCGGGTGAAACTAATGAATATCCTGCCATTCATACTATGGGTGGTAAATATATATATTATTTCCTAACACCTTTATCACGTGGTCGACTGCAGGTTTTGCCTCTTGCTTACGACTGTGATACCGATACCTGGTATAATAACCCGGAAAGCGGGGTGAGACATTTTGAGGCTATGGAAGACGCTCCCCTTGACTGGATGAATCACCTCTATACTTTTAATACTACATGCTATAATTGTCATGTAAGCCAGCTTGAAACTAATTATGACCTGGAGGATAACACCTATAATACAAAGTGGCGGGAACCGGGAATTAACTGTGAAACATGCCACGGGCCAAGTTATGAACACATAGTAGAATGTGTTAAAGCGGGGGAGGGGAATATGCCTGAAGATCTTAAACTGGTACAAACAAGTATATTTACCCCGGAGCAACATAATGCTGCCTGCGGTTCATGCCATGCCAAGGCAACGGTTATTGCCGAGTCATATAAGCCCGGTGCACCATTTTACGATTACTTTGATCTCATTACACTCGAAAACCCTGACTTTTATGCCGATGGTCGGGACCTGGGTGAGAACTATACCATGACCACATGGGAAATGAACAAATGTGCTGAAAGCAGTGGTATGCACTGCGTAAGCTGTCATACCTCCAGCGGCAGGTATCGTTTTGGAGGGGAAAACGCCAATGATGCCTGCATGCCATGTCACTCAGACAGAGTAAATAATGTTAGTGCTCATACATTTCATAAACCTGATTCTGAGGGAAGTAAGTGTATTGCTTGCCATATGCCCAAAACAACTTTTGCCCGAATGGACAGAAGTGATCATTCATTCCGTCCTCCTATGCCCGCGGCCACAATAGCTTTTGGTTCACCAAATGCCTGCAATATCTGCCATGATGATATGACAGCTGAATGGGCCGAAAAAGTAATTCAGGATACACATAAGCGTGAGTACCAGGCTGAGACAATTCGGAATGGATATCTTATACGGAAAGCCAGGGAAGGCGACTGGTCTGATCTTGATACAATATTAACAGGTCTTGAATCAGAAAGGTTTGATAAAGTTTATACAACTTCATTCATCAGGTTACTGGAGAACTGCGATGATCCTTCAAAATGGGATGTGATGCTGAAGCTTACTTATCATGAATCACCACTGGTTAGAGGTGCTGCTGCCCACAGCCTTTACGCCGATAATTCAAAACAGGCCTTCGAGCGTCTTTTGGAGCTCGTTAAGGACGACTACAGGCTTGTGAGACTGAATGCAGCATTTTCTCTAAGTTCATATCCTGATAATTACATCGATGAATCAAACAGTTCAATTATATCGGCTGCACTGGCTGAATATGAAAATTCACTGGTCACTCACCCTGACGACTGGTCGGCACATTATAATCTTGGGAATTACTATAGCAATGTGAATGACTTTGAAAAGGCACTGGAAGCATATAATACATCGATAAAGATATATCCTGAAGCCATAATGCCAATGGTTAATGCCGGTTATGTTAATTCAATACTGGGTAATTATAAGAGGGCTGAGGAATTGTTTACCAGGGTTCTTTCTTATGCTCCCAACCATGAGGCGGCATTGCTAAACCTGGCACTCTTATATGGTGAAACAGGGAATAGCGAGATGGCCAAACAACACTTTAAGCGACTGATGGCTGTTAGCGATGAAAATGCAGTAGCTGCTTATAACCTTGCAGTACTTGTATCAGATGATGACCTGGAGAAGGCCGTTGACCTTAGCCGGAGAGCAATGAAATGGGATCCCGGAAATATGAAATATACCTATACACATGCCTTTTACCTTGTTAGATCGGACAAAACGGCCTCTGCAAAGAAAATACTTGAGGATATTATAGATGAGGATGGTTCTTTCTTTGATTCTTACTTTCTTCTGTCAGGCATTTACATCAATGAAGGTAATCTGGATAGGGCAAAAATTATTCTCGAAAAAGCACTCAAGAATGAGAATCTGGCAGATGAACAGAAACAGGCAATCCTAAGCAGGTTAGAACAGCTTGAAAAAAATGAACATTAACAGGGAAAAAATTTCTATCTGCGAAAAATCAGATTTAATCATAGTAGAAGAAGAATATCCGGATCATTCGTTTTTCTATATTAATCTAGATGTGCAGCCCGATGGCAATATTTGTAAGGCTACCAAATATTTATCATCATACCTAAAGGACAATTATCTGGAGGTGCTAATTGGTTTTGCTTTTGGTTTTGGTACTGGTCCTGGTGCTAATATTATTAATGCTCCTTTCAACAGGCTTGGCACTATGATCTTCCTCCACCATAATGTTTCATCTGGTTACCAGATACAATTGATTTGTGCCAATGACAGGGCGGTTAAATCATTAAATGCACCAGAACATACCACTGTTAAAGTGTTTGATCATTATGGCTCGGAACTTTATTATATAAGTAATATCCGGGCAAGCAAGTCGGATAATTATTACATGGAGGCATTTTCATCCTTCGAATCACTCGGGAAAATACTTAAGGATAACAATGTCAGCTATAATAATCTGGTCCGTACCTGGCTTTATATTAATAATATCCTCGACTGGTATGATATCTTAAACAAAGGGCGGAATGATTTTTTCACAGAAGAAAATATCTTTGAAGGAATTATTCCTTCCAGCACCGGCATAGGCCTTAGCAATATTTATAAGAAGAACCTTTCGCTCAGTGCTTTTGCGATTAATCCGAAGGATGAAAAAGAAATGGTTAGAATGGTTGATTCCCCTATGCAATGTGATGCCATCAACTATAAGAGCTCCTTCAGCAGGGCTGTGGAGATCAGTTTTCAAACATCAAAAAGACTGGTAATAAGTGGAACAGCTTCAATAGGCAGCACCGGAGAAACACTATATAAGGAAAACGTTGTAAAACAAATAGAGCATACCATGGGAGTTGTAAAATCTATCTTGATAAGTGAGCATTACAAGTGGGATGATATTGTACGTGCTATTGCTTACTTCCCTGATCCCGGTCATGTAAAGCATTTAACAGATTACTGTCTGTCAAAGGAAATTGATCCTTCATATTTTCTTTCTGTTGGTGGCACGGTATGCAGGGATGATTTAATGTTTGAAATTGAACTTGATGCTGTAAGGCCATTGATAGATCAGGATTCGTAAAGGGAAATTTCTTCAAATTCCCTGTTAAATTCTTTTATTTCATACCTCCATCTTTCTCTTTCATGGTTAAGTGAACCATTTCCTGAAATAGCTTTTCTCAGATTGCTGTCGCCGGATAATATGTCAAAGGGCATTAATACTTCTTCATATTCGTAGGGAGGATCGTTGAATTGAAGCTCACCTGATATATCATTGATCTTTTTAAAAATGCAGGCGGCTGTATATACAGGTTCGTATACATCATAATCAGTAATATGAATTTGCATCCCACGGCAGTATTCGCCTGATAATTTGTGAAAAGTAGGGATAAAGTTATGCAACCTGAAAGCACAGCCCGGTATTTTCATTTTATCAAGTTCCGTAATTATCTTATCTATATCAAGGAAAGGAGCGCCACATAATTCAAATGGAAGGGTGGTTCCCCGGCCCTCCGAAATATTAAGGGCTTCTATAAGTACCATACCCGGGTATACCATTGCCGTATTAACAGACGGCATGTTTGGTGATGGGAGTACCCATGGTAAACCGGTATCATGCCAGGTCATTGCCCTTTGCCATCCTTTCATTTTGATGACAGTAAGCTCGCAGTTGATATCCTCTTTACTATTGATCCACTGAGCCATTTCCCCCATTGTCATTCCATGACAGAGGGGAATCTCTGCCCCTCCAACGAAGGTGTAAAATTCCCTTTTTAACAGTGCTCCGTCTCTTTTTATTCCACCGATTGGATTAGGTCTGTCAATTACCATGACAGGTATGTTTTTCCTGGCACATGCTTCCATGCATTGCTTCAGTGTCCATACATAGGTATAGGGTCTTGCCCCCACATCCTGAAGATCAATCAACATAATTTCTGATTTTTCCAGCATCTCTTCGGTCGGCTTACGCGTTTTACCATATAAACTGTAAACCGGC
Organism: Bacteroidales bacterium; assembly: GCA_041686075.1. GTDB lineage: Bacteria > Bacteroidota > Bacteroidia > Bacteroidales > VadinHA17 > UBA9300. Next base: position 61,687 of record JAWLEO010000017.1, on the reverse strand, counting down.
ACCCTGTAGCGTGGATGGATATATCCTTCCCATTCTATCATATTATCCTGGGTCTGACCAAATAAACCATGTTGTGGTCCGAATATAGCTGCCAGCTCAAACGATGCAGCATGATGCACCATGTCAATAATATGCTCAAATCGCCTGCTTATACTTGGTGCATGACATACTACGCCTGTTTTCTTATTCCTAATCATTGGAAGTACATCCCTGTTGAAGTTATCTAAACCTGTTGTTACCATAATCGTATAATAGCTAAAGGTTACCAAGTTATGTACGTCAAAACATATGCATATCAAATTTTGTTATTTACTTATAAATAGCAAAATAAAGATAAATAATGGAAAAACAGTTTAAGATTATAACTTTGTAATAATTTATAGGAGACATAGTAAATACCAAATACTTTATGGAAGTACATAAAACAGCTTAAACCCAAAATGATAAAGAAAAATAATATAATATCAATCAGGCTAAAAACAACAGCACTCTTATTAGTTCTTGGCTTTGTTATTTCATCGTTCACCTACACTTATGTAAAAGAAAATGAACCGGCACCAAGAGTTAAAAAGATAATATTAATGATCGGTGATGGTATGGGTATTACCCAGGTTTCGGCGGCCATGGCAGTAAGCGAAGACCATCTGCACATGACAACCACCAGGCATATAGGCTTTATAAAGACACAGTCGTATGATGATTATACGACTGATTCCGCCGCTTCGGGAACAGCCATGGCAACGGGCACAAAAACGCGTAACGGTATGATTGGTATGGATCCCGACAGTAACAGAGTAGCTAATATTTCTGAGTTAATAAGGGATCAGAAGAATATGTCATACGGAGTTGTAAGTACCAGTGCCGTCACTCACGCAACACCGGCGTCCTTTGTTGCTCATATCGCATCAAGGGCCGATTATGAATCAATTGCACTTGAATTTGTCAGGAACCAGCCCGATGTTTTTATCGGTGGTGGCAAGTCAGATTTTGCCGACAGGACAGATAAACGTAACCTGATAAAATTATTAGAAAATGATGGTTACGAAGTTGCCTATACAATGGACGAATTGAATCAAGCAAGTGCTGATAAAGTAGCCGGACTGCTGGCTGACGACCATATGCCAAGGTTTTCAGGGGGTAGGGATTACATGCTTAGCGAAGCTACACGGAAAGCCATTCAACTGCTTGACCGCAATAAAAATGGTTTCTTTCTTATGGTTGAAGGATCACAGATTGATTGGGCAGGGCATGCAAACGATGCGCTCTACCTGGTAGAAGAAACTCTGGATTTTGACATTGCGGTAGGTGTGGCCCTGAGATTTGCCGCAAGGGACCGTAACACACTGGTTATTGTAACAGCTGATCACGAATGTGGAGGTATGGCGCTCCCCGATGGTATACTGGAAACAAATTCCATAATGCCCAAATTTGCTACAACAGGTCACACGGGAGTTATTGTACCTGTTTTTGCCTTTGGTGCGGGGGCAGAAGAGTTTACCGGCTTCTACGATAACACCGATCTTTTTAAGAAGATGAGTGAAGCAATGAGGCTGCGGTAAATGCAATCAATAAGGCTTAATAATTACCTCCAGGATAAAATGCAATTTAGAAAAGTGCTTCTTATATTGCCGTTTTGTTTATTGCTTATCACCGGTGATCTTAAGGCCCAAAATCCCCACGTCCTTGATGTTGATTCCCGGTGGAATATCAGCCCGATGCTGGTTGAAATATCAGGCATGGCATGTTTTAGAAATAATATTTACGCCCTGAATGACGGAGGAAACGGCCCTTATATTTTTAAACTTGATCTTAATACCGGTGAACTCCAAGATAGATATCGCTTTTTTAATATAAGAAATAATGACTGGGAAGAACTATCTATATACGGTGGTTATTTATATATAGGTGATTTTGGTAATAACAGTGGGAAAAGAAAAGACCTGGCAATCTACAGGATAAGTATTGACAGTCTGGACGTTCCGGAACCTCCTGTAGAAAAAACACCTCTTGATTATTTATTAAGGGATAACATCAAGAAGGTAAAACGCAAGCACGAATGGGATTGTGAGGCTATGGCAGCAACAGATCATGGACTATATTGTTTCTCCAAGAACAGGAAAAATCATGTTACCATGATGTACCGGCTTACTGAAGGGGAGGCTAATATATTAAGTCCTGTGGATTCATTTGACACAGGCTTCCTGGTAACCGGGGCTTTTTACCACATCCCCGAAAAATCTCTTTTTCTATGTGGATATTATGAAAACGAAACCTATTTGATGCAATTCAGGAATAACGATAAGGATGCATTTTCTGATGATTACACTAAATATATTGTTCCTGAATTGAAATTCACACAGGTCGAATCACTTTTTGTTAGGGGGAATTATATCTACCTTGCGTCGGAAAGAACTTATAAGGAACAGGCCATTTACAGGATACGTGTTTCAGGATTAAAGAAGAATGAAGGAAGAAAGAGGTAAAGAGGGAATTTACCTTCCGGTGGTTGAACATTTCTATTCAATACAGGGTGAAGGCTTTCATACAGGCAAGGCTGCATATTTTATACGTGTGGGTGGATGTGATGTTGGTTGTAGCTGGTGTGACACCAAATTTGCATGGGATCCCAGGTATCATAAAATGACCCATATTGATTCACTGATGAGGGCTGTTGATGATTCAGGTGCTGATTCGGTTGTTTTAACCGGCGGGGAGCCCTTGATGTATAACCTCGATCCCTTATGCAGAAAATTAAAAAAATCGAATATTAAAACTTATCTTGAAACTTCAGGTTCTCATCAATTAACTGGTTGCTGGGATTGGATTTGCCTTTCTCCAAAAAAAAATCGACCTCCTTACAAAAACATTTGTACTTTGGCAGGAGAATTGAAGGTGATAATAAGAGAGGAAGATGATTTTGCCTGGGCTGAAAAATACAAAAACAGGGTACCTTTAGCTTGCAAACTCTATCTGCAGCCAGAGTGGAGCAATTTTAAGAAAATAATACCCTTAATAGTTGAATACGTTAAAAACCATACTGAATGGTCAATATCAATTCAAAGTCACAAATACATGGGTATACCTTAAATACTCTTATTAGGGTTTTGTTGCTGCTTATTATTATTGGTCAGCCATACTGTCTGTTGTCGCAGGAGCTTCATACAAAATCAAATAAAGCCCTGAAGGCATATAACGATGGTAAGCAAGCTTACGATTTTATTAATTATAAAGAAGCTGAGCGACATCTTCTTGATGCAGTTGAGAAAGACCCTGGATTCATTGAAGCCCACCTGTTGCTTGCTGAGCTATCAAAGGATATGCTTAAATACCGCCAGTCAGCCAATGCCTACCGCCAGGCATTAACTATTGATTCCACCTTCTTTATCCCGGCCTGGTTCGGATATGGGGAGGTGCAATTCCTTAGCGGTAATTATTCGGGAGCACGAAGCAGTTTCTCATTATACCTGGATCTGACAGGTCAAAAATCCATTAATGCACAAAAAGCAAGAAAGTACATCAGGGATTGTGATTTTGCGCTGGAAGCAATTAAGAGTCCTGTTGATTTTAATCCTGTTAATCTTGGGGAATCAATTAATACCGGTGATGATGAATATTGGCCGGCGATAACTGCAGACGATAATATGTTGCTCTTTACCAGGCAAAATACGATACGAAGCAGTAGCCTGATGGGTAAGAAGTACCAGGAGGATTTTTATTACAGTTACAGGATTGACGGTGAATGGACTGTTGCCAGAAATGCAGGGCCACCGTTGAATACATCATATAATGAAGGTGCTCAGACACTCGAACCGGCTGGTAATTATATGTATTATACAGCATGCAACAGGGAGGATGGTAAAGGCAGTTGTGATATATACTATTCAGCAAGGACAGATAAGGGATGGAAGAAGGGTATAAATATTGGTGGACCGATAAATACAGCTAACTGGGAATCACAACCATCTCTTTCATCTGATGGCTCAAAACTTTTCTTTGTAAGTAACCGCCCTGGTGGCTATGGGGGGATGGATATCTGGGTGAGTAACCAGGTTAAAGACGGCCGGTGGTCGGAGCCGGTGAACCTGGGTGAGGTGATCAATACACCGGGTGATGAGATGTCTCCTTTCATTCACTTTGATGGTAAAACATTGTATTTTTCATCTAATGGTCGACCCTGTATGGGAGGTTTTGATATTTTTATGTCGAGATTTAACAAAGAAGACAGTACATGGTCAGAACCTGAAAACCTTGGCTATCCAATAAACACACAGACAGATGAAATAGGACTTATAATCAATTCCTCGGGAGAAGTTGCTTATTTCTCATCAAAAATAAATACAATGAAGGGTAGGGACCTGTTCTATTTTGAAATGCCTGAATCTCTCAGGCCTGACCCGGTGTCTTACCTGAAAGGAAGTGTTATAGATAAAGTTACGGGCAGGCCATTAAAAGCTACGTATGAACTGATAAACCTCAGTACAGGTAAACGAGTGATTCAGTCATTTTCCGATTCAGGAGGTAATTTCCTGGTATGCTTACCCACAGGTCAGAATTACGGAATAAATGTTAGCAGCAAAGACTACCTTTTCTATTCAGAGAATTTTATGCTGGAAGGTGAACACAGTTCAATTGAACCATTTGAAAAAACTATCTCCCTCAGCCCTATACAGGTTGGACAACAGATGTCTCTGCATAATGTATTTTTTGCCCTTGATTCATGGGAGCTGCGTGATCAATCCTTACCCGAGCTGGAAAAACTTTTTGATTTGCTTGCAAGCAATGAAGACCTGGTAGTTGAGATAGGAGGACACACTGATTCAACAGGATCTGATGAACATAACCTTGTCCTCTCCGAGAAACGTGCGCTGGCTGTGAAAAATTATCTCGTAAAACGCGGTATATCTCCTGATCGCCTTCATTATAAAGGCTATGGTGAAGCAGTTCCACTCTATGACAATACCAATGAAGAAGGAAGAAGAAAAAACAGGCGCACCGATATACGCATACTGAAAATATCAAAATAAGAAGCATAAAGAGAAAGAGCACCTTCACGAGGTGCTCTTTACCCATTGTGGCAGACATATTAGAGTGGGTGAAAGGATGCCATAGATTATCAGATTGCGATTCTCGATGAAATACTTTCAGACTTATTCTTTTTTATAGCATTAGTGTGGTCAGGGACCGAGAAATACATAGCAGTCCCGTCCACACCATTTGGCCGTATCCATAATTCACCGTTCATGCTTTCAATGAGTTTTTGTGAAAATAAGAATGACACAGTGGTAAATGTGTTCTGGTGTTCACCAATGTATTTAGTTAGGTCTTCACAGGTAAGCAGTTCCCGGTTCTTAGTGTAAGCATTGCCTGAATCAATAACGTAAAATTCAACCTTGCTTTTTTGCTTCCTGTAACCCATTTTAATATATCCTGATTCCGTATTTTCCAGCGCATTGAAAAAGAGATTTCTCAAAACCCGATTAATCTTCTCCCTGTCAATGAACATGGAATCATTCCCGGATCGTTCATCCAGCAGCAGTGTAACCTTTTTCTTGTCGAACCTGCTGATTGAATTTTTTAAATCACTCAGAAGGTCTTTCATGAAAGACCGAAGCTCGCATCTGGTGATGGTTGTCCTGGGTTCATCGGAATCAATTAAAGCTGAATCAAGAAAATTATCAAATAATGTAATTAGCTGGTCGCATGAATTCATGATATGCTTATTATACTCATTCCTTTGTTCTGCCGTACAGTTATCATTATTGCTCAGGAAGGTAAATGCTACTATTGAGTTCATGTAAGTTCGCACTTCGTGAGATAAGCCGGTTAATATGGAAGGAGTATTCAGCATATCGGTATTATGTACAGGATTTATATTTTCTGACTTATCATTCTCACTATGTCTTCTTTCTTTCTCCATATTATTTCCAAAAGTCATAAACATTTTCTCCTTGCGTTAACTAGATCCTCTTAGTTGATTTTTCTTAGAAGTTTTCTTGCTTCTTTCTTGTGCCTGCTTTCAGAGTTGATTATATCCTCCAGCAACTCTCTTGCCTTATTTTCCTGACCTGTTTGGATATAACAAACACCCAGGTAAAACCTGGCATCTTCAATAAAGAGGTTATCATTATCTTTAACAACCTTGGTGAATGACCCTATGGCTTCGATATACTGACTGATTTGCATATGGGATGAGCCTTTAAGGAATTCAACCTGCATGTCCGGGTTCACTATCATATTAAACCACTTGATAGCTTCAGTATAATTGCCTGAATTATAGTATTCTGTTGCCCTGGTATATGCCTTATCCAGCTCTGCGGATGATGAACGGTATGATGCAAGCGGAGTATACTCAGGTTTAAAAGTACTTGCAATGTCACCATTGTTGTCATTCCTGAAAATATAAAAGCCGACGGCGCCGATTAATATCAAGCCCGCAAATATAGCCGCGTACTGGATTATCTGCTTTGTGGCAGCCCTTTTTCTGGCAGCAGCTTTTCTGTGCCTGGCTTCAGCATTCATCAGGCTTTGTCGGAATGCTATAGCATCCTGGTTGTCAACATATTTGTCTACATTCCTGCGCAATTCCAGTTCTTTCTTTAAACCTGGATTGCCCTCAAGCTCCGCCTCGAACCACTTTTTTTCGGAGCTTTGCATCTTGCCCTCGAGATATCTCTCGATAAAGCGGGTGAACTCAATTTTTTTCATAATTTTTATAATATTTCATGCGAATTAGTAATATTTCTTATATCATTTCTTATATCCATCTTAACCATCACATTATAAGCATAATGTGGACAGATAAATATATATTTTCACATCCTGCCGTTACCATCCGGATGCAATGCACCCTGTAACTGTGGCACCTTATATTTATGCCATATCCTTACCTTTCCGGCTATGCTTTATTTAGCTCTAACCGAAATGTTGCGGTTACAATATTTTACAGATCGCCGTATTTCCTTTAATAAGCTGGCTTTGATCCTGTGTTTAGATTTCAGGTTCTGTGATAGGAGGTACTGTCATTCCTCTGTCGCCATCATCGTCACCACCTCGAACAAGAATCATTTCTTCGTCTGAAAGTAAAAAGTCTTTGAAATTCTCAAAATTTTCCTGATTCAGTGTTTTCATTTTTCTAAATTTTTTGTTGGTTACACTTTTTTAAATTAATCGGGTTATCTAATTACGTTACATATATACATGTCGTATTTAACCGTTTTGTGACATAAAAAAGTGAACATTTTTTTGAGATGGTTCGTAAAAGGCAGATATACAGTTAAATAGATTGAGGTATTTTTTTGGCTTTTTGAGTTCTTATTTTGATATTTGATAGCTTTTAGCATATAACTTTTTATATGAAAGATTTATTCAGATATACTGTCATACTGATTAGTGCTGTCTTTTGTTTCAATTCGGGCATAAAATCAACAGCCAGTAATATTTATCATGGAGCCAGGCGAGATACCCTAATAATAATAAAACTCGATAATTTCAAATCAGCAATGCTGAAAAGCAGTCCGGAAGCAGGGGAATATTATGAATGGATACGCACCTGCCTTGACTCTGGCCTCGTCAACGATAGCATTCTTATATCGGATTGTTATTACTATGCCGGAACATATAATTATTTAAAGAATTCATACAATGAGGCAATTGAAATGCTGGTCCAGTCTATAAGATACAGGATTGCTTCAGATAGTATTGATGATATTTATGCAAGGGCTCGAAGCAATTTGGCTCTTTCGTACATGTATACAGGCAGGCCTGAGGAGGCTCGTGTAAATCTCGAAATAGCTCTTTCCACCAGGGAAAAACTTTTTGGAATGGCTTCACCCTTTCTCTTAAGAACCTTACTCAATCTTTCGGCTTTGTATATTGATTTAAACATGTATGAACGTGCCTTATCAACATCACTCAGGGGTATACAGATTGTGGAAAGGGAGCCAGATGAAATTGCGAGAGGGATGCTGGCTGATCTATATTATAATTCCGGAGTGTCATATATCAATAACCTTGATTATAACAGGGCAAATAGAAACTTTGAAATTGCATATTCCCTTGCCGGGGAAAGCGTAGGCCTCGATCCCACCAAGCTTTTACTCTTATATAATTCATTGGCTGTGTGTAATTATGAGCTTGAAAACCTGGACCGGGCAGATTATTTTTTCCGGGAAGCGTTGAAATTAATTGATTCAAAAGGATTCAGGGGAAGGACTCTTAATTCGGTATATGAGAATTATGCCTATTTACTGGCTGAAATAGAAATGCTGGATAAGGCAGAAGATTATTTATTATTAGCAGTCGAAGAAGCTGAAAATGAATATGGAGAAGGGAGTAGAGATTACATTGTGCAGTTACTGACTTTTTGTGACTTTCTGATGTATTACAGAAAGGATTATGATAGGGCAGGGGATATGTCAGGCATTATTAAATCATATATGTCCGGTAATCCGCAGGATAACAAAGTTAAAAGTGAGGCCACCCTGTATTTATCACGATTGATGTATAATACCGGCAGATATGCAGAAGCTTTAAGATATATCAATGATATAATTAATGATTCCCTGGTGCTGTCATCAAAGATCAGGACGGCATCATTCATGCACAAAAGCAGGATATTATATCAAACATACAGGGTGGGACATGACATACAGAATCTCAAAGGTGCTTTAAACGCAGCTGAGCAAGCTATAGAAAATATTGAAAGCACCAGGCTCAGGATACAGCAGGACGATAGCAGGAGCATGTTGTCAGGACGGTATATCAATGCTTATGATATGACATTGTCCATATTAAATGAGCTGTTCAATCTTACCGGTGAAGAAAAGTACCTTGACCGGGCTTTTGCAATTTCAGAAAAGTCAAAAGCTGCCGGCCTCCTAACTGCAACAAGGAATATCAGGGCAATGAATTTCCACCTCCCGCCCGATCTAGCCGCAATTGAAAGGGCACTGATTGGTGATATAAGAGACTACAACGAGGTTATATACAATGAATCAGCAAAAATAAAACCGGATAGGGAACTTATTGACCGTTACCATATTTTGAGCGCGCTGGCATCTGCAAAATATGATTCCCTTGTAGGTGTTTTTGAAAAGGAGTACCCAAGGTATTATAACTTGAAATATAATACATCGGTAAGCACTGTAGATGATATACGAAACAGTATTACCAGCAATAGCAACTTCATTGAATACTACCTGTCTGACAGTATTTTATATATATTTCTTATAAACAAAGACTGTTTTAAGATTAAATCGGTGCCCGTGGGTGATGAATTCAGGGAAATGATCCTTACTTTCAGAGATATTCTGACCGGGCCGGCAATAGTAAGTGGTGCAGGCGAACAGTACAGGGAGTATGTTGAGCTGGCTTTCAATCTGTATAAAAAGCTGTTACTCCCTGTCCGGGATTACTTGAACTCCGATAGGTTAATAATATCTGCAGATGATCTGCTTTCTTATATACCCTTTGAAACACTGATAAGCGAAATGCCCGGGTATAAGGAAGTAAATTACCGTCATTTGACTTATCTCATCAAGGATTTCGAGATAATATATGAATACTCCGGTACATTACTGTCTGAAGCATTATCGTCCCGCCGCAGTGCATCTAACAATGTGCTGACTTTCGCCCCGGACTATAGCGGGAGTTTAGATATTGAAGAACTTATGGAAAGTAGGCAATATTACCGTGACAGCCTGGCCAATATACCTGGAGCAAGGGAGGAAGCAATATATATAAATAAACTGCTTGGAGGGAAACTGTATATTGATGATAAGGCCACTGAAAGCGTTTTTAAATCAAAGGTACTCGAAGGAGACCTGATCCACCTTGCCATGCACACACGGTTGAACGATAATGAACCTATGTACTCTAAGATGTTCTTCAACATGGAAAACGATACCCTTGAAGATGGAATGCTTAATACCTATGAGGTTTACAACATACCTATTAAAGCTAAAATGGTTTTTCTCAGTTCCTGTAATACCGGTACCGGTTATCTACAGGCCGGTGAGGGCGTTATGAGCCTGGCCAGGGGATTTTTCTATTCCGGAAGTCCTTGTGTGATAATGTCTTTGTGGGAGGTGGATGACCGCTCCGGGAGCGATATAGTTAAGGATTTTTATTATAATCTTAAGAAAGGACTCACAAAAAGTGAATCGTTGCGTAAAGCAAGAATGGACTACCTGGAAGATGCAGATCAGATGAGGTCACACCCATATTTCTGGAGCACCCTGGTGATAATGGGCAATGACGCCCCGGTCTATTTTCCTGTTAAAAGGTATTTGCTAATGGCAATGCTTGTTGTCATCCTCTTTTTTGCTGGCTGGTATTATTACAAATCCAGGTCTGTATAGTCACTGTATTCAGGGTCGGCTTTTACTATTTTAATAAGTGCTTCCTTACACAGATACTTTTTTCGACGCGCATATTCTTCTGATTTGTATTTCATTTTACGTGCTATCTCACTGTATTCATATCCCTTAATTGCCATATTGAGGACTTTTTGGCATTCAGTCTTGAGTTTAAGAAAAGAACGCTGCACAATTTGTTCCAGGGGTGTATCAAGCAATTTCGAGGGATCACAGTCGTCAACCAATTCCTCATTCATTTCTACACTTTTCCTCTTCCTTCGGAGATGCTCATACCATAAGTTTCTGGAAACACCAAAGACATAAGCTCTGATATCAGTATTTTCATCAAGGTGATTGAGCTGTACCTTTTTGAAAAGTACCATCAGGGCATCCTGGAATATATCATATGCATCATCTTCCGTTCCTGTATTTTTCAGTACATGAGATTTTATGGTATCGAAAAATGATTCATAGAGGTAATTAACAGATTTGTCGTCCCCTTTTCGTATTCCCTCTATTAATTTCTTATCAGAGTGTTTTTTTAACACTTAATAGTAATATTTGAGGCAAATATACTATTTCCAAAGGATTAACTCAATGATTTAATATCAATAATAAGCTGTAAGAGCACTATGTTTGAATAGAATCAAATAATAGATATATTTACAGGCTTAACTATTATTGGCTATGTCGTTCCCTTTCGAAAGGCAAGCAGATGCAATGGATTGTGGTCCATCCTGTCTACAGATGGTTGCACGCTTTTATGGTAAAAAGTTCAGCCTCACTGATTTGAGGGAAAAGAGCTACATAAGCCGGGAAGGAGTGTCTTTCCTGGGTATATCCGAGGCGGCGGAGGCGATAGGATTCAGGACTATAGGTGTGCGCATACCCTTCAATAAATTGGTTGAAGAAACTCCCTTACCCTGTATTGTGCACTGGAGGCAAAAGCATTTTGTCGTAGTGTATAAGATAAAGAAAAACACAGTTTATGTTGCCGATCCCGCAAAAGGCCTGATAAAATATTCAAGGGATGAATTTGAGAAAAACTGGGCTACGACAAAGATCGACGAGGAGAAGGTGGGGCTGGTATTGATACTTCAACCAAGCCCTGAATTTTATGATCAGGAAGAAACAAAAAAAAGAAAATCGGGATTTGGTTTTCTTTTCCGGTATGTAAATATGTACAGAAAGTATTTTTTCCAGATCTTTCTGGGCCTGTTTATAGGGAGTCTCATACAATTGATTTTCCCCTTTCTTACACAATCGATTATAGATATAGGAATAAATAACAATGACCTTGGATTTATTTACCTTATACTGTTCGCACAACTTGCCCTGGTTATAGGCAGGATGACAGTTGAGTTTGTACGCGGTTGGCTTTTATTGCATATAAGCACAAGGGTTAATGTGGCTATAATATCAGGTTTCCTATATAAATTGATGACATTGCCGTTGTCGTATTTCGATACTAAATTAAGTGGCGACCTCTTGCAGAGGATAGAAGATAATCAACGCATCGAATCATTTCTCAGTAATACGTCATTAAGTGTACTGTTTTCCTTTGTTAATCTGGTGGTTTTTGGCATCGTGCTGGCAATTTACAATATCACCATATTGCTTGTCTTCATTGCGGGTACAACTGCTTACATTGCCTGGGTGTCCTTTTTCATGCGGTCGCGTGCCCAGCTTGATCATAGAAGGTTTAAGCAATTGTCTGATAACAATGCCAGGCTGATTGATATAATCACCGGTATACAGGAAATAAAGCTTACACAGAGCGAAACAAGTAAGAGATGGGACTGGGAGAATATCCAGGCTTCACTCTTCAAGACAAGGGTTAAGGCGATGAGTCTTTCCCAATACCAGCTTGCCGGGGGGAAATTTATTAATGAGGCCTCAAATATTATTATTACAATTATTGCTGCCACTGCCGTATTATCAGGGAGTATGACTCTCGGCATGATGCTTGCCGTGCAATTTATTATAGGCCAGTTAAATATCCCTGTAAACCAGATGGTCGTCTTTTTCCGGACAGCCCAGGACGCCAGGATGAGCCTGGACAGGATCTCGGAGGTACACTCCAGTCAACCTGAAGAATCAGAAGAGGAAATGAAAGTGAAAAGCCTGCCGGCAAACAAAAGTATATATGTGAATAGCCTTTCATTCCAATATGAAGGACCACGTTCACCCTATGTACTGAAGGATATTGATATAGTGATACCTGAACGTAAGGTTACTGCATTGGTCGGCACCAGCGGTAGCGGCAAAACTACCTTATTAAAACTAATACTCGGATTCTATAAGCCTGTTGAAGGTGATATAATGGTTGGTGACACCCGCCTCAAAAACTTAAGCCTCAAATTATGGAGGAGCAGGGTGGGGGTGGTAATGCAGGATGGTTATATTTTTCCTGATAGTATAGCCAATAATATTAGTCCCGGTGTGGATATAATCGACAGGGAGAAATTAAACAAAGCCATCTCAATAGCTAATATAAGTGAATTTGTGGAGACGCTGCCCCTGGGGATAAATACAAGAATAGGGCATAATGGTCATGGATTGAGTCAGGGACAAAAACAACGGATATTAATAGCGAGGGCAGTGTACAAGAATCCTGAATACCTGTTTTTTGACGAAGCTACAAATTCACTGGATGCCGTTAATGAAAAGCAGATAGTTGAAAACCTCGATGAGTTTTTCTCGGGCAAGACAGTGCTGGTAATTGCACACAGGCTTAGTACGGTGCGTAATGCCGATAATATCATGGTTATTGATAAAGGCCGTATGATAGAAAGCGGGACTCATAATGAGCTGATAGATAAAAAAGGTGTATATTATAATCTGGTACGTGAACAGCTGGAACTTGGTAGTTGAAGTATATGAAAAGACAATTACATGAAATAAGGTACTCAAGACCCGTGGAAGATATAATGAATAAACCGCCCGGGTCTCTTATTAGATGGGGTACAGCTATAGTTGCCACAGTAATCATATTACTTTTGATATTTTCATGGCTTATAAAATATCCATATATAATCAGGGCCGAAGCTGTAATAACAACAGAAAAACCACCTGCAAATATTGTGGCAAGGATTTCCGGTAAAATTGAACACCTTTTTGTGAGCGATGGTGAACAGGTGACTGCAGGATCCATCCTGGGAGTAATGGAGACCACCGCTTCATATGAAAGCATACAGTGGTTGAGTTCAATGCTCGACTCCATAAAAACAGAGGATATATCATCAAGATATAAGGCTATTAACCGTCAACTGCCCGATAATTCTGTTCTTGGAGAGATACAGGATCAATATTCGGCTTTTCGTAAAAGCTATTATAACTATAAGAATCATATTGAGATTGATTACTACGGAAAAAAAATCGGGGCTGTAAAGGAGGAGATAAAAAGCATTGAAGATTATATAAGGCAGTTAAAAAGTAAAGAAGCCCTTACAGGGTCTAACCTTGAAGTGGAAAGGAGAAAATATCTAAGGGACTCACTTCTCCATACTCAGGACATATTACCTGATGCTCAACTCGAAAATTCGAAACAGAAATTTTATTCCCTTAAAATTGAACTTGTACAGGTTGTCCTGGAAGCTGCTTCAAGGCGCATTGATCTGGCATCTAAAAAACAAGAATTACAGGATCTGACTGCCGCACGCGAAGAAGAAAGACAAAAATTACTCTCAAATCTTGATGATGAGCTTATGAAACTCAAGGCAAGAATGGAGTGGTGGATACAAAATTACCTTTTGCTTGCACCTATTGACGGTAATGTGACTTTTACAAGGTACTGGTCAGAAAATCAAACTGTAAAAGAGGGAGAAACAGTGATGACCGTTGTGCCGGAAGGTGAAAATGAAATAATTGCCCGCATCATGATCCCTATGGCAGGCTCGGGTAAGGTGAAAGAAGGACAGGATGTAAATATCCAGCTTGAAGGATATCCTTACCTGGAATATGGAATGGTGCAGGGAAAAGTGGAAACACGATCACTGGTGCCACAGGATAATTCATATGTGCTGGATGTTAATCTACCTGAGGGCTTATCAACATTTTATGGTAAAAAACTTGATTTCACCCAGAATATGTCAGGCAGGGCTGAAATAATAACCGAAGATATGAGGTTGATTGAAAGATTCATATACCCCTTTAAATACCTTGTTGAAAAAAATAAAAGACAGGGGAATCCATAAGAAAATATTGTTTTATTACAAAAATTTAGATTTTTAGTATTTTAAAGATTGTAACTAAAATTTATTTTACCAGGTAATCTATTGATTATCAGTTGCTAAGTATAAAAACTTTTAATCTTTGAGTTTTTCTAAATAATTCAATATTTTAGCAATCTTGATTGGTCTCAGATTTAAGTAATTAATAAATCTGCTAATGTGCTCAAATAAAAGGATTAATTATGATTATTTTCAATCCGGGTGATTCTGTTCGTGATGAACAATTCGATGCAGAAAATAAATCTGCCGAAACTAAGGGTGACAACAACAAAGCTCAAAAAGAAGCTGAATCAAAAACACAAAATAAGCCTCAGGACGAAGATATGAGGCCGAACCCCTCGTCAGCAGCCTGGGCTGAAGTCTCCTTAAACAGGTTACATTTTAGAGTAAGTCCTCCCTTCAGGCAGGGTTTACCTGCTTCTCAATACGATGATGGAAAAGAGATTGAGGCAAAACCAAATATCAGCGGGGATATTAAATCCGGGTCTTCCCAGGAGGAAAAAGATAAAAAGGTAGTAACTCCCGAAAAGAAAAAGGACGATAGGGAAGAAAGTGAAGATTTGCCTGTAGGGAAGACCCCGGAAGAACCGGATGAATTACCTGAAGTTGACTATACCGGTAGATCTAAAGCAGAGCTCACGGAAACACTGGAATTACTTATTGAAAACAGGCCCTTTAAAGAAATAGTCGATGATGTTGATAAGATAAAGACCATATTCTATAAAAAGCACAAGGCGGAACTGGATAAAAAGAAAAAGAATTTTCTGGAAGAAGGGGGAAGAATAGAAGATTATCAGCCTGCCGATGATCCTTTAGAAATTAAGATGAAAGAGTTACTTGCCCGTTTCAGGGGTAAGAAAACAGAATATAACAAGCAGCTGGAAATTGAAAAACAGGAAAATCTCAAAAAGAAATATGAAATAATTGATAAAATCAAAGACCTGGTTAACCGCGAAGAATCAATTAACAAAACATTCCAGGAATTCAGGGATCTTCAGGCACAGTGGCATTCAATAGGTGTAGTGCCCCAGTCTTCACTGCGGAACCTCTGGGAGACGTATAATCTTAATGTTGAGATCTTCTATGATTATATCAAGATTAACAAAGAGCTGAGGGATCTGGATTTTAAAAAGAACATGGAAGCCAAAATAGAACTGTGCGAAAAGGCAGAAGAGCTTTTATTGGATCCCAACCCAATTAATGCTTTCAGGATACTGCAGGAATACCACCAGCAATGGAGGGAAACAGGACCTGTTCCAAGGGAGTCGCGGGCTGAATTATGGGATAGGTTCAAGGCTGCTACCTCAATGATAAACAAGAGGCATCACGAATATTTTGAGAAACAAAAAGAGGAACAAAAAAAGAATCTTGAAGCTAAAACAGCACTTTGCGAAAAAGTGGAGGAAATAAATAAACTTGAATTAAAATCTTCTAAAGACTGGGAAACCAAAGCCAGGGAGGTGATCGAGATACAAAAAGTATGGCGCACCATAGGTTTTGCACCCAAAAAACATAATAATACCATCTACCAGAGATTCAGAGAAGCCTGTGACTCTTTTTTCCAGGCGAAAAGAAGATTCTATGCCGAAAATAAAGAGCAGCAAATGGCAAACCTTCAAAAGAAAACTGAATTGTGCATGCAGGCAGAATCGTGGCAGGATAGCACCGAATGGAAGGAAGCTACTGATGCACTCATAAACCTGCAGAAAGAGTGGAAAGAAACAGGATCTGTTCCCAGGAAGCATTCAGATAAAATATGGAAACGATTCCGTAAGGCATGTGATCACTTTTTCGAAAGAAAATCAGAACATTTTGCTGAGATGGATAGCTCCTTTGAAGATAATCTTAAAGAAAAAGAAAAACTTATTGAAAAACTTGAAAATTTTGATCCCGGAGATGATATTAATGCTGCCTTTGAAAAACTCAAGGAGATACAGAGGAAATGGACTGAAATAGGTTTTGTGCCTTATAAAGAAAAGGACAAAATAAGTAACCGGTACAGGAATGCTCTTAATCAGCAGTTTGACAGGCTTAAGATAGACGAGGAAGAAAAAGCAATTCTCAAGTACCAGACAAAGCTTGAGAATATTAAAGAAACCCCGAAGGCCACACGAAAACTCAGGGGAGAAAGAGAAAAATTCCTGAACAGGATAAAGCAACTGGAAAATGACATTGTTGTATGGGAAAATAATATTGGCTTCTTCTCAAAATCCAGTAGTGCGGAATCGATGATACAGGAGGTTCAGTCAAAAATTGATAATGCTAAGAAAACAATAGAAGTGCTGGAGGAAAAGATCAGGCTAATTGACCGGTCGGGTATAGATACTTAGGGTACTCTTTATTTTTTAAATATAAAATTTTCGTTTTGGCAGATGTAAAATATGTATTTGTAACCGGTGGAGTTACTTCATCGCTGGGTAAAGGTATTATTTCTTCATCCCTTGCAAAGCTTTTGCAGTCGAGAGGGTATAATGTGACAATCCAGAAACTGGACCCTTATATAAACGTAGATCCCGGTACACTGAATCCCTATGAACATGGTGAATGCTATGTTACAATGGATGGGGCAGAAACGGACCTTGATCTGGGGCACTATGAGAGGTTCCTTAACGTCCATACCTCCCAGGCCAATAATGTAACTACCGGTCGCATCTACAAAACAGTTATAGAAAAAGAACGTAAAGGAGACTACCTGGGTAAAACGGTGCAGGTCATTCCTCATATCACTGATGAAATAAAAAGAAGTATAAAACTGGTTGGCACAGGGGGTGAATATGATATAGTGATAACCGAAATAGGGGGGACGGTTGGTGATATTGAATCACTGCCATATATTGAGGCAGTCAGACAAATGAAGTGGGAACACGGAATAAGTAACTGTATGGTAATACATCTTACCCTTGTGCCATACCTCAGCGCCACCGGTGAACACAAAACAAAACCAACTCAGCATTCTGTAAAAACCTTACAGGAGGCAGGGGTGCAGCCCGACGTCCTCGTTCTTCGTGCCGAAATGGAGCTCACTGAAGATGTCAAAGAAAAAGTGGCTCTTTTCTGTAACGTTGATAAGCAATCAGTTGTACAGTCGGTTGATGTGTCTTCAATATATGAGGTCCCAATAAAGATGCTGGAAGAAGGACTGGATAGAACGGTGCTTAACAGGCTTAAACTGTCTTATAAAGAAGAACCTCCTCTCCTTGTATGGCGCGACTTCCTGAAAAGGCAGGCGAACCCCAGGGCAAAGGTTAACATCGGCCTGGTGGGTAAATATGTTGAATTACCTGATGCATATAAATCAATAAGTGAATCATTTGCACATGGCGGTGCTGCAAATGAATGCCACGTTGACCTCCAATTGATACATTCTGAAGAAATAAACCCTGAAAATGCCCAATCACAACTTGAACACCTCGATGGTATAATTGTGGCACCGGGCTTTGGTCCCAGGGGTATAGAGGGAAAGATAACAGCCGTTAGATATGCCAGGGAAAATGATATTCCCTTTTTTGGCATATGCCTGGGTATGCAGTGTGCAGTGATAGAATTTGCACGAAATGTTTTGAATTATGCCGGGGCCGATTCAACGGAGATGAACCCAAAAACTAAATATCCTGTTATCGATCTCATGGAAGAACAAAAAAGTATTACATACAAGGGGGGGACAATGCGACTTGGTGGATATAAATGCAGAATAAAAAACGATTCAAAAGTATACCGGGCCTACGGAAAAACCGAAATAACCGAAAGACACAGGCACAGGTACGAATTCAATAATAAATATCTCGATGATTTTGAAAGTGCAGGAATGCTTGCTACCGGTATTAACCCTGAATCTGACCTGGTTGAAATAATGGAAATTGCCGGTCATAAATGGTTCGTTGGCGTACAATTCCATCCCGAGTACAGCAGCACAGTAGTCAGTCCGCATCCTCTCTTTGTTGAATTCATTAAAGCCTGCTGCACTGAGGAGAATGTTATAAAATAGTATGAATTATTTACACGAGAATTAAATGGACAAAAATACAATATTAGGACTTGCACTGATTTTCCTGGTTTTTATAGGCTTCAGTTTATATAACAGCAGCAAACTGAAAAAATCATACGAATCGGCTGTCAGTGTAGCCGATTCACTGTACGAGGAAGGTGAGTATGAGGCAGCTAAGCTTCAATATCTTAAAGCACTGGAGTTTAAGCCAGGCACCGAGGAAGCTGTTGATAGGGTTAACGAAATCAACAGGATCATCCAGCCTGACACAGCAAGTCGGAAAGATACAATATCAGGACAGCAAAAAGATACAATATACGGACAGCAAGAACAGGTAATGGAGCAGGCTGAAGAGGTACCGACTGAAATCCAGGAAGCTGAACCAGCCGTTCAGCCTACAGGTCCTTTTGCAGAGGCATACAGTGGTGATCAGGAATTTTATGTACTTGAGAATGACAAAGTGCAATTAACAATATCAACTAAAGGAGGACGTATCTATTCAGCCCTCTTAAAAGAATATACTACTTACGATCAACGTCCATTGGTACTTTTTGACGGCGATTCCACAATCTTCGGCTTTAAATTCTTTACGAGTGACAATAAACGAATAGAAACAAACAACCTGTATTTTAAGCCTGTAAATACCTCTAAGCTCACCGATGCCACCAGTTCAGAAGGTAGGGCTACATTTAGGTTGGAAGTTTCCGAAGACGAATATATAGAATATATCTATACCCTTGAGCCAGAACATTATATGCTTGATTTTGATGTTAATTTCGTGGGATTATCCGGTATTATACCTTCCAATATGAATTCTATTTCCTTTGACTGGAGATCCTACATGCCGCAGCAGGAAAAAGGAAGACAGAATGAAAATAACTG
This sequence comes from Bacteroidales bacterium, assembly GCA_041686075.1. Classification (GTDB taxonomy): domain Bacteria; phylum Bacteroidota; class Bacteroidia; order Bacteroidales; family VadinHA17; genus UBA9300. The sequence continues at coordinate 42,233 of JAWLEO010000017.1, read as the reverse complement.
GGCAAATATTAAATACAAGCATTACCAGGATAATGTAGATGGCTTCAGGACCCGGTCGACAAAAGATTTTGAGGAAGCAGACATATCAACTCCATTAAAGTGGGTGGCCTTCAAGGATCAGTTTTTCTCATCAGTCTTACTTGCCGGAGAGAATTTCAGCAATGGATATGTATCGTATAAAACCATGCCCGAGGACAGTAAATACCTGAGGTATTGCACCGCAGAGCTTAGCCTCCCATTTGACCCGGCTGATAAAGTTGATTATGATATGGATCTTTATTTCGGGCCAAACCATTATAACACCCTGAAAAAGTATGAAGCTGGCCTCGAAGAGCTGGTAATGCTGGGACGAAACATTATCAAATTTTTCAATAAATATGTGATAGTGCCAATATTCAACTGGCTGGATAATTCGATAGGTAATTACGGTATAATAATACTGATTCTTACGCTTATAATAAAAATAGTATTGTTCCCACTAACTTTTAAGTCATACCAGTCACAGGCTAAGATGAAAGTACTTAAACCACTGGTTGATGAGATAGGCAAAAAGTACCCTAAGAAGGAAGATGCCATGAAAAAGCAGCAGGCAACAATGGATCTATATAAAAAGGCCGGTGTGAGCCCGATGGGAGGATGCCTGCCCATGCTCCTGCAGATGCCTATATTGTTCGCAATGTTCAGATTCTTCCCCACTTCCATTGAATTGAGGCAGCAAAGCTTTTTGTGGGCCGAGGACCTGTCAACATATGATTCCATACTGGATCTTCCATTCAATATACCGCTTTATGGTGATCACATAAGCCTGTTTACTCTTCTGATGACCGCATCCACAATTATCACCATGAAGATAAACAGCCCCTCATCAACAGGTCAGGAGCAGATGCCCGGAATGAAAATGATGACTTACATAATGCCTATCATGTTCATGCTTATACTGAATAACTTTTCAGCCGGCCTTACATATTATTATTTCCTGGCAAACCTGATAACATTTGGACAGAATATGATTTCTAAAAAGTTTATAGATGAAGAAGCTGTTCTGAAAAAACTTAATGAGAATAAGAAAAAACCACCTAAGAAATCAAAATTTCAGCAGCGGCTTGAGGAGGCAGCAAAACAAAGAGGTTATTCGCCATCTAAAAAGAAATAGGCTTAAAGAAATTGACGAAGGGTGAGAAAACATAAGAATCAAAATGCACCGAATATAAACTGAAACTGACCTGTAAAAACATCATATGATGGGAAAAAAGGTTAAAATAAAAGACATAGCCGAGAAGTGTGGCTTTTCAAATACACTGGTTTCCCTTGTGCTTAATGACAAGGCTTCTTTGCATGGGATAAAACCTGACACCCAGGAAAAAGTGCTTTTTATTGCACGGCAGATGGGTTATTTTGAAGATGCATCAATCGAAAGCAAAATACCTCGCAAATCCGCAGGAAGCATTGTGGGTATGATAGTCCCTGATCTTCATAACCACTTCATCTTCGAAATAGGACCTCTTCTCAGTAAAGCCTTCTCAAGCATAGGACTGACATTCAGTATTATCTCTAAGAATCAAAATGAAGAGAGGTTCGAAGCTATTATTAAAGACCTGAAAAAAATGTTCAGCGGTTTAATCCTTTATGGAGATGCCGCAGATGACAACACGGTTCGCTCTCTTAAAAAAACACATTACCCCTTTGTTGTACTTGAAAAAAAAATAACCAGGCACAGAATAAATGAAGTAAATAGTGATTATGCAGAAGCATGCAGGCTTGTAGCTCTCCATATACACAAACTGGCTTATACAAATATAAGCGTGATTGAACAGAAAAATTGCATGAACTGTATGGTTGAAACCAGCCTCTTAATTAAGACCATAGAAAGTATAATTCCTGGCATTAATATTTCAAGACATTCTGTTGCCGGTAATCTAATAATGGATGTTACTGATTCAGGAGAGATAGTAAGGGCTTTGCGGCCACCTGAGGCTTCCCAATTATTTGTGGTTAAACATTCTGAACTTGTGTATCCCTTGCTTACCTTTTTCAGGAAGAAGAATATCAGGGTGCCATCTGACCTTGCAGTAATGGCTATGGATAATGGAGTGGGCTTTAACTTGCTCGATCCACCCGTAACAAGAATAAACCGGAAATATTCATCCCTGGCACTTAAGACATCTCAAATGTTGTGGTCCGAGGTTAAAAACAACGGGAGAAGTAAATATAAACGGTCTGTCACTATCCGACCCGAGTTAATTATCGAGAAGTCGTGCGGAGCAATATTATAAAACTGAATACCATTATGAATACCCGGATATATCCAGCTCTTGCCCTATTCCTATTTTTCATTATGTCTTGCAATAATAATCACCTGATAAATGACAGTGATTACCTTGATAAAGTGAACACTGACTTCCTCGAGCGTAAAGAAATGTTTTCCGATAAGGAGAAAGAATTATTTTCGGTGTTTGACAAAAATCTTAACCTTGAAGAAACAGAAGCCCTTAAATTTCTCTATGCCTATATGCCACTCAGTGACATCGCAGACTACTCCGGGAGCTTCTTCCTTGATAATATCAGGTTATCTTTGAAAGTACGTGAAGAAACAAACCGGGGAGGTATACCCGTACCTGAGTATTATATTCATTTCACACTGGCAAAATTTGAAGAGGGGAAGTACATAACGCTCGATTATGATTATAACAAAGAAATAAGTTCTTTTGATAAATACTTATCCCGTACGCCAGGCAAATATATGCTTGTTACGGGTAATAGAACAGACGAATCAAAAGTCCTCAGTTCGGTCAGATTCTTTGACCTTGAACCTGGTGAACGAAAGACTCTGAAAGTAGAGCTAAGGCAAGAGATGAAGCTTGCAGAAGTGCTCGGCGAAATTGATAAAATTTACTATATGTCAGAAGGTTACCGTATAGGCATGGGAGAGCAAATTCTGAAAAGTATATTAAAAAGTAAATGATATGAAAAAGGTCACCATTTTTTCAATGATCCTTCTATTGATAATTAGCTCATGCAAGGAGGAAGAATCCAATGACATAGAAGAGGCTGATCCTGTTGATTATGTAGATCCTTTTATCGGTACAGATTATCACGGACATGTATTTCCAGGAGCAACACTTCCCTTCGGTATGGTACAGCTAAGTCCGGATAACGGAACCAGTGGATGGGACTGGTGCTCAGGATATCATTATTCCGATACAGTGATAGCAGGCTTCGGTCATACCCACCTCTCAGGAACAGGTATAGGTGATCTGGCCGATATCGTATTCCTTCCCTCAATGCATGAGTTCAGCGAAGGATATGAGGATGAAAATTCTTCTGTTGCTTACGAAAACAGGTCTTCCTTCAGCCACGATAATGAGGAAGCAGAACCTGGATATTATTCAGTGAAACTTGACAATGGTGTTACCGTCCACCTTACAGCTACCAGGAGAGCCGGCCTGCAAAAGTATGTTGCTGAATATGATGGCGTTATGAATATTCTCCTCGATCTTGGTTTTGCCATTAACTGGGACAAGCCCATCGACTGCTCAATTGAGTATGATCATAATATAATGAAAGGCAAACGGATATCCACGGGATGGGCTCCAAAGCAATATCAGTATTTTGCCTCAATGTTTTCAAAGCAACCTGAGAGAGTTACGGGTATAATAAATGGTAAATTCAATGATAATTTATCGGTCAGAGGTGAAAAAGTAGGTATGATATTGTCATTCAATGTTAAAGAGGGGGAGGAGATATTAGTAAAGACCGGCCTTTCAGCAGTCGATGAAGAAGGAGCTGAAAAAAACCTGGTGGCAGAAATCCCGGGCTGGGACTTCGATAGTGTCAGAACATCTGCATCGGGGGAATGGAACAAAGAATTATCCGTAATAAATGCGTATTCAAGCGATCCCGAAATACTTAAAGTGTTTTATACCGCTCTTTACCATAGCTTTATAGCTCCCTATACCTATTCGGACCTGGATGGTCGATACAGGGGGGCCGACGGGAAAGTTCATCGTTCAGAATCCTTTACTAATTACACTGTCTTCTCATTGTGGGATACTTTCAGGGCAGCCCATCCCTTATTCACCATAAGCCAGCCTGAAAGGGTAAGCGATATGATAAATGCAATGTTGAATATTTACCTTGAGCAGGGTAAGTTGCCTGTCTGGTCACTGATGGCCAATGAGACAAACACTATGATAGGATATCATTCCGTACCGGTTATTGCCGATGCCATGAAAAAAGGAATAAAAGGATTTGATTATGAACTTGCCCTTGAAGCCGCGAAGCATTCGGCTATGCTTAATTTCGAGGGCCTTTATTATTACAAACGTTATGGCTATATACCTGCGGATATGGAAAATGAATCCGTTTCAAAGACCCTTGAATACTCTTATGATGATTGGTGCATAGCCCAGATGGCACAACTACTGGCCAAGGAGGAAGATTATAATTACTATATGCGCCGGTCAGCATTTTATAAGAACCTTTTTGATGCTGAAACAGGATTTATGAGGGGAAGATTGGCAGACGGTAACTGGAAAGTTCCTTTCGATCCCCTTTATTCCAGTCATCGCCAGGACGAATATACCGAAGGTAATGCATGGCAATATACGTGGTTTGTGCCCCATGACATATATGGACTGGCAGAGTTAATGGGTGGCGTGCCATCCCTGGTTCAAAAGTTGGATTCCTTGTTTCTCCAGGAAGAAGGGGTCACAGGTGAAAATGCCTCATCGGATATTTCAGGACTGATCGGTGCATATGCCCATGGCAACGAGCCCGGTCACCATACGACATATATTTTTAGCAGGGTAGGTATGCCACACCGTACCCAGGAACTGGTGCGTAAAATTATGACCGAGATGTATCATTCAGGCAAAGATGGACTGTGTGGCAATGAAGACTGCGGGCAGATGTCGGCATGGTATGTGTTTTCAGCCATGGGATTTTATCCCTTTAACCCTGCTGATGGGGCATATAATTTTGGTAGTCCTATTCTTGATGAAGCGACCATAAACCTGCCGGAAAATAAAGAGTTTATAATAAAGGTTGAGAATAATAGCCCTGAAAATGTATATGTGAATAAAGTGTCACTGAACGGTAAAGTTCTCAATCGCAACTATATCAGCCATGATGAAATTATGTCTGGCGGCTTGCTGGTATTTCAGATGAGCGATAGAAAAAATTAAAGGCATTTATGGTGAATATTTACCGTCAAATATCAGATGTTAAGATCTACAAGCGCAGCGCTATAAAAAATGTGCTGACAATAAATATCTTACTGATCTTATCCCTGGCTGGAAACTCACAAATAGTGCATAGACCGGGGATTCCCGATGCTGATAAAATTATTTTTTCCGATGCCATAGTGAAAGAGCTATCCTTTGACACCGGTGTAATTGACAGCATGCGTATTGCCTTTTACGAAATTCCGGGAAATACAACATTTGCGATAAAGCAGGAAGTTAATTATAAGCCCGATAATTCGGGCAAGGTTATTAAAAATGAAAAAGGGGAGATGGTATGGTATCTGGGTATCAAATCTAAAAATGCCAGGTCTCTTAATATCATTTTTAGATATTTTCGTTTATTGAAAGGCGAAGAAGTATATATTTATTCTAAGAGTACTCCAACGCACCTGGGTCCTTTCACCCGGATGAACAACAAAACCACCGCTAGCCTTGCTGTAATGCCTGTTGAAGGCGATGAAATCATTATAGAATATCATATGGCTTCTCCGGGAGGAAACAATAGGCTGGAAGTAGGGCAGGTGGCACATGATTTTATAGGTGTAAGCGGCCCTGGTAAAACAAAGGATATATATTATGGTAGCTCTCAGCCATGCAATGTTGATATAAATTGTGAGTCGGGAGATGAATGGCAGGTGGAAAAAAATTCTGTGATGAGAATAATTGCCGGAGGAACAGAACTGGGAAGCGGTTTCCTGGTAAATAATACAAGAGAGGAAAATATACCCTTTGTTATCACTGCCAATCATGTGATAAGAACCCCCGAGAATGCAATTAATTCTGTTTATGTATTCAGGTATGAAAGTCCATATTGCAACGGGCCTGACGGAATAATAAATTACAGCTTATCCGGTGCGGAGATGATGGCCGAGGATGTAAACACTGACTTTACTATAGTCAGGCTCGATGATTTTCCTCCCCTGATATATAAACCATACCTTGCAGGATGGGATGTAAGGGGTGTAACACCAGCCAACACTGTCACCATCCATCATCCATCCGGGGATGTAAAAAAAATCAGCACCGATAATGACCCACCCGTTATTTCTACATTCCAGGATTTATACCAGGATGGATTCTGGAAAATCTTGCAGTGGGACGAGGGAACCACAGAAGGAGGCTCATCGGGATCCCCACTTTTTGACCAGAACCACAGGGCGGTGGGCTTCCTTTCAGGGGGTGAAGCCGTATGCGGCAATAGTGTGAATGATTATTTTGCGCGCATGGATGTAGCCTATGACATCAATCCTGATATATATAATAGTCTGAAGCCATGGCTGGATCCTGCAAAAACAGGAGCTCTGATACTCGATGGACGCGATCCTTACCAGGAAATTAAGTTGGACTTCGATACCCTGTGTAACTGTAGAGATAATAAAAGATACCTCACTGAATATGACCTGCCCGGGACAGGTTATACAACGGGCTTTAACAGCGATAGCATAGTAATGTATGCAGAAAAATTTACTGTCAGTGGTGAAAAGGAAATTACAGAAATTATAATGGAAATAGGCGATAGCAGGGTGATAAATAATTATGACAGTATTACCGTATTTATCATGTCGGGCCTTACTGAACCCGAATCTGTTCTTGCCCGGCGTTCAATGTATATCAGGGATAGCCGTGATTCTACCGATTTATACTTCGATTTCTTTTCCCCGGTGACCGTACCGGAGGTTTTCTTTGTTACCTGGCACCTGTGGTACAGCCAGGAAGCTTCTGCTGAACAACAACAATTTGCTGTTTATCACGGCCCCCCGGTAAGTGTCTCGGAGAACACCGCATATTTTAAGGACAATGTAAACTGGCATCCCTTTTATGATCATCCATACCAGCCCGATCCACTGAACCTTTGTGTCAGGGTGATAGCTGCTGATAGCCTTGTATATACCAGCCTTGATACACTTCCGGGCAGCACAGAGATGGTGTACATTTATCCTAATCCCGCCTCTGATAAAATCATTTTAAGAACTCTGGATGCCAACCTTGGGGAAACCAGGTATTCTCTAATTAATAATTCAGGGATACATTTGCTGAAAGGTATTTTTAACAGCTATGCAGCCGGATCTGTGCACGAAATTGATGTCTCACAACTGCATCCGGGAATATACTACCTGACCCTGGAAAATGACTACAGCTATTCTGTTCACAAAATGATCATAAAATAAATGAGGGATTCAAAGTATATAGCAATTCTTATAATAATTCTCTTATCACATTGCAAAACATTGCCTGTTGATGAGGCTTCAGCAGGTGCGGGAAGTGATAATGAATATTCAGAGCGTTTTACCATCATAGATTATGACGGATACAGTATGCTCAAAATAATTGACCCCTGGCAGGGCGCCAGCGACAAGCTTTTCGAATATTATATTACTGATGATAGATCGAAAATACCCGAGGATATAGAAGCATCAAAAATAATTATAAGACCTATTAAATCAATTATTTGCACCTCCACAACACACCTTGCCATGCTGGATATTTTAGGTGGTATAGAACTTGTAAAAGGCGTATCGGGTTCCGGCTTTATATACAATAAAAAGCTGAGAAACAGAATAGATAAGGGGATGGTATCCGATGTAGGATATGAAAACGGTTACGATATTGAGCTTATATATAACATTAAGCCCGATATTGTCATGGTTTACGGTGTTGGCAATGAGTTAGTCCCGGCTTTTAACAGGCTTTCGGATATGGGTATAACCGTTTTGTATGTTGCAGACTACCTTGAGGACCATCCACTGGCCCGGACAGAATGGATTAAGGTATTCGGAGCGTTACTCGACAAGCAGGATATGGCTGAAAAAATATTCCGTAATGTAAGTGATGAATATAAAGGTATTGTCAAGAAAATAAAAGAAGAATCAAATTCAAGACCCGAAGTCTTGTTAGGCTTACCCTTCAAAGATAAATGGTTTATATCACCGGGTAATTCCTATATCTCTAAATTAATAGAAGATGCAGGTGGACGTTATTTATGGCATGAATCCCAATCAGATGTATCCATTCCCATGAGTTTGGAAGCAGTGTGTCTGAAAGCAATGAATGCAGAATTCTGGCTCAACACTGGTAATGCCCGGTCAATAAATGACATACGAATGGTCGATCCAAGGCTGGCTGATTTACCGGTTACATCAGAGGGTTCGGTGTATAATAATAATAAAAGGGTAAATGAATATGGCGGTAATGATTACTGGGAATCGGCTAGTGTCAATCCACACCTTTTATTAAAAGACATTGCCAGTATACTTAGTTCTGATCTTTTCCCGGAACATAAACTGGTATATTATACCGCATTGAAAGACAAACCCGATGGCTCGGATGAAAATGAATGATATTAATACAAGTCAGAATGGACGCACGTCGGTTCCCCGCCCATATATTTTCATATTTCTCGGTTTTATAGTGCTTGTATTATTCTTCGTTGACCTGCTTACGGGATCTGTAAAAATTAGCCTGGCAGAACTGATACGGGCACTGGCGGGAAAAGGAGAGCCCGGTATAATAAACATAGTACACGATTTTCGGATCCCCAGGGCTCTTACCGCCCTGCTGGCCGGCATGGCATTGTCAGTGAGCGGACTGCAGATGCAGACGGTATTCCGCAATCCGCTGGCCGGGCCCTATGTTCTGGGTATCAGTTCGGGTGCAAGTCTCGGGGTTGCTATCCTTATACTTGGATTGTCATCTGTGGTGCCGGGAAAAATTTCAATGGCCTATAATAACTGGGCAATAGTTGGGGCAGCATGGCTAGGGTCAGGTCTCGTTCTTGTTCTTATAATGATAGTGTCAGTAAGGGTCAGGGATATAATGACAGTACTTATCCTCGGTATTATGTTTGCCAGTGCAGTATCTGCCATAGTCAGCATTATGCAGTACTTTAGTGATGAATCTATGTTGAAATCCTTCGTGATATGGACCATGGGTAGTCTTGGTAATCTTTCATGGCCGCAATTAAAAATATTGATTATTTGCATTTTATGCGGACTGATATTTAGTGTATTCACTATCAAGATGCTGAATGCTCTTCTGCTTGGCGAGGATCATGCCAGGAGCATGGGATTGAAGATCCGGACAGCTAGAATATTGATCTTTGTGAGTACAAGTATACTGGCCGGTAGTGCAACGGCATTCTGTGGTCCTCTTGCCTTTATAGGAATAGCCGTTCCTCATATCTGTCGACTGGTATTTGCGACCTCATCGCATAATTACCTTCTACCTGCTACTGTTTTGAGCGGAAGCATTGTCTTGCTGGCCAGCGATATTATAAGCCAGCTTCCGGGAAATGGAAAAATACTTCCAGTTAACTCTGTGACTGCATTAATAGGCATACCGGTGCTGATCTGGATAATTGTAAGGAGAAATAAATTTATCAGGCTCTCATAATGGCTTTTACAGATGAAATATTAAATATAGAATTACTCACTATAGGTTATAACGCCGGAACCCCTAATGAGAAAATATTATTGCCTCCTTTGACTTTATCGGTAAGGAAGGGTGAAATGCTTGCTTTATTGGGGCCTAACGGTATAGGGAAAAGTACACTCTTGCGTACAATAGCAGGGCTGCACCCGGGCATAAAGGGTAAGGTAATGCTTTCGAAGCGAAAGCTCGAACAATATTCAAACTCAGAGCTGGCAAGGAAAATTAGTTTTGTTTTCACGGGTGCTGTAAATGTGTATAATATGTCTGTTTTTGAAATTGTTTCCCTGGGACGCTTTCCCCATACAAACTGGTTGGGTCAACTGACCAATTCAGACAGGAAAATTGTTGAAAGCTCAATTAGCAGTGTCGGACTGGAAAGACATGCCGGCAGTAATATTAGCGAATTATCAGATGGTGAAAGGCAGAGGGCAATGATAGCAAGGGCACTGGCCCAGGATACAGAACTAATCCTGCTCGATGAGCCAACGGCCTTCCTCGACCTTCCTAACAGGTATGAGTTGATTTCTCTGCTGAGGAAGCTGTCTGTGGAAAACGAGAAATCAGTTGTTTTCTCATCTCACGATATCCATATTGCAATAAGGGAGGTTGATAAGGTATGGCTGGCTTCCAGAAATGGCATTGTACAGGGTTCGCCTGAAGATCTTGCCATGGAAGGAAGTTTCAATAATCTTTTTGCTGATTCAGATCTCAGCTTTGTGCCGGACGAGGGTATTTTTACCTACCCTGTGCATACCAGGATGACAATAAAACTTGAGGGGGAGGGCCTTGTCAGGTACTGGACCGAAAGGGCTTTGAACCGGCTGGGCATAAAGGCAAAACCCGGGGAGGGAAGCCCATATGTAAAAATTTTACCGGATAAGGGCAAGTACCTATGGGTATATGAGAGTTCGGTGGCAAAAAAACAATTTACTGATATCTACAAGCTTATCCTCTACATGAAAGAAGTGCTGAAAGGTTAAAGACCATTAACGGTTCAGGCGCCTGTAGGTTTCTATAAACGCTTCCAGGTTATCAACAGGCAATTTCTTGGCAATAATTTCCTTATCCTCATTCAAGATGTACAGCATGGGAGTAGCCCTTACATTATAATAGAAATCATAATTGGTAGCCCTCGTGGGATCCCATCCATTTATCCATTCCAGCCTGTTATCAATGATATAATTCTTCCATTCTTCCCTGTTATCCTGGGTACATATGGAAAAAACTTCAATTCCCCGATCTCTGTATTTAGAGTAAAACTCCCGTAACTTTGGAGTTACTGTTTCGCAATGTCCGCAATTCGGTTCCCAGAAATAAAGTATTGTAAATTCAGAATTAATGTCATATAGTGACCTCCAGGAACCAGAAAAAGTTTCCATCGTGATGTTCATAGCCTTTTTGCCGATAAGGCTTGGTCTTACGCGTGCTACGTCCTTTTTTAAATCGTTCAGAAATTTCTCGTCTGCCCAGTCAGCCTTACCATTTAAATAGTATTCGTCTGCGAGCATTACCAGGACAGCATCATGTCCCATTATCTGGCTGTCGCGGAAGTGGTTGAAAATAAATGACAATACATACCGGAATGTTTCAGGATTGTCGTCGGCCATACTTACAACCTTCCTTATCTCCGGGATTACAGAGTCAGGGGCCTGGATAATTACATCACTGAAAAATGTTCTGAGCTTGTTGTGAAGTATAGGGGTTCGTATAAGCCTGGGGTCATCCAGATTGATTTTATCAAAGAAATGGTTCTTATTATAGTTATACCCCATCAACCACCTGATCGAATCCCTGTTGGATGAGTTATCGGGAATTTTGAAATCAGGCATTTCAACCGGTAACATGGAGTAAAGTATGGCAGACAGCAGGCTCCCCTCATACTTTTCAGCCGTTTTTTCAATATATCCCAGCATCTTCTTCTCAATATTCCTGATATCTTCCCGGCACATATTTATTGAGTCCTCACTGGTCAGATTCTTTAACTCCTGTCTGTGCCTGGTGGCTTTTTCCTGAAAATCCATCCATTCCTTCCTGTAGGCAAGAAAAGCACTGTTTTCTTCTGAGCCTGTAAAACGAAGGGTGCCTTTAATGTCGTCGCTGTTACAGCTGATCATGAATTCCTGGTCGTCATAAATTATAAGCTCAAAAAGATTATTGTCAGGGAATACTATCATATAAAGACCCTTTTCAAGAGGCTCCTTCTCATGATATGATGCATGGCCATTTTTATCCGTGAAAAGGGTATCCTTTATATATTGCTTGTTACCCAGGTGATAGGCAAGACTCACATAACTGTCGCCATGACCCTCTAAATTAAGTGATATATTGCACCCGTCTTTATCCTGGGCTGTTGTTACAACGGCAAGAATAAGTATTATAAACGATATTATTCCTCTTAGCATTTTCAAGTTTTTTTCTGAAATGACAGAACAAAAATAACTCTTACAAATACCTTTCCAAATTTTACTGGTTTCGTTAAGCAATATTTTCTATATTAGAAGTTCAATTTAGAGGGGTATGATTTCAATATTAATCCCGGTATTTAACTATGATATCGCACCACTGCTTACAGGTCTTCAGCAGGGAGTGAAAGATATTGAGGAGTATGAGGAAATAATTATAGGTGCTGATGGTTGTTCGGATGATTACATTAGTATGTATAAAGCATTCAGCAAGCTGGATAAAGTGAGTTTGCTTATAAGTGAAGATAACGTGGGGAGGGCAACTATAAGAAACATGCTGGCAAAAGAAGCCAGTGGAGATTACCTTCTTTATATTGATGCTGATGCCCTTATCCAGGGTAATCCAAAAGAGTATCTTGCGAGATGGCTCGAATATCATAAAATAGCACCTGTGATTTTCGGTGGAACAGATTACCATAAGATACCTCCTGACAATCCCGATAAATACCTGAGATGGCATTACGGCTACCATAATGAAAAAAAATCCGTTAAAAAAAGACGGAAACGCCCTTATTCAAGCTTCTCAGGATTTAACTTTCTCATTGAACGATCTGTCTTGGATAAATTTAAGTTTAATGAAGAATTAAAGAAATACGGCCACGAAGACACACTCTTTGCATACCAGCTTAAAAAGGCAGGCATACCTGTTGAACATATAGATAACAGGCTTATACATGACGGGCTTGAATCAAACCGGGATTATGTGCTTAAAACAAGAGACAGTATAAGTAATCTGAATATTTTATATGACAAGGTAACGGATAAGAAAACCTTTGCCAGTGTTGTAAGGCTTCTTAGAAATTATCGTAGGTTGAGATTATTAGGCATTACCAGACTCCTTGCTTACATATACAGGAAAAGACAAAGAAGGATAGAGATAATGCTGCGATCAACAAAATGCTCTCTCCGGATATTCAAGATATATAAGCTGGGGCTCTTCTGCTATCATCGTTATAATAAAGAATATTCAGAATCCTGAGGAACCTGGCGCATATGCTCTATGATTTCACCCGTCCTGAGCATGTAACTCCCCATACAGTCTGCAGTAAGGCAGGAGTGAACGGGTATTATAGCCAGAAGATCTCCCGGCATAGCTTTTTCCAGAAGTTTGCTTTCCGGGCAATCAATTATGCCATGTTCCTGTGAAAGTGATGATATAAAATATTCATCCACCGGTTTTTTCCAGGCACTCTTATCAAATCCTGCTACCAGTCCATATACTTTTTTCCCGTTAATAACTATATTATCTTTTGAGAAGTGAACGGCTCCCCCGTGTACAACAACCGTCCCGGAACCTGGCCTGATATCAATTACAGGACAGAAAAGTGCCATGGCAATATTATCAAATTGGCAGGAACCGTTAATATACTGCATCAGGTCATAAAAAATGAAATTACCGGGCCTTAATTCATCTATGTCATTGAAATTTTCGACGACTGAAGCAGAAGGAGTGTCACCAATGGATATCTCAAGTCCTTCGATGCCTGAATTTTCGCGACAGTAATTAAGTCTCTGAATAGATTTTTCATATTGTTCCAGGATCTTTGCCCTGCTGTTCAAACCATAGGTGCTGCCATCATGTGTCATTAAACCGCGGATCCTTATTTTCTTGTTACTGCTGAGGTGTTTGATGCTTTGCCTCAAACTTTCAAGATCATCCCACCTGATACCTGTTCTGTTATAGCCGGTATCAATTTTTATCATTACTGTAAGGGGGAAGCGGCACTGACCGGCCAGGATGCGACATGTTTCCGGGCAGCTTACAGTAGCCTGTATCGCACATCTTTCCGATAATTTTTCATATAAGGAATACTCTCTCGGATTATATGCTATTCCAACCAGGATATCCTCCCATCCATCATTGGCAAAGTAATAAGCCATCTTAAGAGATGAGACGGTGATCCTGTCCACTCCATATTTTTTGAACCACCTGCCTATGACTATTGATTGATGAGTTTTAAAGTGAGGCCTGAATATTAAATTGTTATCCTTTGCCTTCTGTGTCATGAACTCGATATTCGCCAGGCACTTATCCTTATCAATAACTAATTGAGGACCGCTTATGCTACCACTTTCCATAGTATTCTACTTTTATTCGAAAATAAATAAATTTAGCGTAAAGACAATTATTTTCTCAATTACTATCTTTGTAACCATTACTAATAATCGATCAATGAAAAAGATAAATGAATGGATCAGGCGTAAGATAAAATATATAACACAAGACATCTGGCGCATACCACTTGGCGAACTCCCAAAACGTAAAACATTTCTCATCAGGGAAATACGCATACTGGTACTTGCATTCAAAGGATTCAGGGAAGATAAAGTACAGCTGAGAGCTTCTGCTCTTACTTTTAATACCTTGCTGTCGATTATTCCGGTGGCAGCAATAGCTTTTGGGATAGCTCAAAGCTTTGGATTTAAGGAAAGATTGGAAATCGAGATACGCAAAGCATTGGAAGGCCATGAGGAAGTAATGAACTGGATATTACAGATAACAGAGAATTTCCTCGAAACAAGCAGCGGTGGCTTCATTGCTGGTATAGGCCTGGTTATTCTTCTCTGGTCGGTAATGCAGGTGCTTAATCATATTGAGAAATCATTCAACCATATCTGGCAGATAAAAAAATCAAGACCATGGGTGCGTAAATTTGCCGATTATATTTCCATATTGGTCCTTGCACCTGTATTCATTGTTCTTTCCGGGAGCTTTACTGTCTACCTTAATACAACGATGAACAATATATCTGACCAGGCTGTGATAATGAGCACTCTGAAACCCGTCCTGATATTCCTGCTAAAATTAATTCCTTATGTCATAATGTGGCTCGTACTAACATTGCTGTACATGGTTATGCCTAATTCACGGGTTAAATTTAAATCAGCCCTTGTAGCCGGTATCATTGCTGGTACAATATTCCAGCTCATACAGCTTCTTTATATTAATTTTCAGATTGGGGTGTCAAGATATTCCGTTATATATGGAAGCTTTGCTGCCTTTCCCCTCTTTATTATATGGATGCAGATAAGCTGGTTGGTGGTACTGATGGGGGCAGAGATATCATTTGCAAACCAGAATGTCAACAGATACGAGTTTGATTATGAATCACTGAATATTAATTCATATCAGAAGAGGATTCTTACACTACTAATATTAAATATAATAGTAAAAAGATTTATTGCCGGGGCTGATCCCGTTAGTGCTTCCGAGATATCCAAAAATATACAGATCCCGGTCCGCCTGGCAAGGGACATATTGTATAACCTTAATAAGGCCGGACTGATAACTGAAATTAATATCGAGAAATCAAGGGAAAGGCTTTACCAGCCTGCAATGGATCCTGGCAAAATGAGTATGGATTATGTTCTTGCCAGGATAGATAAGGCCGGAGGCGAAAATATCCCGGTTAAGCAAACAGATGAATATAAGAAAATCAACAAACTCATTGGTGAATTTGGCAAGAAGCTGAAGGATAGTGATGTTAATTTACTTATAAGCGAAATTTAAACCGCTCCTGTCAACCAGGTCATTTATCATATTATCGAAGCTGCCCCAGAAGTGAAAAGGATAATGGGGCTGGTCAATGATGATGTGTCTTGTGTCCTCCCTCTGGCGCCAGTAATTAATCTGGTTTGACGAGGGGAAAACACGGTCGTTACGGCTGGAGACTGCAATGTCCCACCTGTATTTCCGGTCAGGATTTTCCATTATCCTGTTGTAAAGCCACCGGAGTTCAGATAGCCGGGAGTCAATGCTTCTTCCGGATAACTTGTCCCTGTTACTTTCAAGCACTGACTTGCTGCCGAATAACCTTACCCGATATTTGTACATTCCCGACTCATCAATTTTATTAAGTGTACCTTCAAATATTTCAAGTGGTATACCATATTTATCATTGGCCGGGACCGGCGTACCGTTAACCGCTATTGCCAGGTCAGCATTCAGGTTCATCGATTCCGACATGTACTCTGCTGCCCAAACTCCCAGGGACCATCCTATCAAAACAATCTGGCTGTAGGTTTTTCGATCGGGTAACACCAGCGGCTCATCAGCCGAATAATTATAATAGAGAATAAAATCATGAGACTCTTCGCACAGGGGGATAAAAGCATTCTGATCTATTCCCCAACCCCCGAAGACAATAATCAATTTCTCATTCGCCTCCCTGCGCCTTATATGAGTTTTCATGAGGGAAATAATTTTTTTACTAATATAAATAGATTTTTTAACAGTATGCTTTCATGCTTTTTTATATAAAAAAAGAGGAGTGATGAGTGGTTATGGAAGAAGGGAACGGGTTCTCTTAAAAGATAATCCCGGAATCTACTGTCTGATAATAAGGAAGACTCTCCTTTTTCCAGGAGGTCCTAATTGTGAAAGTCAATGTCTGCAATACAATCCTGTTCTTTCACATAACCATTACCTCAATGCACTCCTCTTATGCTAATAGCATGAGCTTCTGAACAAATATACACTTTTATTATTAAAATTTCAAATATTGTTGTTAAAAAAGAAATGGTTGTTCGGTCTTTATTCATGCCTCAATGAAATTTAAATGCTTTGGATGTGATTTTTGATAAGGTCTATTTTGAAATGACCGAACAACCAAGTACCCAATTGAACCCTGACTTTGAACCAGAGGAATTGATCCAAAATCAAATGTACAATAAATAATAATAATTGATATATGCCATAAAAAATTAATAAAAAATAATAAACAGATGAATAAAATTAATATAATACTTCTTAATAGTTATATATTGATATTATTTTATGCTGATGAACAGATTGTTATATAAGACGCTTTTTGTTTCAATAACATTTTATATTTTTA
Source organism: Bacteroidales bacterium (assembly GCA_041686075.1). Classification (GTDB taxonomy): domain Bacteria; phylum Bacteroidota; class Bacteroidia; order Bacteroidales; family VadinHA17; genus UBA9300. The sequence goes on along the minus strand of JAWLEO010000017.1, from coordinate 25,262 downwards.
GTTATTAATAATCAAAAGGATTTACAAATGAAGAAAATATCTCTATTTCTGGTTTTTTTAGCAGCTGCCATATTCGTAAACGCACAGCCATTGCCTGGAGGATTCAACTGCTCCACTATAATGGTTGGTAAAGATGCTTCGGCTACGGGGCATGTCCTTATAGGTCATAATGAAGATGACGGCGGCAGGCAGGTGGTAAATTTCTATAAGATATATGCTGATAATAATCCCGCCGACAAGTTAGTATTGAAGAATGGTGCTCTCATAGAGCAGGCCGAAAATACATTGGAATATATTTGGCTTGAAATGCCGGGACAGGATTTTGCCGACAGCTTCCTGAATGAAAATGGGGTGCTTATTACATCGAATTCATGTCCCTCGATTGAAAGATATGGTGAAATAACTGATGGTGGTCTTGGTTATAACCTGAGGAAAATAGTTGCTGAAAGGGCAAAATCTGCCCGCCACGGGGTTATAATTGCAGGCGAAATAATATCCTCCGTAGGATATAATGCTTCCGGAAGAACATACACCCTGGCTGATACAGAGGAAGCATGGATGCTTTCGGTTGTCAGGGGCAGGCACTGGGTGGCTATGAGAATACCTGATAATCACGTGGTATACTTACCAAACTTTTATATAATAAGGGAATTTGATTTTGAGGATAAGGAGAATTATTTATGTTCACCTGAACTTAAAGAATATGCCATCACCAGGGGATGGTATAATCCTGAAAATGGTGAATTTAATTTCAGGAAAGTATATGGCAACCCGCGATCAGCAAAAAGTATGTCAAACATAGGACGCATGTGGATGGGTGTTAATATGCTCTCAGCTAAAGAATATGACCTTCAGGATGAACTGCCCGTGAGTTTCGTGCCGGACGAGCCTGTGACCATTGAAGACCTCATATATGTACTGGGAAATCATTACGAAGGAACACCTCTGGATAATTCAAAACACTATAGCCTGCATAATCCTCATGAGAATGAGATTATGAATATATGTGCAGGACATCAACAGCTTTCCTTTGTTGCTGAACTCAGGAACGGTCTACCTGTGGAAATAGGATGCAGGCTGTGGATGGCACCGAGAAGAGGCTGCGTCCATGCATATATGCCTGTATATTATGGCATTAAAGAATTTCCACCTCCTTACCGGTATTATGAAGACAAAAACAAGGTCTATCGAATGCATTTTCAACCTCCCGCTGATATGTATAACCGTGAAAACGGTAAAGCATGGTGGTCATTTATACAAGTAACTGAATACCTTGATGAAGATTATAATGAGAGAATAGGAGAGAGGAAGGAATTTAAGAACAAGCTCCAGCAGGAATATTTTGACCTGGCTGAAAAATTTGACCAGGGTATTCATAGCCTGTGGCAGGATAATAAGTCTGAAGCAATTGATGATATTACGGAATTCAATAATATGATATTTGATAAAGCTATATACAGCAATATCAAATACATGGAAAACAAATAGAACAATTCCTTCTTATTCTCCACGGATAAATTAAAGGCAAAGCTTAATAATTTGTATTCTTAATCTTAACTTTGATTATGCTTTATTATTAAAAATACTTCTACCATGGATATGACAATAATTGAAAAAATCATCTCAAATCATTCTGAAAAAGTGTTTGTCAGTCCCGGTGATATTGTGGATGTTACTATTGATGCCAGGGTTGCACGGGACTTTGGGGGAGCAAACGTGGTTAAGAATATCCGGGAGTATAACCTGGGTATTGACGATCCTGAGAAAACCATGTTTACATTTGATTGTAATCCGACCGGTTCGGACCAAAAATATGCTGTCAATCAACATATATGCCGTTTATTCGCCAGAGAAAAGGGAATACGTGTATATGATATAAACTCTGGTATAGGTACACATATTTTGATTGATGAGGGGTATGTATACTCCGGTGCCACGGCGATATCAACCGATTCCCACGCAAACATACTGGGTGCGGTAGGTGCCTTTGGACAGGGTATGGGTGACAAGGATATCGCGGCTGCCTGGAATAAAGGTAAAGTGTGGTTCAAAGTACCTCCCTCGGTTAAGCTCACCCTTGAAGGGAACCTGCCCGATAATGTTTATGCCAAGGATGTTGTTCTTAACCTCCTTAATGAATTTGGTGCTAATTCCCTATTGGGACAATCAGTTGAAATATATGGAGATTGTGTTGAGCAAATGGGAATAGGAGACAGGATTACAATATCGTCAATGGCTACTGAAATGGGAGCTATTATAATACTGTTTCCTCCTAATAATGAAGTAATAAAATATTGCAGCGACCGAACAGATAAAAAATTTGAAGCCATTTATGCCGATGCAGGAGCTCATTATGAGAAGTCATTCAATATTGATGTAAGTAAATTCAAACCGATGCTTGCAAAGCCCGGCAAACCACATGATAATGTTACGGTGGATCACGAAAAGGGTACAAAAATAGATTCAGCTTTTATTGGAAGCTGTACAAATGGCAGGATTGAAGATATGAGGGTGGTAGCTGAAATATTACGAAACCGCAAGCTTGCTCCGGGTGTAATTCTAAAAATAGTCCCATCCACAGATGCAGTATGGAATGCATGCTTGAATGAAGGACTGGTGAAAATATTCAAGGAAGCAGGGGCACTGCTGTCAAATGCTGGATGTGCGGGCTGTGCAGCAGGACAGGTAGGACAGAACGGACCCGGCGAGATAAGCATCAGTACCGGTAACAGGAACTTCCCAGGCAAGCAGGGTAAAGGGAGTGTATATCTTGCTTCACCGTCAACAGTGGCTGCGTCCGCCGTGGCAGGATATATTACAGATGCAAGCGATATCCCTGATAAACCGGCATCCTTTGAAGGAGCTGCAGAAAAAAGTGAAAAGCTTAGAAAGAAAAAGAAAGAAAAGAAAGCTGCCAGGCCTGAAAAACTACAAGGCAGATGCTGGATTATTGAAAGAGATAATATTGATACCGATATGATATTTCATAACAGGTACCTGTCTATAACTGATATAGATGAAATGGGTAAATATGCCTTCGATAACCTTGAAGGCTATGAAGACTTTTCTCAGAAGGCCGAAAAAGGTGATATAATCATTACAGGCAAAAATTTCGGTTCAGGCAGTTCAAGACAACAGGCAGTGGATTGTTTCATATCCCTCGGAGTACAGGCTATTATAGCTGAATCATTCGGGGCAATATATGAAAGGAATGCCATAAATGCTGCCTTCCCCGTACTTACCTATGATGTCCTGAGCGGAATAAACCTGGAAAACGGAGATCAAATTGAACTGGACCTGGCAGATGGAACCATTAAAAATATTCGCACAGGCGAAATAAGCAGGGTGAACCCCTTCAGTGAGGTGCAAATGGAAATATACAAGAAGGGGGGCCTCCTACAATAGGCCTTTATGATATTAGATTGAAGATTAACGAATCAGATTCAACCCGCCTGCCGGAAGGCAGGCTTCTCATCGCTCAGGATGATAAAAATGTGTACTTATGATATACCCCCGGTTAAACAATTAAACGATTCAACACTTAAAGATTATTAACATATGAAATCCCGAACATTTGTAGAAAAAATACTTGACGCACCAGCCGGAGCAATTGTATTTAAAAAACCGGATATTGTATTGACCCATGATAATACAGCCAGCATTTATAAGACCTTTGAAAAGATGGGGTCCGCCAAGATACATGATCCCGACCAGCTACTTGTAGTCCTGGACCATAACGCCCCACCTACAAATTCAAAACTTGCCAATCAATATGAGCAGATACGTGACATTGTGAGAAAACATAAGATTGAAAAATTTTATGATGTCGGCAGTGGAATATGCCACCAGGTAATGTCTTATCATGCATTGCCGGGAATGATCATTGTGGGCAGCGACAGCCATACATGTACGGCAGGGGCATTCAATACCCTGGCTGCAGGAATAGACAGGACAGAATCGGCAGGGATATGGACGCGCGGTGAAACATGGTTCCGTGTGCCTGAATCATTGAAAATAACATTGCACGGAGAACTTGTTGATAATGTTTATGCAAAGGATTTGTCACTCTGGATAATTGGAATGATAGGGACAGCCGGGGCAAACTACATGTCAATAGAATATCATGGTGATGGAGTGAAGTCTTTAAGTATATCCGACAGGATGACTATTGCGAACCTCGCTTCTGAAATGGGTGCGAAAAATGCAGTTTTCCCGGCAGATGATGTTCTTGATGACTTCCTCGGCAGCAATAGCTATAATATAGTATGGGCAGATGAAGGGGCAAAATATGCACGTGAGATTGAAATTGACCTTGGTGAAGTGTTTCCCCTTGTTGCAGCCCCCCATAATGTGGATAATGTAAAGGGAATTTCCGAAGTGGCAGGCAAGACTGTTCAACAGGGATTGATAGGGACATGTACAAATGGCAGGATTGAAGATATACGTGTGGCAACAGAAATAATCAGGGGTAATAAAGTTAAAAAAGGATTCCAGCTCCTGGTGCTTCCGGCCAGCAGGGAAATATACCTCCAGGCCATGGAAGAGGGCTTGATACAGGATTTGATAAGAGCCGGTGCGAATATACTGGGGCCCAGCTGCGGTCCATGCCTGGGCACAGGCCAGGGAATACCTGCTGATGGATATACCGTTATATCAACGGCTAACCGTAACTTCCCGGGACGTATGGGAAATAAGAATGCAGAGATATACCTTGCATCTCCTGCTACCGTGGCATTGTCAGCATTGAAAGGAGTGATATCCGACCCCAGGGATAAACCTGGTAAGGAAAAATATGTTACCGACAGAAAAGAATCTCGCAGTGTTTTTATCGAGGAAAACGAGAACAGAAAAATTAACGGAGTATGGAATTATACTGACTGCGATAACCTGAATACCGACCAGATGTTTGCCGGGAACCTTACATATAATATCCTCAGCTCAGACCCTGAAGCTATAATACCTCACCTTTTCGAAGGATTTGATAAATCGTTCAGTGAGAAAGCGAAAAAAGGAGATATAATACTCGCAGGGGATAATTTCGGATGTGGCAGTTCACGCGAACATCCGGCGGTGGGACTCGCACATATAGGTATTAAGGCAGTCATTGTTAAGTCTGTTAACAGGATATTTTACCGCTCCTCCATCAACCAGGGTTTGCCCCTGATTGTTCTCCCCGAAGCCGTTAAGACATATAAGGAAGGAGACAGGGTTGATATTGATTTTGAAAGGGGAGAGCTTACCGTGGGTGAAAAGACTATAAATTTCGAGCCCCTCCCGGATAAGCTCAAAGAGATAATACAAAGCAAAGGGCTAGTCAACTGGATCTCAAGATCCACACTCCCCCTTTGAAGGGGAGCGTAGCGGGGCTCGCCGATGGCAAACCCGAAACATCGAAAAACTTTTTATAAGTCCTTTTTTTGTCATAAATTAGCATAAGGGGTAAAGTGTATGATTAACATTTATCACCTGCCTGATTATATCCGTGGTATAGATGTTCAACCAAATATATAGCCATGTTCCGTTTATTTTTTCTATTCCTTGTGTTATTCTTTAGTTCAGCCACAGGTATTTTACCACAAAGGGGTGTTACCATCTCAAGTGGTAATATCAAAGCCGATTTTACCCGCCGTGGAATAACATCAATTATTTGCAATGACGACCCTTACCGGGCAAGTCCTGTTGCGGGCTCATTCGGTCGACCGGTCATAAGATACCGAATTGGTGAAGGCGACTGGTTGTCTCATAATATGGGCAGCACTGAAATGACCTCCAGTGATAATACTGTTAATTACAGGCATTACATTAAAGGCATGCCGATGAGTCTTGAACAGGAGTTCCGGGCAGAGAATGGGGGTATTAACTGGAAAATGAAGCTGAAAACCGAAATGGAATTCCCCGTGAAAATAGGTGATTTCGCTATTCCTGTACCATGGAACACACCACGTGGTGGTAAGCCTGTGGATATTTTTGAAAAAGGATACACCAAACATCATTATATTGCCGGGGATGGCTCATTCATTTATTTCACAAGACCTTCTGGAAAACCTCCTTATTTTATCCTTATGGCTATGCCAGGAACAAGACTTGAATATTTTGATTCTGAAAACAGATACCAGGTCTTTATCCATTCAGGCCATGCAGGTAACCTCCAGGAAGGAAACTGGCGTTATGAACATACTTATGCCGACCTTGAACCTGCCGGTGAGGAGGGTTCTGAAGTTGAATATAAATTCAGGATGGAATGGGCCAGCAGCTATGATGAACTGCGTGAAATACTTTACAGGAACGGATTACTTGATATACGGGTTGTACCGGGTATGAGTGTGCCATATGACCTTGATGCAAAAATAGCAATCCGCTCAAAAAACAGGATAAATGAAATAAGAGCTGAATACCCTGACCAGACTGAGATTGAATTTCTTGAAAAAACCGCCGGCGATCATTACTTGTACCGGCTTAAGTTCAATAAACTCGGCGAAAATATGCTTTATGTCGATTATGGTGATAATCTTACCAATCACCTCGAGTTCTTCTGCACTGAGAACCTGGAAACACTCTTCAAAAAGAGATCATCGTTCATAGTGAACAGCCAGCAACATAAAGTGCCCGATAAATGGTATGACGGATTGTTTTCTGTATACGATATGAAAAACGGTGTGCTGCGCGGCCCTGACAATACCGACGGTTTTGATTACTGGTGGGGTTATGTCCTGGCATGCGATGATCCGGCCCTCTGCAAGGCTCCATATGTGGCGGCGAAAAATGTTTATTATCCCGATGAAGAAGAAATTGCCTCGGTTGAATATTATCTCGAAAATTTTGTCTGGGGAGGTCTCCAGCGAACAGATGAAGAGATTCCCTATCCATATGGTATATATGGCACTCCTAACTGGAAGGTAAACCGTGATCCCCTCCTGAGGGCGGGTGTTAAGAACACAAACCTGGATAAGATGAATATATGGCGTTCATATGATTACCCCCATATCGTAATGCTTTATTATCACATGTACCAGATTGCCAGAATGTATCCTGATAAAGTTGATTATCTCGATGCTGACGGATATCTGGAAAGGGCATGGCAGACAGCAAGGGCATATTTCACTTATCCCTATGAGATACTGCCATGGTACGATACGTATAAATGGGGCTGCTATAACGAGCTTGTAATAGAAGATCTTATTGATGACCTTGAGGAAGAAGGAAGAAAGGATGAAGCATCCTGGCTCAGGAATGAATACGAGAAAAAGGTTAAGTACTTTATTTACGACGATGATTATCCTTACAGGTCAGAATATGCTATTGACCGTACAGCATTTGAATCATCCTATGCCTTTGCATGTTATGGGGCAACAACAGATATGGAGCCCGATTCAAACCTGTGGTATGATGTAAAACTCGAAAAATGGTGGTCGCATCCGGAAGTGAGCAAAGAAGATGCACTCGAGTTCATGGAACAACAGCACTATGCAGGACTGGCGGTGAGAGGCTGGCTCGAAACAAAATACTTCCTGCTGGGTTCAGACTTCACGACCAGTTCCGACAGGCATTGCCTATCATATATGGCAAGAATGGGTGGGTGGTCAATACTTGATTACGGCTTAAGGTTTGCAGATGAGCCATGGGACTGGCTCCAGCTCGGTTATGCATCTTACCTGAGTGCATGGTCCCTCATGAACACAGGAACAGAGGAAAGCAATTACGGATACTGGGCCCCCGGAAAAGAAAATGACGGTGCCACAGGATGGGCTTTTATGTCGGCCAAGAAAGGGAGGGCATGGATACGGAAAGATGTCGAAAGAGGGGCATGGTTTTATGATGGAGAACAGGATCTTGGCCATGGTTCGGCAGTGCGTATAGCATCAACAATACTTGCTGAAGATCCCTTGTTCGGATGGCTGGCTTACGGGGGATCTATGAACAGGGAGGATGAAAAATTTCATGTTACCCCTAAAGATGGCCTCAGGTGCAGGTTCTGGGTGGTAAGTGAAAATGAACGTGTGGGATTGGAGCTTGAACGGGATGGCTTTGAAAAAAAATCGGGCATTGTCTATGACCCTGTTAAAGGTACCATCAATGCGTTGATAGAAAACAGGACAGGAGACAAACATACCACCCGCATATTTATTAGTTCCCCGTACCAATGGGAATTGAAACTTGATGGTGAAAAATATAATTTACAGGAAGCAGGTAACGAACTATATGCCGACCTAAATATGTCAGCTAGCACTCATATTCTTACACTTAAGAAAAAAATAAGAGCCGGTGATCATCATAATACCTTTGTAAATGAAAAAGAACAATAATCAACAGGTAATTACTGTAATCCTGATAATAATGATTTATTTCGAAATCGATAATGATTAATAATGACAAGAGAAACAAAAAACCTTTTCCTGCTGGCTATTGCCATCCTGGTATTCTCATGCAGTAAGTCAGATGATAGACCAAATATAGTACTCATCATGGCTGATGATATGGGATTTTCAGATATAGGTTGTTATGGCGGTGAGATAGAAACACCCAATCTTGACCGTCTTGCATCTAAGGGAATACGTTTCACCCAATTTTATAACAATGCACGTTGTTGCCCTACCAGGGCTGCCCTGTTAACAGGCCTTTACCCTCATCAGACCGGATTGGGCCATATGGTTGGTGGAAAACAAGTAGAAAGGGGATACCGGGGTGAAATCGGCAGAAATTGTGTTACAATAGCCGAAGTCTTGGGATCATCGGCTTACTCAACATATATGTCCGGAAAATGGCATGTAGCACATTCAGTGATACCTGAAGATAAAAGCAACTGGCCGCTGCAGAGAGGATTCTATCGCTTTTTCGGAACAATAACAGGTGCCGGGAGCTTTTATGACCCTGCAACACTCACCTACATGAATGATCCGATAGAAGCACGGCCGGGATTTTATTATACCGATGCCATATCTGATACAGCCTGTAAATTTATTGAGACACACAACCGCAATAACGGGGGAGAGCCATTCTTCCTGTATGTAGCTTATACAGCACCTCACTGGCCCCTTCATGCCCCCGAAGATGTAATACAAAAATACCAGGATTTATATGAAGAGGGCTGGGATGTCTTGAGACAGAAAAGGTTTGATCGACTCAAAGAAATGGATATAATAGGCGAGCACCTTGTCTTGTCTGACAGGGACTTCAGGGTTCCCCCATGGGAATCGGTGGAAGCAAAAGAATGGCAGGCAAGAAGGATGGCAACATATGCGGCACAGGTGGATATGATGGACCGGGGTATAGGTCGGATATTAAGTACCCTGAAAGAAAATAAACAGCTTGAAAATACAATTGTATTTTTCCTTTCTGATAATGGCGGCTGTGCCGAAGGATGGGATACCGAAACACAATGGATAAGGAGGTATGCGCCGAAATACACCTTTGATGGTGTACAATTACGGTTTGGTAATAATCCTTCAATTGTACCGGGGCCCGACAGTACTTATTCAAGTTATGAAACCGAATGGGCAAACCTGAGTAATACTCCCTTCAGGTGGTATAAACATTATGGTCATGAAGGAGGTGTGGCATCACCCTTTATAATGCACTGGCCTGAAGTATTAACTGACACTAACAGCCTGAGGAGACAGGTCTCAGGAATAATAGATATAATGGCCACCGTTTTGGATATAGCAGGAGCTGAATACCCCCTGCTTTATCACGGTAATGCCATAATACCAACGGAAGGCATAAGCCTTGTTGATGTTGCACAAAATAATTCCAATACCGGCAGGGATACATATTATTTCGAACATGAATGGAACAGGTATATAAGAAAAGGGAAATGGAAACTCGTTGCTTTATCGAATGGCGAATGGGAATTATATGATATGGAAAAGGACAGGACCGAGTTGAATGACCTGTCGGATGAATATCCCGATCTGGTGGAGAAGCTAAAAGATGAATGGGAAAGATGGGCATGGAGAACAGCCGTGTTGCCAAAATAAACAAACATTATAAAACTATAATAACTATGAAAAAATTATTATTTTTTATTCTTGCAGTTCTATTCATGGCTTCATGCGACAGCTATGAAAATCAGCCCTGGACAGGATCCAAATGGGGCGAATTGAGAAATGGTTCGGCCGAAGATGTAATGTCGTCGGAAATATTTTTCTGGAAGGTTCCACCGGAAAGCCGAAGGGATGGCGCTATTCACTTCTATGACTTCGACGCAAAACATGGAAATAAAAGCCTTACAATTTACAGTAATACACCCTCATATGGCAGGTGGTATAATAAAGTTAACCTGAAACCATGGTCAAAATATGCCTTTACCGGGTGGATAAAAACCGAAAACCTTGTTCCTGTGGGAAAAAAGGGTGCGGGTATCAGAATCGACGGCATGCCTGTGGAACCAACAGGTTTAACGGGAACACATGACTGGCAGAAAGTAGAATATATTTTTGAAACGGGTGAGAACGATGCTGCGATTGTATCCTGCGTCTTCAGTCTCGATGGAAGAGCAAGCGGAAGAGTATGGTTTGATGATATGAGATTCGAATTATTGAAAGAGGAAAAATTTAATACAGCAATAACTATAAATGCAGGAGAAACAGGTGCGCCTATATCGAAATATATCTACGGACAGTTTATCGAGCACCTGGGCCGCTGCATCTATGGAGGTATATGGGCGGAGATGATCAAAGACAGGAAGTTCTTTTATGAACCGGGCGCTGAAGAATCGGAATGGGAAATCCATGGGGAAAATGATTTCTTTGAAATAACAGACATAAATTCATATGTTGGTGAAATTACCCCTGTTCTGAATATTATGCCGGGAGGTGATGTTTCTCTTGTGCAGAATGAGCTTGGATTAAAAAATGGTATGCAGTATACCGGGAGAATAATACTCAAGGCTGACAGGGGAATTGAAGAAGTAAGAGTTACACTTTCATCGGGCGATTACACTGAAACCCTTACCCTGGATTCGTTTGATCCTGGTTATAACGAATATCCCTTGAATTTTACCTCTGGTGTTTTTAGCCATAATGCCTCGATTGAAATTGGCGGTACAGGCACCGGTAAGCTCTACGTAGGGACTCTCAGCCTTATGCCCGCTGATAATGTGGATGGTTTCAGAAAAGACGTACTGGACCTCTTGAAAGAACTTAACTCACCAGTCTACAGGTGGCCAGGTGGTAACTTTGTGAGTGGCTATGATTGGAAGGACGGTATTGGGCCGAGGGATAAAAGGCCACCGCGGAAAAATCCTGCATGGACCGGCATTGAGCATAATGATGTTGGGATGCATGAATTTATCAACTTTTGCCGCATACTGGATACAGAGCCTTATATCGCTGTAAATGCAGGACTCGGAACTGCGGAAGAAGCTCGTCAGCAGGTCGAGTATTGTAATGGCCACCAGAATACGCCTATGGGCAGATTACGAACTGCTAACGGTGAGCCTGAACCATGGAATGTCAAATTCTGGTCAGTGGGAAATGAAATGTATGGCAGCTGGCAACTGGGACATATGCCAACCGAAGCTTTTGTACAGAAACATAATGATTTTGCCGAGGCAATGAAATCAGTTGATCCTGATATTGTTATCGTGGCAGTTGGCAATGTGGGAGAGTGGGACGAAATAATACTCTCTAACTGTGCTGATAATATGGATCTTATTAGTGAACATTTTTATCGCCAGGACTGGCATGGTGGTGGCTTGATGACACACATCCTGCAGATACCCCGAGCAATAAAAGCGAAGGCTGATGCTCACCGTAAATACAGGGAAGAAATACCGGGATTGGCTGAAAAGGATATAAAAATATGCCTTGATGAGTATAATTACTGGTATGGTCCCCATATATACGGGGAGCTCGGCACAAGGTACTTTATGAGGGATGCTCTCGGCATTGCTGCCGGTATGAACGAGTTTTACAGACAGTCAGATATAATTTATATGGCAAACTATGCCCAGACTGTCAATGTTATTGGATGCATTAAGACTAATACAACTCATTCAGTTATGGCCTCAACAGGCAAGGTGCTTAAATTATATCGCTCAACCTATGGGACTACCCCGGTAAAGATAAGTGGTGAAACACGACCCCTGGATATCGCTGCCGCTTTGGATGAATCGGCAGATACCCTGACCATTTCAGTTGTTAACCCTACATGGAATGAGATTACCCTCAATATCGATGTCGAAAATGCTGAAGCAGGTTTTGTGGCTGAGTACTGGTCGATTAAAGCACCTGATGATATGGCATATAACGAACCCGGAAGGCCGGAAAGTGTAACAATTACCGGTCCCATCAGATTATCGCATATGAAGACACTGGAAGTGGATCCTGTTAGTATAAATATATATAGGATTTCCGTTGTAAAATAATTAAAACAAAATATGCGAAAATACTGCTTGTTATTTCTTCTTCTGTTTTTTACCTATAATATCATGCCGTAGGGAAGTAAAATTTTCCATGCATTATCATGGATTCGGACAGCTGAAGCCATACGAGGGCAGAGATCGCCATAACAACATTTCAAGAGAATAACCATTCGGTGAGGACCGGGATGTGGAAGTATGTATTGTTTTTCAAGTTTTAATTAATTATAATTGCCGGATATTTTTTATCGATAAATATTATGGTTAAGCAAAACGTTCGTTCTTCAAGCCCGAGACGTAGACTTATAAAGCCCGAAATATATGGTGGAGTATTGCTAATGGCGGCTACTGTCCTGGCACTTATATGGGCAAACTCGCCTCTGGCTTACATATATGATGCAGTATTTAATTATCAGATCGGAATAGAATCAGACTATTTTAAACTGGAAGAACCTGTTCTCTTGTGGATCAATGACGGACTGATGGCTATTTTCTTCTTTATGATAGGCCTTGAGATAAAGAGAGAAATGTTGATAGGTCATCTTAATACCGCTAAGAAAGCATCATTCCCCGTTTTTGCAGCACTGGGAGGTATGCTTCTCCCGGTCAGTATTTATCTCATTTTTAACCATGATCCTGTAACTGTCAGGGGATGGGGTATACCCGCCGCCACTGATATTGCTTTTTCACTTGCCATCTTACAGCTTCTGGGGAGGAGGGTACCCGTAGCCTTGAAGGTCTTCCTTGCTACCTTTGCCGTGGCAGATGACATAGGTGCGGTGATAGTGATAGCTGCCTTCTACAGTGAAAGTATAAAATGGATTATGTTACTGGGCGCCTTTATCATTCTTGCTTTAATGATGGTCTTGTCTGTCAGGAATATCTATTCCAAATATATTTATTTCCCTCTGAGCCTTGTTGTCTGGTATTTCTTCCTTAAGTCGGGGATCCACCCAACAGTGGCAGGTGTATTGCTTGCCTTTACAATCCCCCTGAATAGAAAGATGGATGTAAAAACCTATGTACAGAAAATTACCGGTATAATTAACAATTTCAGGGTCTCAGAGGAGGAGGATAAAAAACCTGTTCTCTCACACACACAGCTTAAAGGCATTGATGAGCTGAAAAATCATACCAATAAGGTTAATTCTCCCCTGCAGCAACTTGAGCACGGCCTCCATAACTGGGTTAACTTACTTGTCTTGCCCCTCTTCGCACTGGCCAACGCAGGTGTTAAACTTAAAACCGGCACGGGCATTGATTTTAGACTGGCCCTGATCATTATGGTCAGCCTCTTTGCAGGAAAGACAATTGGCATTACTTTGTTTTCTTACATCGGTACCTGGTTACGAATAGCCGCAATCCCGGGCGGTATACAATTTAAAAACCTTGTGGGAGTAGCCTCTCTCGGAGGGGTTGGATTTACCATGTCGATATTCATTGCTAACCTGGCTTTTTATGCAAATCCGGAAATTCTGAATTCAGCCAAAATGGGTATCATTATGGGATCGCTTATTTCAGGTCTTACAGGTTATACATGGCTGAGAATGAATACTAAGGAACCAGTGACTGAAAACTAATTAGGGTCTCATTCTCTGAAAATAACGACTGATTAAAAATATTCCCCGGGATAAGTATTTATAGTTATTCAAATACCATTTAAAACCTATTGCTGCTTTATAACATATTCTTTTCATTTGTATTTAGTATTATTCTAAATCAATTCCGCTATGGAAGTGATTACTAAAGAAATAGAAAAACCTTTGGAATTTAGGGAAAAAGTAGAGGGTAAAACTGCTGTTAAGACCGGGAAAAAACCTCCCAGAAGCGTGCCTGCCCCGCCTGTTGTCAGGAAACAAAGGATGACACGTGACCGTCCTATCAAAAGTATTTTTAAGGCTATTACATGGCGTTTGGTAGCTTCTGCAACCACCTTTGGACTGGCATATCTGTTTTTTCACAAAGACCCGTATGCAGTCCAGAAAGCAACCGGGATCGCATTTGCAGAAGCATTTATAAAAATGTTGTTATATTTCTTCCATGAAAGAATATGGGAACGCGTCAGGTGGGGACGAATGATGGTTATTATACGCAGAGGAACACGTAGGTCAAAAAAGTCGATACGCAGGATTATATTAAGAGAGCCCCTATGATGAACAACAGAGCAGAAGAATTACTGTCTCTTGTCCAGGATAAAAGCCCTTTAGACGGATTAGGTCGGCTGGCTGAGCTATATCCCGGTCAGATTGTTTTTACCACAAGCTTCGGGATGGAAGACCAGGTTATTACCGATATCATATTTTCAAATGATATTAATATAGAAGTGATAACAATCGACACCGGCAGGCTATTTAAAGAAACATATAAAGTATTCAGCAAGACCATTGAAAAATATGGCAGGAATATAAAAACTTATTTCCCCGATACAGCCTCTGTCGAAAAAATGTTATCGGAGAAAGGCCCATACAGTTTTTATGAATCCATTGAAAACAGGATTGAGTGCTGCCATATACGAAAGGTCGAGCCCCTTAACAGGGCCCTTAAAGGTATGAAGTGCTGGGTGACGGGCATACGCGCCCATCAATCATCAAGCCGTGATGAGCTTAAGATGATCGAAATAGACGATGCCAGGGGTATATACAAATATAATCCCTTGCTCCACTGGGAATTAAGCGAGGTCGAAGATTATATCAAAAAACATAATGTTCCTTACAATATATTGCATGACAGAGGCTATGTGAGCATTGGCTGTGAGCCTTGCACACGTGCCATTAAACCCGGCGAAGACTTCCGTGCCGGTCGCTGGTGGTGGGAATCCGGCTCCAACAAAGAATGCGGCCTGCACGAATAGATCCCCCTTTGAAGGGGGAAGACGAACATAGTGAGTCAGGGGGATGTGATCTCCGCTGGCGCGAGTCTCCAGACTCGTGCCAGGCTTCGGCGGACACGGTAAGGCTAAGGATGGACAAACGCGAAACGCGAACCGAGTCTCGGTTCGACATTCTCAACCTTTGTTAAAAGCAGTTAGTTGGATAGAGAATATCATTTAAAAAATGGTTGGATTAACTCATAACTACCTGAAATCCACCTCTATAAAATTCTCCTTCATAATTTCTTTAAATGTATCGAATTGCTCCGGTGTTTCAAACATAGTGTCTGAAAGCTGGAAGTAGTCTATCAAGGTAGCTTTGCTTATAATGATATAGAGTGCGGCCATTATATGCGATTCATCTATGGTGCAGTGACCGTATGCTAAAATATTTTTCTTAATTTTATTGGATAAGGTATAATTATGGAAGATATTACTCCCGGATCATTCTCTAAACGAATTCCCATCACCGTTGGTGCCATAGGCCATATTGATTTTATAGAAACTGAGAAGCACAGATTCCAGATTGAAAAGTTCTTCTGTGATCTGGCCGAAAAATATCCCAATTCTCCCATTCATCTTTTTTCATCTATAGCTGAAGGAGCCGACAGGTTTGTTGCGGAGATCTTTCTGAGGATGAAAAAGGAAAGTGATAAATATCGTGAACGATTCGAACTCATTGTGCCTATGCCATTTCCTGCAGAGGAATACAAGGAGGACTTTGATGAATATTCCGACCGTGAATTCGATGAGCTCTTGAAGCACGCAAAAAGGAGTTTTATAGTAAATGAAGAGGAAAAGGAAGACATTAGCCGGCCTGAAAAATACCTCAGAACAGGCAAGCTGGTAGCAGATAGTTCTCTGATACTCATTGCCCTTTGGGATGGCAAGATTGGCAAAAAAGGTGGCACGGCGGACATAGTGAAATATAAAATAAGGGGTGATGATGATACAGTTGCCGAAAGCACTTTTGAATATGACGGCACAGTATTTATTTTACCCGGCGAAAGGAAGCAATCGCCCGGTGATATTTTTAAGTATCCTGCCAGGGGAAAACATTTGTCCCTTGATAATGTGCTAAGAGATATTACTCTGAAAGAAGCGCTGGACAAGATTGAGGAAATAAACCGTTATTCCATCAGACTAAATCGTGAGGGCATAAATAAATCAAAATCATACCTCTTTGATAACCCGGGTAAACTAAATGACTCGGAAAATCTTATAATCAACTGGTATTCTATCCTTGACCAGATGGCAGTCAAAACAAGAAAAAGGGATCTTCAAATCACAGGCTGGATGTTTACCCTGAGCTTATTGTTTGTCTTTACCCTTGAAATATATTCCAATATACGGACTGACAAGCTGATACTGGCTATTTCAATGTTTGTTCTTATTTCCACCGTCGCCCTGTTCATATATTCAAGATTTAAGAATGACCATAAAAAGAATTTATACAGCCGGACCCTGGCCGAAGGATTAAGGATGCAATTTTTCTGGAATATTGCAGGTATAAGTGAAAGTGTTTCCAAATATATATTACGTATCCACAGCAAAGGATTTACCTGGGTGAAGCATATACTCTCGGCTCTTCATGGAATTAGCTTCAGCAATAAAACCATTAATGATGAAATAATTGATGATCTGACGAATAATTGGATTAACGATCAGCTTAAATACTTTGATGCCTCTGTAAAAATAATGAGGGCGAAAATAGGATATTACCACATGGTTTCGAATTTCTTTCTCGTTCTTTCGATTTTACTCTTTCTTTCAATATTCTTTCTCGGGAATTTCTTCATTGCTGATTTCTTTATGCTCAATGTCATGCTGGTGATAGCACCCATAATGCTGGGAATATTCGCTTTGATCAGGGCTTATATCAAGACCAAGGCATACGAGCAGTTACTCAACCAGTATGAGATAATGCAGGTAATATATAAAAGGGCGGCGACAAAGATAAATGAGCTAAACATTTCACAGATGAAAGATGATGAGAGGCTGGCATATTTTAAAGAACTCTTCTTTGTGATAGGGAAGGAGGCACTTATTGAAAATGGCATCTGGTACCTTATATTTAAGGATAAGGAACCGGATATTGAGGTGTGATAAAAATCCAGATCTCAATAGAAACCCGGAATAGGAGAAAGGGTGAAGGGGAGTTTAAAGTTCCATGTTTCATGTTTCAAGTTTCCGTCTTGGATTTAGGATAATCCTCGGAATATAGGATTTTCCGTGTCAATTATATTAAGCTGTTTGGATGTGAGGTGCAATTAAAATAAATTTGATAAATTAGTAAACTTAATAGATTGTAATGGACAACAATCCTTGAAGCTTCTGGCAATAAATGAAAGAGGATGAGGTAAATAGTCAGCGACGTTGAAGTAAACTGCCAGGGTACTAATAAGTCTGGAAATAGTTTGACTAAAACAAAGAAAGAATCTAGGATAATGGGAAAAGCAATAGTAAAACTTAATATAGCCACCTATGCCGGTGAGGAGTACGTGTTGCAGGTGGAATGTGACAAAGATGATGTGGATGAGATAATCATTGACCGGGCCTGGAAGAAACTCAAGGAAGACGAAGGTGGCTCATTGCCTTACGGCCACCGGACAGCCGAGATTATCAAGCGCACCGAGTAAGATATAGATACCAAAGGATCCCCTTCTCCCTGTTACCTCGCATAAGTCATTATTGTTAAGCATCTTTCCCATATCGGCTCAGGGCATCTGCTTGCCTGATTAATGACGGAAGCCTGTACTTGCCATGCATGCCGGCAATCAGACCCGCTGCTGTAGTTCGTTCCATACCGGCAGCAGTGATATAAAGTGGCTGCCTGCTAGCCCCACGGAACACTTTTATTGCATCAGATCCATGGAAAGTCTTTTTAGCCACACCGATAATCTTTATCTTACCATTCAAGGCTTTCCATAGGTATCTACCCAGGCCGGCTTTAGGGCCAAGGTCAACATAACCGTCGATGATCAGCGTATCGATATCTTCTTCTATTATATCCAGTATTGCCAAGATACAGGGTAGTTCGCGCCTGTAGAATTGACCCGGTACATAATCTTCTACTCTTAAAATATTCTTGATGTATGTCCTGGATGCTTCTGAATCAGAAAAGTCATTAAAAACAACAGCTCCGGCTCTTGCTGATCCGTCGTCCTTATAATGAACATCAATAGCTGCAATCAATACTACCTGCTTTATTCGCCGATTGTTGTCAGACTAAGCCCGTAGGGCGAAGTCTGAAGCATCATGCAAAGGCGGGCTACCTGCCACATATTTTATTTCTTCCAGGACATAGTGAAATCGTAGGTGCCATACTGGCTGCTGAATGCTTCGCCATCCAGCACCAACTCCTCTTCGGTAAGTTTAACGAGGGTCATTTCGTCATCACCCATCTTCAGCATTTCATTATCATTGTATAACTCCCACACATCACTATCTTCTTCATCATCCAGTGTTAAGGTGTAGGTGCCATCTGCATGAAACTGAAGGGTTGCACTGGCAAAGAGTGCGTTAGTAAAAGCAACAATGTTAAGAATATCTTCATTTGTGGATGTAGTGGTCATTCCATCCCAATACCAGATATGAGCCAGCAGTAGATCTTCATAATCTTTTGTCTTTTCACAACCCACAGAAACAAAGAGGGAGGTAATAAACAAGCATAAAATCGAAACCTTAAAAATCTTTTTCATTTTATTATTCTTATTGGTTAATTACTAATGAGTTAAATCAATATATTATCATAGTCAATAATATTTTATTCACGATCAGGTTTACATTTTAAACTGTTTTACGCTATTCAACTGAAAAAGATTCAGTTCACTTCTCCTGATTCATCTAATTATCAAACATTCAAACACTCAAACATTCAAACCCCTTCACCTCTAAGCCACTTAGTCCTCTCTCCCTGCTCTGTCCGCCGTAGTCCGTAGGACGAAGGCGGGCTCCCTGCAATTACGTAAGCAGCATATGTGCCTTGGCCAGCTTCTCGGGTATCTGCAGGCTCAGCGGGCATGCCTGTACGCAGTTTCTGCAACTGTTGCACGAATCTCCCTTTGTCGGTAAGCTGGCATACAGGCTGCTGGCTTTTTCCCAGTCGTGGTCATCCATGCCATATCGCTCAAAGCGGAGGATATCTGTTATAGGTATACCCTGCTGGCATTGTGACTGGCACTTACCGCAAAGGCGGCAGGTTGTCCTGTTAGCCTCTGCTGTCATCAATGAAATAGCCAGGGCATCAGAGGTGCGTAGCTTCTTTCCTGCGCCTGAATATGATTCAGTAAATTCATCCAGGTTCCTTACACGCATAACAACGGCATCTAGATTTGTCTCGGTGGTCAGCCAGCGGGTCAGGGCGTTATGTGGTGCTACCCCTTCGGGCAGGCTATTCATAAATGACCTGTCCTCCTTCATCCGGCCTATGCCCCTGGCAGTTTTCATAGCAATTGTTCCAAAATTCTTACTTTTTGCAAACTCAATAAATTCATCCATCTCGGAATCACCACCGTATGAATACATGAACTGGGCATGTTCATACAGCCCGTCTTCAACAACGGCGGTCAGTATCTCCGCTGCACTTTCACCATCCTTTACCCTGGGACTGCCGTCATAGCTGTGCTGGGAGAGGCAGAGATGTTTTACAAGCCCCTCTTTTTTAAGCCTGTCAAAAGCCCTGACAAAACTCCTGTCGTTCTTGAGTTCCGCGACATTGTGATAGCCATAATGCAATTGCATATCATCAAAATAGCCCAGGCCTGTCTCTTTCAATACTTCCTTTACAAACCTGTAATGTTCTTCTTCATCTAAATGGCCCTGGAAATGATCACCGCCAACCCTGTCTACAGTGACCTGGCAAATATGTGCTTCCCTGTTTTTGAGTATCGTTTCAGGCGTGCCTCCGCGTATCCATCGGTTGGCCTTATGCCAGTAATTCATTCCGCAAAGGATGCCTGCTTCTGTGGAAAGCGGTTCAAGGTCGCCGGCGCCTATTATCACTGATATGTCACGCTGGCTGTATCCGAGTTTCCGCCGGGGCAGTTTACCTACCTTCGCTGCAGCATCCTCAACCTGGGACTGACTCCCGGGCTCAGGCGAACTGCCAATAAGCTTACCTGCTGCTCCTGCCAGGAAGGCTGTGGATGATAATTGTAAAAATCTCCTTCTTTTGATTGAATTCTTTTCTTTCATATTTGATCCTCCTGCTTAAGTGTGTGATGCTATTTTTTCAAATCTAAGAAAAAAATCTGTATCGGGAGACTCTATGATATATATGAGCAAAAAATACTATGCTACTGGAACTGACTATCCTGAACCTACTGAAAAAAAGCAGTTATTGGTGAACGGGTAAAGGGCAGGTTTGCTTCTGCACCGACAGCCAAACCTATCTCCGCATTGTTATACCAGTCTTTTATATCGATTTTTTCATCACCTGAAATATCTTCCTGGAGGGCACTGACCAGGTAGCCGAACTGTGGTCCTCGATGTATATTTAGCAATTTAACAGGCTGATACTTTATTAATACAGGAAGGTCGATATAAGTTAAAAGATCCTTTGTATTGGTGTAAGAATCATCCCACTTTGATCCTTTTCCCAACCCTTACAGAAGCAAGCTTCTGACGGGCTATAGGATTAATACTCACTCAGCCCTTTCGGGCTTCGCTCGTATTGATCCGTTAGGGGAGGATACAACAAAGAAAAAGCCCTGCAATGCTACCGCATTGCTAAGGGCTTTATTTTCCCAAAAGGGTGGGTTGGTTATGGTAAGCAGGATTAATACTCACTCAGCCCTTTCGGGCTTCGCTCGTATTGATCCGTTAGGGGAGGATACAACAAAGAAAAAGCCCTTACAATGCTAACGCATTGAAGTTTTTTGTTTTTCCAGCCCTTACAAAAGCAAGCTTTTAACGGGCTGGAAAAACAAAAACCCTTCCAGCCTTACGGCTGTCAGGGCTTTTTCTTTGTGATTCAGGCAGGATTCGAACCTGCGACCTACGGCTTAGAAGGCCGTTGCTCTATCCAGCTGAGCTACTGAACCCCTTAGCGTGTGCAAAATTAATTCTTTTTTTGTATTACTCAAAGCAGGACTGCCTAATTGCTTATGCATTCCAATCGAACTTTTTCTTGACACGTGGTTTCATATTTCATATATTTACTTGTACTATCAATTGCTTGGCTCTCATTGGCCGGTTCTTGAATCCTGGTGTTAAGGTTCAATTCCCGGCATAATTAATCTGGCGGAACTATATCACTTACAATAAAACTGTGCTAGAAATATGAACACCTCCGAATGTACCCACCAATGGGAAATGGTCAATGCCCAACCAGGATTTATAGTTACCGAGACCTGTCATAAATGTAATCTTGTAACAACATATTTTTCCAGGGAAGAGCATCCTCCTCTCGAAGAATACAGAGATGGTGAGCATTTCTGGAATGTAATGGCCAGCTCGCAATCGGTAAGATTTGACCTTAGATGTAAATTATGCAATACCCTGGTCTCTTATGATGAAATGTCAAGCTTAATGCTGTGTACGGGTTGTAATAAGGATTGTAAAGTTTTCAGATTGCTGAAGAGGGAACCTGGTCACTCGGTCTGGGTATATGTGGCATTCGGATTCAAACCATATAAGGATAAGCCGCAATTAAGCAAAGAAAAATTAAGAATATTGGAGGATTACTTTAATGCTAAAAGAAGGTCTGCAAAATCTTCAATTAAGATAGTGTCATTTGAAATGATAGATGACCTGGATTCGTGCACGGGAGGCTTTATCATGGATGAATTTTTGCTATCTCTTGCTGCTCCGTCAACAAAGTGAATGTTTCAAAACCCATATAAAAAACATAATACCTATGAAACTGAAAGATGTTGTTGAGAATTTATCCTTAAATGTGTTAACCAATTTTGAAGATAAAGAAGTTACAGGAGTATATATTTCAGATATGCTTTCCGATGTAATGAGTAATGCACAGGCAGGAAACCTCTGGGTTACCATACAGACACACAAAAATATAGTTGCAGCTGCCAACCTGATAGATATCTCGGCAGTGATAGTATCACAGGGCACCAAGGTCCCTGAAGAAACAATCGAGCTTGCAAACCGCTATAATGTGGTGATATTAAATACCAATGACTCTACTTTTACACTAAGTGGTAAGCTCTACCAGGTAGGAATTAAATAGAAGATATTGCAATCAATGCGTGACTCAACAGATTATATTGTTGATGTCAGTAGGATTCAGAATATCCTAAAGGCTAAGGTCTGGGTTGAGAATTCCTCTGATAATGAGTATATTACAGGTATATATGCCTCTGATCTGATGAGTGATGTCCTTGCATATGGCAAGGCGGGGTCTATGCTTCTTACAGGCCTGAACACCGTTCAGGCAGTTATTTCAGCCTACATGGCTGAGTTCAGGGGTGTAACCTTCATCAGGAACAAAAATCCGGAGGAAGAAACCCTTAAATTTGCAAGGGAAAAGGGCATGTTCGTACTATCCACTAAAAGTGATATGTATGAGGCTTGCGTTAAGCTTGCAACATTGGAAATTGAAGTAAGTAAAGAGGTTATAGAAGCTGAGGAGGGCAGTAAAGCTGAAAATATTGCCACACACACCTTTTTTATTGATGGTAATGATTTTGCTAATGCCGGCATGGTATCCACGCAGGTTAAAGCTCTTCTTAAGTCATTAGGTTATGATCCGGGAATAATCAGAAGGGCGGCGATATCGACTTACGAGGCAGAGATGAACGTTGTTATGCATGCCAGAAAAGCCGATGTAACACTTACAGCAAGCGACAAGGAGATATATATAATCTTCTGCGACGAAGGGAAAGGGATAAAAGATATAGGTCTTGCTATGCAGGAAGGTTATTCCACCGCAACAGAAGAACAGAGAGCCCTTGGATTCGGGGCAGGAATGGGGCTTCCAAATATTAAAAAGAATGCTGATGAACTTGAAATAAACAGCGTTGTCGACGTCGGAACACGTATTGAAATTATCTTTCATATAAAATGAAATACTATCATTCACATGTAATAATACAGGAGCGGTGTAAAGGAACACTTAACTGCCTTAGGGCATGCCCTACAAAGGCACTTCGTTACCGCAATGAGAGAATAATATTTTACGACGATCTGTGTGTTGATTGTGGATCATGTATCAATTCATGTCCTGAAAATGTTTTCCTGCCGGTAATTGATGAGATAGCTGACTTTGATAAATTCGAATATAAAATAGTTGTCCCATCCCATACCCTCTATACACAATTCGGTGCAAACATACATCCAGGTATAATCCATAAGGCTCTGCTAAGCCTTGGTTTTGATGCTGTTCACGAGATATCTAAGCATGCACATGAATTGAGTTATGTTGTTTCAGAAAGTCTGAAATCAGAAAAGCTTAAAAAACCTATAATCAGTAATTTCTGTCCCGCAGTTATACGCCTGATCCAGGTAAGTTACCCAAACCTTGTTGACCTGGTCTCTCCATTTGATGTCTCAAGGGAACTTGCTGCAAAGGAAGCTAAGTTATTATATTCCCGGAAGCTTGGACTGCCTTTGGACAAGATAGGAGTAATATTCATCAGCCCATGTCCTGCAATGGTAGTCTCAATTAAGCAACCAGCTGAAAAGGAAAAATCATGGATTGACGGGGCTATTGCTATCAGTGACATCTATAACCGTATCCTGCCAATTATTATGGAGTTGAAGAATGAAAAGACTGAAGAGGCCAATAATGAATTTTTCTATTATGGGAAAAGCTGGGGACAACTGGGATTTATCCTGCGATACCTGGACCCTGATAATACTATTTCTGTTGCTGGTATTGATAATGTTAAGATGATACTTGATGATATAGAGGATTCCAGGTTGAAGAACGTGGATTATATTGAAGCCTTTATATGTCCCCAGGGATGCATAGGTGGCACATACTGCGTTGAAAACCCCTATATATCGCGTCATACCGCTATTATGCTGGAGAAAAGATTTGGTAATCCTCCTGAGCTTGATAGTAGTGAGATCAATAAGAAGATAGAAAACAACTATCATAAGCTTGATGAAAAGGTGGTAGCCAGAAAGACAAGATTGATGGAGAGCGATATAAACACTTGCATCAAGAAAATGAAGCAAAAGGAACGGATACTGACCAAACTTCCGAATAAGAATTGTGGAATCTGTGGTGCACCTACATGTGAAACTTTTGCCGAGGATTGTGCCTGGGGCGATGCTGATCTTACTGATTGCGTATTCCTGAGAACCGGAACTCATTGAAAAAATATAATATATGGAACAAAAGAAATCATCATTTCTGGAAATCCTGGATAAATACAATACAGAGGAAAGCAGTCTCATACCTCTTCTGCAGCACGCCCAGGATGAAGATGGTTATATCTCTCCCGAAAAGGTTGAGGAAATAGCTCAATACCTTAAAATAACTGAAAGCCAGGTATATGGCGTTGCATCCTTTTATTCACAGTTTAGATTTACACCTCCGGGCAGACATTCTATCAGCGTATGTCTGGGTACAGCATGCCATGTAAGCGGGGGAGAGACACTGCTAAATACTATTGAGAGGGACCTTGGTGTAAGCCCGGGCGAGTGTACTCCCGATGGTAAGTTTGACCTTAACAGAGTGGCCTGCCTTGGTTGCTGTGCACTTGCTCCAGTCGTTAAGATTGATGATGATATTTACAGCAAAGTGAATGTCATTAAACTGAATGATATACTTGGTCTATATGAATGATTTGAAAACCATAAGAGAAAAGAGTCTCAAAGAATGGCAATTGCTGAGGCATCCTAATCAGCCTGTCATTTTTATAGGCATGGCATCATGCGGTATTGCAGCCGGAGCTGTAAAAACCAAGCAGGCCATACAGGAATGTCTTGATAAATATAAACTGAAAGCCAGTATTGTGGAGGTGGGTTGCATAGGCACCTGTTATCTGGAGCCCATTGTAGACATTACCATGAAAGATCATCCGAGGATATCATTCGGTAATGTGGATGAGAAAAGAGCTGACTATA